>KB889769.1 GCA_000372785.1 gamma proteobacterium SCGC AB-629-P17 | reverse complement strand
GTAGATAAAATCCAACAAATATTAGATAGTGCATTCGGAAGAAAATAGTCGTCTGAATCCATGACAATCACATATCTTCCATTAGCCATCTCAATTGATTTCTTTAATGCAAATCCTCTTCCTTGATTTTCCTGATATTCATATACAGTCTTAATTTTATTTTTATTATTTTCAATAATATCCTTAGTATTATCAGATGATCCATCGTCACATATAACCAACTCAATTTCTTCTACCATATCTATCGAGTTAATTAAACGAACCAGCTTTTTTTCCCTATTAAAGGTAGGTACACAAATTGAAAGAATAATATCACTCATGTAAAATCCCTAACATTTGATTATCCTGCCCTACAGACTGCATATAATTCTCCAAATCGCACATGGTAACTTATTATTTCAATATCGCTTTTATTTAATTCATCTCTAAATTCTGAATATGTATATTCCGTCAAGTGAGTTTTATCCAAACGATACTCAACTCCAATTTGTTTTTTATAAATGGTAATCCAGTCTCTATCAACCATTGGAACACGTATCAGAAGTTTTTTATGAGATTGATTATTCCAAGGTATCTGTTTGATTATTTTTTGTAGAAATTCTACCCTATGCTCAATATGTTCAAGTACATTTGACAATGTTACAACTGTTATATCTCTACATACGGAATAATCATAAATAGTAGCATCAAAACAAATAAATTCTACATTAGGTTTCTGAATCTTTAGTTGTGCCTCATTAAAAAGATTTTCATTAATCTCTATGCCATACACATATTTTGCTTTTTCAGACAACCGATTGACCATAATGCCTGTATTACAGCCTATGTCTAAAACAATATCATGCTTTCCTACATTATCAGTAAACCATTGTTCATAATGAATGATATCGTGCTTTGGATGCACACCATCATTTAAAATAGTTGAAAAAATAGCAGATAACTTATATGTTAAATTATGCAATTTTAATATTAAATTCCTTAATAGTGTTGCTACAAACTTATTAAATAATAATTTTTTGATCACAGCTTATACCGTAAAACTTTAGATCTAATCATTAACAAAGAAAGATAATTGATTTTTTTAGGGCTGTATTTGTTTTTCTTATTGTCTTTATAAATATCATTCATAAAACGATAGTATTGACTACCTATTTCATTAATACTCTTTATTGAAATATTATTTTGATAATTACTATAATTTTTTGAAACATTATCAATATCATTTAAAAGCGTACTTGAATCATTAAATAATACCCCGCCTTGAGATAGGATTTCTGGATGCCCCCCGTCATTCAAAGCAACAGCCGGTAAACCACAATTTAAGGCCTCAATAAGTGCATTTGAGCAAGGATCTTTTTTGGATGCTGTAATAAAAATATCATTTATTCTTAACTCAGCAGATAATTCATGGTGATCCATTACCTCCTTATGACAAATATTATTAAAATTAACTGGGCTGTTTCCAACAAATGTCATTTCATATCTTTTGAAATCTAAATTTCTATCTAACCAACTATATATTTCAAAGCCCTTATTAATATTTGAAGACCAACTTGTAGCGATGAGTTTAACTTTTTTATCATAATTAAGTTTCACTTTATTCTTTTTGTAAAATATTTTAGAATTTGCGGAGTTTATAATTGTAGCTTCATTGATATTCTTCAGAATGCCCATTTTTAGGTTATTCTCTCTGCTCCAATCAGATTGAAATATAGTACCATCAGAAATATATTTATTAACAATATTTACTATTAAATCACGCTTATCTTTGAAATTATTATACAATCTGATGGGTCCGTCAACCCTGTGAATAAAGAGCTTATGAGGATATTGCTTTTTGGCAGCTAGGACCGACTTAATGCTGTGATGACTATTAAATAAAATAACATCTGCATCAACTATGAAATTAGAATATTGGCCATTATCTATCAGATAATCCCTTAAAGAAGCCAGGAAATTGTTTCCCCCACCTGCAGAGCTATCTTCAAAATTAAATATTATGTGAACAAACATATATATTTCCCACGCTGAAAGCGTTGTATTCAAAACTAAATAATATGTTAAGAAGCATTTATATCAAATATCAACTGTATAAGGTTTTTTTATACTTTTCTGATATATTTTTCCAATCATAGTTTTTTACCGTTTTTAAACCATTTCTAGAAAATTTATCAGAAATTTCTTTACTATCAATAATTTTACATGCCGACCTGTAAAGCCCTTCAACATCCTCAACATCTTCTAAATATCCATTCTCATTATGAACAATTAGATCTGGAGCCATGCCAACTTTTGTACTTACTAAAGGAACTCCGCATGCCAATGACTCTAGTAAAGCTTTTGGTCCTCCTTCTTCTCTAGAAGCTACAATGTACAAATCAATGGCATTATAATAGTCTACTAAACTATTAACATCTTGCAACATATCATGTCTATACTGTATCTTCGATTTATCTAGCCTGTTTTTGACATACCCTCTAGATGGTCCAGTTAAAAGCACAAAAATATTATATCTTTTTGATAACCGTTCAATGACTTCACAAAATACATCAGGGCCTTTTATTAATTTCGGCTCTAAGCCTTTACCCCATCCATTTCCATCTTTTTGAAATGAACCTATAACTATAGATCCTTCAGGAATTCCCAATTGTTCTCTATATAAATTTTTATTACCTATATTTATGGGAAGAAAATTTTTCGTATTTACACCTAAAGGAATAACAATAATTTTTTCTTCAGGAATACCTATATCTATCATTTTTTGTTTATTTAAGTAGCTTGAGGTATGCCAAATATCAACTAGAGGTATTGCCCTATAAAGCAACTTTACTCTTTGATCATTATCTAGAACATGGAACCATGAGACAATAACCTTATTTGAATTATGAGGTGTTTTAATTTTATTTGGATGGAGAAAAGTAGTTATTGATCCATAATGTACAATCGAATTTCTAATGCCATAATGTACAGTTGATAACTTAATTTTATGAATTGGTAAATACTCACATAATTCTCTCCCTATATCCTTTATAACCCAATCAGAACGATCGATAATATAATAAATTTTCGAAGAAGAGAAATAATTCGTAATACTTCCTTTAAGTACACTGTAAATAATAGAAAATATTTCTATATACCTCACTTGTTTGAAATGTCAATTGACTGATCGATAATTGACTCAAGCACTTGGAAGAAATCTTTATCATAAACCCAGCCTAAAGCCTTTTTAGCTTTTGAACTATCTCCATAAATGTCAAAAATCTCATTAGGACGGAAAAGCTCCTTTTTTACAATAATCTTTTTAAGAGGGATGTTAAGGTAATTAAATACATGGTCAACTAACTGTTTAAGCGATATAGAACGCCCAGAGCATATCACATAATCATCTACTAAGTTATTAGGTTGCTGCATCATTAAGTAAACTGCCTCCATATAATCAGGTGAGTAACCAAAATCACGCTTTACTTCTAAATTTCCTACTTCTAAGGTGCTTCTTTTATTTCTCAAAATTTCTATAGCAGAATCAATAACCTTTTTAACAAAAAAATTTCCACTACGCATAGGAGACTCATGATTAAATAAAATACCACTACATGCATATAATCCATAACTATTTCGATAATTAACGGTAAGCCAATATGCTGTTGATTTAGATACAGCATAAGGGCTAGCTGGCCTGTGTGGAGTCAACTCAGTAATTGGAAACTCAGTAATCACATTTCCAAAAATTTCGCTAGAAGATGCTTGATAAAATCTTATTAATGGATTAACCAATCTAATCACTTCAAGAATGTTTAATACTGACATAATGTTGTAATTTACAGTACCAATTGGCTGCTCAAAGGACAAAGCAACAGAGCTTTGCGCTGAAAGATTATAAATCACACTAGGATTGAAGTTTTCAATCACTTTCAAAACCGAGGTGAAATCCATTAAATCAACTTCTTTCATTTCGACAGAATCAAAAATACCCAAGAAAGAAAGTCTTTTTGTATTAATAGAGTTATAACTTCTTGTTAAGCCTATAACCTTATAACCCTCATCTAGTAATTTTTTTGAAAGATAAGCGCCATCTTGTCCAGTAACTCCAGTAATTAATGCAGTTTTCATATCATCTAAATAAAAAAATTAAATATTTTTAGCAAATTCATAAGGATTTAAAGACTGACAAAATGCATCATTTATTTTAATTCTAGTTAATTGAACTTTTTCCCCTTCCCACCATTTAGAGAGATTTTCAAAACAATTTGACACATGCTTTGCTGCAGCTTCTGGATTAAAGAAAAGCATATTATTCTCCTCCATAATAGAAAACACTTTTTCGTTCAATGAGGTTGTCAAATCATACCTACCATCAAGAACTAAAACAAATGGATGATTAATTCTTGACAATTCCAACCATAAAGTAGAATTATAAGTACAGACAACTATTCTACTTCTCAAAACATCTTTATATGCATGACTAACATTCTCTCTTGTGCTAATATTTATTTGGGCTGAAATACCTTTAATCCATTCAGCCTCTCCAGCTCCAAAGTCCCAGCCCATTCTATATACAGTTTTTTTATAGAATGTTTTTTTTAAAAACCTAAAAAATATTTGCATATTTTGTTGATATGCAAAAACAAAAGAAATGGGATAACTAAAATCACCAGCATAATACCTTCTAAGAGGAGGCGCTACTACTAATAAATTGCCATTATTATTGTAATATTTTTTAGGATAAAGACTAAACCAAAAGGTTCTAGTAATACCAACAACCATAGAGGGTTTAATTGAAATACCGCCCCAGACTAAATACTTGTCGACTAAAGTTCTCTCAAGAAGATCTAATGGGTGATTTTCATAATTATTATATGCACCCCCATGCTGCATTGAAATACTTAGTATTTTCAAATCATAGGTTTGGGCCATAATATGCCTCACTATTGGGTTAGTGTCAGTTGGAGAGCGAGTAATAACTCTTGACACCTCATTTCCAATTAATTTGTTGGCGCTATTTTTATATTGATTGAAGCATTCCAGAAACTCCCTAGGTAGATTTTTTAAAATCAACTCTTGAAGAACAAAAAATAGTTCATTATTTTCAGAAACTCTGGAATATTCAGAAAATTCGCGATTGTTATTCAAATTGTTTACTGCAGGAATTTTTACAGAGTGCAAAATCTGAAAGGCTGATTTTTGGTTGACAAATATTCTAATAATATCAATAATACTAAATTCTGGTAATAAAAATAGAGCCCTCGAACTTTTTTGCGCCTTAAGACTCATCGCATACTCAGCGAAGTTAGTTAACTTATATTTAATAAAGTCAACCACTTTTTGAGTGAACCTATAATTAAGATCTCTTCTTTTTGGTTTTATCATTGAAGGCTCAAAAACAAAATCATTTTCTTCAAGAAGACATTTTATAGTTGAGGAATGATTTGAGCCTCTAAACTTTTGAATTGCTGAGAGTATTTGAAAAATTATTAAATTATTATATTTATCACTTTGAGACTCTCTAAATAAATCACCGGCTTTTTCTAAAACAAAGTTAGCGTTTTCGATTTTATTTTCTAGTTCAATGCAATTATTTCCGATTAATTTAATAATAGATTGATACCTTTCCAGAGCAATCATTGTAAATGTAAGTGCCCAAGGGGAAGTTAGAATTCGACAATAGTCATATGACGCTTCAATGTCATCTTTTGAGTTGAGTATATTGAAAATAATTTTTGTGCAAAATTCATAATTTTCAAAAAAAAAATCATAGTCCTCAGCTATTTCGTTATTATTTGAATAATACGAAAATGCTTTATTGCTATCCTCATCAGCGTCTTGATTTATCAAACACCCAACAGCAAGCCCCAAGTTTACTGAGTGACTATCACCGTTATCATCTATTGTAAACTTCATAATTAGTGCCTGTACTTTATAATTTTTGCAGGATTTCCAACAACAACTGCATTATTTGGAATATTTCCAACAACAACTGCTCCAGCCCCTATGATCACTCCAGATCCAATAACTACATTTGGACAAATAATTGCACCCATTCCAATCCAGCAGTCATTCCCAATTACAATATCACAATTATTTTTAATCCCCTGCTCTCGAATTGGAATATCTGTTCTATCAAAATTATGATGACTGCAAGAAATTTTAACTCCAGCCCCCATTCGGACGTCATTTCCAATTTTAATAGAGCTCATACCTGCTCCAATCCATGATGAAGCATTAACTGAACATCGCTCCCCGATAATTACTTTGCCGCCTTCTCCATCGATCACACAAAATGGCCCCACTCTAGATGTTCTTGCTATATTGCAATCTCTTTTAACAATAGACAATCCATGGATATTTCTTTTCCAAAAGAAATGAATTAAAATTTTTAAAATCTTTTTCAATTTAAAGTCTTTTTGCAGCAATCTTTAAGCTGCTCTATGTCCTCTATAAATATAATCCCATTAAGATTATATTCCAACATTTCTTCCTTCAACCAATTTTTTTGATCAAATAAAATTTCCTTTGGGATATCTGGAAACATATCTATAACTGAATAAACATTTTTACAGTCGGCCATGATTGCCTCTATAAGAACTGCAGATGAAAGACCAATAACAACTTTATTTGCATCTATGAACTCTAATGCTGGAATTGAAGGAGGAAGCTGGACTAAATTTTCAGTATTTAAATAAACTGGATACTGTGGATGAGGTTTAAATTCAACAATATCAAATAATGAATTTAAGACTTTTATGAGTTTTTCAAAAATATTAAAATCTATATATTTTTCATGAAAATCCTCCCAACACCATACTAATATGCAAGAACTGATATCTAAAGAAGACTCGGGTTTTAATGTTAAGTAATTATTTAATATTTCACTCTTTACATTAAGATTGCTATAGAATTGATTTTTAGAATTATTTCTTTGAGAGAGAGTAACAGAAATTTTTTTTGTGATGCCAATGCTTGATGGACTCAAATGCAAATTAAACAGAACTCGAAAAAAAAGAATATTTAGAATCACCCTAATTATTCTTGGAAAATCGATAAATAATTCTTTTAAAAGACTTCGAAATTTTATTGGTTTAGTTTTTGGGTCTAAATCTACCCAATTAACAATAGATCCACGTTCTGAATATAACTTCATTAGGGCAAAGCCAAAAGAGTCATGGTTATTATGGGTAAACCATAAGTCACCATCTAAATTAATGCTTTTGTATGCTTTTTCTAATAAGGCCCTATAGATGATTGGGTGTTTTATTAAAGAAATTTTTTGATATTGGATTTGCTTACAAGAAATATTTTTAGCTTTACAATATTCCAAAATAGGCATGTTACTTGATATTACTATGACTTCATTATTATTAGAAATTAAATGATTTATCAAAAAAATAGATTTATACGATGCGGCATAAATAATATTCATAAAGAAATTCTAAATCACCTCATCAAAAAATTTACACAACGAATTAGAACAGGCATACTTACTTTTGGTGTCATTCGGGTTAATAGTCTCATAAACATTTTAGTTAGTCGACTTTTAATTGGTAAATTGTTTTTATCAACCAGACTATAAGTATAAAACTTTGCATACTGATGCGTCACATCATTAACAGGTATTTTTAATTTTTCTGAAATTTGCTTGGCCATTTGTTTAACTTGACTTCTATAGTTAGCATCAAAACATATTCTACTATGAGACCAAATTTGCTCTCCTAAAGCACTTTCCTCTGAGGCATCACTGCTTGGAGGGTTCTCTAATCTTATATACGTATTTATATTTAAGTCTTTGTATTTACCATAACAAAATGATAATTGAGATTGCATCATTTCAACTAAATGTCCGCTCTCTAGTTTTGCCTCATAAACATTTTTCCAAGTTTTTTGAAATATATCAATGCGATAAACTGAATACCAGATATACCTATAGGGTCTAAACATTTGTTTAATTGCATTTTCGCCAGATAAATTATCAAGACTTGAGTTATCAACAGTAGTGCCATATTTAAGTTTATAAGTAGATAAACCATTACTTAGTTCCTTATTACTGCCAATAACACCTAAAATTTTCCCTCCACAGAAACCATAATCATTTTTTTCCTCCAAAAAATCAACACATTTCTTTATGCCATAAATATTTAGAAAATCATCATTATCGCATGTCATCACATATGGGGTCTCAACCATCAAGGATGCATCCCGTACTTTTTTATGGTAATCCTCGAGACATTGATCAGCTGGGAATCTTACATACTTAACATTATTTTTTTGATTCTTTTTAAAAAATAATTCATTTTCATCTGATACACTTCCATCTGCAATTAAATAATTTACCTCGGTAAAGTAGTTATTTAAAAACCAAGTTTTGGTATAGTTTGCTCTCTCTCTCAAAGTAAGAAGAATAGTTAAGTTATTCATAAATATTTCTGTTTTAAATCGAATTTGAATTTTTTAATAAATCAATTATTTCGCCAATTCCTCTTTTCAGACTTCCAGAACTTACAAACCCTTTAGATTTGAATCGTTCATTTAAAACTTTATATGAAAGTTGGTTCATGATTCTACTATCAACATAATCAATTTTTAAATCTGGAATATATCCTTTTAAAGTTTCAACGAGATCACAAACTCTGAGATTTTCAGTCAAAACATTATAAATTCGGCCGTCAAATAAATCATTTTTAATTATAAAGATTATTGCTGAAGAGGCATCCACCAAGTCCAGATACGGTCGATACTGATTATAAGCAGTTTTCCAAACTGAAATAGGTTCTCCCATTATAGATTGCCAACAAAATTTATTAACTACAGTATGAAATCTCATGCCAGGTGAGACCCCATAAATAGTTCCAAATCTACAATGGATTGATTTTAGACCTTTGTTGAAATGAAGTTTGGCAACATATTCTTCTTCTTTAATTTTAATTTTTGCATAAGGGCTTTGAGGTTGTAACTCATTTTCAGTACAATTTTCATCCACTTCAAGTTCTTGAGTTCCATAAACGCTTGTTGAAGAAATTGCTATTAAAGCCGAATTAGTCTCTAAGCATGCATTTGCTACTTTGACTGTAGATATATAATTATTATTTTCAACCTCTTCAGCATTACCAAAACTGGCTGCAGCATCCGTAATAGCAGCTAAATGAATTACTACACCAGCTCCTTTAAATATTGAATTTAAATCCAATTGAGTAATATCACCTTCAATAAAACTATAATTGACTTCTTTAGGAAGATTAAATAATGATGGAAAGCGTTGCGTCATTAGATTATCTATCATAACTATTTCACTCTTTGGAAACTGATCACCAAGCTTTCGAATTAAGTAAGACCCAATATGCCCCATTGCACCTGTTACAACAATTTTCAATTTAACTCCTTATTAGAATTTGTTTTAATATTAATAAATTCCTCATAATTACAAATATAATCTTCTTCCTCATATGGCCTATCACAAAGCACTGTCAAGACAGTATTTTCTTCTAAATACTTTTGTTCAGACCACACGCCAGGACTTATTATTAATCCATAATTTGATTTATCAAGAATATATTTTTCTGAATTAACACCGTTATCACAAGTAACTTCAATTGATCCAATGGTACAAATCAGTAATTGGGTGCAATGTCGATGAGCATGCTTTCCTCGTATACTTCCCATTGAGGCTTGAACATTAAATACTCTAGAAATTATGAAAGGCACTTCTGGTCCAGACCCTTCAGCTATTACAAGGGTATTCTTGTCTTCCTTATAACTAGGAAGTTTAATTAAATTTACTAGTTTTTTCATTTAAATAGTGCTTTATTAAGAGTTGGATTCCTTTTTCCAAAGATATTTTAGGGCGCCAGTCAGAGTTTGAGATTAGTAAATCAATAGAAGCAGTAAAATTCCTTTTTTCAATTCTATGTAATCCTTTTGGCCAATCAACATTTACAATATTGACTTTATTACCTGTCAACCTTTCAACCTCTATTGCAACCATATTAAACACTTTTTGAACAGGAGTTCCAACGCCACTTGCAACATTAAAAATACTTTTTGAAGATGAGGTTATACTTGTATGAATCATAGCTTCAACAACATCTTCAATAAAGACATAGTCTCTTATAAAATTACCATCTCCATAAATTTTTATTGACTCACCTTTAAGTGCCATTTTAACAACTTTAGATAATATTCCTCTATCAGTCTCTGAAGCTTCACTTAAACTTGGCCCAAAAACATTTGAAAATCTTAATGAACTTGCGTTAATAATATTTTCTTCATTTGCTTTAGTGAGCTCTTTTTCAGCCAAATATTTATGTAAATCATATTTAGTAATAGGCTTAGGTTTTAATGTTTCCAGAACTGGAGATTTATTAGTAAGACCATAAACTGTTGCAGTTGATGCAAAAATCACTCTAGGCTTTCGAGATAATTTTTGGGCGGATTCAATTAATAGCTTTATTGGCATCAGAGTCGATATTAAACTCTCTTCTTCGTTTTCTTCTGATTTATAAATACTTGTATTTCCACTTAAGTGGAATATGATATCTGCCTCAAGTACAATTTTTAGCCAACTAGTATCTATTGATAAATCTAGTTGCCAATCTTCTATTTCATTTTCTGGATTAAGAGTTTTTCTGCTTATTCGAATAATTTTTTTTGGCTTTCCTTTTAGTGAACTTATTAGAGATGAGCCAATATAACCACTGCCGCCAGTAACAACTACAACTTTATTATTAAAAAAATTAGTCATAAATCTTAAGATTGAAATTAATCAAAATTTAGAGAAAATTTTCTGCCTTTACGACACTCTCATAATATCCTTCAACTTGACTTATTGAAAGGTCATTACTATTAATATTCTCAAGACTAAAATGCAAGGTGACTTCGTTAGATTCTGCTAGCAATAAGATCTCATTCCTTAAGCTACAGTCTTCAGGCAAACAAAGTATGCTTGCCATTACGACATGACTATACTCCTTAGTTTTCAAATAATGATGAATCACTGGATAATGATCAACAATATATGTTTCTGGTTCTTCTTTTCCTGAAGCATTTAAGTGATTGGTATTTGCATATACATGCATCAATTCTCTTTGAATAAAATGTGTGCAATTTTTCATAAGAGGATTTCTCATATTTACATAAAACATACAGCTGATTTCACTATTATTTTTATTGTCATTACCAAGATTACTTATGAAATAATCATTAATTGTTTTCGTAAATGGATCTGCGCCTTTTGGCAAAATTCGAAAATCAAATGAAATCCTGTTTTGGTTTGAAATATTTATTTCTGTTCCATGAATTCTATTGGTATTAAATAGCATCATTTCTCCATACTTAACAATTGCTGGGTATGAGTTTTTTTTAAAAAGCTTGTTTACTTCGCCGAGTGATAACTTTTCTTTTTGGAATTGCTTTAATAATCGAACAGAATTATTTTGAGAAGCAAGATGCAAAGAATTGTGTTCATTTGTGTCTACTAGAGGAATCCATGCATTTATAACTTTTTCTCCATGCCCACTCATGCAATCATTATGATAGTTAACAGATGACTGGTTAATTCTATGAAGTCTAAAAGAAGGGATTCTTTGAAAATAAAAATCATCTTTTTGGAACTTTTCCACCAAGATTTCAATTAAACTCTTGTAGCATTCAGAGAACTCTTTTGTTTTATCTAGCTTATAAAGCCTATCTAAAATTACCTCATTTTGATAATTTTCAAAAATTTCATTTATAGACTTTACTGCAAAAGAGTCTAAAACAATAGACAGGAGAGGTATTTTATTTGTATTAAAGTCTATTATTGTGCCATCAACATCATAGCTCATTCATCACCTCCTACTAATTACTAGATAAACTTATAAAAAAATTCAAGAAATCACTATATCTTTTAGGCATTTTAAATTTTCATCCTTTACAGATACAATTGGAGATTCATTTGGCCATTTTATACATATATCAGGATCATTCCATAAAATGCCACTTTCATTATTCGGATTATAAAATGTACTTACCTTATAATGAATATCAGCCCAGTCACTTAATACTATAAATCCATGTGCGAAGCCGGGAGGCATATAAATTTGTCTTTTACCATTTACACTTAATTCAACTCCAAACCAATCAGCAAATGTTGGTGAATTCTTTCTTATGTCAACCACAACATCATAAATAATGCCATGCATCAAAGTTACAATTTGAGCCTGAGGATTCTTAATTTGAAAGTGCATCCCTCGAAGAACGTTTTTATACGAGCGTGAATGGTTATCTTGAACAAAAGTATCCTTTATTCCAGCGTCCTTATAACGCTGTTCATGATAAGTTTCTATAAAAAAACCTCTATCGTCCTCATAAACATCAGGCTCAATAATTACTATACCCTCAAGTGAACTTTTAGTAGTTTTCATATGGTTAAAGGTTTGTTATCAAAAAAAATCTGATATCGCACTTATAATTGAATTAATTTCTTTTTTTGTAAGCCCTGGATAGACTGGCAATGAAATTATTTTGTGGGCAACTTTCTCTGTAATACTCATATCACTTGCTATAGAAATTCTTTCATTGTAAGCTGGCTGAAGGTGAATTGGTACTGGATAATGTATTCCTGGATGAATACCTCTTTTGATTAAATGATCAATAAATTCTTTTCGATGCTCCACTTGAACAACAAATTGATGAAATACATGTTGCCCTTCTGGTCTTAATTTGGGGAGTTTTAATGGAAGACTAGTTAAACTTTTTGAGAATTTAAGGGCCAATTCACGCCTTCTTTGGTTGTCTAAATCAAGGTATTTAAGTTTTACTTTAAGGATTGCGGCTTGAATCTCATCAAGTCTAGAATTTCTTCCTGGTATTTGACTAATTCTATTTTCCCATCCATATTCTCTAATCATACGAATTCTTTTATCTAAATTAATATCATCTGTGGTTATTAAACCAGCATCGCCTATAGCGCCCAGATTTTTTGTAGGGTAACAGCTAAAACAGCCGACTTTTCCAATACTTCCTAAATGCTTTCCTTTGAATTTAGCACCATGGGCTTGAGAAACATCCTCAATTAAAAAAATATTTTTCTTTTTACAGAAGTCATCAATAAACTCTAGGTCTGCTGATTGTCCATATATATGAACAGCAATTATAGCTTTAGTTCGATTTGTAAAAACCTCCTCTAACTGAGAAACATCTAGAGTATAAAACTCTGGTTCAATATCTACCAATACAGCTTTTGCTCCAGTAGATTCAATAGCTGCAACAGTTGCTACAGCAGTGTGAGAAACAGTTATAACCTCATCACCTGGTCCAATCTCTAATGCTTTGAGTGCGATCTCAATTGCATCAGTACCATTTGCAACTCCAATAGCACAAGATACTCCAATATAGTTTGCAAAATGTTGCTCCAGAGCCAAGACTTCTTTCCCAAGAATATAATTATCACTTCTGATAACTGATAAAACTGAAGACTCTATTTCAGATTGATATGTTTTGAAATGCGAGGATGGATTGGAGCAATAAATCATCTAATGAATTTCAACTTTAGGGATATAAGTAATCCAATGTTTATCTTTTTCCATATAACTCTTTTCTTTTCTCATTATTTCAGTTGCATGATTCCAAGCAAAAAGTAAAACATAATCTGGCTGACTTTGTCTAAACTCCTCATAAGGCAATATTGGAATATTAGCACTTGGAGAAAAAGTATAGTGTTTAATTGGAGTTGTATCATAAATACATTTAACTAAATCAGTAGTAATTCCAAAGTAGTTAATAACAGTAGTGCTTTTTGAAGTTGCCCCATAAGCAACAACTTTTTTATTTCTATCCCTCAAGTCCTTTAAAACCAAAATTAAATCACATTTAATTTTATCAACATCTTTAGCAAATCCCTCATAGGAATGTCTTTTATCTAATCCAATTTTTTTTTCTTTAATAATTAAATTAGAGACATTCTCTGATACTTTCTTTATTCCTTTATGGGCTAATGTATAACGCATTGAGCCACCATGAGTAATTTGATGCTCAACATTAATTAACTCTAACTCATGCATATTTGCAAGAGTACTCACAGATAAGGCAGAAAAAAGAAAGACATGTTCATCATAAATTTGATCAAAGGAAGTTTTGTCTATCACTTCACCCAGATAAGGATCTTCAAATACAAAAATGCCATCTTCTTTCAACAATGCTTTTACGCCATCAAAGATTGAATGTATGTATGGAATATGGCACATCACATTCGCACTAATTATTACATCAGCCCTTTTGTATGAACTTAGTACATCTTCAACAATGGATTTATCAAAAAAGTCTGATATAACTTGAATTCCTTTACTTTTTGCAACTCTAGCAACATTTTCTGAAGGCTCAATGCCCAAACATGGAATACCATCAAAAACAAAATTTTCTAACAAAATGCCATCATTACAACCTATTTCAACTACAAAAGAATCTTTATTCAACCCTTGAAATTTTGCAATAGAGTTTGCAAGTGATTTAAAGTGCTCTTTCATATAATTTGATGTTGACGAGAAAAAAGCATAGTTTTCATGGAACATTTTTTCTCTATCAGGCTGTTCAATTAGTTGGACCATATAACAATTTTCACAAAAACCTACCTTCATCCTAAAAGTATAGTTATCTTTTGAGACTACTTTTTTTGCAAAAGCATTTGCAATTGGCATATTGCCGAAATCAACAAAAGGTTTAAAATTATTTTCACAAATTAAACATTTAGACATTATTACTTCCTAAATTAATAAATTTTAGTCATCTTAGAATAAAAAATAGTAGTCAAAAGACTCACAATGAAAGACAATTTTATACTTAATTACAAGGATCTATCCCTTCTTTTAAAATTTGAAAAAGGTATTGCCCATATTCGTTCTTTGCTTGTTTTTTTGCATAATCATTCATCATAGTATCACTAATCCATCCTTTCCTCCAAGCAACCTCTTCTAGACAAGCAACTTTAAAACCTTGCCTTTTCTCAATTGTACGAATATATTGTGAGGCTTCTAAAATAGATTCATGTGTTCCAGTATCAAGCCAGGCAAATCCCCTCTTTAAAACTTCAACTTTTAAGTTATTTTTTTGTAGATAAATTTCATTTATTGAACTTATTTCGAGCTCTCCTCGAGCAGAGGCCTGAACTGATTTTGCAATCTCAATAACATCATTATCATAAAAATAAAGCCCGGTTATTGCAAAATGAGATTTAGGATTTTTTGGCTTTTCCTCTATTGAAATTGCATTTCCATCATTATCAAACTCAACCACTCCAAATCTTTCAGGATCTAAGACTTGGTAAGCATAAATTGAAGCACCTTTTTTGTTAAGCATAGAGTGTTGAAGAATATCGCTAAAACCTTGGCCATAAAAAATATTATCGCCAAGTATTAAGCAAACATTATCATCATCTATGAATTCTTCACCAATAATAAAAGCTTGGGCTAGGCCATCAGGTGAAGGTTGCTCTTTATAGCTAAAATTAACACCAAATTGTTCACCACTTCCTAACATTTTCTTAAAGGAAGGTAGATCACTGGGAGCACTTATAATCAGAATATCTCGAATTCCAGCAAGCATCAAAACTGAAATAGGATAATAAATCATAGGTTTATCATAAACTGGCAACAATTGTTTACTTATAGCCTGAGTCAGCGGATATAAGCGACTACCATTACCTCCTGCAAGAACAATACCTTTCATAAAAATCTCTCCTTATACTCTTCCTAATCGCTCACCTTTGTATGAGCCATCTAAAACATTATTGCACCACATCATATTATCAAGATACCAGTTAACTGTTTTGTATAAACCCGAATCAAATGTTTCTATCGGCTCAAAATTTAGGTTTTGTTTAATTTTTGATGTATTAATTGCATAACATTTATCGTGTCCCGGCCTGTCAGATACAAATTCAACCAAATCTTTATAATTTTTCACCCCTAAAGGATGATCTGGCCTTAATTCTTCTAGAATATTGCAAATTTGAAATACAACCTCAAGATTTGTCTTTGTATTATTACCTCCAATATTATATGTTTCTCCATGCACCCCTCTATCTAAAACAGCTAACAAAGCTTTTACATGATCTTCAACAAACAACCAGTCACGAATTTGATCACCTTGGCCATAAATTGGTAATTTTTTTCCATTGATAGCATTTAATATTACTAATGGGATTAATTTCTCAGGAAATTGATAAGGTCCATAATTGTTTGAACAATTAGTCAATACTATTGGCAAACCATATGTTCTATACCAAGCCCTCACAAGATGATCTGAACTTGCCTTAGAGGCAGAATAAGGTGAACTTGGGTCATATGGCGTATTTTCAGTAAAACCGACTTGTCTATCTTCTAGATCACCATAAACCTCATCAGTTGAAACATGGTGAAATACAAATTTCTTTTTCTTTTGATTATCAAGACTTCTCCAATAATTAGTGATAACTTCCAATAATGTATAGGTTCCGACTATATTTGTTTTAATAAAATCCTCGGCACCATCAATTGACCTATCAACATGCGATTCAGCAGCTAAGTGAATTATCTTATCTGGTTGATATTTAATAATAATTTTTTCAACTGCTTTTTTATCACAAATATCTTGATTCTCAAAAAAATATGATTTTCTGCTGGAGACATCTTCCAATGATTTCAAATTGCCAGCATAGGTTAATTTATCGACATTAACTACCATGTGCTCAGTATTTTCAAGCACATATCTAATAAAGTTTGATCCAATAAATCCAGAGCCACCTGTAACTAATATTTTCATTTGTTATACTAAAAAATTATTATTAAAATTAATTATTTTTGTATAATTAATCTCTAAAAAAATCATATCGTATAGTCTTGATAATGCGATCACATAATATACTTTTCTTCAATACCTAGACTATAGAAAATGACTTTTGAACATAAATTGATAATAATACCGATTAATACACTAGGGATAATTATTAATACATCCAAAAACTACATATAAAAACATATTCTATAACTCGTAACATAATTCTATTATGAAAAAACTACTCGGTTACGGTCGAGTAGTATTAAAGAAATTCTACCACCCTTCCCAGTGGTAAAAAATCCCGATAATTTCATTATAACTTTTGATGTAAATTTCACCACCTAAGTATTAACAAAATTCAAACAATCAAAAAGATTTGAAGAGATTCATAACCTCATCTTAACTCTTCACAATCAAGGATTAGGTAATAAGGAAATTTCAAATTATCTCAACTCCCACAATATTAAAACTCCAACAGGAAAAGATTACACTCGTCATCTTATAGGGATGTTTTTCTACAAATATAGGAAGATGAATAATAGATTAAAACATTCAGAATTGAAACTTACCAATATTAGATTTTGGATTCATGATTAACTATATATAATGCTTTTTATAATAATTTTAATTATAAGCAAAATATTTTTATGACCCATTCCGTAATGTTCCATCACTTTCATGATGACTTTCATTTACCTGCACAAGGAAGTCTAAGTGCGTCAGACTTTGACCTTATGATTAGTTGGTTAAGTGACCGATATGGCATACTTGATGCACAGGAATATAAGAGCAGATTTCTGTCCCGAACTCTCAAGAATACGGACATATGTCTTTCTTTTGATGACGCACTAAAATGCCAATATGATATTGCACTTCCTGTATTGAAAAAAAACAATATTAGTGCATTTTTCTTTGTATATTCGTCTGCGTTCTCTGATAACCCCTATTTTTTGGAAATTTTTCGATATTTTCGGACTAATAAATTTGATAGTGTGAACGAGTTTTATAATTATTTTTTTGACTTTTTAATCCAGAATGATAAGGATGAATATTTGAGTCAGCAGAATCAATATTCTTCTCTGGATAATTATTTATCTGCTTTCCCTTTTTATACAGAAAATGACAAATGGTTTAGATATCTTCGTGATCAATATTTGGGCAATGAAAAATATACGAATGTCATGTTGGAGATAATATCTGACAAAGGTTTCGATATCAATGAGGCAAAGAAAAATTTGTGGATGCGAGAAGATGAACTCTTGAAAATTCATGAAAATGGGCATGTTGTCGGACTACATTCTTATTCCCACCCAACACAAATGAGTAAATTAACCGCAGACCAGCAGTTGAAAGAATACCAGCAAAATTTTACTCATCTAAGTAAGGTGTTAAAAACTTCAGAGATAACTTCAATGTCTCATCCATGCGGAGACTATAATTTGGATACATTAAGTTTACTTAAAGAAATGGGTATTCAAATTGGTTTTCGTTCAAACATGGGTGTTAAAGAGATTAAAAGTCCACTAGAAATTCCCAGAGAAGACCATGCGAATGTTTTCAAAGAGATGAAGCATTGAGAGTCACGGTATTTAGCAGTAATCAACCAAGACATCTAAATCTTGCTAGAGAATTTGCACAGTTCGCAGATACAGTCTATTTCGTTAGTGAAGTGAACACTATTTTCCCAGGTAAAGTTTCTGGTTTTTTTCAGAAAACTGAGGTAATGCAGGATTACTTTAGTAATGTGATTCAGTCCGAGAAAAAAATATTTGGAGATGTTGATTTCCTCCCAAATAATGTGAGAACACTTGCTATTAAAGGTGGTGACCTCAACCTTCTAAGTGAAAAACAATTAGGTAATGCACTTTCATCAGATGTGTTTATTGTATTTGGTGCAAGTTACATAAAAGGTTGGTTGATTGATTTTTTGGTGGACAATAAAGCAATCAACATCCACATGGGTTTATCTCCTTATTATAGGGGTTCATCATGCAACTTTTGGGCACTGTATGATGGAAATCCATCTTATGTTGGTGCGACAATCCATATGTTGAGTAAAGGGTTGGACAGTGGAGACATGTTGTTCCACTGTGTTCCAAAACTCCAAGACTCGGATAGTCAGTTTGATTTCACTATGCGTTCTGTTTTGGTTGCACAAGAAGGACTGGTACAAACTGTAAAAGACGGTCGAATTTTCTCTATGTCGAGTGTTCAGCAAGACAAAAGTCTTGAGGTGCGTTACACCAAAAATAATGAGTTTACAGACGATGTAGCAAGAGAGTTCCTTGGTAGGGCTATTGATTTGTCGTCAGAGAAATTTGAATATCCAAATTTATTGTGCCCTATTTTCAAGTAGTGTAATATTTTTAGGGGCATTAAATCAGGAATGATTGATTAGTTAGCAGGATAAATGGTTAAATTACAACGGTTTCAACAAGAATTTCTTTAATACCACTCGGTTACTGTGGAATAGTTTTGGTTGACTATTTAAATTATCTATTATTCTTCAATAGATTCTGGTGCATCTTTTATAGAATTAGTATGATTAATTGTTATTTTTACTTTTGTTTTAGAAAAACTAAATAAACTTATTTTACTTTTCGATATTTCAACTGTAGCAATCCTCTTATCATTATTGAAAACTAATAAAACTATTTCAGATATAGTTGAAGATCCAAGTGTCCAACCAGAAGATTTGGCAGATGCAGTAAAAAATTTAATTAACTCAACAGGAGAGGATTCACTTAATAGTATTATCTGACCTGCCCACAAATCACCACTACCCAATATAACTGTATTGTCCATTTGTATTTCAGAATCTTCTGGTAGTGGAAAATCATATAATGCATAGTCAATTAAAATTTGAGTTTGATTCTGACTTTTTTCAGCAATATTTGAGCAACTAATTAAGAAGGAAAGACTAAATAGTACAACAAAAAATAATTTAATTTTTTGAGTTATACTATTCATTTTTTATCAGGTTATAAAAGTTGAGTTGCTGGATAATGTTACACCATAAACCTAACCTCATAATTAATTTAACTCAATTATTGATTTAATCAAAAGTATAGTAATTGACCTCGAACTTTGAGATTTTAGTGGGGTTATGTTGATTCCTTATCTGTTTAATCCTTAGGTCATACTCGTGTTTTCTCTTTAAGACTGAAATAACGGATGAATTGAACCATTTTTTGCCTCTATGGGTCTTTATTCACTCTGATTCAACCATTTTGATATCTTTAGATAACCGAAACCCTCTTCATCGTGGAGATGTTTAATCAGAACATAAATAATCTGTTGTCGTTTGGTGTATTCTTTGTGATATATGAGTTTAGTTTTTATTGCAACGAAACCAAAATAAGTTAATGATTTTATCCTCAAAAATTAAGGTAGCTGTAATTGGTGCAGGTTATATGGCTCAAGAACATATAAAAGTATTTTTATCAATAAATGGAGCAGAGGTCGTTGGAATACATAGTAGGACAATGAGTAAAGCACAATCAGTGGCAGTTCAGTTTGACATTCCATTTGTTGCTGAAACAATTACTGATTTGTATGAAAAAAACAAAAGCAGATCTACTTATAATTGCCGTATCAGAAATAAGCGTCTATTCTGTTGCTAAACAGGTATTCCAATACCCGTGGCTATCTCTTATAGAAAAACCAGCAGGGTATAATTTTGAAAATGCATTATTGATTAAAGGCCTTGCAGTTAAATATCGGTCACGTGTGTTTGTCTCATTTAATCGAAGATACTATAACAGTACCCGTTTAGTATTGGATGAGATTAAACAAGTAGAAGGACAGAGGTTGATTCAAGTTTATGATCAGGAGGAGCCTCTTCTTTTAGATCGCCCCCCAGAAGTTTACCAAAATTGGATGTATTGCAATAGCATACATGTTATTGATTATCTAAAGATTTTTGGGCGTGGTGAGATTACTCAAGTAGTGCCAATAGTGAAATGGACGCCTAAGTCCCCTGGGTTTGTGGTTGCTAAAATTGAATATTCATCAGGCGATCTTGGTATTTATACTGCAGTATGGAATGCTCCAGGGCCCTGGGCGGCAACGGTAACTACACAAAGTAAACATTGGGAATTAAGACCATTAGAAAATGCATCAGTACAACCAAGAGGCTCTCGGAAATTGGAACCACTGCCTGATCACCCATGGGATAGAGATTTTAAGCCGGGTCTTCGTATTCAGGCTGAAGAGGTTCTAAAAGCCTTGCAAGATACATCACATGGGTTAGTTTCATTAGATGAAAGCATTGAAACAATGCAATTGGTTAAGGATATTTATGAAGTATAGAGTTGCTATTATAGGTGCAGGTCAGCTTGGTTCTAGATATTTACAAGGAATGGCCAGTTGTAAATTACCACTAGATATTATTGTGATTGATCCAAATAAAGAATCCTTGATTCAGGCACAAGAGCGTTGGAATGAGGTCGGCACAGTTGATAATATTCATTCAGTTGAGTTTCTAAAAAGCCATAAAGATTTGAATAATAAGCTTATTGATGTAGTAATCGTTTCTACAAACTCTACTGGTAGGGCTGATTTGATTGTAGAATTATCAAATCAAATGGAAATTCGTTATTGGGTAATTGAAAAAGTTCTCGCTCAAAGTATTGACGAGTTGAATTTAATATCAGATAAACTTCAAAACTATCCAGGCGCATGGGTTAACACTCCTCGTAGAATGATCAAATGGCATCAAGAAATAATTGCATCAACTCCTAATCGATCACCAATAACTTGCATGGTAAATGGAAAAGATTGGGGATTAGCATGTAATGCAATACATTTTTTAGATTTAGTCGTATGGTGGTCTGGAGAGAAAATTGTATCCATTCAAACTGATCAATTAGATCCACAGTGGCATAAGGCTAAGAGAGATGGATATTGGGAAATATTTGGCACACTTTCAGCTCTTTATAGTAATGGCTCTTCACTTACTTTGAACAGCTCATTAGATGATATAGAATATCAAGTTAGTATTAAAACAGAGGCGATAGAATGGGATATTCAGGAGTTAAATGGTATTGCGACAAGATCTGATGGTAAAGAATTTCCAGGAAAACTTGAAGATCAAAGTGAAATTACTGGGCGATTGATTGAGTTAATATTAAATACTGGAAGTTGTGAACTTCCTGATTTGGAAACTTCTGCATGCCTACATATGAAACTATTGGGCGCTCTATTGGACGACTGGAATTTAAAAATGTCTGATAAATGTACGAAATTACCTATAACTTAGTTCGTAGTATATATGAATATTAAAGTTGGCATTCTGTTTGATCTCAATATAAATAGTGAGCTATGTATAGAATTTTGACGAATAATCCAGGGGAGGTGCAACGGTAGAAGTAAAATTTAATTAAGATACTTAGATTCTAAATTTTTTCATTTGGAAAGATCAATAATTTGATCTCTATAAGGATAGATTTAGTTGCTTTTAAACTTTCTACTGATTGACTAATTTAAATTTAAATATGAATAAAGACTATAAAAATAAAGTTATTAAAATTTGTGGCCGTAAAATAGGGATCGATCATACTCCTTTAGTTATTGTTGAAATAGGTATCAACCATGGAGGAGATCTAAATATAGCTTATCAAATGGTGGATGCTGCGATCTCTTCTGGTGCTGAGGTGATAAAACACCAGACTCATGTGGTGAAAGATGAAATGGCATCGACTGCCAAGGAGATTATTCCTGATAATGCAGATATATCAATCTATGAAATTATGGAAAGTTGTGCACTATCCGAGGAAGATGAAATTAAGCTCAAAGAATATGTAGAGTCTAAAGGAGTAATTTTTATCAGTACGCCTTTTTCAAGAGAGGCTGCAGATCGTTTAGAAAGAATGGAAGTTTGTGCGTATAAGATTGGGTCTGGAGAGTGTAACAATACCCCTTTGATTGAGCATATAGCAGGATTTGGAAAGCCAATGATTGTAAGTACAGGTATGAATAATATTGATTCGGTGAAAAAAACAGTTGAAATTTTAGAGCAGTATAAAGTACCGTATGCTTTATTGCATACCACAAATTTGTACCCTACCCCTTCACATCTAGTTCGTTTAGGTGCAATGCAAGAATTACAAAAAGAATTTCCGAATGCAATAATTGGCTTATCAGATCATACAACCTCTAATCTAGCATGTTTTGGTGCTGTAGCACTTGGAGCATCAATTTTAGAGAGACATTTCACAGACTCTATGGATAGAGTGGGCCCAGATATTGTTAATTCAATGGATCCAGTATCATTAACAGAGCTTATTAATGGCAGTGTAGAGATATCAAAAATGCGAGGTGGTAAAAAAGAGGCAGCTAAGGAGGAGCAGGTTACCATTGACTTTGCATTTGCCACAGTTGTTTCAATTTCTGATATCAAAAAAGGACAGCGCTTAACTAAGAATAATATTTGGGTAAAACGACCAGGAACGGGAGAAATTTCGGCAAATTTATTCAACGATATTTTAGGTAAGCATGCATCAAATGATATACAGACTGATCGACATTTACGATTCGATGATATAACTGATTAAATGTTATGAAGTTGTATAAAGTTGTTGTAACAGGTGCATCTGGTTTTATTGGTGGTGCATTAGTTAAAAAACTTAGGCTGTTGAAAGATTTTGAAGTTATCCCTGTGTCAAGATCTAAAGTTGATCAGCCATATTTACATGTTTCTGATTATAATGAAGCTCCTTTTGGAGATATATTAATCCATTTCGCCGAACATTCTAATCGTCAATTTATCAATAATTCTGATGAAAGTGTTATTGTTAATGCGGAAAAAACTTTGGATGAATTGCTTGAGAAAAAATATAACAATGTAATTTATTGCTCATCTTCCGTCGTTTATGGAGATATTGGAATAGAGCCATTTATAGAAGAGACCCTAGTAACGCCTTATGATCGTTATACATTAATGAAGATTAATAATGAAAACAGAGTTCTCAATGCGGGTGGAATAGTAGCTAGGTTAACCAATGTAATTGGACAGAATATGTCTAAAAATAATGTTTTATCAGATATTTTTTCTCAAACTTTAAAAAATGGACCTTTATATGTACAGAATGATAGGCCAATAAGGGATTTTATTGCGTTAGATGATGTAGTAAATGCACTAATAATGATGGTCATTAATGGCGGTTCAGGTATTTATAATATTGGAAGTGGTATTGGCGTGTCCATTAAAGAATTAGCTGAAATGGTCTTGAAAACAGTTGATCAAGAGACAAGACCTGTCAAATCAATCAAGAATATTACCTCTCATTCGTATAATGTGGTGAAAATTGAAAAAATAAAAAAAATGTATAAATGGAATCCAAAATTAACACTAAAGCAATCAATTGTGAAGCTACTATGACAAATATAAATAACAAAGTTATTGCTGTTTTTACTGGCAATAGAGCTGAATATGGCCTGCAATTCCCTGTGTTAAAAGCGATTGATATGCACCCAAAATTGGATTATCGATTAATTGTTTCAGGTGCTCACTTAGATAAGAATTTTGGGCAAACATTAGATGAAATTAAGAAAGATGGATTCAGAATTGATGAAGAAGTTAAGATACAAATGGATGCTGAAACATTAGAGTCTAATGTCCAAGCGATTGGTTCGGGGATTATTTCTATTGGAAAAGCACTCACTAAATTAAAACCAGATATGTTAGTTGTATATGCTGACCGGTTTGAAGGTATGGCGGCACTAGTAGCATCAACTCAAATGGGTATTCCGACTGCCCATATTGAAGGTGGTGATTTAACAGAAGGCGGTGCGTTGGATGATTCAGTAAGACATGCCATGACGAAGCTTGCGCATCTACATTTTACTACCAACCAACAGGCAAGTAATCGTATTCTAGGCATGGGAGAGGAATCTTGGAGAGTTCATACAGTTGGCTTCCCTGCAATAGATTTGATTTCTGAAGGTAATTATGCTTCTCCAGAGGAAATTATTAGTTGCTTAAATTTAGATTTAGATAATCCGATTATTTTATTTACTCAGCATTCGGTAACAACAGAGTTTGACGCTGCAACAGATCAAGTCTCCACTTCTTTGGGTGCACTTGAAGCTTTGGCTGATCAAGGTGTACAAGTTATTGCAACTTATCCAAATAATGACGCTGGTGGTATGGCAATTACTAATAAACTTGATGAAATGAATTCTCGATCTATTTCTGGTATACAGGTTTATCGTTCCTTGGGTAGATATATGTACCATGGAATTCTTGCGCTTGCCAAAAATCCCAAGTATAGGATTGCCTGTGTAGGAAATTCTTCATCTGGTATTAAGGAAACGCCCGTATTTGGTTGTCCAACAGTTAATATTGGCAGTCGTCAGAAGGGGAGGCTCAGAGGAAAAAATGTTATTGATGTAAAATATGACAAACAAACAATTTTAGGTGCAGTACAAACGTGTTTTAGAGATAAGGATTTTAGGAAGGCCTGTCGTGAAACTGATAATCCTTATTATCTTGGAGACGCTGGGAAAAAGATAGCCGATATTATAGCGAGTACTCCGATTAATGAAAAACTTATTAGAAAGCGAATGACACTAAGTGGTGAGTCTAAAAACGGTTGGTATCGATGAATATTAATTGCCTTGAGCCTACAGCTTCAATTGTTGATGCGATTCGTGCGATTGAGAAGAACTCTGAAAGGATAGTAGTAGTTGTTTCTACTGAGAACAACTTATTATTAGGAACACTAACTGATGGTGATATACGTCGTCATATCCTTGATGGGCATTCTTTAGATGCTTCTGTATTAGATGTCATGAACTCTAATCCAATATCTGCTTGGGTTGATATGCCAGATAGTGTATTGAGAGAATTGTTTTTTAAGAATAATATTCGTGGGATTCCACTAGTAGACAATGAGAATAAATTTATAAGGATAATATATAAAACAGACATTTCTACAAAAAAAGATTTAGTTGATGAAAAAACATTCGCTGCTGCAATAATTATGGCAGGTGGTGAAGGTTCAAGACTGCGTCCTCTTACAAAGAATATTCCAAAGCCAATGATTGAGATTAATGGCATTCCATTATTGGAAAGGCAGATGGAAAGCCTAAAAAGTATAGGAGTCTTTAATATTTATATATCTATTAATTATCTTGGTAATCTCATTAAGGATTACTTCGGTGATGGAAAAGATTATGGGGTACAAATTAAATACATTAATGAGACAGAAAAGTTAGGCACAGCAGGTGCCTTAGGTCTAATTCCAGATTTGAATTACCAAGATCCTATTTTAGTAATAAATGGTGATATTGTGACTACATCGGATTTTTCACATCTTTATCAATTTCATGCAGATCATCAAGCGGATATTACCGTAACTGCGAAAGATTATCGTATTGAAATACCTTATGGAGTTATCAAATATGAAGGAGTTAAAATTACTTCTATAGAGGAAAAACCATCACAAAGATTTTTTTGTAATGCTGGAATATATGTTCTTACACCTCAAATAATTAATGATATTAAATCACAAAAATTTCTAAATATGACAGATGTAATTGAACAATGTATAAGTGATGGAGGCAGTGTGTCAGTATTTCCTCTTCATGAATACTGGTCAGATATTGGCACTGAGGCAGATTTAGAAAATGCTAGAAATGAATTTAAAGATAATTAGGTAAATAACTATGAATATTGCTGGAAAAAAATTCTTTATAACTGGTGCAGATGGCTTTATTGGAAGTCATTTGGTAGAACAGCTTGTTAAGCAAGGTGCAACAGTAAGAGCACTTGTCTTCTATAACTCTTGGAATGAAATAGGTTGGTTGAAGGATATTCCCTATGATTTTTTGGAAAAGGTTGAAATAGTGAAAGGCGATATCCGCGATAGCGATCATATGCTAGAACTTGTTAAAGGGTATGAGTTTGTTATTCACCTTTCTAGCCTGATTGCAATTCCATACAGTTATCATGCACCACGATCCTATATTGAAACCAATATAATTGGAGCTTTAAATATTCTTCAGGCCTGCAGAAATTCAGACAACTTAACAAGATTGGTTCATGTCTCAACATCTGAAACCTATGGGACAGCTCAATATACTCCGATAGATGAACTACACCCTCTGAGTGGGCAGTCTCCTTATTCTGCTAGTAAGATAGGCGCTGACAAAATGGCAGAGAGTTACTATTTATCTTTTGGATTACCTGTGGTAATTGCTAGACCTTTTAATACTTTTGGGCCTCGCCAAACTGCAAGAGCTGTTATCCCTACAATTGCAAGTCAATTGATTGCCGGGAAGAGGCAACTTAAGCTTGGTTCACTATCACCTACGCGTGATTTTAATTATGTTACTGATACTGTAAACGGAATGATTTCACTAGCACTATCAGATAATATTGAAGGTGAAGTGATAAATATTGGATCTGGTGAGGAGTGGTCAATTGCACAAACTGTTAAACTGCTTTCAGAAATAGCCGGTTGTGAAATAGAAGTGATAACTGATGAGGAACGTATTCGTCCAGATAAAAGTGAAGTGAATCGTTTGTTGGCAGACAATAGAAAAATAAAAAAATACACAGACTGGAAAAGCGAGGTGTCATTTCGTAATGGATTAGAGATGACTTATAGTTGGATTGAAAAAAATATCCATCTATTTGATATTGATCTGTATGCAAAATAGAGAAATAAGTTCTGTTAAAGTCCTTGTTTGTGGTGCAGGATCAATCGGGATTCGTCATATCAATAACCTTAAGTCTCTTGGAGTGCAGGTTTTAGTCTGGAGGAGACGTACCGAACTATTAGATAAATTAAAAGATGAGTTGGATGTTATCGTCTATAAGTCAATTGATGAGGCGATTAGTCAAGCTCATGCAGTTGTAATAGCAACAATAACTAGTACTCATATTGATTTAGCCTTAAAAGCGGCAAAGATGAATAAAGCCATTTTTATTGAAAAACCTATTTCAAACAAATTGATAGGGTTGAATGAACTTTTGAATCTTGTGAAAAAAAATCAACTTGTATTTGAAGTTGGCTGTCAACTACGTTCCCATCCAAATCTTCAAAAACTGCACAAATTAATAATACAAGGTGATTATGGGCCCTTATACACTTATCGTGCAGTTGTTGGGCATAGACTTGAAAATTGGCGACCAGGGACAGATTATAGAGAGAGTTATAGTGCTAATACTTTAAAAGGCGGTGGTGCTTTGCTTGACCTTATTCATGAAATAGATCTTGTTTATTGGTTTGCTGGGCCAGTAGAAAAGGTTGTTGCATGTCTTAGCCATGTAAGTGACCAAGAGATGAATACAGAAGATCTTGTGAATATGATTTTAATAAATTCTAATGGTGCTACAGGACAAGTACAAATGGATATGTTAAGCCCAGATTATAGGAGAGGATTTGATCTTGTCTATCAAAAAGCTGTTTTTTGTTGGGATTATGTAAAAGGCACATTAACCTATAAAAAAGATGGTTTATCAACAGTGGTTGATCAAATTCCAGATGATTTTAATCGTAATTCTCTTTTTATTTCTCATATGAAACATTTTATTAATCGTCTAGAACAACCAGAAATTCCACCACTTTGCTCAATTGAAGATGGAATTGCAGCTTTATGTATTGCTGAAGGTGCAAGATTATCCTCCAAGAAAAATTCATTAGTTGACCTAAAGGAAATTATATTATGACAATTCTTTGTGTGATAGGTGCTCGTGGAGGGAGCCAAGGCTTGCCAGGAAAAAACATTAAGCAGCTACTGGGAAAACCTTTAATTGTTTGGACAATAGAATCTGCATTAGCTGTACCTGAAATTGATAGAGTAGTTGTTTCTACAGACTCAAAAGAAATTGCTAATATCGCAATTCAGACTGGCGCCGATGTTCCTTTTATGAGGCCAGAATCTTTGTCAGGCTCGGATGTTGGTAAATTTGATGTTTGGAAACATGCTTTGAATACTTGCGAAAAATTTTATAATGAAAAGTATGAAATCTTTGTTGATTTAGACTGTACAAATCCACTTAGAGATGTAACTGATGTAAGTAATACAATTAAACAGCTAAGAGAATCCAGGGAGCGAGGGGTTGATACAGTTTTTACAGTATGCAAAGCAAGAAAAAATCCATATTTCAATTTGGTGGAAGCTGATAAAAGTGGAGCTATGCGAATAAGTAAATCAATAGTTCCAACTATCATTAGAAGGCAAGATGCACCTAAGGTTTATGAGCATGTGGCTAGCATATATGCAATATTACCTAATCATTTATTTAAAAGGGATCATTTGTTGAGTGGACACGCTGAAGGGTATGATATTGGAACTGATAAAAGTCTAGATATAGACTCAGAATTTGATTTCCAGTTAGTTGAATATTTAATGAAGAAAAAACATGGATTGTTATGAGTGAAATTGTTGATATTTCTGGTAAGCGCATCCTATTAGTAGGTGCGACTGGAGTTTTAGGAAGAGTTTATGCATCCGCACTGGCGAAAAAAGGTGCTAATCTTATAATTGCAGATAAAGAACAGACTGATGTACTATCGTTTGCTCAAAAGATAGATGCATTAGGTGTGATAGTTGATGTCTCTTCCGAAAAATCAGTAATTGATTGTATAAATTATTGTTCTGAAAAACTTGGAGGATTAGATGGTGTTATTAATAATGCCGCGGCAACAACTGAAGGATTAATGGAATCTGGACAATCATTTGCTGAATTTGAAGAATATCCTCTTGAAGTTTGGGAAAAAACAGTAAATATTAATCTAACAGGTACATTTTTGGTAGCACGAGAAGCAGGCCGTTTAATGAAATCTACTAGCACTAGTGCGAGTCTAGTTAATATTTCAAGTATTTACGGAGTCGTGGGACCTGATCATCGTATTTATGAAGGTCAGTCCTTCAAATCGTTTCCAGGCTACTCAGCAAGTAAATCAGGTGTAATTGGTTTAACAAAATGGCTTGCGACATGGTGGGGAGGGACTATTCGAGTGAATTGCGTTACACCTGGTGGAGTGTTTAATGATCACAATGATCAATTTGTAAAGGCCTACAGTAGTCGTGTTCCCATGGAAAGAATGGCTGATAGAGAAGAGTTAGTAGGGATAGTTTTATATCTACTTTCTGATTCATCAAGTTATGTGACAGGACAAAATTTTATTATTGATGGTGGACTTACGGCTTGGTAGATAAATACAAATTCGTTATTAAGACATTGTAGCTCTTTGATGAAAAATAACAATAACTTAAAGACTATTAATTTTAATTAATTTGGCTTAAGAGATCCATTTTTCAAAACAAATACCTTATTACAATACTTCAATGTATCAAGCCTATGAGCAACAATTATAAGAGTCCTATCATTTGATATTTCATAAATTGTATCCATAATTTTCTTCTCAGTTTCTAAATCTAAGGCACTTGTAGCCTCATCAAATATTAAAAGTGATGGATTGTTATATAAAGCACGAGCAATTCCTATTCTCTGTCGCTGTCCACCAGATAAACGAACACCATTTTCACCGACTATAGTTTTGACACCTAATGGAAGACTTTCTATAAAACTCATTAAACTCGACATTTTAATTGCTAAATTAAGAGCAGCTTCGTCTATTAAATCATCTTCAACTCCAAATGCAATATTAGAACTAATTGAATCATCAGTTAAAAAAACATCTTGGGGGACATATCCAATATTTTTTTGCCATCCAGATAAATTATCAGTAATGTCAGTATTATCAGCTCTCACAGATCCTTTGTTCAATGGAATTAACCCCATAATTACATCAATTAAACTACTTTTACCAGAGCCACTCTCTCCAGTAATTCCAACCATATCACCATAATTAACAATTAAACTAAGATCTTTTAATATTAATGCTTCCGATTCAGGATACTTTAAAGAGACATTATTGATCTCTAAAGAAGAAGAAATAATTATCGAAGGATGAACTATATTATCTCTTGACAATTCTCCTTCCTGAGGCAATTTATTTAGGTTTTTAAACTCGTTAAAGAGGGTATTTATAACAGGACTAACATAGCGTAATGACTGAGCACTTCCAATTAATTTATTAAACGATGGAGTAAGTCTAAATGCAGCAGCTCCAAAAACTGCAATAATAGTAATAATTTCAGAACTAGTCTGGTCTTTAAGGGTTAAAACTGATACCAAAAAAACCAAACTAATGACAGTGGTAGTCTCTAGTAGGATTCTCGGTAGTCCCCTTATAACTGTTTGTTTTTTATTTATATTTGCTACACTATCAATAAAAAATGCAAACTTATTAGCAAAATAATCTTCAAAACCAAAAGCTTTAATTATCTTTATTCCTGTCAACCCATGCTTCAAGTGCCTTAACCTATGACTTTCGTCTTTGTGCCTTTGAGCTCCATAATTCTTCAATATGTCCTTTGTTAATATATAAAGAGTCAAAGAAGCAAAAATAAAGAGAATGATTACTATCATTGTTCCAAAGGGCTCAATAAACAATAAAAGAATTATTATTCCAATTAGGACAAGTAATTCACTAATAAAAATTGCTGAAGCATTAACAGCTGCAGCAATATCTGCAGTTTCATCCACATTCCTATGAAGCTCTGAAGAATTTTTTTGCAAGTGAAATGTATATGGTTGCTTTAGGTAGCCTAAAAATAATTTTTTTGACAATTCAGCTTGCAATAAAAAAACAAATTTAGATTGCTCCCATGATAAATAGACCACATAAAAAGCTTTAAATATATAAAACAATCCAAACAAAATCATCACCGTTAGAATTGGAGTAAAAGATTCAAAAGAATTTATAAATTCCAAGAATTTTGCAAAATAAATATTATTACTAGCTATATCATTATTGTTAATAACAGCAAGAATTGGAATAATTAGTCCGACACCAGCTATCTCAAAAAGCATACCTAGCATCATCAATAAAAATAATTTAACTGCTTTTAATTTGTTCTTTTTATTTAATAAAAAAGTAATTTGAGAAAGAAGTGACATATTTCTAATTGAAATTATTACCACTAGAGAATATACTATCAGCCATAGATTTAACACTATATTCACGCTCTACAGTTTTTCTAGCCGATGAGCCAATTCTAATTAAATTGGTGCTACTAGATAATGCATATTCAATTTTTTTAGAGAGTGATTCAGAATCGCCAACTTTATAGAGCAATAAATTATCATCATCAACCATGATTATGTCATCCCATATGCCTTCAATATTTGGATAAATAACTGTTTTCCCGCAACTCATAGCTTGTAAGGTTACACTTCCACCGGAAGGTTGTAGGGTTTCTTTACTTGGTACAATTACAAACTGAGCACCTCTATATAAATCCCTTAGCTCACTATCTGAGAACTCTTGCCCATGCCAGCTACCTTTTTTTATTTCAATATTTTCCTTATTAGAGCTAACTGGTAGAGCAGTTATGATGATGAGTTTAGGATAACTACTTTTCCACGAATCAATTAAAAGTGAAAAGTCTCGTCTTAAATCATTCCCCATAGAAAATATATAGTTAGAGGAATTATTTAAAGCTTCGGATGGAGTCCAATAATCTAAGTCAACGCCAAAGGGAATGTATTTAACAGTAGTTTTTAATTTACTCTCAACATATACTGCTTCAGGTCTACCCAATGCAATTAGGTTAACTTCATTTGAAATTAGCATTCTATAAAGCCAGACTTTCAAAACTTGAGTATCACGATTAACTAAACCCATTGTTATGTATGTAATATATGGATTTAATTTAAAAAATTTTTTTAGAAGCATCAAGGGCAAACCAAGTCTTGAAGTTGTAACAATAATTTGATCATATTTGTTAAATTCTGCAATAATTTTTTTTTGAGTAGCCATATACCAAAAAAAGCCAATAGGAAACCCAAAGAATTTTGAAAAATAAACGTTAATTATTCTAATAAATATATTAACTCCAAACTTATAGTCATTAGAATCTATTTCCATGATTATAAAATGATGTCCATCCTTTACAAACTCTCTTCCACCATAAAACATCTCACTTGGCCCATCTTTTTTAAATAACTTTAACCTTCCGCCTATTGACAAATATAATATTTTTTTCTGGGAATGGCTCAATTATAGAACTCCCTTATAGCCTCTGTGACTTTAATAATTTGATTGCTTGTTATTTGGCTCATTGAAGGTAGCCAAAGACCAGATTTACCTATAATTGATGAAACAGGATAGTTTCCATTAAGTCTATATGCAGCTTGAGAATTGATAGGTGGATACATAGGTCGAGTGCCAATATTTTTTTCCTTTAAAAAACACTGCAAATCATCCCGTTTTTCAACTAAAACATCTATAAACCAAGGAGTTGTGGAAACTAAATCTTGATTAAAAAACTTTACCTCTTTCACATTTTTTAACTCTTTCTGATATTGTTTGTATATATCTTTTTTTCTCTTAACTCTAAAATCCAATTTAGCCATTTGAGCAATGCCAACACAAGCCTGAAGCTCGGTGAATTTAAAGTTATAGCCTATTGACTGATGGATATCATTACCACCTTCTGACCTTCCAAAGTCCTTAAGAAGCCTTAATTTTTTATTAATTTGATCAGAGTTTGTAACAAGTGCTCCACCTTGACCTGTCGAAATTATTTTTGGAGCAGAAAATGAAAAACTACCAATTAATCCAGCAGTTCCGATATGCCTACCATCCTGATAGTATGAACCTAAAGATTGTGCTGAATCCTCTATCAAAATAATTTTTCTCTCAGAACATAATCGCTCAAAAGCATCTATTCCTGAATGTGGATATCTTCCATTTGCAGAAACTAAGATTATTGCTTTGGTTTTTGAAGTGATCGCTTTTTCAACAAGAGAAATATCTAAACATAAAGTTTCTGGCTCAACATCAACAAATACTGGAGTTGCTCCAATTAATTTTATAGAGTTTGGAGTCGCGATCATAGTGTAGTTCGGAACAATAACTTCATCACCTGATTGAATACCCGCAGCAATTGCAGCAAGAGTCAAACTAATGGTTCCATTATTAACAACTACACAATGTTTTGCCCCTGTATAAGATGCGATGAGTTTTTCAAAATACTCAGTATGCTTAAACTCTGTAAGAAAACCATCTTCATCCATATAATCGCAAACTGCTTTCTTTTCCTCATCACCAAACCAAGGTCGCATTTGCATTAAAAATTCATCAGACACTTTTTTTTGCCTCTATATTTAAACTTAAAAGCAGTCCATTTTCTTTATCCATATGAGGAAAATAAGCTTGAGAATGATCATCATAATCTCTATGAATAGTCTCTTGCCAATTATATCTTTCAATATCAGAAAAATTATTCTCTAGTAAGATACTAGATAGGCTTTCATAGTTGTATAGTGTTTTGTGGTAAAGAGATTTTTGTCCTGAATTTGTCATGATTTTCATTTGCCCATATAAGGGCCCTAGAATATTTTCAATTTTTCCTGTTTTCAAATAAATCTTAATTAAGCTATCAAAATCTGGCACAGCCAGTCTTAATATTCCATTTGGCTTTAATATTCGATGCCACTCTCTTAAAGTTAAAATAGCTTCATCTCTATCAAAGTATTCAAAACTATGGCTCGAGTATATCAAGGAAGCAGAGTTATCCTTAAACATAGGCAAATAATCTATTCTGGACTGATAATCAATATGATCCATGTCACATAAGTCAACATGAATGAAGCCAGGAATATATCTATGCCAACAACCTAAATGTAATTTCATTATTTAAATTTCTTTTTATCAGTTTCTACATCAATAAAAGGACCATTTTTGGACTCGATAATTTTCGTATCATCCTCAAGAATTTCATATCCATGACCTCCGTAACAAAATACTGCAAGATCTCCTTGGTATAAAATATAATCCTTAATAAATTTTTCAGATTCACTGTATAAAAGAACCCTCACTGAACCTTGTTTAACATAAATAGTTTCATGAGTTCTGCTTGCAACTCTATCAAAGTCTTTATGAATATGAGAGTCTAACTTTTTCCCTTTGTCATACCACCAAGAGCCCACTTGAACAAATAATTCATCAGGAGTTATGAAGTTCAAGCCTTTTTCCCAGTCAGAATCACGATAAATTATTGAAATAATTTTTCCATTATCTTTTATTTTTTCCATCATGCCTCCTATTTGTCACGTTCCGATAATATTGGATTTTTTGATAACCAGTTAATGCCAATTTCAGGGTCATTCCACTTTAGTGAAAACTGATCATCAGCATCAATGTAATCTCCCTTATAAGCTAACTTATAATGATAAACAGCAGTTGGGCTTTTAACATAATAAGCATTACCCATTTCTGGTGGAATTAATACCATTACAGGATTTTCATGATTAATTGTAAAAGCTTGCCACTTAAGATATGTTGTTGAACCTTTTCTTAAGTCAACAACAACTTGTTGAACTTCTCCATAAACGCATGTAACAAGCTTCCATGACTTATAATCAAAATGGATTCCTCTTAAAACATTTTGCTTTGAGGAAGAAAACTTATCATGCTTAAAGTGAAGTCCTTTAGTGATTTTTTTCTCGACAAAATCTTGAATAAACGAAGACCAAATAGTTCCTCTTAAGTCTTTAGAAACTGTGGGAGTAAATATCCAAATACCCTTAATACTTTTTGACTCATTAATATCAAAATTAATTTTCACTCTAAACCGCTAAAATCATAAAATTTCAAGCTCTTTAAAAAAATTCTTTAATCTATTTGCTGCATGTCCATATGCAATCTCTTGAGCTTCGAGGCTCATTCCACCAATATGTGGTGTAATAATTACTTGATCGGAGGACATTGCATATTCAAGTAAGGGGCTATTTTCTCTATTTGTTATCTCATTTTCCAAAACATCTGTAGCAATTCTTGCACCTTGATTCGTCTTGAGAAAACTTACCAAATCTGATTCATTTACCATATCGCCACGAGAAGTATTCACTATTATGACATCTGAATTCATTTTATCAAAACATGTTTTATTAATCATTCCAATCGTTTCTTCAGTAACATGAACATGAATTGCAATTACATTTGATCGCTGAAGTAACTCAATTAATTGATGAACCTGCTCAACACCTTGATCATTTATTTTCTTGTACGGATCATAGGCTATAACTTCTGCATCAAAGGCATTACAGTATTTTGTGTAAATACTTCCAAGCCTTCCATAGCCAATTACACCTATTGTTAGAGAGTTCATTTGCCGCCCAATATATTTCTCATAATCCCACTCACCACCCAAAACTGCTTTGTGACTCTTGACCACATGTCTAAGACTTGCTAAAGTTAAAGAAAAAGCTAGCTCTGCAGTAGAACTTATTCGATTTATTACACTTCTTTCTTCAGTAAGAGACAAGATAGGGATGTTAATTGTTTTAGCATAAGAAACATCAATATGATTTGTTCCAGTTGATGCAGTACAGATTACTTTTAAATTAGAAGCTTTATCTAATAATTCTCTTCCAATAAAGACTTTTGATTTGTTTGGGTTAGTATAAATTGCGTCATAGCCAGAGATGATTTCTAAAACTTGATCCAATGAAGGATCATCAAAAAAAGTAATCTCGCCAATAGATTTCAGAACTTCTGGCACATTCTTAATGTGAGTTACCGGTGTGATTACAAGTATTTTATAGTTCATTTTCTTTTTTTTTAATAAGAACTTCAGCAATCATAAAATCAATTTCAGTATCAACATTTATTGCTCGTTCAGCTGGCAGTATGTATGGCCTACTTTTTTCAGAGCCATATCTTGAATTATCAATCATTAAATGATCCCTTTTCAAAGCATATATTGAGCCACTCCTAATAAATGCATCTGGCTTCAAGTCCTGTCTTCTAGTTTCTGGTGATTCTGGTAGACAAAAGTCAATAATCTTATCATTGATTATTTTTTTTATTCTAATTGGATGATGATCCTCCAGTTTGTGAACTGCAATAACAGAATCTGAATTTGTTGATATTAATTTTTCAATAGATAAATCAATATCCTCAACTGTTTTTAATGGATTAGTGCACATCAGTTCTACCACATAATCATATTTTACGCCCTCCTGTTGCTCTACCCATTTAACTGCATGCTGCATCGCTGAAACTGAGCTAGCCTCATCAGTACTGTATTCAGAAGGTCTTAGAAATGGGGCTTCAGCACCTAACTTAATAACTATTTTTTGTATATCTTCATCATCAGTTGAAACAATATAGCGAGTTAAATATTGACTTTTTAAAGCCTCAACTATAGTGTAGCCAATTAGAGGCATGCCTTCAATCTTTTTAATATTCTTCTTTGGAACAGACTTTGATCCACCCCTTGCAAGAGTTAAGCCAAGTATTCTTAATTCACTATCGTTATTCATTCTCAGAATTTAAAAGATTCTCAATAATTTCTTTTGATCCACCCTCACGCGAATTCAAGGTATATCTATAATCTTCAATAGCAATTACGCCAATATTATCGCCTGTGATACTGCCTTTTCTAATTTCAACAGATGATGTTGCGCATCCAAGCCCATACAAAGCACGCAAAATTGGCTCTCTGCTTGAACGAGAATCCATCGAAGAGTCAATCTTTATAAAACTACTATCACTTCGCTTTTGCCAATAATGTCCATAATCTACAAAGCATGGAAAAACTGAACTAAGGCCCATATATTGAAGATCAGAAATTAAATCATCGAACAAATTATATGGCCTAAAAGGATAATGATGATTGACATAAAGTATAACGCTAGGAAAAATTCCTTTTGACTCAATATCCTTTAAAGACAAGGATAATAACTTTTCAACATTCATTTCGCTTTCATTAAATACTGACTGATTTCTATTTATCCATTTCGCTCCAAACTGAATAGCAATATTTTTGTCATAGGAGGCGATATAAATATCATTAACATATGATGCAGACTTTAACTCATTAATACTCATTTCAAGAAGCTTAATCTCTAAGGAAAGCTCGTCAACTTTATCATTTACTAGTAGTAAAGAAGAAACAAATATATTTTCAGGCTTTAGAGAGCTAGGCAAATCTCCTATATCTTCTTCATCTAGTTTATCTAATATAGTTGCAATTCCTTTTGATCTTTTTGAAGAACTGCCATGCTGATGAAGTCCATGATGATGATAAACTGATGCATCAGGCTCATAGATAATCTTATAACCTGCGTCAATGACTAATTTTGCCCAAGCCCTATCTTCAATATTTGTTAGACTTTCATCAAAAGGGAACTTATTCCAAATAAACCTTGGTAGCATACTATTTGCATTATGAAAAAAATAATCTTTAACTTGGATTTTTCTATCTTGACCAAAAGTAATGAGTAAATCTCTCTTATCATCATCTCCAGTATATGAAAGAGGTAATTGACGCCCATACACTCCAGCTATTTTTTTGCTAATATTGAAATTTTTATATAAATTTCTTAACCAATTTTTATCTTTTGGAATGCAATGAGAAGAAATACATACAATATAATCACCTGAAGATGCCCGAATTCCATCATTTAACGCCTTGCCTGGGAAAAACTTATCAATCGTAACTATATTAGTTATAGGATATCGCTTTGCCACCTCAACCGTATAGTCAGTACTATTATTATCAACCAAAACCACTTCAAAATTATCAAAGTCTTGACTAAAGATCGCGCTTAAACAATGCGATATCCACCGCTCTTCGTTATGAGTTCGGATAATAATTGATACTTCTGGAGAGTTTGAATTCATTTAAACATTTCAAAATTCAACAGTTCATCTGCTGGTACATTTTTTAAGGCTTTCTTTCCAAGAATTTTGTGCGCATCCTTAGCTGGAATTCCTGTGCCAGGATTACGGTATGCAACCATGTCAACTGTCAACTCAGTACCTATAGGGATATCTTGTGATGATGCCATAGAAACATGATACTTGCGCCTAGTAATCCATTCTGTTTCATTGACATTTTTTTCACCAGTGCCTTTGATTTTTTCAATGGCTCTAATATCTCTTACCATGGCAATAAAACCTTCTGGATTAAGTGACATTTTATGATCAAAGCCTGTCATGTCATTATCCAGCGTGTAATGTCTTTCAATGGCGATAGCGCCCATTGCAACTGCGGTTAATGTTGGCAAATAACCAAGCTCATGGCCAGAATATCCAACTGGCAAATTAAATCTTTCTTTCAGTACATGAATCATATTCAAATTACATTCATCCATAGGAGTTGGGTAAGTCGACACACAATGTAATAATATCAAATGTGTTTTATGGTGTTGAAAAATTTGTACAGCTGTATCAATCTCTTGCAATTCTGTCATACCGGTAGACAATATTACCTCTTTCCCCTTCTTTGCCAAGTATTCTAATAACTCAATATTTGTCGCACTATGACTGGCTAATTTGTATTTCTTAACGCCCAGTTCTTCGAGAAAATCAACTGCTTCAGTATCAAAAGCAGTACAAATAAAATCCAAACCCTTGTCTTCGCTGTATTGCTTAATGACTCTGTATTGTTTCATATCAAATTCAAGAAATTCACGGATATCACGATACGTCTTACCAAATTTAGGGAAACGATTATCGTCAGCATTAAGCACTGATCCAATTGCAAGCTTGTCAATTGTGCGCTTCTGAAACTTCACTGCATTAGCGCCTGCTTTCGCTGCTAAGTCAATCAAAGACTTAGCTATTTCAACAGAACCATTATGATTAAGGCCTGCTTCGGCAATAACATATACTGAATTATTTACAATCATAAAACCTCAAAAAATATTAGTATGTAATCCTCCCATTTTTAACAACCGCTAAAAACAGAATCTCCGTTGTTTAAATAGCCTCAAATCTAACAATATCATCCTCGCCCAAGTAATCACCACTTTGTACTTCGATAATTTCAAGCGGTTTGCTAGTTTTATTCTCCAAACTATGTTTTCTACCAATAGGAATATATGTTGAATCACCTTTTGCTAAAGTAAGCAAAACTTTTCTATTTATTATTTATTATTTATTATTTATTATTTATTATTTATTATTTATTATTTAAACCTAGCATATCATCTGGTGCACCATAATCAACTATTTCACCTTTATGAAGTCTGTAAATAATATCACAATTTTCAATGGTGGAGAATCTATGGGCAATTACAACCATTGTTATGCTGCCTTTTAATTTCTTTATTTCATGAACAATCTCTTTTTCTGTTTCATTATCTAAAGCACTTGTAGATTCATCCATTATAAGAATATCTCTTTTATGATAAAAGGCTCTTGCCAGTGCAATACGCTGACGCTGGCCACCAGATAGTCTCACTCCTCTTTCTCCCAATATTGTATCTATCCCATCTGGCAACTCTTTTAATAGATCAGCTAAGGAGGCTTTTTCTAATGACTGGTTCAGTAATTTAAGATCAATATTTTGCTCATTAATACCTAATGCAACGTTACTTTTAAGTTTATCGTCTATTAAAAAAATTTCCTGCGGTAGATATGCTACACGCTTATGCCAATTATGCATCTGTTGTTTTAAACTTTTACCATTAAAATATATCTCACCACTAGCAGGGTCTAACAGACCTAAAATCGTATCTACTAAAGTAGTTTTTCCAGAACCAGATTCCCCAACGATACCTATCGAATCACCGCGTTTTATTTTTAAGTTAATATGTTTTAATCCTTCTTTTGTTGCATTAGGATAAATAAATGAAACATCTTCTATTGTCAGTGTTTCAAAAGACTTACTCATGCTTTGTTCTTTGGGTAAATCTTCATAAACATTTTTGTGAACTAATTCACTATCTCTTATTCTCATTACATCAGAATATAATCTAGAAACTCCATCTCTATTAAAGCGAAATTTTATAAGGCCATTTGATATAATATTTGCAATTGGGAGGAGGCGGACTGAAGCCAAACCAAAAATAGCAAGCGTGGGGAGAAGCTCTTGCAGATTAGCACCCATTACTAATGATGAAGTTACTAATAATACTATAAAAAGTATCAATATAAGTTCAATCAAATATCTTGGTATTATGCCTACAATTGTAGAGTACATGCTGTATTTAGCGACACCTGTAGCGCCAGCTCTTACTTGGTTTAAAAAATAATCTTCATGCCCTAAAACACGTATTTCCTTCAATCCTTCTAACCCTTCATGAATACCCTTGACCATTTGAATAGAAGCTAGATTGGATTTTTTACCTATTACTTTTATTTTGTTATGGAATACCTGATCATAAGCAATTAAAAATACTAACATCAAACTGACAAGTAGTAAAAATGCCAACATGTTTGTATATGCTAGCATTGCAAGTATTGCTAGGGCTACAATTCCATTGCTTACCATCCCCAGACCTGTTTGTATCGTACGATTAGAATACTCACTGACTAAATTCTGTGTGGTATGTATATATTCAGAACTATTACGACGGAGATACTCGATATACGGAAGATTTTGATAATTATCCATAAGCTCAACACTAAGCCTTACTCGGAGAGTAGTGCTAAATTTAATGATCAAATAATTAATCCAAACCGAAGATACTGTTTTAACAATAAATACTCCCAGTAACAATATGCTCATTATCATCATTAATGAATATAAATCAGTAGGCCAATCAATCCATGGAACATAGTTGGAAAAAAAATCAATTGCGTGATCTGGCTCCATCACCATAGAGACATAAGGTGCTATAAGACCTATTCCTAAAATATCAAAGAAAGAAACAATAAAAAATAATGTAAGCAACCATGGGAGTTTCTTTTTATCTTCACCCATTAATACAAATATTTCTTTAAGATATTGTCTCATCAGTTACCATTTAATTGTTTACTAATAGTGCTAGCTTGTATGAAGGAATCACTAACATTTTTATCACTTTCGGATATTTTTTTTCTAAATTTTTTTGTAGAAAAATTGGAGTCTTTTAAATAGTTTTCTATTTTTATTAGATTGAAATTATTCTGTTTTATAATAGAAATATGCTTGGAAAGTGGCTCTCTATTTATCATGTATGGTCTATTGCCTCTTAACAAATACCATCTCCAATTGGAAATATTCCAGTGACCATCCCATGTCGATGAATAGCCGTGACTCTTAAAATCAATAGAGTGGGAAATAAATCCGTCTTTATTTAACCAGTTTTTTTGTATTGCATATATGTTTTCTAAATCATCTACATGCTCAAGTACTGCTTGTGAGATGACCATATCTATATTTCTTTTGTATATCTCATGATCTTTAGTCCAGTCATGATTATATTCAATCATTATGTTTGGTTTTGATAGAGATGCTCTAATTTTCTCAACCCTCTCATCACTTAAACACAACTTTAGATAATCATTGGAATAGATATCATGTGGGAATGAATAGTCATCTAACTTTGGTATAACTCTAGGAAACTCTATATCATCAGGTATTGGCTCTCGATTTCTAAGCATTACTAATAATTTTTCTAGAATTATTAAATTCTTCTTGACACTCGAAAACTCCACTACATCACAAGCAATATATTTATTAGAACCTAGCAATAATGCCATAATTCCTACACCCAAAGAATCGCCTGGTCCTAACTCGGCAACTACCTTGGGGTAATAATTTAATTTACTTTTATGAGCTAAAACTATATGCCTCATCCAGACTGTATAACAGTAACGCGGAGAGTATGATCCACCAGAGCCTAACTTCGATGCCCTCCACTTATATACACCAGGTATAAATGTCAGAATACCAAATACTGTCTGAATTAAGCTTCTAATCATTTTAGTAATTTATAAACTGCCTTATCCTTGTATAAAGCAGTGGCCCGCCCATTAATGCAAGCATCCACCATGACATCATTTTATGTCGCATACCGGTCCCATAATTAGTAGTACCAAATGCAAACATAAGAGTAAGAATAAAGAATAGTATTAGCATCATTCCTAATAATTGACGTGTCTGCCCTTCTTCTAATCTCCAAAGTTTAATTGAGTAATATAATAGAATCATATGCAATATTGACTCTAAATATGCATAAATATCAGTAATGCTTGAAATCTGCCATATAAATGGAGTAAAAAGATAATAAATATAGATTAAGAAACTTGAGTAGATAACTGTAATAAATGATGATGTGTCAAATGGCACAACATAGCTTGCTCTACCTATTGGAGTATATGTGCGATGTTTCGCAATGGCCTCAAAAATATCAAGAGATGCAACCATCCTAAATAACTCCGCCCCTGAAATATTTGAATTACCGGCAATATAAAATAAAGTTATTAAGAGTAAAGGTGTTATAACTAGAATTAACAATCGATATTTATTGATTATAAATATACTTTGAGTTTTGTTGATATTCCAGATGAGACAAACACAAACTAGTATTGCAACATATAAAAATAAAGCTTTATGAAAAAGTCCCATGCATAAACAAAATAAAAGCAAAAAGCAAAAATTAAGGATTTTTTTGTTAGGATAAATCCTCATTTTTAAACCAAAATATACTGCGGTTATTAATAAAAAAACCTCTATTGGCTCTCTTAAGGTTAATGCTCCTAACATAACCATAGTGGGTTGAGCAGCGTAAACGAAAACTATTGGCGTTTGAAATTTATTTAATTTAAGTAGATCTATAATATTTACCAAAACAATCATTGAAATTGAAATTGATAGAATAGATAATTGCTCACCTATAATAAGTGACGGTTCGGTTAGCCAATAAAGATAACCTACTATATTTTTATATAAATTTGCATCTGAATAAAATTGAAATACACCAGTATTACTTATCTCAACTGCCAAAACATGAAAACTATTCGCATCCATATCAGCACCAATTGTTCTAAACCAAAATGCGTTAGTAAATGCAACCATTTGATATAGAAGAACTACAAAATAATATATAAATATTAGGTTTTTATTTTTTCTAAAATGAGATGATAGAATAGGTAATATAAAAATGACCAAGAGGAAGAGAATTGTTACAAGAATAGTTGTAATATTCATATCTAGACTTTAATCTCAATCAAATATTCAATAAAAAATCTTTATATTCTAGAGCTGCTCTCTTCACACTAAAGTGTCTTCCCCTATTAATTAATAACTTTGAGTCAATGGGATTATTAACTGCTTCAATCATAAGTCTTGCTAATTCAAACTTATGAAACGTTAATGACATGAATCCATATTTTCCATTTTCTAAAATTTCATTCGGACCACTATCACAGTCCGTAGAAACCACCTGAGTACCTAGCGATAAACTTTCAACAATTACATTTCCAAACCCTTCCCATAGTGAAGTTAGAACAAAAACATCTGCATTTTTAATATATTGGTAAGGATTATCAACGAACCCTTTTAGAACTATATTTTTTGTAAGACCTAAATCAGTTATTTGCTTCTCTAAATTACTCCTTAGAGGACCTTCACCTAAAATAATCAGCGTTGATTCAAATTCATTATTAACTAAAGAAAATGCATCTATTAATACGGAAAAGTTTTTTTGCGGAACCATTCTTCCTATAGCAATAAATGTTTTTCTATTGTTCTCCTCAATATAGTCTTGACTTTGATTAAGCATAATATCTGAAAATATGGGGTTATAGATATATTTAGACTCAATCTTAAGGCCATTTTCTAACAGATCTTTTTCAACCCCTTTAGACATCGAAATAGATCCATCAGTAAAGTTATAAACATAAACAATAAGTCTAACTATGAAATTTTTCAATATTTTGTTCTTTATACTGTAACTTATTATTGAAGAAAGATGATTAACTTGATTTATTGCTATTTTTGTTTTCGTTTTTCCAGAGATTAATTTAACTAATGCCAATATTATATTAATATGTGTGACACTACTCATAATAACATCTGGTTTATTTTTTTTTATATATTTTTTTACTTTATTAATTGACTTTAGACTCCTATTCTTATTTAAATCTATTACTCTTATTTTAGTATCTAATTCTTTTAAATAAACTGCTGAGGATTTATTAACTAAAACAATATCTATATCTATCCCATCATTTACTAAGTAGTTTGAAAGATGAACTACTGATTTTTCTGCACCACCACCACTTAAATTTTGAAGAAAAAAAGCTATTCTTTTAGTGTTCATTTGTTAAATCCAAACATATTTCATTAAACTTTTTAAGATATTCTTTGTCTATAGTTTCACTGCCAGCTACTCTACTTATCAATTGAGCATTTTCATGCAACTTATGATCTTCTATTGCTATTGCTTTATGAATATTTTTCACCCAATTGTCCTCATCTAAGGTGGAGACATACCCAGCATTTCCAATATTTACCCACCTGTCACTAATACCTGGCAATTCATTCATTACTATCGGCACTCCACACGCTTGCGCCTCTAAAATAGTTGTCCCCAAACCTTCGTGTCGTGAAGGAAAAAGATAGACGTCCCCCATTGCTATATATTCTTGAGGATTATCAATAAACTTATTGACAATATATACACGATCATTCAAGTTAAGATTATCTATTTCAGCTAAAACATCATTGTAATAACTTTCATGCGCTAAAGTGACTGGACCAGCTAAAACCAATTTATAATTATTACTTAACTTTGATAAAACTCTAAGTAAGAAGAGTTGGTTTTTATTTCTCCAAAACATGGCTAAATAAGTTAATACAATATCTTTATTAGAAAATGGTGAAATTCTAGCTCTAATAACCATTTTTTTGTTTCTAATTTCTAAATTAAATTTATTCTCATCAATAGGATTAGGGCGTTGCCATATATTCTTTACAGAGTTTTTAGTTGCCAATGATTCTAGCATTGGAGATATTGCAACCATCATCATATTATCTCTTGTAAATAGCTTTTTCATCACTCTTCTAAAAGGGAGTGGAAAATATGGAGTACTTATTTCATTGCAAAGTTCACGCATTACTGGTTTTTTAAAACGACTAAAATACCAAGTATAGAATCCTACAGCCCACGAGTCTCCGAATGTATGTAGCATATCATATCTATCCATTCGACCTTTTATGTATCTATATGAACCATAAACTTCAAAAGGGAGGTTTAACCAAACAACTATTCTTCTTAATGTGCCCTTATAGTTTGCAACTTTAAAATACCCAGCTATTCTCCTAATTTTTACATTTTCATATATGTAATCATTAACTCCGCAATATTCTAATGAACTTGTCAATACATCATATTGTATTTTATATTTTTTATTCAACCTAATATATGTACTACTAGCACGCAACCCAGAACCTGAATACTCTGGCTGAAACTTACTAGTAACTACAAGAATTCTCACTTTATATATTATGATTGCGTAAGTAATCTACAACCTGCCATGAAACATGATTTTGGGGCTTTTTCTTAATACTTTTAATTACTCTCCAATAAGATACTGTCGACATCATTCTTGTATTATCCATCCAATAGTAGAAAAAAATTATTTCAAATTCGTGCCACAATGCTTTACCTTTTTGACCCAATAGAGCAAATGGCAGTTTAAATAAAAATCTTAAGGGAATTATCCATTTTGGAGTTATTGTTTTGTTGTTAACTGGTATCTCTTCTCTCCACACATTCGCAAAATTATTCTTTTTCAACATATCTGAATAGAGAGACTGATTTTTTTTAAATTTAGCCGGCACTTGCACCCAAAAATCAATATATTCATTATCCCATAACGGCAACCTCCATTCATGCCCATAGAATTCATAAGCTCTTTGACCCGTAACCACATACTTACTCTGTCTATCTATAAATTCAGAGTACTCATAGAATGCATGGTCATTATCATCTGTTAAAGCTCCACATTGTGGCTCTATTTCATTCCATAGTGACTTTTTTATTTTATTAATATTCACAGTTGTAGATAGCTGCCCCCATAATGAAAAGTGTTTTTTTACAATACTGTTCAAAATAGCTTCTTTTCTAATTTTTAAATCTGTAACTTCATCATCATTCTTAAATAGATAGTTAAGATGTAATCCAGAAATAAAGTCCCCGCTATTCCCATTAATAAAAACAGCATCATCATCGATAAAGTTTGATTCTTTTAAATATTTAATGGTAGATAAACTTTGTATAAATGGCACGCTACTGCATGTTTCGGAAAATTTCAAATAATTTTTATACTCATCTGATGCATAAAATATTTTCTCACTTTTATGACTTAATGGCACAAAAAACCACTTATAGCCTAACTTTTCAGCTATTAATTTTGCAGTCTTAACCTCAAAATTTCCTGATAAACCATATGAATAACATATTACATTTGTAGCTCCTAACTCTTTTAAAATTGATGCAACGAGCCTAGAATCATTACCAGCACTAAGTGGTATTACAATTTGTCGCCCTCCAATACTATCTAACATTTTTTTGAATATTTTTATTGTAAGCTTAGAAAGAGCATCTATATAATCAAAATGACTATCTTTAGCATTGTAAAAATATTTGAAATATTGATATATTTCGTAGGAATTCTCATTAAATATAGCTAATTCACCAGCTTTTAATGAATGCAACTTTTTATAGATTGTTTTATTTCCAATAGTATAACCTGACATTGATATTTCTAATGCTGCATCTTTATTTATATCATTGATAAATTTATTATTGGTTGATAATCTATTTGGGTCATTATCTATATGAAATGTATCTTCTATTTTTGTGAAGAATAGCGGTGTACTTCTAATTTTGTCAACTGCAACGATGGTTAGATTTTTTTTAACAATAACTAATGCAAAATGGCCATCTATATTTTGTATTATTTTTTTAAAATCTTCAATTAACTGGCCTGAAATATTTTCAACTATTTCCGAAATTGAGTGCGAATAAAAATAACCTTTATAGAAGACAGTTATACTGTTTTTAGAATATTTTTTCCATAAATTATCTTCCTGTATTGTTACTTTTGCCATGATTTAAGGAGTTCATTTACAGGCTTCATATCAGCAAAAGGTGATACAGCTAAAATATTGATTAATGATTGTTCATTTTTTGGGTAATCTTCTATGCTCTCAACAAGGTAATTTTTATTTCTGACCATGTAATGTACTTTGTATTTATACATTTTCAGTATTTTAGAAATCTTTTGTTGAGATGGCTCGTCTTCATATTCTAAAATAAAATAGTCTACTTTACCCCTTTCGATATAAGACTTCATTCCTTTCAACACAAGATCATCGACACCTTCTGCATCTATTTTGCATAAAAGTATGTGCTCGATAGATCTCTGATTTAAATATTCATCTAGCGTGATAATTTCAGCTTCATCTATATCTTCACTGTTCCCAGAAGAGCTAGATATTAACTGATTACTACCTGGTGCACCTTTATTGATAAGCATTTTTTGAATACCAGACTTATCAGAAAGACCTACATTATTTAGTTCAATATTATTATTTTGATAAGTAATATCAATATTGTCCTTTAGCCTAATGAATGTTTCTTTGAAGGGCTCAAAGCTGTGTATCTTCCAGTTATTACTTGATTTATTTAATGCATTCGCCATCATTAAAGTCACTACACCAATGAATGCACCCACATCGATACAGTTAACATTTTTAAGCTGTAAGTTACATTCAATAAGTTTGTTTACAGTTACTAAAACTGTTGTATCGTCTGTTCTCACACCTTTTCTAAAAGTATCTATTGGTCTTGTATTGTAATAAAGATAGTATGATAAGCCGTATTTATCAGTAAAAAGTATTCTCTTATTTATGAACAAATACAAATAAATATATATATCTTTTAGTTTGTTAACTATTTTTTTCATAAACACTAGTTTCATCTATCCTTATTCACTACTTAAATAATAATCTTTCACTACTTTTCTAATATTTTCCTTATTAATATCAAAGTTGGTAAAAGCATCTATTAATTTTTTCTCATCAATCATTAATGTATTTTCCTCCCAGTAGGCATCAATAATCTTAACTGCACTCTGTAAATCTTCCTTTGAACTGAAATCAAAAGGTCTCTGTAAAGTGTCAATTAAAACGATATTTTTACCTGCACAGAGAGATTCAGTAAATGCACTTCCAGCCATATCACATAAAACCATATCGGCATCTTCTAAAGCTTCTAACATTGGCTTAGTTGATTGATAAGTCGCCAATTCCCCTAAAAAATTCTCTTCATGCAAAAAACCTTTAGGGTGTTTCTTATAGATCACTTCAAAACCGTTTTTTTGGAGTACTTCTATTAAATATTTTTGCCAATCAAAAAGTACTGGATCTATTAATTTTGCATATGGAAATACTCTGATTTCACCAATAAATGAGTTTGGTATGTATAGTATTTTTTTATTTCTTTGTATTTTTTTATTAAAAAATTTATTATATATTTCTTTATGATAATCTGATCCAATTGATTTAATTGTTATCTTATTTCCTGAATTTTTTACTATTTTTTCTAGCCAGATTTTCCATTTTTTTCCATAAGTAACATATTTATTGGTCTGAAATAAATCCCCATTTTCCCAAAAGTGTGCATCATCATAAAAACATCTTTCTCCGCCATGATTAAATCTAATGACTTCAACGTCTTCTTTTTTTCCAATTGATGAGAGTAATCGGTTGTAATAACTATTGCCAGTTCCAGTAATAATGCTTACATTTTTATTACATCCCGATAAAAATCCATTGTAGCTACTAATATTATTATAGGCTCTAGCTATGTATGAGTCTAAGATGAACACTATTGATTCTATATGGTCATTATTAAGAATAAAGTAGTTTGATTCTATTTTTTTGACAAGAAGATCTCTTACTTTAGTAGAGAGCTCTCTTGAAAAAGTTGAGCTTCTTGTATCTATCTCAAAGTAATACTGAGGGAAAATTTTTAAAGAAATTCCTTTTATGCCATTTAAATACTGTTCCGCTAAGTCATTTGGTGAAACCAACAACATTCGTATATACTTCTTAGGGAAAATTTTGACTAAAAACGAATAAAGTTGTTTAAGTTTATCTACTTTAAATCTATTTTTTTCTAATTCAATTAGTAAGGAAGTTTCGACTACTTCTTTATTCCATATTTTATTTATAAAGACATTACTTTGATTGGAATATATCGGACTTACATTCTTCTTAGAAAGGTAAACAAAATCATAAACATGAGTTAAATAGCTTGCTAGTTCAGTATATATAAAAACACTAGAGATATCAAAAATCTCTTTTTCTTCTGCAAATAGTTCAATGCTATTTAACCAGGTATATAAGTCATTAGTGAACTTATCATATTCTAAATGCTCAACATGCCAATGTAATCGATTATTATTTTTATAATAATCTGAATCAATTAATGATTTTAAATCTAAAAAATGCTTCATCTAATTACTGAATGAAACTTTTAACTATATCATTTAACGTCGATTCTGACTCCCATTTGATTATTTTTTTTGCAAGGCTACTATCACTATATGAACAACTCACATCTGAAGATCTATGAGGCTTAATTTCATAACTAATTGCGCGTCCAAAAACATTTTCAAACTCTTGCATAACTTCTATTACAGAATAGGGTTTTCCACTAGATATATTCAACACAAGAGGTTTTTCTATATTGTTAATTAATATATATTTAACACAAGAAAGGTTTGCCTCTGCAACATCAGTTACATGGATATAGTCTCTCTCACATGTTCCGTCTTTTGTATCAAAATCATTTCCATATAACTTAATTTTATTTATTTTTTTATCAAGAAAAGCCATGATGGTACTTGTTAAGTTATTAGGTTTTTTAGGAGTATATCCATCAATTATTCCACTTTGATGCATTCCTATGGTATTTGAATATCTTAAAATAACAATATCCCAGCTATTATCAGAAATTAAAAGGTCTCTCAATAAATCTTCAATAAATATTTTACACTTACTGTAAGGATTGGCTCTATTTAACTTGGAAGTCTCTAATAGAGGTATTTTATTATCTTCACTATAGACCAAAATTGACGATGGATAAATTATTTTTTTAACATTAAATTCTTTCATCACTGTTAGTATATTACTCACCAGAGATAATTCTTTATTCATACTCTCTAAAGGGAAAGAGTAAAATTCTGAAACTGACTTAATTCCCGCAAAATGAATAACTGCGTCAATTTTAAAATTATTAAATATAACTCTAACATCCTCTTCAGAGTTAATTTTATTACTATTTAGTATTGCTTTTTTACCAGTAAGTTTAAATATTTTATTATTTATCTCTTCTAGAACTTCAATTTTCTTATTATCTATAACTATAACTTTAAATCCACTTCTTAATAGCTCTATACAGGTATGCCTTCCTATGTATCCAAACCCTCCTGTAATTAAGATAGTTTTTAACATATTGCTATTACCCTTTCTCAAACAAATTAATCAGGTTTTCAACACTTTGATCAATTGTATGTTTAGATGACTCTTTTAATGATGCTTTAGAAAAAACCTCATAAAGTTCTTCATCGTCTAAAACTTTTACAACATTGCTAACCACTTGGTTAATGTTTGAAAATTCACATAAATATCCATTTCGTCCATCCACAAACATTTCATTCACACCAATTATGTCCCATGAGATAAGCGGTACTGAGAAAAACATTGCTTCTGCTAGAACTAATCCAGCAGATTCCCTGTGAGATAAAAATAAGAAAAGGTCTGTTGATCTATAAAAGTTGTTGATATCCTCTCTCATCCCCATAAAAGAAACCACATCTCCATACTTTTCGATCAGATGTTCATGATATTTTTTATCTCTATAGCCGCCCAAAAAGACAAATTTAAAATCCTTTCTCTCTTTTAATGATAATGCTACATTGCAAAAATCCTCTACTCCTTTAGACCTTGTTTCTCTTCCAACAGATAAGATAATCTTGTCTGTTGATTTAAATCCAAGTTCACTTTTTATATTTGTATACTCATTAGGATTTATTGTTTTTAATCCATATTTGTTTATTTTAATTTTATTTTCTGGGACTAAGAAACACTGTGATGCTGTATTCTTTGCTGCGATACTTGGACATACTATATTTTTAGCTTTAGAAAAATTATAAACCACATGTTTTTTATATATATTATTTATTAAACTAACTGGGCTTAATATATTTTTTCTATCAAAATATTCTAAAGATTTATTATCAACAAAGGCTCCATGCCAATGTGCATAAATTGGAACTCCCCATGAAGTTTTTAAATACGAGAGAAGATGTGGAAAATGTACATTAATTATTGTGATCTGTTCTTTTAATACAATTGAATGAATCAATTTTCGTATTTTCAACACATCGAAATATCTATGCAATATGTTATAAGCGGACGATGGTGGCAAATCAACTATTTCAACCTTAACATTATTTTCCACCATCTTTTGGTAGAATAAATCGCGAGAATTATATAACACCAAATACGCTATACCTAACCTATTCAGTTCGATGCAAACATTTAGTAGATAAATTGAAATACCTTCTATGCCGCTTTCTGATCTTTTTTCTTTGATAAATAATATTTTCAATTAAGAATACTCTTTTAAGATTAGGTTAATAAACTCTCTTACCGCACCATTTCCTCCAGTTTGATTCAATTGAATTATATTATTGATTGATTTAATTTCTTCTAGTGCATTTGCTGGACATCCACTAATGCCTACACTACTAAGAATTTCTTTGCAATTTATATCGTCGCCTATATATGCAACTTCACTTAAACTAATTTTCTCTTTTTTACATAACTCCTTGGCAATTAAAAGCTTGCCGTTATTTTCTATCCCTTGATAAAGATAATCTACATTCAATTTGTTTGCACGATTTTCTACTATTTTGGTTTTTTCAGAAGTAATAATTCCTGATTTAATCCCACTTTTCCTTAAGAGTTCAAACCCTTTACCATCATGTGTATTAAATTTTTTAAGTTCTTCACCATTTTCTCCATAATACATACCTGCGTCAGTTAGAGTTCCATCTACATCTGTCAAAAATAGTTTGATTTTTTGCTTTTTTTTATTCGGCAGAAAATATCGCTTCATAAGCTGTTCTTTTAAAATCCAATCATCTTCCTCATCTATCTCTATAGATGTATATTCATCCATCTCATATATTGCTATTTTCCCGCTTAATCTATTTTGATATTTTTTTATATTTCCAATAGAGTTAATATAAAAAGCTCCATTCTCCATAAACGTTCCATCAAAGTCTTGCCTTCTAGGTCGATTATTGAAATCATAATTTAATGGTGTAGTATCATTATTCCAAAAAAACCTTTTAGTCCTTACACATGTTAGAAGTGAATCAGATTTTTCAATTTTCAATTTTTCCAATGCTTTGTCGAAGTCTTTAGTTTGTGTAAGTGGTGATGTTGCTTGAATAAGTAGTAATAAATCTTTATCATCAAAATTATTTTTATAAATAAATTCAAGCATGATGGACTCTGTGGTTGCAATATCATTAGCATTTTCAGCCTCTCTATCATAAACTTGTACTTTAGAAAATCCAAAACTATTTACAGCCAATCGAATTTCTTCACAATCAGTAGCAACATATATTTCATCAATTTGATTTGATTTTTGCGCCGCTAATAGAGACCAATAAATCAAAGGCTTTCCACAGAAATTTTTTATATTTTTAAACGGAATAGATTTGCTTCCACATCTTGCAGGAATAAGAGCTATATTCATAGTTATCTCTTAACCAGGATAGGTATCAAATTAAACATTGCTAGTTTTTGGGCTTTTAGACCTAACCAATACTGCCTTAACATGATAGATAATTTTTTATAATCAAATATACCATCTTCAAAGTTATATGGAATCATCTATACTTTTTAATAATATATATTTTTTCTACTTTATCTCTGCCTGGAATAAAACCAGAAATTAATTTATAAAGCAAAAAAAAAACTTTGAACCTAATACCATTACTTTTAAAATCAGATTTTGAAAAGTAACTTCTATTATGCGTCTCTCTAGACACTGTTAATTTTGATAATTCTAAGTTATGTTTAAAGACATGGTCTTGAATTATATTAATATGTCCACTTCCATGTAGATCTTTCTCGGTAAAAAATTCTATTTCATTCTTCAATAAAAACCTTAGTCTTAATGATTTCCTATTTATATTTGGTGTAGTAATAAATAATACTGTACTAGAATTCATTAGTTTCTCAACATTCCTTACAAAATGAAATTGATTCTCTAAATGCTCTATGATTTCAATTGCAAAAATATAATCAAAACTACCTTTAATATCTTCAAAATTTTTATTTAAGTCTTTAATAATTAAATTTTTATTGTCAGCTTTATAATTATCTACAATGTCAGTAGACAGTATATTTAAAAAACCATTATCAATCAACCTTTGTTCAAGCGCAGCATGTCCAGAAGCTAAAATTAATATAGAAACATTTTTATTGGCTGCTAATTGATTAAATTCATTAAAAACTCTCTGATGTAATTTCTCATCAGCTCCCATTTTTATATTCTTATAGTATCTAACTTCACTCATTGTAATAGAATATCCCTATATTTTTTTATTTTTAAGCTTATCTCTTTGGACTTGTTCTATTGGAAGTATTTCACTGTTTTTAAATTGAAGTGACTGATAAGATGCAGTTAAATCTCTTACCAGTTTTTTTAGTCCTTGAGGTTCAAGTGATGCAGCATGGTCCGTACCCTTCCATGTTCTATCTTTTGTAAAATGTCTCTCTATCCATCTAGCACCCAAAGTATATGCAGCAATATCAAGTGCTACACCAAGATGATGTCCTGAAAAACCCATTTCATATACTCTTGACTCATAGTTCTCGTATAGCCAATTTATCTCTAAAAGAGCAACATCTTTTGCCGGCACTGGGTACCCTGATGTACATGAATATATTACAAGTCTTCTTTTTGCTTGATTTGTTTCTTCAAAAAAATTTACTATTTCTTCAACTTCAATTTTACTTGTCATACCAATTGAGAGCTGAACTTTTCCTTTGAATTCATCTCTAAGAACCTTTAACATTTCAAAATTATTATTACAGGCAGATGGTACTTTCAAAAACTCTGGCTCAAAAGATATCATCTCTTTTGCACTTGTCACATCCCATACAGATGTGCTATAAACCATCCCTATACTGTCGCAATACTCTTTTAGCTCTTTATTTTGATCTATATTAAACTCCAAATATTCTCTATGTGCACCATAAGAATCACCATAAGAATTTTCAACTACGGGATGTGGAGTATTGTACTGCTCTTCAGTTAAAAGCTCTTTGTTTTTTCTTTTTTGGAATTTTACATATTTAACCCCGGCCTCCTTTGCTAGATCAATTAGTTCTTTCGCAATATCCATTTGACCCATATGGTTACAGCCTATTTCTGCTATAACTTTCGGTACTTTGTAATCAAACTTAAATCCCATTTACCATCCTTATATAATCTTTTAATGATTCTTTTGGTGACCATCCCAATTTAACTGTTTTTTCAATCACAACATCTGCGACCATTCTATTACCTTTTCTTTCTGGAAGCATGACGATTTCACCACCAAACATTTCAGCAACTTCTAATATTGTATATGACTCTTGACTCCCTATACCAAAGTCATCTCCATATCCATTTTCACCTATTAAAATCAATCCACTTATAATGTCACTTATATGGGTAAAGTTTCTTCTTTGTGTTCCTGGACTTACAACTGTAAGCTTTTTATTATTTTTTCTTTTATCTAAAAATATTGCTATCAGTGTTGCATATTTACCAGTTGATATTTCTCTTTCACCATATACATTATAAAAATATGTAATAGCAAACGGTATATTAAACCAATTTCCATAGTTTGCCACTAACTCTGTGTTAGTGGCTTTTGCCCAAGCATAAGGACTTTGACTTCTACCTAGACCACCATCTCCAAATTTTGTACTACTTCCAGCGTAAACAAGCTTTGTGCCTGTTTTTCTTGTAAATTCTAATATTGAAAAAATACCATTTTTATTAGATCTCCACACTTCTTCAATATCTTCAAAACTCTGCTCTACCCTAGAATACTCTCCTAAATGATAAATTAATTCAGGGACAAAGCTTACTAATGACTCTATATCAACTGTTGAACCGTTAATATATTCAACATTTTCTACATGATTATCAACACTTCCAGTTGTGTAATTATCGAGTGAATAAACTTGATTGTTTTTATCTTGTGCTAATTTATCACACAGGTGACTACCAATAAAGCCAGCTCCTCCAGTTACCAAAATTATTTTTTTCATTCATCACTCCCAAATAGATTACTAGTAATCACCTTGTCGCCAGATTTAACCTTTTTAGTTTTTTTATATTTTTTCCTGTCTAGGTATAATTTTAATCAAATACCAATTTTTCATATTTATAGTTCATATTGGAATTTAAAATACATTATATATAATATCAATAGGTAAATAAGAAACACAGTAGATAACAAATTATTTTCGTCATGTATCACTCCCGAATAGATCACGAGTAATCACTTTATCCTTCACATCACTAATTGCCTCTGAAGGACGATTGGCGACGATGACATTTGAGATCTTTTTAAACTCTCCTAGGTCTTTAATGACCTGTGAGTGGAAGAACTCTTTCTCTTTTAGTGCTGGTTCGTAGACCACCACTTTAATTCCTTTTGCTTTGATCCGTTTCATTATTCCTTGAATGGATGAGTCTCGGAAGTTGTCGGAGCCGCTTTTCATGATCAAGCGGTAGATGCCAACGGTGCCTGTTAGTAGTGTTGCGCTGTGAATGTTGCTTTTTAAACTGTTTGTTAGCTTTTTTATTACTTGTTCAGCGATGAAATCTTTTCTGGTTGAGTTAGCATCTACGATGGCCTGGATGAGGTTGCTTGGGACATTTTGATAGTTGGCACGCAGCTGCCTGGTATCTTTTGGTAGGCAGTAGCCGCCGTAGCCGAAAGATGGGTTATTGTAGTGGTTGCCGATGCGAGAGTCTAATCCGACACCATTGATGATGTGTTTGGTATCAAGTTCGTGAACCTCTGCGTAGGTATCGAGTTCGTTAAAGTAGGCTATACGCATCGCGAGGTAGGTGTTGGAGAAGAGTTTGATTGCCTCCGCTTCGGTTGAATTGGTGAAGAGTATATCAATATTCTCTTTCTCTGCTCCCTCTACTAGCAGGTTAGCAAACTGTTCTGCTCTCTCACTCTGTTCGCCTACGATTATTCGGGATGGGTGGAGGTTATCGTAGAGGGCTTTGCCTTCACGCAGGAACTCTGGGGAGAAGATTAGTTTGTCAGTTTTTAGTTTGCATTCATCAGTTTTAAAGCTTGCTGTATAGCCTACAGGTACTGTGGACTTGATGACCATTACTGCTTTTGGATTGATCTCTAATACATCTTTTATCACAGATTCGATTGAGCTGGTGTTGAAGTAGTTGGTCTCTGTGTCATAGTCAGTTGGAGTGGCGATTATAACGAAGTCTGCATTTTTGTAGGCTTCCTGCTTGTTTAAGGTTGCTTTGAGGTTGATCTTTCTGTTTTTTAGGAAATTTTCTATCTCTGCATCTTCGATAGGAGATTCTCTGAGGTTTATTTTGTCGACTATCTCAGGGTTGATATCGAGTGCTATAACTTGGTTGTGTTGGGCTAGCAGGACTGCATTTGAGAGACCTACATAGCCAGTTCCGGCTATTGTTATATTCATTAGTTAAAAGGGTTTTTTATTTTATAGTCTGCCATCTACTTCTTCTGGTTTTAGCAGGTATTTTACATCGTATAGTATGTGGTTTTGTTTGCCTAATGCTATAATTTGTTCTAAGGATAGCTCTTTGAATTCATTGTGTGCGACTGCTAGTATGATGGCATCGTATTTTCCATTTTCTGGGGCATCTATGGGTTGGATGTTGTATTCTTGTTGTGCCTTATATTTATCTACCCAGGGATCGTAGATATCTACCTTGCAGTTGCAGCTTTCGAACGCTTGTACTAGATCGACAACTCGGCTGTTACGTAGGTCGGGGCAGTTCTCTTTGAATGTTAGTCCCATAATGAGAATGTTAGCATCTACGACATGGATCCGTTTTTTAGTCATAAGCTTTGTGACTTGGTCTACGATGTATGCACCCATGCTGTCGTTGAGTTTTCTGCCAGCTAGGATCATTTTTGGGTTGTAGCCGACTTCAATTGCTTTCTGGGTGAGGTAATATGGATCCACACCAATGCAGTGTCCACCTACGAGTCCTGGCCTAAAAGGTAAGAAGTTCCACTTAGTGCCTGCTGCTTCTAATACTGATTCGGTTTCAATATCTAATTTATTAAAAATGATGGATAGCTCATTAATAAGTGCAATGTTCACATCACGCTGAGTATTCTCAATCACTTTTGCAGCTTCTGCGACTTTAATACTAATTGCTTTATGTGTACCAGCTACAATGATCTCTTGATACAGCTCATCAATCTCAGTGGCAATCTCTGTGGTGGAGCCGGCAGTCACTTTTTTGATGTTTGGAAGTCGGTGGTTTTTATCTCCTGGGTTAATTCGTTCAGGAGAGTATCCACAGTAAAAGTCTTGGTTAAAGGTTAAGCCTGATTGTTGCTCAAGAATCGGTACACATACCTCTTCAGTAGCTCCTGGATATACGGTTGATTCATAAATAACAATATCGCCTTTTTTAAGGATTGAGCCTATTGCTTCGCTTGATTTTTCTAAAGGGGTGAGATCGGGTCTTTTATGCTTATCGATTGGGGTTGGGACAGTCACAATAAAAATATTGCAATCTTTAATATCATCTATATTAGTTGTATAGCTTAGGTGAACTGCATCTGCAAGCTCATGTGGTGTTGTTTCAAGCGTTGAGTCGGTACCATTTTTAAGTTCGTTAATTCTATATCGATCAATATCAAAACCAACAACCTTGCGTTTTTTACCAAACTCAATTGCAAGAGGCAGGCCCACATAACCTAAGCCAATTAGGGCAATTTTTTTGTTATTCATACTTTATTTAATTTTGTTATATTCCATATACCAAACCACAAAATTCTCAACACCTTGCTTGACATTCATTAAAGGCTTATAGTCAAATTCTTCAACTAAATCATCAACATCTGCATAAGTATCTGGTACGTCACCAGGTTGCAATGGAAGCAACTCTTTTTCTGCTTTAATACCGAGAGAGTTTTCTAGCGCTTCAATATAGTCCATTAATTCTACTGGATTGTTGTTGCCGATATTATATACACGCCAAGGCGCTTTAGAAGTAGCGGGATCCGGATTATTGCCATTCCAATGCGGGTTTGGTTTCGCTGGTTTATCCAAGACACGAACAACGCCTTCAACAATATCATCAACGTAAGTAAAGTCTCTGCTATGTTTGCCATAATTAAAAACTTGGATTTTTTCACCCGCCAACATTGCTCTTGTGAACTTGAATAGTGCCATGTCTGGTCGGCCCCAGGGGCCATAAACAGTGAAAAATCGTAAGCCTGTTGTCGGCAAGTCGTACAAATGGCTGTAGGTATGGGCCATCAGTTCATTGGCCTTCTTGCTCGCTGCATAAAGACTCATAGGATGATCAATATTATCATGGACTGAAAAAGGCATTTTGGTATTAGAGCCATAGACTGAACTGGATGAGGCGTAAACAAGATGGCCAACATTATTATGTCGACAGCCCTCAAGAATGTGTCCAAAACCGACTATATTAGTATTAATGTAGGCGAGTGGATTTTCAATAGAATAACGAACACCTGCTTGTGCTGCTAAATTTACTACGCCTTCAAACTGATGTTCCTTAAATAGTTCTTTGACAGCTTTTCCATCTTCAATATCCATAAGGAAATGGTGATAGTTAGGATGTTCCGCATGACGAGCTAATCGCGCTTCTTTAAGTTTGGGGTCATAATAATCACTGTGATTATCAATGCCAAAAACCTTGTACCCTCTATCTAACAGTCTGATTGAAAGGGCAGAGCCAATAAATCCGGCAGCACCTGTTACTAATACTTTCATTTATTTCTCTCAGTCAAATACCACTTGTAAGTTTTTCTAAGGCCGTCTTCAAGATTTATACTGTAATTCCAACCTAAGTTAGATAAGCGAGATATATCAATAAGTTTTCTTGGTGTCCCATCAGGTTTGCTTGTATCAAAAGTAAGCGCCCCTTCAAATCCAACTACTTTCTTCATGGTTTCTGCCATTTCACTAATAGTCACATCCAGCCCTGTACCAACATTAATATGTGACAACATTGGTTTGGTGTTGGTTTTATAGGTTTCCTTATCTAGCTCTAATACAAATAAAGATGCTTCTGCCATGTCATCTACATACATGAATTCGCGCATGGCTTTGCCTGTGCCCCACACAACAACCTCCTCATTATTATTAACTTTTGCCTGATGGAACCTTAGCATCAGTGCTGGAATAACATGTGAGTTCTCTGGATGGAAGTTGTCATTAATACCGTAAAGATTGGTCGGCATTACTGACCTAAAATCAGTATCGTGTTGACGGTTGTAAGACTCACATAGTTTAATGCCTGCAATCTTTGCTAGTGCATAAGGTTCATTAGTTGGCTCCAATACATCTGTGAGAATTGCCTCTTCTCGCATAGGTTGTTCTACTGATTTAGGGTAAACACAAGTGCTACCTAAAAATAGTAAGCGTTTAACCTTGTTTTCATAAGCTGAGTTAATAACATTAGCCTCTATCATCATGTTGTTATAGATAAAATCTGCTGGATAAATATTATTAGCATAAATACCACCTACTTTTCCTGCAGCTAAAATAACGTAATCAGGCTTTTCTTGTTTGAGGAAGTTTTGCACATCAGCTTGACTGGTTAAATCTAAGTCATTATGTGTACGCATAATGAGATTACTAAAACCTCTTGACTCTAATTGCCTAACAATAGCGGATCCTACTAAGCCACTATGTCCTGCAATATAGATTTTATCCTCAAGATTCATGAAAAATTAATTACTCTTCAAAGTCTGGAGGGTTTGAAACCGTGCTCTTTTACGAAAGTATCACGCTTGGCAATATTGATGTCATTTTCCATCATCTCATGCACTATTTCTTCTAGGGTAGTCTTGGGCTCCCATCCTAGTTTTTCCTTAGCCTTAGATGGATCACCTAATAATATTTCTACTTCTGTTGGACGGAAGTAACGCGAGTCAACTGCAACGATTAAGTTACCAGTTTCAGTATCGTAACCTTTCTCATCCATACCTTCACCTTCCCAACGGATAGTTTTGCCTAGTTGGCCCCAAGCAAAGTTTACAAATTCACGTACTGAACACTGTACTCCTGTAGCAATACAAAAATCATCCGGCTCATCTTGTTGTAGCATAAGCCATTGCATTTCAACGTAGTCTTTAGCATGGCCCCAGTCACGCTTAGCATCCATATTACCTAGATACAGTGTATCTTGTAGACCAAGTGAGATACGAGCTAATGCTCTAGTAATCTTACGGGTAACAAAGGTCTCACCACGTACTGGTGATTCGTGATTAAATAAGATGCCGTTACAAGCATACATGCCGTAGGCTTCACGATAGTTAACCGTAATCCAATAAGCATAAAGCTTGGCTGCTGCATAAGGAGAGCGTGGGGAAAAAGGGGTGGTTTCTTTTTGTGGGACCTCTTGCGCTTTACCGTATAACTCTGAAGTAGATGCTTGGTAATAACGAGTCTTTTTCTCAAGACCTGAAATACGAATAGCTTCAAGCACACGAAGCGCACCCAAGCCTACTGTGTCAGCTGTGTACTCAGGAGTCTCAAACGATACAGCAACGTGAGATTGTGCACCCAAATTGTAGATTTCATCAGGACGAATCTCTTGAATAATACGTACTAAACTCATAGAGTCTGCTAAGTCACCATAATGCAGTACAAGCTTGAGATCAGTCTCATGGGGGTCTTGGTACAAATGATCAATACGATCAGTATTAAATGATGATGAACGGCGTTTTATGCCGTGAACTTCATATCCCTTATCCAACAAAAACTCTGCTAGATAGGCGCCATCTTGTCCTGTTATGCCTGTAATTAATGCTACTTTATTATTTGCCATATTTAATTTATAATGTTATTCAGTGCTAATTTTACAATAGCTATCTCACTTAAAACTCTATTTTAGAAATCAACAGTAATAATCAACTTATGCGTTTTAAACTACTAAAAACGCAAAAAAAAAAAAAAAAAAATGTTTATTCAATAGTTTTCAATAAACCAATGTGAGATTATATATTTCAATGTCTTGAATATAATTAACACAGGTCAATTATAAATACCGATAACATCATAATGTTTCGTCTGGTATAACATCAGTACTAAAAAATTTATACAAAAGGTAGTAATAAATGATTAGAAAATGTCTTTTCCCTGCGGCTGGTTATGGAACCCGTTTTTTACCTGCCACCAAAGCAGTGCCCAAAGAAATGCTTCCAATACTCTCTAAACCTTTATTACAATATGGAGTTGAAGAAGCACTGTCTGCCGGCATAACTAACATGGCTATTGTTACAGGTCGAGGCAAGAGGGCGATTGAGGATCACTTTGATAATGCATTTGAACTTGAATCACAATTAAGCGGCACTTCACAAGAGGACTACCTAAAAGAAATCAAGGAGATAATTACTAAATCCACCTTTACCTATGTTCGTCAAAAACAAATGCTTGGCTTAGGCCACGCTATCCTTACCGGCGAACCTCTTATCGGAGATGAACCTTTCGCTGTACTTTTGGCAGATGATCTATGTGATTGTGCTGATGATGGAGTGATTTCACAAATAATTGAAATATATAACCAATACCAGTGTTCAGTCGTGGCTATCGAAGAAGTGCCAATGCATAAAACCAAACAATATGGAATTATTACTGGCAATCTAATCGATAATTCAAGTAATACGTATCAAGTAACAGATATGGTAGAAAAGCCTGAAGAACAGAACGCTCCAAATAATATGGCAATCATTGGACGTTATATACTAACTCCTGATATTTTTGAGATTCTTAAGAACATCAAGCCTGATAAGGACGGAGAAATACAAATCACCAATGCTTTAAAAATTCAAGCCAAACGAGGTAAAGTTATTGCATACAAATTCAAAGGAAAGCGTTTTGATTGTGGTAGTGTTAAAGGGTATCTAGAAGCCACCAATCATTTTGCTAATAACCTTAGCATTAACAGCTAATATAGTTATATAAACTATTATTCTATTTCAGTAAAGGCTTCAATTTTTCAGTATCTTATAGTTTTCCTCTTTTTTGTGTTTCTTAATTATGCGAATTAATGATGCTCTATAATTAAACAAAATTTAATAAACTATGATGTATAACAATATAGATTTCAACAATAAAACCATTCTAATTACAGGTGGTTCGGGTTTTATAGGAAGTAATTTGGCTTTTTATTTGCAAGAAAACTTTCCAAACTCAAAAGTTATTGTATTTGACTGCTTTAGAAATAATGAAATTTTTCCTAATGGCAATCATAAAAGCTTTGGGCATTACAAAAACCTGATTGGTTTTAAGGGTGACATCATCTGTGGCAACATTAATAATCAAGCTGACTTAGCATTATTGAGTGATTACAAGTTTGACTATGTATTTCACCAGGCAGCAATTTCTGACACTCGTGTTTATGACCAAGAAATAATAATGAAAACGAACGTAAATTCATTTTATGATCTATTGAAAATAGCAAAAAAAGATGAGGCAGTAATAGTTTATGCAAGTTCAGCTGCTACTTATGGCAATCTACCTTCACCACAAACCGTAGGTAAAGAGTGTCCCGAAAACCCTTATGGATACAGTAAATACATTATGGACCAGATTGCAACTAGATATTCAAAGGAAAATCCAGATTTGGTAATAGTAGGATTAAGGTTTTTTAATGTCTATGGGCCAAGAGAATATTACAAGGCCAATACATCATCTATGGTAATCCAGCTTGGGCATCAAATTTTAGATGGCAAAATTCCTCGTTTGTTTAAGGGATCAGATCAGATTTTTCGAGATTTTATTTATATTGATGACGTTTTGCAAGCCATTATTAAGGCCTGTAATCCTAAACAAAATGGCACTTATAACGTAGGAACAGGAATTTCAAGAAGCTTTCAAGATATTGCTGATATTCTTCAAAAGGAGCTAGGAACTGATTTGGGTACAGAATATTTTCCCAACCCGTATGATGGCTACCAAATGCATACTCAAGCAAATATTAGCACCTCTAAAGATAACTTAGGCTTCGAACCAAAAGTATCATTAGAACAAGGAATTAAATCCTACATTCCTGAAATTAAACGCTTACATGGAACTGAAATTATATGATTAATTTACAAAATAAATCACCTAGATTATTGGTTATCGGTGACTTGATGATTGATCAATACCTTTGGGGTTCTTGTGAAAGAATTTCACCTGAAGCGCCTGTTCAAGTGATCAATGTTGAACGTGAAAGTACAGTTTTGGGTGGTGCCGGAAATGTGGTTAATAATCTTAAGAAACTTGGCGCTCAAGTAGATGTTATTAGTGTGGTCGGAAATTGTGAGATTTCTAATAAACTAAGAACTCTACTATCTGATATTGAAGTTGACTCAAAATACTTAATTACACAAAAAAATCGCGCAAGCTCAAAAAAATGTAGAATTATTGCCTCTCAACAACAAGTGATTCGCTATGACCGTGAAAGTACGGAGGAAATTAATTTAGAATCACAAAATACTATCATTGAAATTTTTAAAAAGATAGTTAAAGACTATGCAGTCATATTACTTTCAGACTATGGTAAAGGAGTACTTACTAATCAATTAACTCAATCTTTAATTAATATTGCAAAAAAATACAATAAAAAAGTATTAATTGACCCTAAAGGTATAGATTATTTGAAATATAAAGGCGCATATTCGCTTACTCCGAATAAAAAAGAAGCTAGTGAAGCAACGAAAATTAATATTGTAGATGATGCTAGTTTAACCGATGCAATCGTAGAGCTTAAATCTATATGCGACCTAGATGTATCTCTAATAACTCTTAGTGAACATGGTGTAGCAATGTATGATGATGAATTCCGTATACACCCTACAATTGCTAAAGAAGTGTTTGATGTAACTGGTGCCGGTGACACAATCCTTGCTTCAATAGGCTTTGCTATAGCATGTGGATTTAACATTGATGAAGCGGTTGAGTTTTCTAACCTCGCAGCAGGTGTTGTAGTTGGCAAAATTGGAAGTGCTACCGCTTCACTAAATGAGATTATTGAATATGAATCAAGCATAAATAAATCTACTAGCGAAAAACATATTAAATCTATTGATGAAATTACACCTTTAATTAAGGAGTTAAAAGCAAGGGATAAAAAAATTGTATTCACAAATGGTTGCTTTGATTTGCTTCATGCTGGGCATATTAGTTTTTTAGAGACTGCCAAAAGTTTTGGAGATGTTTTGATACTTGGGCTTAATTCTGACCGATCGATAACTACACTAAAAGGTAAAGAACGCCCTATTAACATTCAAGCGGATAGAGCATATATACTAGCTGCCCTTGAAGTAGTTGATTATGTCGTAATCTTCGACGAGGATACACCTTATGAATTAATTAAAGCAATAAAACCTCATACTTTAGTTAAGGGTGGAGACTACAAAGGAAAAGAAGTTGTCGGACAAGATATCGCTGATGAATTAAAGTTAGTCGAATTTATTGATGGCAAAAGCTCAACTCAAACTATTGAGAAAATTAAACAGTACAATTAACTATGCAGTCAATCATCAAACACGAATTTAGTGAACATATAAAAGTTAGTAGAGAGACAATAAAATCTATTGGCAAACCGATTGAAATAGCTTCAAAGCTTTGTATTGATTGCCTTAATCAAGGCAATAAAATCTTAATCTTTGGTAATGGAGGAAGTGCAGCAGATGCTCAGCACATTGCAGCTGAAATAGTTGGTAGATATAAAACCGAACGTAAAGGCCTAGCAGCTATAGCTCTCACTACTGACACATCAGTACTTACTTCAATAGGTAATGACTATGGTTATTTACACGTATTTAATCGCCAACTTGAGGCTTTAGCTAATGAGAATGATGTAGTAATCGGTATTAGTACAGGTGGAACTAGTGCTAATGTAATTAGTGCAATAAAACTTGCTAATGAGATTGGCTGTAAAACTATTGGATTCAGTGGTAGAGATGGAGGAGAGTTTAATGAATTGTGTGATGTTAACCTAATAGCAGTAGCGGATGACACACCACGAATTCAAGAAATGCATATACTAATTGGTCACACTATATGTCATTTGATTGATCAGGCTTTTGATAAAACTTAATTTAAAGACTGAACAGCTTTCAGAATATCCTCGGCTTCAATAAGATTCATACAATTATGGTGTTTTAAGGGACAAGCGCGTTTCATACATGGTTGGCAATCTAAATTCTTTTTGACAATCATGCTTTTACTATTCATCCACTGTGAGGTCTCATCATCTCTGGTAGGACCAAATATTGCAACAGTTGGCACTTGGAAACTAGCTGCCAGATGCATTGGTCCACTATCACCAGATATAAACAAATCTAGACTAGAAATTCTACTAATCAACTCTTGGATAGAAGTCCTACCTGCAAGATTTCTAAAGTTATTAACACCCATTTCAACTAGTAAATACTCTATATCGGCAGCAATGTCTTTTTCATCAGGACCGCCAAATATAAGAATTTCATAGTGATAAGATAGTTCAGCAGCAACTTGAGCAAATTTCTCTGGGTACCAGCGCTTGGCATTTCCATAAGATGCACCAGGGTTAATTCCAACAGTAGGCTTTGTATTACTCGTTAAGAATTTTGAATTTGGATAGACTATTAATTTCCCCGCTAAAAGATTTATATCTAAATTCTCGCAAACAAAATCATTGTACTTTTCGACTTGATGGCGATTTTGATACCTACTTCCATCAAATTGAAATTTATCTTTGCTTGAAATAAATAATTTTAGGATTGTTGAACGAAATGAACTTCTAAACGAAAAAAAGAGATCAAATTTTCCTAATTTTCTCGCTAATATGTATAAAGATATAATTCTTTTATTTATAACGTGTGTCGCAACAACTTGAGGATGGTTTTTTAAAGCTTCAGAAGACACAAATGATCCAATTAAAGTAATTTCAGGTTTATTGTAATGACTGATTATATTTTCAATAGCTGGGGTTGTCATAACTGCGTCCCCAATCCAAGTCGGAAGTTCAATTAGGATTTTCATCAAACTAATTTATAGTGTTTTTTACTTAACTCTAAACCAAAAACCTTTTCAAGTTTAATCATCATTCGATGTTTTTTTTCTTTATTAGTTGGCACATAACTTGGATCTACTTTATATAAACCAGAACTTTTTGGCAGCCACTCTATTACAACTTCTGGATGTGCGCCCTGAAATTCTTTAATAATGCTTTGATCCATTTGAGTGTAATCAATTTTTTTTATGATTTTCACCCCAATATTTTTTCACTTTTTTACTCTTAAGGTTCATTTGTTCTTCACTACGCACCCAACCATAATGGTAACAATGCGCGCCAGTGTGTTTTGCCCTTGGATATCTACCTTTTTTATTACTATCTAACACTAACCAAAACAGCCCATCTGGCGAATAAGATCTCACTGAATTTTTGATAATTCTAGCCTCTGAACGATACCAACCGGGCGAATTAAGATAGCTATTTGAATTGCCATAAAAATGATAATAATCGAAAACAAGTGCCTCTACATTAGAATCATTCAAATGAACTTTCATCGATTGTCTGATCTGTTCTAATTCACTTTCGTGATAAACTTCATCACCTTCAATATAAAAAGCCCAATCACCCGTACAATTATATTGTGCAATCATTTTTTGCTGGCCGTAGACAAATCCACGCTCCTGCATTGTATCGTTCCATTTAGACTTGATGATACGTATTTTTGAGCTATGGATCGACTGAATCATTGACAGTGTGTTATCTTCACTTTCACCCACATTGATAACAAATTCATCCACTATTGTTAAAATAGATTGAATAGATTCTACGAAAGGATATCCCAATATCTGGCCATTTTTGATGAATGTAAATGCACTAACTTTCATTGTTTTCCATTAAACTAATTCCATTCTCACAAAACTGAATACTATCATTTATTGCATTCTCTAACCTTTCAATATTTTTAAATGAAACTCTTGCATATTCATTGTGCCATAAATGAAATTGAATCGCACTAAATCGAATTCTTTTTCTATTGACTCCACTATTCATTAAACGAACTACAAACTCACTATCCTCTCTTCCCCAGTCTTCAAAGTCATTATTAAACCCATTGACACTAATACAATCTTTTCTATAAAAAGCCAAATTACAAGTTTTAGTGCCCTTGTGCTGATTCTTTTTATTTGAAAATATTTTTGATAGCAATTTTGAATGAATTGAATTTTTTCTATTCTTTAATCCAGTTGAAAAAAAAGAAAAATTTATTATTTTTTCAGCCAAGACTTTTTTTGATTGTTCTTCAGATAATAAAACCCTTGAACCCTGAACAAAGAAGCCAGGCTCCGCGCTAGAAATATGATCTTGAATAAAATTAGTATGTAATATCATATCGCCATCAATCATAACAATATAATCTCCAGATGATTTTAAAATCCCATTATTTCTTGATCTGGCAGCTCTATAGCCAATATCTTCTTGCCATGCATGAATAATATTTATATCAGAACCTTTATTAAAACTAGTAATTAAATCTTTAGTTTCTTGAGTACTCCCATCATCTGCAATAATTACTTCATCAGGAAGGATTGTTTGATTTTTAATACTCTCAATAACTAGAGATAATGCCTCGGGCCAATTATAGGTAGTAATAACTAGACTAAGTTTCATCAGTTAACAAGATATTAGATAAAATAAGAAGAAATTAAAAGTCATTTATTTTTATTGAGTACTGCTTGAAAAAGCAAAAAAAAATCTAACAACCCTAATTTTACTGTTTATATGAAAATTTCTGTTTATATTATTGCATTTAATGAAGTTGAAAAAATTCGTGACTGTATCAATAGTGTTTTATGGGCTGATGAAATTATAGTAGCTGACTCACATAGCACAGATGGCACAAGTGAAATAGCTTCAGAGTTGGGTGCAAAAGTAATACATATTCCTTTCAATGGCTATGGAGATTTAAGAAATAAAGCTATAAGTCATTGCCAAGGAGATTGGATTTTTAGCCTTGATTCAGATGAGAGATGCACAAAAGAAGTACGTGATGAAATTATTATGCTTATTGATAAAGCTCCATTAGATATCTATCAAGTTCCAAGAAAGAATTTTTTTATGGGTAGGTGGATAAAACATTCTGGATGGTATCCAAATTTTAGACAACCTCAACTTTTTAAAAACGGCAAAATGAGCTATACTATGGACTCAGTTCATGAAGGATATATCAGTCATAGTAATAAGGAAATTGGAACTATTACCAATATTATTTGGCAGTTTCCATTTAAAAACACTGAGGAAGTAATGCACAAAGCCAATCATTATTCAACTCTTGGTGTTATAAAACTACAAGAAAAAGGAGAAACTAGTAGTATTTTTAAGGCATTTCTTCACGGTTTTTGGTCGTTTATCAAGCACTACATATTTAAACTGGGCTTTTTAGATGGTGGACCAGGATTCGTAATTGCATTTGCTAATTTTGAAGGAACATTCTATAGATATATTAAACTAATGGAAGCTCAAAAAAACTGGAAAACTCCTAACACTAAACCAATCCAAAAATCTCAGCAATGATAGTACCAGTAATTTTATCAGGTGGCAGTGGTACAAGATTGTGGCCACATTCTAGAACACTTTTTCCAAAGCAATTTCTCAATCTACTGAACAATACAACTCTTTTTCAAGATACAATTTTGCGATTGCCAGACGATTTGTCAGACCCACTTGTTATCTGTAATGAAGAACATAGGTTTTTAGTTGCTGAACAACTTCGTCAAATTGGAGCTGATAATAGTGGCATTATTTTAGAGCCTATTGGGAAAAATACTGCACCTGCAATTGCTCTAGCAGCATTAAAATTTATTGACAATAGTCAAGACCCATCACTCCTTATTCTATCTGCAGATCACCATATTGCTGATAATCAAGCATTTCATAATTCAATTAATATAGCTAATACTTATTCAGAACAAAGGAAAATGGTTACTTTTGGCGTGAAACCTACTAAGCCAGAAACTGGGTATGGCTACATTGAGGTTGATAATTCCCTTAACGCTAAATATTACGATATTAAATCGTTCAAGGAAAAGCCAAGCCTAAAAAATGCAAAAAACCACTTGGATTCCGGTAACTATTATTGGAACAGTGGCATATTTATGTTTAAAGCTTCATTATATCTTGATGAGTTAAAAAAATTTGAACCAGATATATTCTCTGCTTGCAGAAAATCATTCAATAAGACTCATAAAGATTTAGATTTTTTACGCATCAATAGTGAAGAATTTAATAACTGCCCCGAAAAATCTGTTGACTATGCTGTAATGGAGAAAACTAAGAATGGAGTAGTAATCCCTTTGAAAAGTGATTGGAGTGATCTCGGTTCATGGGATGCACTATGGGAAGCAAAACCTAAAGATGGCAACAACAATGTTAGTGAAGGAGACGTAATACTTGATGAAGTAACAAACTCATATATTGAAGGCACTAATCGCTTATTGTCTGTTATTGGTTTATCGGATATAGTTATTATTGACACTCATGATGCATTATTAGTTGCGAATAAAAAAAATGTTCAAAATATAAAAAATATTGTTAAAAAACTAAAAAAAGATAATAGAAAGGAAATAATTAATCATCGAAAAGTATATAGACCCTGGGGTTATTATGACTCGATTGATTATGGACAGGGCTTTCAAGTAAAACGTATTTTAGTTAATCCTTGTTCAAAACTATCTTTACAAAAACACCAACATCGCTCTGAACACTGGGTTGTTATAAATGGAATTGCACAAATTACTAATGGAAATCAAGTATTTGAATTGAAAAAAAACCAATCAACATATATTCCTAAGGGTGAAGTTCATCGACTAGAAAATCGTGAAAAAACTCCATTAGAAATTATTGAAATACAAACCGGCAGCTATTTAGGTGAAGATGATATTACTCGCCTAGAAGATGATTATGAACGAAAATAGAGGCCTCTTTGTACTTGTTTAGTATATCCTCGACTAAAATATTATTCACATTATCTTTATCAAAAAGAGAAAACGAAGAATTAGATTCAGTCAATTGCATCTCCTCCGTTAACCTAGCAAATAAAGCTACAATTGTTGTATTGACTGCATTAGCCGAGTGCATAAGGCCGCCATCACAACATAATAAAATTTGAGCTCGACTTATTATTTCAGCAGTCTGATTAAAAGTGAATTTTGCTACATAGTTATATACTTTGTACCTGGAAAATTTATCCATTATGACTCTTGCACTATCTCTAGCATTATCGGACCCAACAAGAATTATATTTAAATCATTATCTTGACTTATTAATTTTTCAATTACGAAATCCCACTTATTGTAAGTTCGATAATTCCACTCTCCTCCAGTTGCAATTGCGATAAAGTTTGATGGGAGTTTAGTTTTTTGAATTATCTCCTTATCTCTCCTTGATATTGAAATTGAGGTTTTGGCTATTTTATTAAGCTCATCTTCATTTTTGACATACCCTAATAAATTATTCATTTGATGAAAACTAAAAAGTACACGATTAACCTCAGGACCGTTATAGTAACCAAACATACCTACAAAATTTGTTGCATGGGCAATATCAACTTTAATGTAAATACTTCTTGTGCTATAAGAGTCAATAACAACCAAATCGTATTTGTTATTACCAACTTGCTTTTTATCTGTGTAGATTGTTGTGAATATAAAATCATTTTTATATAGGTCTGCATTTTTTTTATCAGTAAATAAATCTACTTTTCTACCTTTTAACATTATTCTGCTGGATAAATCCATTAGACTATCCCCAAGACTAGGAGCTGATAAATTAATCCAAAGTATTCTATTATGGCTTGGTAATATATTAAAAACCTCGTGCTTATTTTGCTTTCTTAATAAAACATATAAATATCGTTTTATATGCTTTAACCAGCGTTTAAATTCAGAAGTTTCTTCAAGGAAAGCCTGAGAATAGTTTGGAATATCAAACTTAAATGGCAAAGTATATGTTTTTTTGTAACTTGACATGAAAAATATTTGTATTTAAGAACTAATCTTTTGATACCAATCTTCAATTTCTTTGAAAACAAAACCAGGACTAATATTGTATAAGCAATCACTTTTACCATTATCATCACAACCAGCATTACCACAGGCTACACACGGCATATCTGCTTGAAAAATTGTAACATTACCGTAAGTTTGAATAGCCATGTCATCTGTTGCTGAAACTTGTAATTGATTTGACCAGGGAGCCCACATACTTAATTTAGTTGGACCAAATATTGCAAAAATTTGCTTATTTTGCGCTGAAGCGATATGCATATTTAGAGTATCCATACCGATATAGGCCTGAGACAAACTACTCAAGGCAAAATACTCTTCTAATGAAGTTTCCCCAATTAAATCAAAGATATTAGGTAAAGACGGAAGGATACGTTTAATTTCTGTATCAATTTTATTATTTGTTCCTGTTACTACAATAGAAACCCCAAGTTTACTAAGAAGAGAAAGTAATTCATCCCTTAAGTGTTGGGGATATATTTTGTATTGATACTGAGCAGATGGATGAAAAATAACAAATTCTTTGATACCTCTTATATCTAATTTTTTTTTAATACTAGTAACCACTCTGTCTGAAACTTCAGGGGCTTTTTGAATATTGTTATGGTCAATTTGCAATAAATTTAATGGCTCTAAGTTATTAAGAAGTATGTGTTTTGTTATATCAAAATAATAGTAATAACTGAGAAGTATTTTCTTCCACCACGATTTCTTATTATCTTTTTCAATTGCACTAATTGTTTTTTTACCAGCCAATAAAGCATAAATAACACTGCGATCACTTGCAGTTAAATTAATACTTAATTCATATTTTTTAAATATACTTTTTACTAGATTCTTTTCTTGCACCCATCTTCCTTCGTACTTTTTTTGGTAAGAAAAAGTATGAATAAAATTTATATTTGGTAAAAGTCTTGCAACTGCCAAGGTATCTTCATTAACAAGTAAATCAATTTGAGTTGAATGAAAATTTTTATAAAGTGCACTAATCAAAGCCAAGCTAAGAAAAACATCACCATTAGAGCGCTGGATGATTATTAGTATTTTTTTAGATTTCTTCAAAATCTTTATACAAAAAAGCACTAAAAAAAACATACATTAAAGTCGTAAAATGCCCTAATATATAGGAATCACTAAACATCAAGACTAAAAATACTAATGGCAAAGTCAAGCCTACATCTCTAATAAATCTACTTGAAGCAGAAAAAGATAGTTTAATTTGATAATAAAAAATTGACAACATACTAATCAGACCAATTAAACCCAGTTGCATTGTAATTAAAGTGTACATATTATGTGGATTAGTCGTAGTTCGTAGTTGCGGTGTATTCATTAGATTAATTTTTTTGTACTGACTAGGAAAATCTCCAGTACCAACACCAATTATTGGATTTTCTTTAATCACTTCCCAAGAATTAGTGTTGAAGGTGATTCTTAGACCTATCGAAGTATTTCTTTTAATTTCATAATTAATTATATTATTTAACGCAAGATCGACTCTTTCATGAAAAATATGACTTGATTGATAAGCAGTAATGAATATCACAGGAATAAGTAATACAACTGTGAATAGAGATTTTATTTTCTGATTTTTAAAAAACTGAAAAATTAAGATGCCCAACACTAAAAAGTAAGCCACTTGGCCTGCACGACCACCTGTAATGAACATATTTATTGTCATAGTTACAGCAAAAAAACTATATAAAAAAAACTTCAATCCAGTTAGATTGATTTTAAAAAATATATCATGATAAACAAGATATATCGCAAACGCCAATATAGGATTGTACGAAATATGACTCATAAATGGGGTTGGATTATTAACAGATCCATGCCTTAAAGGCGAAATAATTTCAAACCATATCAGATAAGAAATTATTTCAGTAAATGCAATAGCCAATAAAAATGCATTTATGTAATATTTGATATATTTTCTTTGAACAATGTTGAAAAGAATTGGAAAAAGCAATAAAAAATACCACATTTTATGAAGAATATGGAGACCCCACTGAAGATCTTCCGTCCAAAGCATGCCAATAACATGTAGACAATAAAACACTATGGAAGCAATCATCAGCTTGCTACTCATTATTTGATTATATTTAGCCTTATAATCTCCAGAAAAAAGCCATAAAAAACAAATAATAGCAATAATTGTATTAGCTATAGAGACTGTTAAAGGCAAAAGAAATGCCAGAGCTATTAATAAATATTGATAAGTTTTTTCTAGATCAAATCTTTCCAGCATAGGAATACTTTACAATAACCATTGAAATATTAAAACTGATTATACTCATCTTAATTTATGCCTATTAAAACTATTTTTCTCGATCGTGATGGAGTTATAAATAAAGAAATAAGCTATTTGCATAAAATAGATGACTTTAAGTTCATTGATGGCATTTTTAAGACTTGCCTATACTTTCAGAATTTGGGTTATAGAATAATAATAATTACAAATCAGTCTGGAATTTCGAGAGGGTATTACACTGAAAGTGATTACCAAAAGCTAACTCAATGGATGTTAGAACAGTTTAAATGCAAGAATGTCAACATACTAGATGTATTCCATTGCCCTCATGGTCCAGACTCCACTTGTAATTGTCGAAAGCCAAAGCCAGGCATGTTTCTTAAAGCCAAAGCTATATACAACATCAATATGGAAGATTCTTGGATGATTGGAGATATGGAAGCTGATGTGAAGGCTGCTAACTCCGCTGGCATTCTAAATACAATACTAGTTAGAAGCGGACATAAAATTGACGAATCTAACTCTAATGCTAGATTTATTCTAGATGCAATTCAACAATCACAACAGATAATAACTACCTAAATATATATAAACATTTATTTAGTTACACTTAATAGACTCTGAGCTAATCTCACAATATTACCAACATTGATATTATTTATAGAATAATCATTCTTATTAATCTTACTTGGGTTCACTTTTGACTTTGACTCAATGATTTTATTAATATTTGTAGTATAGGTGTTACGATAGCCTGGTGTTGGCCCAAATAAAGTGATTGATGGAATATTTAAAGCCCAGGCCATATGAGTTGGACCTGTATCAGAACCTATCACAAGATCTACTTGGGCAATTAATGATATCAACGAATCTATAGATAGTTTTTCACAAACATATACTTTAGGTGATAGAGATTTAATTTTATCAGACATTACTTTTTCTTCTTTATTGCCCCAAATAATTAGAAAATTAGCATCAATCTGTGTCGTTAATTCTGCCATTTTTTCAACAGGGTAGCATTTAGATTTATAAGATGCTCCAGGTATCAAAACTATATTATGTTTAGTCTTCGAAATAGAAATGAATGAGTAGTCTTTACTTGAATATAAAAAAGGCTGTTTATGGTAAATATTTTCTTTCTCGATAGAAAATTTTAAAGCGTACGCAATAATAGCTAAATTACGCTCAATAATATTTTCAGCATAATCGATTTTGTAGGTTTGGTTATAAAACTTAGCAGCTAAACTTTCCCTTAAAGAGAATTTATCAAAACCTAATGTTGTATTTGAAGATATCGTACGAGCCACCACAGCTGACTTAATTAAGCCTTGCATATCAATTACCAAATCATATTTACCAAACTTACGAATCTTTCGGAACTGTTTCCAAAGCAAGTATAGTGATTTTGATTGTTTTACTGATTGAAAATTAACTCGATGTATTTGATTAATATGAGGATTATTTTTTAAAATTCCGCTAAAACCTTCTTCAACTACCCAATCAATCAAAGCCTCTTGATAGTGTTTTTTGATAAACTGAAGAACAATCATTGCTTGAACAATGTCTCCAAATGCTGAGAGTTTAACAATAGCTATTTTCATGAAAAACTATTTTACTATGACATTTGTAATCAAAGCTCCAGATATTAAATTCATGGATTGATGATATAATCTATATCGCTTTTATTACTGCCAGAAATAATCAAAATGAATTCTGAAAATCCAGACAATAAGCCAACAAATTTTATCCGTAATATTATTAACGAGGATTTATCTTCTGGCAAACATAAATCTGTTATAACTCGTTTTCCGCCTGAACCGAATGGCTATCTTCATATCGGTCATGCAAAGTCAATCTGTCTTAATTTTGGAACAGCTAAAGATTATGATGGATGGTGTAATCTTAGATTTGATGATACCAATCCTGCTAAAGAAGATGTTGAATACGTAACTTCCATAAAAGAAGATGTAAGGTGGTTAGGTTTCGAGTGGCATGGTAAAGTTAAATACAGCTCAGACTATTTCGAGCAATTCTACCAATACGCAACAGAACTTATTAGTAAAGGGTTGGCCTATGTTTGTTTTTTAAGTCCAGATGAAGCGAGACATTATCGCGGCACTCTTACAAAATCTGGGGAAAATAGTCCATATCGTGACACTCCAATTGAACAAAACTTAGCTCTTTTTAAGAAAATGAAAGAAGGTGGGCTCAAAGAAGGCGAGTGCGTCTTACGAGGAAAAATTGATATGTCTTCCAGTTTCATGTGCATGCGTGACCCAATATTCTATCGCATTCGCTTTGAGAGCCATCATCAAACGGATGACCAATGGTGTATTTACCCAATGTATGACTTTGCACACTGCCTTGGTGATGCGATTGAGGGAGTAACGCATTCTCTATGTACTTTAGAATTCCAAGATAACCGCAGAATTTATGATTGGATATTGGATAATTTGGATGAGTTTAATAAACCAGATAGGCCTCAACAGTATGAGTTTTCACGTCTAAATATTGAATATACAGTTATGTCAAAAAGAAAACTTCAAAAACTAGTTGAAAACAAGCTTGTATCAGGTTGGAATGACCCAAGAATGCCAACTCTATCTGGCTTGCGACGTCGTGGCTATACACCTGCTTCAATCCGAGATTTTGCCCAACGTATTGGAATTTCAAAAGTTGATAGTGTTATTGATGTTGAAATTCTGGAAGCTTCAATTAGAGATGATCTTAATGTTGTTGCTCCTAGAACAATGGCTGTATTAAATCCAATTAAATTAGTGATTGAAAACTACCCAGAAAATAAATTAGAAACTCTTCAAGCACCAATTCACCCACAAAATGAAGAAATGGGTAAACGAGATATTTTATTTGGACGTGAGTTATATATTGATAAAGATGACTTCTTGGAAAAATCACCTAACAATAAATATAAGCGTTTAACATTAGATAAAGAGGTGCGCTTAAGACATTCTTATGTAATTAAAGCTAATCGTGTTGATTACGATGAAAATGGTGATGTATCTACCGTACATTGCACTTACGACCCTGAAACACTAGGTAAAAAACCCCTTGATGGACGTAAAATTAAAGGTGTCATTCACTTTGTTGAAGCGAGCAAATCATTAGAAGCTGAGTTTAGAGTTTATGACCGACTATTTTTAAATCCTAATCCAGGAAGTTTCGACGATCTATCTTCTGCTATAAATCCTGAATCTATTAAAATTACGAATGGTTTTGTTGAACCAGGTATGCTAAATGCAAAGCCTGAAATGGCGTATCAATTTGAAAGAGAAGGTTATTTTTGTCACGACAATCAATCCGACGGTATAGTTTTTAACAAAACAGTTGGACTCAGAGATACTTGGAATCAATAGTCTAAATCTTCGAGCCAATCAGAGACTTGCTTCACTTCAGAATACTTAGTTAAATCAATCTGCAGTGGTGTTACGGAAACAAAATTATTAGCAATGGCATGGAAGTCGGTTCCTTCGCCGTTATCAGCCTCTTGACCGTTTTCACCAATCCAAAATAGAGAAGGATTATTTTCGTCCTGAATACTGGGACTAGACTGATGTCGATTCCCTAAACGAGTACTTTTAATACCTTTAATTTTGCTAAGAGGTACATCTGGAACATTAACATTCATAATAGTATTGTAAGATAGAGGGGCCTTATCAATCTGTGCTACTAACTGCTTGGCAATTGCACCTGCGGTTTCAAAGTGTTCACATTCAAAACTAGCCAAAGAAATAGCGATTGATGGCAAACCTATAAAGCGACCCTCTATCGCACCAGCAACTGTACCAGAATAAATAACATCATCTCCTAAATTAGGACCAAAATTGATACCAGTTACTACGAGGTCAATCGATTCTTTAATAAAGCCACACAATGCCAAATGTACACAGTCACTTGGGGTCGCATCTATTGCATAAATATTATGTTCTATTTGAATGGGTTTTAATGGTTTACCAAGTGTTAATGAGCTACTAGCAGCTGATTTGTTTGTATTTGGAGCAACAATAATAATGTCTGCGATTTCACTGAGAGACTCTGCAAGTTGCTTAATTCCTTTGGCTTGATAGCCGTCATCATTGCTGATTAGTATTCTCATTAAGAGATTGTTAAAGCAATTTTATCTTTATTAACTCCTACTTTGACAGTGCCACCTTCATTCAACTGACCAAAAAGTAATTCATCCGCTAGAGGTTTTCTTATCTCTTTTTCAATTAATCTTACCATTGGACGAGCGCCCATCTTAGAATCATAGCCATTTTTTGCAAACCATTTTCGAGCAGCATCAGAAATTATAAGTGACACATTTTTTTGTTCAAGCACATCTTCAAGCTCAAAAAGGAATTTGTTCACTACATAGACTACAACTTCTTCACTAAGGCTATTGAAGTAAATAATTTCTGAGAGGCGATTTCTAAACTCTGGTGTAAAAGTCTTTTTAAGCTCGCCTTCATAATCAAGAGAATGGTCCTGCTCATTAAATCCTATGGAAGCACGTTGGACGCTATGAGCACCTACATTTGAAGTCATAACAAGAATAACATTTCTAAAATCTACTTCTCGACCATTTGCATCAGTCAATATGCCATAGTCCATTACTTGCAAAAGCAGATTGAAGATATCAGGGTGAGCCTTCTCAATTTCATCTAATAGTAGTACAGCATAAGGATTACTGTTAACTGCTTCAGTTAATAAGCCACCCTCATCATAACCTACATAGCCTGGAGGCGAACCTATAAGTTTAGAAATTGAATGTCTTTCCATGTACTCAGACATATCAAAGCGCAACAATTTAACTCCAATAATGCGAGAAAGCTGCTTACAAATTTCTGTTTTCCCAACTCCTGTAGGACCAGCAAATAAAAATGAACCCATCGGTTGTTCAATTGGAGACAGTCCAGATCGAGATAGCTTTATAGCACTCGAAAGTGATTCAACTGCACTATCCTGACCAAACACACCTAATTTGAGTTCTTCCTCAAGGTTTTTAAGTTGTGATTTATCATCACTATTAACCTGACGTGAAGGAATACGCGCTAGTTTAGCGACAATATTTTCTATATCTGCAACACCAATATAAATTTTACGTTTTGACTTTGGCAAGATTTGTTGCAGGGCTCCGACTTCATCAATCACATCAATTGCTTTGTCAGGCAAACGCCTATCCCCAATATGTTGGTGTGTTAATTCCACAGCGGAAGCCAAAGCGGCAGAAGAATATTTAACATTATGATGAGTTTGGTAATATTTTTTTAGTCCATGAAGGATTTTAATAGTGTCTTCTACAGAAGGCTCTTCAATATCAATTTTTTGAAAACGACGTGCTAATGCATGATCTTTTTCAAAAACTTTCCTAAACTCTTCATAAGTCGTAGATCCAATACATTTAAGAGTTCCGTCAGCTAACGCTGGTTTCAGTATATTCGATGCATCTAAAGAGCCACCAGAGACACTACCTGCACCAATCAAAGTATGAACTTCATCAATAAAAAGTATTGAGTTTTTATTTTCTTCGAGATCTACGAGTACTGACTTTAAGCGCTTCTCAAAGTCTCCACGATACTTTGTACCGGCAATCAATACACCAACATCTAAAGAATATATTGTTGTGTTTTTAAGAACATCAGGTACTTTACCATCCACAATCTTCTTCGCTAAACCTTGAGCAATGGCAGTTTTACCAACTCCAGCTTGCCCAACTAATAATGGGTTGTTTTTGCGACGCCTAGATAAAACTTGCACTGTTCTTAAAACTTCTTCCTCTCTGCCAAGTAGTGGATCAATTTCACCAAGACGTGCTTTTTCACAAAGATTTGTTGTAAAAGATTCTAGATAAGATGGTTTTATTTTTTTTTCGCTACCAACTTTTTTTGTTTCCTCAACTGTTGTATCAGCCAACTGAGAAGAAATACCTTCCATAACATCCAATCTAGAGATATTATTCAGCTTTAACATATAAACAGCATGAGATTCTTTTTCAGAAAATATACTAACAAACACATTCATTGCATTCACAGAGTTCTTCTGAGAAGATTGTGCCTGATATACGCTACGCTGAAGAACCCTTTGAAAACCTACTGTTGGAACAATATCTATTTCTGCATCTTCAGAAATTATCGGGGTATGTGAATCAATATATTGCTCAAGTTCAGCCCTCAATTCATCAATATTGATGCGCTTACCACGCAAAAAAGCAAGTACTTCATCCATATTTAGCAAAGCCAGCAGCAAGTGCTCAACAGTCACAAACTCAAGACGACGATTTCTCGCCTCGGTCATTACCAAATTAATTTCTTGTTGTAATCCTTGCTCTATCATAAAAAAAATAATGTTCTATCTGTTTACATTTAATTCACATTAATTTTAACATCACTCAATAAAAAAATTACTCAAAAACACTATTAAATAAGGTAATTGAATATTTATATGGCTCTAAGTCTACTTTCAAAATCTTCGCGATTATGATATCCACCACAAAGCTGGCGATAACCAGTCAACGCTGAGCGGGCATGCAATAAACGCCAGTTATCAAAAGTTATTACTGTTCCTGGCTCTAAGCAAAATTCAAATTGACGATTTGCCTGATTGGCCAAGTTATGAAAAATTCCATAAGCTTCATAAAAACGAACCATCTCATTATTCTCTAATCTAAAAGGTGCACGATCATGATTATTAAAACTGACCTGTAAAACTTCACTATCATCGTTAACACGAAATACAGGCCGATAAGCTTGTAAATAAGTGTCAGTCTTAATATATCGACCCGGAATTTGAATATTGCATAGAATTTTAAAAGCTTCAGGATATTTTTTTCGCATTGTCTCAGCGATTGCTAGACCATCAATCAACTGATTATTACCTCCCTCTGCATCTCTTCGAATACAATGCAATGTTTGTAAACCTGGTGCATCATGAAGATAAGTGCCATCAGTATGAGGCTCTATAGCTAAAGAAGTATATGCAGTATCATCAGGAGTCTCTAATTTATTATCCCAAACTGAAAATTCTCCAAAAATAGAGCTCCTAATATAAGCAATTCTCTCCATAAGTTCTTTCGTTGCTTCTGCAGTTGCTGGAGAACCAGTCACTAAAACAAAACCTACTCTTTGAATATTTTCAAGCCAAGTTTTAATTCCAGTATTACCCATAAGTTCTTCATAAGTCATTTCAGGAAAGATTTTTATTTCACTTGGACTATTCCAGAGATCAGACGATTGTAACGCATTTGACTGAGGCGGAGCAGGAGTTGCCATACGCTCTAGTAGACCAAAAGAAAGACAGCTTTCAGATTGATCGTCCCATTTGACATAAAGATTTTGAGCATTTTCATCTAGCCAAACTTTAGTTACAGTGTTATCAAGAGGAGTACTAAAAGAATCAATTTGGCGTTGTTTTGTATCTGGATGAAGGTCTACAAAACTCTCACTATGATCGCGCAGCCAAAACCATGGAAAACAACTCACATTGCTGTCACTCCAAAAAATCTCTAAGCCTTCATCTGTCGAATTAAAAGATTGTATTATCATCTTAAATTCCTCTTAAAACTGCATAAACTATGCAGAAATTTTATCATTAGATAATGTATTTTCTATATATAACTAATTGATTAATTCACGTAAAACACACATCAAAGGTTGCTCGTTCAGTCTTGAATAGTCAATCACTTGAGTAACTTTCGATTGCGCAACATCATAAGAATAAGTTCCACATACAGCTTCACCATCAATATGAATTTTAAGCATAATTGCCTCAGCAACAAGAGATTCTTTGTGAAAAAATCGTCTTAATACTTCAACAACAAATTCCATCGTAGTGTAATCATCATTAAGCAAAATAACATCAAATCTTTTCGGTGCTTTTAACTTTTGCTTTGAAGTTTTTGATGCAACTTGAGACACTGACTTAACTCATAGATTTTTGGATTAGTAAAGTTATTGCAATCACCATCACTACAATAGTTGGCAAGAAAGTACTCATAACAGGGTTTATATCAAAACTAAGTGCCATTGCTCCACTAATTCGAGATAACAATTCAAATGACAAGCCTAAGGCAATACCAAAAAATATTTTTCTACCTAATGTAATATCTCTGGTAGAGCCAAAAATGAAAAGCATTGCTAATAAAATCATTGCCACAAGTGTTATTGGCTTGATTAGTCGTTTGTACAATTCAACTTCAAAAACTCCTGACCTTAACTTATTGTCCGATAAAAATTGGATTTGCTTAATAATATTCCAAGTCGTTAGCTCTTCTGGTTCTTTTTTCAGACTGTCAATAAGGTCTTGGTCAAATGACACTGTTTTGTTATAAGAATTTCTTTCTTTTAGAGAAATTTCATCAATTTCCTTAGAAGTATTAATAGAATAAATCTCAGTGTTCTTCATATCTATTGATTTACCATCAAATGTAGCTTTTTCGGATGTCAAAACTGTTGAAATCTTATTTGATGAATTGACTCCAATGATAGTAACACCACTAAATAACTTGCCATCAATATTTTTTTGAACATTTATAAAATTCTCACCATCTCTAATCCAAAAACCCTCTTGACTTTGAGATGCAATTGAATGACCCAATGCTATAGAGCGCCCTTTCTCCGCCTCATCACTTGCGATTGGAGCAAATATTTCACCAACAGCAATAACTGCAATAACGAATATCAGTGCGGTTTTAATAGTAAGTACTGTTAATTTAAAAATTGACATTCCTGATACTCTTAAAACAAGTAATTGATTTGTTGTTGCCAAATGACCCATTCCTAATACACAACCTAAAAGTATTATAGGTGATGCATGCTTATAAGCCACTTCAGGTATTTGAAGAGCGATATATCTAAAAGCTTCAAGAGTTTTGTAGTTAAGTTGGCCGATACTACTCATTTCTGAGAGAAAATTAAAAAAACTATAAATACCTAACCAAATTACTAAAACCAGAAATGTGAAACTCAAAAGTGTTTTTCTAATGTAGCGTTCTCTGATTTTCATTAAAATACTATCCCTTTAAAATGGTTTTTGTAGAAACGCACTTTTTATGCCAAACATTTACAACGATAAAATCTTAATTCTTGATTTTGGCTCTCAATACAGCCAACTCATTGCTAGACGAATTAGAGATATTGGCGTCTACTGCGAATTACTTCCATATGACGTTAGTTCTCATTTTATTGAAAAATTTAAACCAAATGGCATTATTCTATCTGGTGGTCCTGACACAGTAAGCCAGACTAACTCAGCAAGAGCACCAGATATTGTTTTTAAATTAAATGTACCTCTGCTTGGAATCTGCTACGGTATGCAAACTATGGCAGTTCAACTTGGTGGTGATGCAAGAAGTGCTGAAAAAGCAGAATACGGCTTTGCACAAATAAGGGCCAGAAACCACAGCTCACTCCTAAATAATATTAGCGATGAAATTAATCCAGATGGTCATGGTTTACTGGATGTATGGATGAGTCACGGAATCGAAGTCACTAAACTTCCTCCTGAATTTAAGGTAATCGCGTCAACTAATAATTGTGAAATTGCCGGTTTTGAAAATCCAAAAAAACAATACTATGGCCTTCAATTTCACCCAGAAGTAACTCATACTAAACAAGGTATACAAATTCTTGAGCAATTCGTCACTCATATCTGCCAATGTGAAAAAAACTGGACGGCAGAAAACATTATTGATGAACTTATAGAAAAAATAAAATATCAAGTAGGAAATAAAAAGGTCCTTTTAGGCTTATCAGGCGGGGTCGATTCCTCAGTAGTGGCTACCTTACTTCATCAAACAATAGGTGAGCAGCTCACTTGTGTTTTTGTGGATAACGGTTTGTTGCGACTTAACGAGGGTGATGAGGTAATGAATACTTTTGCCGAAAATATGGGGTTAAAAGTTATCCGAAGTAATGCTCAACAACAATTCTATAAAGCACTTTCTAATGAAAACGATCCTGAAATGAAACGAAAAATTATTGGCCGTGCATTTATAGAAGTATTTGATCATGAAGCTCAAAAATTTAAAGATATTAAATTCTTAGCTCAAGGAACAATTTATCCTGACGTCATTGAATCTGCAGGTGCTGCCTCTGGCAAGGCGAAAGTTATCAAGTCACATCATAATGTTGGTGGATTACCTGAAAATATGAAATTTGAATTAGTTGAACCTCTCAAAGAGTTGTTTAAAGATGAAGTTCGAACAATTGGCATGAAGCTGGGGTTGCCAGAAAAAATGCTATATCGTCATCCTTTTCCCGGACCTGGCTTGGGTGTTCGTATTCTTGGGGAAGTTAATGAAGATTACGCCGACATTCTTCGTCATGCAGATCATATCTACTTGGAGGAACTCAATAAACACGACTTATACAACAAGGTTGATCAAGCATTTGCTGTTTTTCTGCCTGTTAAATCTGTAGGCGTTACTGGTGACGAACGTCGGTACGATTATGTTATTGCCCTTCGAGCAGTTGAGACCTTTGACTTCATGACTGCACGTTGGGCTAGATTACCCCATGATTTTTTAGACCATGTTTCAAACCGCATTATGAATGAAATCTCACGCGTTTCAAGAGTTGTTTATGATATTTCAGGAAAACCCCCTGCAACTATTGAGTGGGAGTGAAAAGTCTAGGAAAATCAATGACTTACAAGATTTTAGTGACTAATTATTAGTAGTTTTTTCATACTAATCAAACCCCACATAATCTAAATAAAAGGTTGTTAGCCAAGTTATTACCAATTGAATTGAGAGAGAAAACTGGAGAATACAAATGATGTATCTTCGAATTTTGGGTCTATTGATCATAGCTTTAAAGCTAAGATATATCGAAAATAAAACCTCAATTAATATAAATATAAAACTGGTATAGAGACCTACAAAAAATCCTATCGGAATTTCCTCATAACCGTAACCAACTATATATTCACCCTCTCCTGGAAACATATGTGCAGTTAAAGCTCCAAGACCTAGTGCTAATAATGATGGATAAAGTAAACCCCACAACCAAAAGGTATTTCTTAATCTTCTTGGCTTTAAAGCAAATTCATTTTTTAGGAGTAGTTTTTTCATATTTATTGACAAGAAGCAGTTCCTATTCCAGTATTACAACAATATGAACCAAATGAAGACTTAGTACATGGTGACGTTGAATTATTCTTGCGATAAACTGTATTATCTGAACCGCAAAGATTATTAATACCACACTCCCAATAAGAATTTCCATTGTTACAAGTCAATGACGTAGGTGAAATATTGACAACGCTGCATCTTAGACCATTTGAGCCAATTAGTAAATTTCCACTTTGTGTCCATGTTGTTCCAAAATCCCAGAGGCGTTTTCTACTGTAATTGCTATTATTAGTTTGATTATTACTCGAGGACCCAAAAAGAGAAAATAAACCTTCTGCAAACAAAGCACCAGCATTGTAGTTTGCCGCTGCTCCAACACCACTGCTGCCACTGTAATAGCTGTTGCCATAAGAACTACCTGTGTCACCAGAACTTCCTGATACGTAAGTTCCGTTTGGTGCTCTTTGGCAGCTACTACCGCTCACATAACTTCCATTAGGACATCGTGTCATACCGATTCCGCCTGATACGTAAGTTCCGTTGGGTGCTCTTTGGCAGCTACTACCGCTAACATAACTTCCATTAGGACATCGTGTCATACCGATTCCGCCTGATACGTAAGTTCCGTTGGGCGCTCTTTGGCAGCTAGTACCGCTCACATAACTTCCATCTGGGCAACGTGTCATCGCATCAGCAGAACTTATAAAACCAAGAGATAGTAACAAGAGTAGAAGTAGTTTTTTCATACTATGATTGTATATCAACTTGAACTAAAGTCCAAATTCCGTTTGATGTGTGAGGGGATTTATTGACATTACCAACGCCTCTTTCCTCTACCGGGTTTAATTCTGTTCAGAGTATTAATTATATTAACTCTTTCACTTCTAATATTTTCCTGTTTTAAATCCTCCATATCTTTTTGGATTGGATTAATCATCGTGTCAAGAATTTCATCAAACTTATTATTGTTTAGCAATTCAATAAAGGAATTCCGTTGAAATGAATTCAAGAAAATTCTATTACCGGAGATTCTTGGGTAAATTAACCATAAACGTTCATCATTAAAGTCTAAAAATACCAAAGAATTGCTATTCCCCCACTCTTTAAGCAGTCTGCAATCTTCAGGGAAGTGAATATGTAGTAGAGAAGGTCCATACTGCCTAAATTCACCTTCGTCAAATATTTTTTGCAACTGCTTAGCATCTGTTGGACGTCTCGTTCCATCTACAACCCATATCAGCTTATTGTAGAAGTTATTCCTTGAACGACGCTCTTCTGGCTTTAGGTAGGAATGTTGAAATTCAATTGCCCAACCTTCGCTCGTCTTAACATCTGCAATGTGCTTTTCACCACTCTCGTCACGATGAATTACTTCTTGCCATTCTTTAGGAAACTGATTTTTCCAATTACGATGCCATTCTTTTTCATTTTCCCACCAGTGGTCAACACATTTTTTCTTATGTGACCAATAATGGGCATAAACTTCTCCACATTTAGCAATTAACTCAGAGCCACAACAAGGACAGACTCCTTTAGCTCCTTTAGTAGCTTCAATACGCTCATCTTTAAAAAATGCGAACCTCATAAAAGGATTATAAGTCCAAAGTTCGTTTGATGTGTGAGGGAGTAATTAAGAATTTNCTACACCACAAAAACCGCTATGATAATTGCTGGTATTAAACATAACAGGATGAGTAATACTATATAAATATTGGTGATTCTTCGATCCGTAAAAAAAGTAGTCAAGAATCCAAATAAAGTTGCTAGTCGTTTATTCATACTAGAGTCTTTTTAAACTAGGACTTAATTCTACCCTGCGATNATCTAATGTAGAATAAACTATGTTGGATTATTTGCGGACTCTGCTAAATTTAAGACAAATTTCTCTATAATTTTTTTAGCGGACTTTTAGCGGACTCTTTGAAAAGTGTTGTTAAATCAATGAATTATAAGGGTGTGGTTACCGAGTGGGAGCAGGGTTAAATATGCTGAACATAAATTTTGAAGGAAATCCAACTCTTTGGGAACTAGTGAATTTCGCTATTGAACATAATATTGATATTTATACACTACTACATACTGCTTTAATTAAAGAGGCACTTGTCGCAGAAGAACAGAAACTACTTTCAAATTTTATCGAGTCAGTGGGTGATAAAAATAAAATAATTAAATCTCAATTATTTCAAGATGCATTTGCTTCATTTATAGTTGGTGATTTATTTGATAAAACCTTTCTAGAATTTGGCGCAACTGATGGGATTTCTCTATCAAATAGTTATATGCTTGAGAATAATTTTGGATGGACAGGCATTCTTGCAGAACCCAGCCCTCAATGGCATGAAGAACTTAAAAATAACCGCCCAAATACTAAAATCATAACTGATTGCATTTGGAAATGTAGTGGCGAAAAGTTGGATTTTTTTGTTTCAGATTTTGGAGTATCGTCTACCTTGGTTGACTTCAAATATAGCGATTTGTCTACGATGCCAGGTAACACCCAAGAAAGAATAAAAAATGGTAAGGTAGTTAAGGTTGAAACAATTTCTATAAATGATGTTATGGAAAAACACTTTAATGGAGATGCACCCTCTTATTTATCTATCGATACAGAAGGAAGTGAATACGAAATTCTACAGTCACTAGACTTTGAAAAATACCGACCAGTTTTTTTTACTATTGAGCATAATCTTACAAATTTACAAAATAAAATTGACGAACTTATGATTTCAAAGGGTTACGTTAGAGTCTTTAGAAGGATTACCTATTTTGATGCATGGTATGTTCGTACTGATGCCATTAAATATTAAACTTGATAAGTACTTGAGAAGTATTTTAAAAGTACTTTTAAATCAATGAGTTATAAGTATTTAACAATTGAGTGGGAATAAAAAGTAAATAAAATTAGTATATGCTAAGCGCTTTTTTAACAGGCTTTATTCTTGGATTTTCATTAATATTAGCCATTGGAGCACAAAACTCATTTGTTCTTAGACAAGGACTTATGGGTCGTCATGTTTTTACTGTTGCTCTATTTTGTTCACTTTCAGATGCCTTATTAATCAGCATTGGAATAGCTGGAATATCAATATTCCTTAATAACTACATTGATTTAGTGTCAGATTGGTTATTTGGTATTTCTGCCATTTGGCTTGCGGGTTATGGACTATTGAGACTTAGAGATGCTATTAATGGAAATTCTGCTTTAGTTATTGAAAGTGCTTCTTCAAATGGACTGACTTCAACTTTATCTTTTTTGGCGGTTCTAACTTTTGCTAATCCTCATGTTTATCTAGATACTGTCGTGCTTATAGGCTCTGTATCACAACAATTTCCAGGAAATACAAAACTTGCTTATGCAATAGGTGCATCACTAGCAAGTTTTGTATTTTTCTTTAGCCTTGCTTACGGTGCTAAATTATTATCACCTACAATGCAAAAACCCACAGCTTGGCGACTTCTTGATAGCTTTATAGCTTTTGTTATGTTTACTTTGGCTATTAAAGTGGCACAAATAGGTAGTTGGTTCTAATGAAACTCATTTTCAAGAAAGGTACAATTCTAAATTATATAAATTTAATTAAATATACATATAGTTAAGATTATCTTATGAATAATGATGAAAAATGGATGGCAGTAGCCTTACAGGAAGCATTAAAAGCAGAGACTGAAGGTGAAGTACCAATAGGTGCTGTCTTAGTTAAAGATGGATTTCTTATCGCTAAAGCTCATAACCAGCCTATTTCAACAAATGATGCAACTGCTCATGCTGAAATTCAATTACTACGAGTTGCAGGAAAAAAACTTAAAAACTATCGCCAAATAAATTCGACAATATATGTTTCACTCGAGCCTTGTGCTATGTGTTTAGGGGCTATGGTGCATGCAAGAATTTCTCGGATTATTTTTGGTGCATATGATCTAAAAACAGGTGTTTGTGGATCATGTTCAGACTTAACTAATGCAGACTTTTTTAATCATAAAATCCATATTAAAGGCGGAGTTTTAGAAAATAAATGTAGTAAATTATTACAAGATTTTTTTAAAACTCGTAGATAGAAACTTATCGATTAGCAATCTACAATTAAAATAATCTCTCTCTGAACATATGTCATAATGATATATAGTGTATTGATTAATTAATTACAATGATTTATATTAGATAAAATGCTTATCCAATTTCTTGAATAAATTAACACATGAAACAAAACACAAAAAAAAATTTCTATGAAGAAGATACAATTGATTTAAGAGAGTTATTAAAAATATTTATTGATGCAAAAAAGATAATAATTACAATTACTCTAATTTGTGCAGTAATTGCAGCTGGTTATACTTATTTCATTCAACCAGAACCGAAACCAGTTTATCAGTCTAGTGCAAAACTGATGTTTGGCCATTACAATAATGAGCCAATCCGAGAATTAATGGATCTTGAACATAAAATCAAATTTCTCTATGGTGATAAAAATGTTAGGATAAGTAAAAATGGAGGTTTGGAAATCAAAGTTAATGGCCCTTCCATTGAATACAACCACAGTTTATTACAAGAGATAGTTGATTATGCAGTTAATCTTTCAAAAGAAAGAGTAGATTTTCTGAAAAATAAGGAATTAGCAGCTATATCGGATTTTGATAATCGAATTACTTCGATTAGTAGTGTATTAAGTAAATTAACGTCTAGAGATAATATTTCCGCAAATGAAGGTAAAGAACTATCTGTTGAACAGCTAATCAGAAAGAATGATATGCTTTTTTATATTTCTGATTTATCTCTTGAATTAGATAGTTTGGAATTCAAAAAAGAAACTTTAATAACTAAACTTAACAGAACTGATTTATATCAACATACCAGTCTCGTTAATGAAATTGTATCTAATCAAATAGCAGATTTAAGAAAATCAAATAAAAACATACTATTTATCTCTATAGTAGGATTTATGCTATCGATTGTTGTTATATTTATTAGACACCTTTTTTTGAAAGAACAAGAATAGAAAAAATCCTGAAATAACTATACTGTATACATTCCTCCGTTAACGTGCAACGTTTGAGCCGTAATATAAGAACCACTATCACCTGCTAAAAATAAAACTGCTTGCGCAATTTCATCAACTGTTCCTAATCTAGCCATAGGAATCTGAGAAGTTAGAGCTGCCTTTTGATCTTCTGGAAGACTATTTGTCATATCTGTCTCAATAAAACCTGGCGCAATAGTATTAACGGTAATACCTCTAGCACCAACTTCTCTTGCCAATGATTTAGTAAAGCCCATAATTCCAGCTTTAGCTGCAGCATAGTTTGATTGCCCTGCATTGCCCATGGCGCCAACAACTGAAGTAATAGAAATAATTCTGCCAGATTTTTTCTTTATCATTCCGCGCAATACCGCCTTGGACATTTTATAAACAGAAGAAAGATTTGTATTAATAATTTCATCCCATTCCTCCTCTTTCATCCTTATAAGGATATTGTCACGAGTAATCCCCGCATTATTGATCAAAATATCAACCGAACCAAACTCAACAGTAACAGCCTTTAATAGCTCTATAATTTGATCATTATCAGTCACATTGAGTATCATGCCTTTGCCATGAATATTTTTGTCCGCAAGTATTTTAGTAATATTATTAGCACCTGACTCACTTGTTGCTGTACCAATGACGGTTGCACCAGCTTCACCCAAAGTCAGTGCTATAGCTTGACCAATACCTCTACTTGCGCCTGTGGCTAAAACTAATTTTCCGTCTAACATTATGATATCTCCTCTATCGTAGATTGAATAGTTGCCGTATCAATAACAGCAATGCTACTAAGCGATTTATCAATGCGCTTCGTGAGTCCTGCTAATACTTTACCTGGCCCTAATTCAATCAATTTTTCCACACCTAATTGTTGCATTTTTTGAACCGAAGAAGTCCAAAGCACTGGTTTACATAACTGTTCAACTAATTTCAATTTTATCTCATTAGCATCATTAGCGTAAGAGGCATCAACATTATGCAAAACACTTGTCTCACCCATCTTAAAATTCACTACATCGACTGAATATGAAAATTCTTGCGCAGTATTATTCATAAGTGAGCAATGAGATGGAACACTAACTGGTAGTAATAGTGCGCGTTTTGCACCTGCTTCTTTCATTACGTCACAGGCAATATTAACAGCTTCACTTTCCCCAGCAATCACTACTTGACCAGGAGAGTTAAAGTTAACTGCCTCAACAACACCTTTAGAGCTAGTTTGATTACATATTTCAATCACTTTCTCATCATTAAGCCCAAGTATAGCTGCCATTGCGCCAGTTCCACTTGGTACCGCTGATTGCATTAGTTCTGCTCTTTTTCTAACCAATTTAACTGCTTCAAAATAATTCAATGATTTAGCTGCCACCAAAGCTGTATATTCTCCAAGACTATGACCTGCCATGCAAATAGGCGACAAATCAACCTCATTTGCGAGAACTTTGTAGGTTGCATATCCTGCTGCCAGCATCGCAGGCTGAGTGTTCTTAGTCTGATTGAGTGCATCTTCATCTTCTTGCACTAGCTTCCATAAATCTAAATCAAGCGCATCACTAGCTTCACTGAAGATGTCTTTAACAATAGAAAAATTGCTGGACAAATCAGATAACATGCCAAAGGACTGAGAGCCTTGACCTGGAAAAACAATTGCGTATTTCATATAAAGTGTAATTCTAAATGAGATTATTTTATTACAATAAAAAAGCGCCAGAAGGCGCTTTTTCAATTAATTCAAAGTCATTAACTAGGCTGTTTCAATAGAAACATACTGGCGATTAAACTTGCCTTTCTTTTCAAATTGAACTTTGCCATCAGCTACTGCAAACAAGGTATCGTCTTTGCTTTTGCGAACATTGGCACCTGGATGAAATTTAGTACCTCTTTGGCGAACTAAAATATTGCCTGCTAATACAACTTGACCACCAAATCGTTTTACACCAAGTCTTTTGGAAACTGAATCTCTACCGTTATTAGTACTGCCGCCTGCCTTTTTATGTGCCATAGATTACTCCTTATGCCTTAATTTTACCGATTTGTATTTCTGTAAACAACTGGCGATGCCCTTGCTGCTTCATGGAGTGTTTCCGACGTTTAAACTTCAAAATATTTACTTTTTTGCCTTTACCTTGGGAAATTACCTTTGCTTCAACACTGGCTTTGTCCACAAGTGGTGAGCCCACTTGAACATTTTCACCATCTGCAATCATCAATACCTCATTAAAGGTGACCTTCTTACCAGGTTCCACTTCAAGTTTCTCGATTTTTAAAGTCTCACCTTCAGAAACCCTGTACTGCTTTCCGCCTGTTTTAAAAACTGCGTACATAACAAATCCTAAACTGTTTGCTAAAAAGGGTGAAATTATACTCGAACGTTGATCTTTATGAAAGTACTGTTAATGAAATAAGTTATAATTCTCACTTTTTACTTTATTGACAAAAAACCATGATTATTCTTGAGACAAATATGGGTGAAATTCACATCAATGTTGATGTAGAGAAAGCACCAATTACAGCAAAAAATTTCATTGATTACGTAGAAGATGGTTTTTTTGAAGGTACTATTTTCCACCGTGTCATTCCTAACTTTATGATACAAGGAGGTGGTATGACAGAAGATATGCAACAAAAGCCAACCAAAGCAAACATTGAAAATGAAGCCAAGAATGGCTTAAAGAACAGTAAATATAGCGTTGCAATGGCAAGAACTATGGCTCCCCATTCTGCAAGCTCTCAGTTTTTTATTAACGTTGCTGATAACCAATTTTTGGACTTTCCTGGTCAAGACGGATGGGGTTATTGCGTCTTTGGTGAGGTTGTGGCTGGCCAAGATGTGGTTGACAAAATACAGTCAGTTGAAACTCTAAATTTAGGCGGCCACGCCGATGTTCCAGCAAGCCCAATTATTATTACCAAAACTTTTGTTCAAGATTAAATCTCTGGCGATATGTAAATAGCAACAACAAATATGCAACAATCATTAATCATTGCTGACCTTCACCTCACACAAGTTGAGAAAGACAAGGTTGAATTGTTTAATCAATTCTGCACAGAATATGCTTCAAAGGTCGACCAATTATTCATTTTAGGAGACTTGTTTAATACATGGATTGGCGACGATATTTCACTTAATACCTATCAATCGATAGCAACTATACTGGCTAAATTAACAAAGACAACTCAAGTTTTTGTGTTGGCTGGAAATCGCGATTTTTTACTCTCAAATTCCTTTGAAAAGGAAACTGGTTGCAAAATTATTAAAGAACCTCATTTACTGAATCATAATGAAAAAAACTATCTCCTTATACATGGAGACAGTCTTTGTACCGATGATGTTGATTATCAAAAATTGAAGAAAGTTCTCAGAAATCCAATCATTCAGTTTATTTTCCTTCACTTACCCAAAAATCTGAGACTTAAATTAACGGGTCAGTTACGTAAAAAAAGTATCGAAGCACAAAGCTATAAATCAGAAAAGATTATGGATGTTAATCAATCAGCTGTTGATGAATTAATGGCGAAATATCCTAATACGGATCTTATTCATGGCCATACTCACAGGCAAAATACACATAAAGTGGTGTGTTACACTCGATACGTTTTAGGTGACTGGAAAAACAATCAAGGTAACGCCATTAAACTGGGTGAGAGCTTAGAGTGGCTTGAAATCAATTAATCTATTCTCAAGATTTATCGATACTGCTCCCAATTCAATTTCATCATCCAGTTGAGCTTTTGAATTGAGTTTTAGATGCGTAATCATTGCAATTTCTGGAATTAGTAGTGTTGCTTTATTTCCATTGAGATCAACAATAATTCCCTTACCACGCCATTTATTGTTTTGTTTTAAGAATAGACATTTAAAATGCTCAATACTCTGTCTAGTAGCCTTATTAACTCTAGAGATAACGACATTAACTTGAGTAATTCTTTGCTTAATTTGGGTATCGTCGAGGGTCGTCTGATGATTAATAAATCTCACTAATTGTTGTTGCGTCAGTAAATCTAGATAACGTCTAATTGGGCTCGTCACACGAACATAGCATGACAACCCAAGCCCCGCATGTAATGAAGCTTTTAGTGTAATCTTTGATTGCTTGAAGCAGCGAGTTGCTTGAAAAGCTTGTGTGGCTGTTAAGTTCTCTTTATTTTGCATGATTTCTTTACTAAAGCTACCTACCTCCTGCGTCAGAAAAGGCATCGAAATCTTATTCTCAGTTGCATACTGTGCAATTACGCGACCTGCAATCACCATCATTTCTGCGACCAGTTCACGACTCTCACTCTCAGCTTGAATTTGGATATCAACTTTTTTATTTTTGAGTTTGACTTCAACGTTAGGCAAATCTAATTTGATCGCACCGTTTTTATTTCGAAACTCCTTATGAGACTTTGCAAGTGTGTTTAATTTGAATAAGACTTGATTCTCTTTCAAAGCTTGATCAGCTTCCTCATAACTCATTTTCACAACCTTAATCTCACTCTGCAAAATTGTTATATCAATTATTTGACAATCAATCAACTTAAACCCAATCGACAGTGCACTTGATTTTTCACTCTCTCCAAGAGAGCAAAAAGTAGATAGATTAGAGGGGAGCATGTGAATGATCTGATTAGGCAAGTACAGATTTGACGCTCGCTTTTGTGCATAAGCATCTAACTCACTATCAATATCAACCTGAGATGCAACATCGGCAATATGAATCCAGACTGTCTCTCCATCGAGACTTATCGCATCATCCGCTTCACTCGAATCACTATTATCTATTGCAAAACTTTTTAAGTGAGTTAAGTCTTCTCTAGTGACTTCCTTACAATCCAGCGTTAGTTCTTCATTAGGGTAAATTTTGTGACGCTCAGGGTAGGGATTAATTAACTCAGACCAGTACTTAATTTTTAACAGTAATTCATGAGCACTTTCTGGAGTATTGTCTATTGATAAAGCATTCAACACTTTGGTATGCTTGGATTGATTGAGTGCTACCTTCTCTATTTCTCTCAACCAAAAGAAATCGCGCTTATCAACTATATTGTTTTGAAGATTATCAACACATCTCTGAAGACTTTCAATCTCTAAACTCTTTTCTTTCCTTTGTTTTCCTATGACTTTTATTTGCTCAGCTGAACGTAAAATTATTATGTCTTTATTCCAGAAAAAATAAAGACCTTCCTCTGCTAATAAATTAGTACACCAGGCATTTTGACTGGAATAGTTATCGAAGAGCCACTCAGTAAGCTCCTTTAACGACAATGACTCAGCTTGAAGATCTTCCAAGACGTTCATATCTGCAAAAGGACAGTTATTATTTACACTAGTAAAGTTTGGGTGAATATAACGAAAATCCTTCTCTCGAACCTTGCGGCTACTACCATCAGAGAAACTTAAATCATATTTGTGCGTGGTAACGGCACTAATCTTAGCTGGTTTGCCTTTGTAAGCAACTAATGCACCAACTTTGAACAAGTTTTACTCCAAACCTAATAATATTTTGTAATTGACAGAACTTAATGAATTCATATCAAACTCCAGACTCTCTTTCTTTGATATTTTTACTTAAAATAACAACCGTAATCACTATCAACACGAGTGTTAAGCCCAAAGTACCAAATAATTTAAAATTAACCCATGTATCCATAGATTGCTGTGCCGACAAACAAAGATCTTGTAAAAGCGTCTGACTACAATCAAATTTACTAATATCTTCTTCAGGAACTGGTATACCAGTATCCAAAAACCTTTGCCGTGCGGAGAGTGCTACATTTACAAAATATGCATTAATGACTGCTATACCAATGAAGCCAAAGCCCCAGAACCAAGTTAACCGTTGCCAAATCTCTCTCGATAATTGAAGCTCTTTACCAAGCATTCTCTCAAGCAGCGTTTTGCTTCCAATCCAGTTACTTCCAATCAGTGCAAGTGCAAATATCACATACAGAATACTCACTTTCCACATAACAAATGCAGGGTCCCTTAGTGCGATACTAATTCCACCAAATATCACCAGTAAAACAAAGGTAAGCACCTGAGAGTTTACAAACTTGCCAGTTGTATATCTTGAATACATCATCTGTACAAAGGTTGCTGCGATCATTGCGTAAATTGCCGCATAAAGGCCATAGAGTTTATAGACCACAAAGAAAAGGATAATGGGTCCGAAATCAAAAAGAAATTTCATGACTGATCTACTCCGAATGCTCTTTAGAGCAGAATGTTTGGTCGTTTTTTATAATCGCTTCTGATTCAGGTATGTGTGTATCACAAACTGCACAAGCAACCATTTTTTGCCCAGAATCAGAGCCAGCTTTTTTACTTTCAGTTGGATTTATAAATTTTTTGAACAGGGTAAACCCGATCCAACCTAGCAACATCACTAATATTAATTTAATCAATGAAACTACCTCTAAAAGTTGTTATGGGAAATATATAAATTTTACATAAATAATAGAACTAACTCTAACAAAGCTCTTGTTTTAATTGCCTTTAATATTAATAATAGAGCGATACAATATGCGAAAAAATATTAATCGATAGTATATAATTTCTGGTTCTTCACATGCCCTAAGCCCGGGTGGTGAAATTGGTAGACACACAGGACTTAAAATCCTGCGGCTTTAACGGCCGTGCCGGTTCGATTCCGGCCCCGGGCACCATCTTAAAAGTCTAAAAAAATTTCTTTAATAAGATTTAATAGAACCAAATAAAGGACATATCCATATATATATTTGATTTATAGAAACTGACTCAATTTATTTCCACATTCAAGCTACTTAACTATAACACTGTTCTTAATTATGTAACAATTTCGGACTTGATTCAAGTTTCCAATTAATGTAAGATTTGCATTGCAGTTAGGATATACTGTAGCTTGGTTGAGTTCAATAAGCTTGGGATAGTTTATGCGTTCGAGCTTTTCGTTGAATAATACTTAAATTTTTTGCGTTAATTTAAACTAAGGATAGACAGGAAAAATTCTCCTGTTTAAGAACATTTTTCTTTTAGATTTTTGAGATATGACTGAGACAGAACCTGTAGTACAGTTTGAAAATGTACAAAAAAGCTATGATGGTGAAATTCTTGTTGTTAAAGATTTTAACTTAGATGTAGCTCCTGGTGAATTTGTAACTATGTTAGGTCCATCTGGCTCTGGTAAAACTACTTGCTTAATGATGCTAGCTGGATTTGAGCCTGCAACCAACGGTAATATTTACTTGAAAGGTAAACCCATAAATAATGTTCCACCCCATAAGCGTGGTATTGGAATGGTTTTTCAAAACTATGCACTCTTCCCTCACATGACTGTTGCGGAGAACTTAGCTTTCCCTCTGGAAGTCCGCAAAATAGGCAAATCTGAAAGAGAAGAGAAAGTCAAGCGGATACTAAATATGGTCCAACTAGGAGAGTTTGGTAATAGGCGACCTATGCAATTATCAGGTGGTCAACAACAACGTGTTGCAGTAGCTCGCTCTCTTGTCTTTGACCCTGACCTAGTTCTAATGGACGAACCCTTAGGAGCACTTGATAAAAACCTACGCGAACAGATGCAATATGAAATCAAACATCTTCACGAAAATCTTGGCCTAACAGTGATCTATGTTACCCATGACCAAACTGAGGCACTTACTATGTCAAACCGTATTGCTGTTTTTGATGATGGCGTTGTCCAACAATGCTCTACACCAGAACTCCTCTATGAAAGACCCGAGAATGCCTTTGTAGCAAACTTTATTGGTGAGAATAACCGCTTAATGGGTTCCGTAGAAGCAATCAATGGTGACCAAGTAACCGTTAAAACAGATTCTGGCGATATCGTAGTAGCAAGTAAAATAAATGTTAACAGTGTTGGCGAGCGCGCCACATTATCACTTCGCCCAGAACGTATTTTTGTTTCACCTACAGAGGGAAGAACACCAAACACTTATTCAGCTAAGGTAGAAGAGTTAATCTACCACGGCGACCATATTCGCACACGCTTTAGTGTGTGTGGACACGACGATTTTATCGTCAAAATTCCTAATTCAATTGATAATGTTAGCCTTCAAGAAGGCAAACAAGTTGATATCGGTTGGATGTCGGAAGATTGTCTGGCTCTTGATGGATAGAGCTCTGGCATTTTTTACTTTAGGAGAAAAAAATGAAAAAAGTAATAACAAAAACTCTGATTGCAAGTGCTATTTCAACAGCAATGTTGGCCGGTGCCGTGCAAGCGGATGTCACATTAGTTTCTTGGGGTGGTGGCTATTCTGCATCACAACAAAAAGCGTATGTTGACACATACAATTCTGCCGATGTAAATATGATTAGTTATAACGGTGGTCTTGGTGAAATTCGTGCACAGGTTGAATCAGGAAATGTTCAATGGGATATCGTTGACGTTTTTCCACACGAAGCTCGTGTAGGTTGTGATGAAGGTCTATTTGAAGAACTACCTCGCGATCTGTTTCTTCCTGCTGCAGATGGCACATCAATGGATGATGACATCATGGTTGACGTTCCAAATGATTGTGTAGTTCCTCAAATCTTTTGGTCATACGTCCCTTTCCACCTTGGTTCTACTTACGAGGGTGAGCAACCATCAACGATTGCTGACTTCTTCGATTTAGAGAAATTCCCAGGCAAGCGTGGTATCCACACTTGGGGTAACGCTCTAATTGAAATGGCATTATATGCAGACGGTGTTGCCATCGCAGACGTATATGACGTGATGAGCACTGATGAAGGAATGGATCGTGCATTTGCAAAACTTGACACTATCAAAGACGATGTAGTGTTCTGGTCTTCTGGTGCTAAACCACTTGAATTGGTTAGCTCTGGCGAAGTAGCAATGTCACTTGCATATAACGGTCGTATCGGCGGTGCAATTCTATCTGAAGGCGCTGACTTCGTCGTTGTTTGGGATGGACAAGTCCTCGAAGAAGAATGGTTAGTTATGATAAAGGGCACTCCAAACTATGCAGAAGCCTTACATTTCTTAATTCACGCTTCAAGTGCAGAGCAACAAGCAGGTCAAGCGCACTATATTAACTATGGTCCAATGCGTGCTTCTGCGATTGATATACTAGAAGCAGGTGAGCCATGGTTCCATACTGGTGCGACTATCATGGAGCATATGCCTAATACGCCAGCTCTTATGGCGAACACTATTGTTGCCGATCCTGTTTGGTGGGCTGACAACGGTGCAGAAGCAGCTGACCGTTTCGCAGCTTGGATGGCTAAGTAGTAAATCGACCAATAGACTGGTTTGATTCTTTAAGCTGGTCAAATAAAACAGGTCGGTATTGATACCGACCTGTTTTATTTTTTTGTCCTAATCACAAGTTAGGGCTTGAGTGATAATTTTATGAATGATAGTTCAACAATCGATTCCAAAGGACAATTACTTACAAACGATGGTGTCCCTCTCAAAGAGAGCTTACGTAAATCTTTGCGTCGAACAAAGATTCGTTCATTTCTTTTAATATTAGTCCCACTCTTATTCGTATTAATATTATTTGTTAATCCAATTGTTCAACTTCTTTCAAGAAGTGTTGATGATAATGCAATCAACAATGTGTTTCCACTGACATTTTCCCAATATCAGATCTGGGAGGACAAAACTAGTCTACCAGGCGAAGAGATGTATGCTGCAGTTATCAATGACATAAGAAATACACACAAATTACCTGATGGTGAAGGAAAACTTTTACTAGGTAAATCTGGCACCAGAATGACCTATGAGTTATCAGGCTGGCGAAGTCTAATGATGAAGACAGTGAAAGAGGCTACAAAAGTTGATAAAAAATCAAAAGAAGAAATTAAACCCTATAAATGGGACGCCCCATATAAAGAGAAGATGATTAAAAAAGACAAGCGCTGGGGCAAAGTTGAATTTTGGCAATCACTAGGTGCAATGCAAGACCCCTACACGATGGGCTATTACCTAAATGCTGTGGATTTAAAATTTGACGCTAATAAAAATATTATTCAGAAAAAAGAACATTTAAGAATTTATAAAACCATATGGATGAGAACCCTGCAGGTAAGCTTGATGGTGACCATTTTTTGTTTGATTCTGGCCTATCCTGTTTCATATTTACTAGCAACGTTGCCAATGAGAACCTCAAATTTACTCATGATTTGTGTCTTAATGCCTTTTTGGACATCGCTACTAGTAAGAATCGTTGCTTGGATGATTATGCTTCAACAAAACGGTGTCGTTAATGACACATTACTAACCGTTCTGCCCTGCTTCGAAGATATAGTCAATCTGCCATTTTTTGGAGAAACCAACATCGACCTTTGTTTTGGTGAAGAGGATCGTATCCCTATGATGTATAACTTCACTGGCACAATAATTGTAATGACACAGATTCTACTTCCATTTATGATTTTGCCAATCTATAGCGTTATGAAGGGAATACCACCAAGCTACATGAAGGCTGCACAAAACCTTGGCGCTTCACCTACTTGGGCCTTTATAAGAGTCTATATGCCACAATCCGTCCCAGGCATTGGTGCTGGTTGTATCCTTGTATTCATTGTAGCTATTGGCTACTACATTACACCAGAGCTTGTTGGAGGAAAAGACGGACTAATGATTGGTAACTTTGTTGCACGTGAAATGCAGAAAACTTTAAATTGGGGTCTTGGCTCCGCAATCGGAGCAATACTTTTAGTTGCAGTTCTAATGCTTTACTGGGTATATGACCGTTTGATTGGTATTGATAATTTAAAAATGGGTTAAGAAAATGGTATTTCCTTCTTACACAACTACTAAACAAAAACTTTGGCACTATTTTTATCTGTTTTTTTGTGGTTTTGTTTTATTTTTCTTGGTTGCACCGCTAGTTGTTGTTATACCCTTGTCATTCACTAACTCCCCTTACCTGCAATTTATTCCTGAAATGAAAATCTTCAGTTTTGAAACTTGGTCTTTTAACTTTGATGGCTACGGTACCCGTTGGTACAAAGATTTATTAGGTATATGTGAAACCAACACCACAACTGTATGCTCTGATAGATGGATGATTGGCATCAAGAATAGTGCCATTATTGCTGTCTTTGCAACTCTCTTTGCAACTGTTCTAGGAACCTTAGCAGCACTTGGGTTGTCAAATAGACATATGCCTTTTAATCGTGCAATCATGGCGCTCATGATTTCTCCAATGATTGTGCCACTTATTATTACCGCTACAGGTATGTTCTTCTTTTTTGCAAAAGCCAATTTACTGGCAACGCTTACAGGTCTAGTTATTGCTCATACGATTTTAGGGATACCTTTTGTTGTAATAACAGTGACAGCTTCACTATCTGGGTTTGATAACAACTTGATGCGTGCCGCTGCAACTCTAGGTGGTTCACCGTTTAGAAATTTTTTCAAAATACAAGCACCTCTTATAGCGCCAGGGGTCATCTCAGGTGCCCTCTTTGCTTTTATTACATCATTCGACGAAGTTGTAATTGTTCTCTTTGTTGGAGGGCCAGATCAGTACACCCTTCCAAGACAGATGTGGTCTGGAATCCGTAATGAAATTAGCCCAACAATTCTAGGTGCTGCAACTATTCTTGTAATATTCTCTATTTTATTGCTTACTACACTTGAAATGCTACGCCGCCGGTCTGAGCGAATCCGTGGCGTCAGACCAGGTTAAGGGTTTTCCTGTTCCTTTTTATATAATTACTTCTAGGTAATATGGTCTCGTCTATCAATAACTATTAAAGAGCTCTACAAAAAACAATCATCCAGAATATAATAAAACCTATTTTATAAATTCAATTCATTATCATGAAAAAACGCATTATTTCGACGGAAAAAGCTCCTACAGCTGTTGGCACATATTCTCAAGCTGTAGTAATTAATGGTGGCACAACAATCTATCTTTCAGGGCAGATTCCTTTAATTCCTGAAAACATGGAGGTCGTTGAAGGTGATATTGAAGAGCAAATTCACCAAGTGTTTAAAAATCTAACAGCCGTATGTCAAGAAGCTGGAGGTGACTTAAGTAATATCGTTAAACTTAATATCTTTTTGACAGACCTAAATAACTTTGCAGTCCTCAATGAAATTATGGCAAGCTACTTTAACGAACCTTATCCCGCTCGTGCAGCAATCGGGGTGAATGAGCTTCCAAAAGGAGTTAACGTTGAAATGGATGGTGTCATGGTAATCAATTCTGATCAATATAGTTACTAATACTATGCTATCGCTCTCTGATCCAGTTATTTCAATTAGTGGATTAGGAAAGAAAACTTCAGACAGATTAAATCAGATTGGGATTTATTCTCTAGAGCATCTTCTCTTTCATCTACCAAATAGATACCAAGACAAAACCTACATCTCTCCGCTCTCTTCTGTCAAGGTGGGTGATGAAGCCTTGCTTGAGCTATCAATAGACAGAATAGAAGAAGCGCCTACAAGGCAACGACAGTTGCTATGCTACCTATCTGATAATAAGAACAAAAAAATCTTATTGCGTTTTTTTCATATTAATCAGTACCAAAAACAAGCCTTTGTTCGTGGCGAACTTATTCAGTGCTTCGGTGAAATAAAGATTGGCCGACAGGGATTAGAAATGCATCACCCTGAATATCGCTTGATTTCGCAAAAACAAACCCCTTTACTGGAAAAAACACTGACTCCAATTTACCCACTGTGTGCAGGCGTCACTCAGGCCAAAATGAAGCAGTGGGTCAATAAAGCACTTGAAGTACTGAAAAACACAGTGATTGATGACTACTTTGAAAAAATAACAAAGAACGCAATGCCAAGCCTCAAAGATTCTTTGTTTTTACTGCACCACCCTGAAAAAGGCGAAGATTTATCCAAAATTGAGAACTTTGAACATATTTCACAACAAAGATTGATTATTGAAGAGCTTGCCGCACAACGGTTGAGTCTGTTGAAAATTAAAGTAGTCAGAAAAACAAACAGTTGCAATATCTTCTCAATCAATAATTCATTGACAGACCAGCTATTACATTCACTAGAATTCCAGTTAACTGAAGCCCATTCTCGCTGCATCGAAGAAATAAATCAGGACATCTCCTCACCGCAACCTATGCTAAGACTGCTTCAAGGTGATGTTGGTTCTGGAAAGACTATTGTCGCAGTCTTTGCCCTGCTCCAAGCTGTTTCAAATAATTTCCAAACAGCTGTCATGGCGCCGACTGAAATTTTGGCGCGACAACACCTGCAAAGTTTCAGTAATTATCTCAATCATTTAGGAATTAAGCTAGCCTTCCTCTCAGGCTCTCAAAATACTGAAGAAAGAACAAATCAAGTGAATTTAATCGAATCAGGAGAAGCACAAGTTGTGATTGGCACACATGCATTATTCCAAGAAAATGTGTCCTTTCATAATTTAGCACTTGTTATTATCGATGAGCAGCACAAGTTTGGCGTCCATCAACGCTTATCACTCGCTCAAAAAGCAAATAGAACTCCCCATCAATTAGTAATGACAGCTACACCTATCCCACGCTCTTTGACGATGAGCGCTTACGCTGATTTGGATACTTCAGTGATTGATGAATTACCGGCTGGTCGTCAGAAAATTAAAACCGTTGCTTTAAGTAATAATCGTAGAGATGAGTTAATCGAAAAAATTAAGCGGATTTCTAATGAAGGTCGGCAAATTTATTGGGTTTGCACCTTGATTGAGGAGTCAGAAGCGCTGCGTGCAGAGTCTGCAGAGAATACTTTTAACTATCTTTCAAGCAACCTTGAAGATATTCGAGTTGTAATGATTCATGGCCGATTAACTAAATCAGAAAAAGAAGAAATTATGAAAGATTTTGCAGAAGGTAGAATTGACCTGCTAGTTGCGACTACAGTAATTGAAGTTGGCGTTAATGTGCCCAATGCAAGTCTAATGATTGTCGAAAATGCAGAAAGATTGGGGTTAGCTCAGCTGCACCAGTTAAGGGGTCGTGTCGGTAGAGGTGCGGAGAAAAGCGCCTGCGTTTTGATGTACCAATCACCGCTAAGTGACTCTGCAAAGCAAAGACTTGATATTCTTCGTCAAAGCCATGATGGCTTTCTGATTGCCGAAAAAGATTTAGAATTGAGAGGACCAGGTGAAATTTTGGGTACCCAACAAACCGGTATTGCTGATATGAAAATTGCTAACATTCTCAGAGATGCTTACTTGCTCAAACAGGCTGGCTATTATTCATCAAAATTACTCGAAGCAAATGAGGCTAGCCAAAATGCACTAATTAGTCGCTGGATTGATGAAAAAAAAATAGACTATTTCAACGCATAAATATTGCCAAATTAAAGTAACTTATCGAATTTACTAGTGTCTCAGACTCTTGTACAATATGCCAGCTATGTTTAATCCAAACAAATTTCAGTGGCGACTATTCAGTGTTCATGAAGATATACCTGAGCATGTCCTTGCCTGGCTATTAGATAACCAGTCATTAACAGCAAAGTTAAGAAATAAATATAGTGACTTTTTTGTCAATATTATCTCTCAAGAAGAAAATAAACCTTATGAATGTGAGTTAAATTTGCTTGCTAACAACAAAATTCAAACATTTATTGTGAGAGAGGCTGAACTCATTGGTTATGGGCAACCAGTCGTGTTTGCTCGTTCTGTTATTCCAAAAAATACAGATACCGACAACATTCTTGCAATCGGCTCAAAACCTTTAGGTGAAATTCTTTTCAATGACCCAACAATCGCCCGTGGCCCATTAGAAGTCGGTAGTTATAATGACACCTGGGCAAGACGCTCTACTTTTACTGTTGCTGAAACAAAATTACTAGTAAGTGAAATATTTTTGGAGGAGCTTTATGCGTGACAAGCTGTTCAATAGTCAAAGTGACATTTCAGATTTCCGTTTCGATGAAAGCGTTGTAGCGGTTTTTGATGACATGGTAAAGCGTTCAGTTCCAGGTTATGTAGCGATGATTCAAATGGTGGGCTTGGTAGCTCGAACTTACGGCAAAGATTACACTAACTATTACGACCTAGGTTCTTCTACTGGAGCTATAACACTTGCTTTAGCTCTCAACAATAAACATAAAAATAACAAACTTATTGCTGTTGACAATTCTCCACAGATGGTTAAAAAATGTCAAAAAAACCTTACAGGAAAGGTTGATAATTTTGAAATTGTCTGTAGTGATATTAATGATATTGCTATTGAAAATGCGTCAATTGTTGTTCTCAATCTAACCCTGCAATTTGTCGATGTTGAAAATCGCTCTAAATTAATCAAAAAGATCTATGATGGCTTGATTCCAGGTGGTGTTTTAATAATTAGCGAGAAAATACATTTTGATGACAAAGAAAACCAAAAACAACTTGCAAGACTGCACCTAGACTTTAAAAGAGCAAATGGCTACAGTGAATTAGAAATAGCTAATAAACGTCAATCTCTTGAAAATATTCTAGTAACCGAAAGTAAACAAGCCCACCTTGAACGCCTAAAATTTTGCGGCTTTAGAGAGTCTAGCTGCTACTTTCAGTGCCTCAACTTTGCTTCCTTTTTGTCTGTAAAATGAACACAGTTTTAAATAAGGCTTAAAAACAAGGTTTAGTTATGCTTTTAATGATCGATAATTACGATTCATTTACATATAACTTGGTTCAGTATTTTGGTGAATTGGGGCAAAAGGTTAATGTCTATCGAAATGATGAAATTACTGTCGATGAGATTGAAAACCTGAAACCCAAATATATGGTTATATCTCCTGGACCTTGTACACCAAATGAGGCGGGTATATCTCTCGAACTGATTGAGAAGTTAGCTGGCAAAATACCTATCTTAGGTGTATGTCTAGGCTTCCAAGCAATCGCTCAAGTTTTTGGTGGAAACATCATAGGTGCTCAAAGAATTATGCATGGCAAAGTCTCACAAATTCATCATACAGGTAAAGGTGTTTTTAAGGGACTTAAAGATCCACTTAATGCAACCCGCTATCACTCTTTAGTAGCAGAACAATCCACTTTGCCTGATTGCCTTGAGGTTACCGCTTGGACAAACAACGAATCGGGAAGTATTGAAGAAATTATGGGCGTTCGACATAAAACTTTGGCTATTGAGGGTGTGCAATTTCACCCGGAATCAATACTCACTGAGCACGGACACCAAATGCTGAACACTTTTTTACAGGAAAATTAACCATGATTGAGTTTATTGAATTTCTACAAGGAGAGCTTTTACTTACGGGTACACTTTTAGCACTTATTGTATTGCTTATAGTGAATATTTATGGTGATAAATTCAAAAAGTATGAAGTGGTTGATACTAACGGAGCGATAACATTAATGGATGATGATAGTCTCATTATCCTAGATGTGCGCGAAGAGAAAGAGCGCTCTTCCGGCTTTATTAAATCTGATATCCATATACCCATGACACAAGTTAAAACTAAACTCGATTCATTAGACAAATCGAAGAAAATACTTACCTATTGCAGGACTGGTTCTCGCTCTAATCGCATAGCTGAACTCCTCTGCAGGAACCAATTCGAAAATGTTTATACCTTAAAAGGTGGCTTTGATGCCTGGCAAAAAGCTGGCCTTCCGATTAAAAAATAGTGACCATGCAAAAATCTCTTACTGTCATTGGAGCTGGTGCGTGGGGAAGCGCTCTAGCAATTATTCTTAGTGATAAATTTGATGAAATATTTCTCATTGACAGAGATAAAGAAAGCATTAATAAGCTTGAAAGACAACATCCAGTTCTAAGTAAACCCTTTACAAATAGTATTACACTTAGCCATGATGTTAGTTTAGTTGCAAAATCTGAAGGCATTCTAATAGCAGCACCTAGCTATGCATTTAGTGGCATTTTAGAAAACATTAAACAGCATTTAAATAGCCATCATCATATCGCTTGGGCAACAAAGGGATTTGACCCTCATAATGAATGCTTTCTTCACGAAACTTTTAACGAAATTTTACCATCTTACAAGGCCTGCATAATTTCAGGGCCAACTTTTGCTACAGAAATTGTCGAAAAGAAACCAGCCGCGATTGTTGTTGCCTCTAAAGATAAAAAAACTCGAGATTTTTGGGCTAGTACTATACAAACCAATACATTAAGAGCTTATACAAATACTGATATTATTGGTGTTCAAGTTGGTGGCTCTGTAAAAAACATCTTAGCAATTGCAGCAGGTATTGCTAGTGAACTTGGCTTTGGAGCTAACACTCAAGCTGCTCTAATTACACGAGGTCTCGCAGAAATGACTCGTCTGGGAGTTGCATTAGGTGCCGAAAAATTAACATTTCAAGGCTTGTCTGGAATTGGTGACTTAGTGCTCACATGTTCTGATGACTTATCTAGGAACCGCCGTTTTGGTAAGGAGTTGGCTAATAATAATCCAACTGATAAAGCGTTAAGTAATATCGGTGCCACAGTAGAAGGTTTTAATGTCTTAAGACTAGTTATTGAGATTGCAAAAAAACACCAAATTGAGATGCCTATCTGTGAACAGGTTCTAGCAGTGGTGGAAGGAAGCAAAACACCTACTGATGCGGTCAATGAACTATTACTTAGAGAGACCCACCAAGAATAGCGTTTCCTTAATAATTACCCTTTAGGAACTTCTTCAAGATATGAGTCTAACTGATAGAAAAACTACTAATATAGTAAAAAATCAAAAACAAGACCTGCGCCTATTACTCCATTTAGCACCTTTCATAAAGCCCTATAAAAAAGTTACCTCAATTGCTGGTATTGCACTTATCTTTAGCTCAATTGCATTTCTATTGTTAGGGCAGGGAATCAGATTATTTATTGACGAAGGATTATATACTCTCGATAGCAAAGCAATGCTCGCTATCTTTCTTGTTTTACTCATTATGGTTGTAAGTACTTTTATTCGTTTCTATTTTGTTTCATGGATTGGAGAAAGAGTTAGCAATGATGTTCGTCTTGCTGTCTTTAAACATTTACTGACACTTCATCCACATTACTTTGAGCTCAATCGAAGTGGTGAAATTAATGCACGCTTGACAACAGATACTACATTACTTCAATCGATTTTTGGCTTTTCAATATCTATGGCTCTTAGTAGCGCTCTTTTATTTTTGGGCGGACTAACGATGATGCTTATTACCAACTTAAAATTAGCTCTTATAGTCCTTATTAGTGTTCCTGTAATTCTACTTCCAATGATAATTTATGGGCGTCGCTTAAGATTCCTCTCAAGGAAAAGTCAAGACAGGGTTGCAGACATTGGAACCTATGCTGGCGAAATAGTTCAAAACATTAAAGTGGTGCAAAGTTTTACCCGTGAACCCGAAGAAACAAAAGCATTTAGTATCGAAGTTGAAAAAGCATTTATTGCAGCTAAAAAACGCATCATACAAAGTTCTCTATTGATAGTTGCAGCAATGATTCTAGTTTTTACAGGTCTGGGAGCTATGATATGGAATGGCGGTAGAGACGTTGCATCTGGAATCATAACTGCTGGTGAACTTGCTGCTTTTGTTTTTTATGCAATCATGGTTGCAAGATCTGTAGCTGTTATTTCTGAGATTTATGGACAACTTCAGCGTGCTGCTGGCGCCACTGAACGCCTCATTGAGTTATTAACTGAAAAATCTCAAATTATTGCTCCAATTAACCCCAAAGAGTTAACTAAGGGGTCTTTGTCTTTAAGTTTTAAAAATGTGAGTTTTAGTTATCCTTCAAGGCCTGAACAATTTGCTTTAGAAGATGTTAACTTTAATATCAACGCAGGTGAGACTGTTGCCATTGTTGGACTTTCGGGTGCTGGAAAAACAACTATATTTGAGTTATTGCAAAGGTTTTATGATCCCAACAAAGGAAGCATCGAAGTCGATGATATTAATCTTGTTGATCTTGACCCAAAAGATCTTCGTTCAAGTATAGGACATGTACCACAACAACCTACATTATTTTCAGCTGATGTCACTCATAATATTGGATATGGCGATCCTATGGCAAATGAGGATGAAATCAAACAAGCAGCGAATAAAGCATATGCATTAGAATTTATAGATCATCTTCCTGATGGTTTTGAAAGCTATTTAGGTGAACAAGGTGTTCGTTTATCAGGAGGACAACGACAACGCATTGCCATAGCAAGAGCGATGCTTAAAGATCCATCTATTCTGTTATTAGATGAAGCTACTAGCGCCCTTGATGCTAGCAGTGAGCAAAAAGTTCAAGCCGCTTTAAAGGAATTAATGCAGGGAAGAACCACACTCATCATAGCACACCGACTTGCAACTATTATGCATGCAGATCGTATCTTACTAATTGATCAAGGGCGCTTAATTGCGCAAGGTAGTCACCAAGATTTGTTAGCAAGCTCAGAGCTATATAAAAGACTATGCGAATTACAGTTTAATCACTAATACATTAATTTATAGCGATAAAAGTTGGTAAAAAAAAACTAAGTTATTGTTTCAATTTATAAGTTATTCCAGGTTGGTATATTGACAAAGAACAACCAACAACTATAAGTTAAATATTTTTTAAAAAAATTAGAACAAATTTATTTTTTTTACAGGATAATATGCACAAATTTCGCAATGAATTGATTATGTTATGATCAATATATACAGAAATATCTTACAAAATTTACAAAAACTTTTCCTTTTGATTGTTTTGGCATCTGTCAGCACATTAGTCTCTTCTGCCTCTCTATCATCTTTTAAGCCTAGCTTTAATTCTATTGAAAATACTGACGTTCGAAAAGAGGTTTTTTTTAATTACTTACTGCCTTCGATTTATCAAAAAAATGAAGAGATTATTGCACTTAGAAAATCTATTTTAAATAACGAATTAAACGCCTTTGAGTTAGATGAATTAGCAACAAAGTATCGTCTCAAAAAGCCAGCAACAATAGAGGATCTATTAACTGTAATTGATATTTTGCCGCCATCACTAGTTCTTGCTCAAGCTGCCAACGAGTCGAATTGGGGAAGGTCACGTTTTGCTGAGGACTTTAATAATTACTTTGGTATTTGGTGTTTCTCTAAAGGTTGCGGTACCGTTCCTAAACAAAGAGATGCAAATGCTAATCATGAGGTAGCAAATTTTAATTCCCTAAAAGCATGCATTGATTACTATGTTCTCACTATTAATAGAAATTATGCCTACGAAAATCTGCGTCTAATAAGAAAAGCTCATCGTGATGAATTAAAACCTATTACTGGAATTGCACTTGCTGAGGGTCTGACTAATTATGCTTATCCAGGTGATGAATATATTAGCTCAATCCAGTCTGTTATTAGATATAACCAATTAGAGCGATATGATCAGTTGAATTGATACCCGAACTCTCACAAATAAAAAACCCACATCTTGTGGGTTTTTTTTTGTAAATGGACTTTGTAGAATATTAACGTTTAGAGTATTGCTCACTCTTACGAGCTTTCTTTTTACCTACTTTCTTACGTTCAACAATACGAGCGTCACGAGTTACGAGGCCAGCTTTACGTAAATCACCACGAGTAGCTTCATCATAAGCCATTATGGCGCGAGTAACACCTAACCTGATTGCACCTGCTTGTCCCGTGTCGCCACCACCTTTCACGATAATATTAAAATCAAACTTATTGTGCATATCAACAACATCTAAAGGTTGATTTACAATCATTGAGGAAGTTTCTCTACCGAAATACTCATCCATTGGCTTTTTGTTAACTGTAAAAACACCCTTACCTTTGGTCATGTAGACGCGGGCAACTGATGTTTTTCTTCTTCCAGTTG
>KB889768.1 GCA_000372785.1 gamma proteobacterium SCGC AB-629-P17 | reverse complement strand
CCAAGTCCACTTGCCATCTAAAATACCTTTTTTGTAATTTCCCTCTGACTTTTTCTGACCATTTTTATGCCGCTCAGTCAACTTACCTTCCTTTTTGCCATCTTTGTAATTTACCTCTATCCATATCTGACCATTTTCAAATTTACATAAGTTTTTGCCTGTGAATTCTGTGGTAGCATTTGGAAAGTAAACAGCTAAATTTAACATTAAAGCAATTTCAACACAAATAGTTTTATTTGACGGATCCCCATAAGAGTTAAATGAAATCAGAATTGAGACCTTGTCGTTATTTAAATTTCTCTTTGCCTCTATCTGACCATTCTCATACCAAGTAGTCAACTTACCATCTTCCTTGCCATCTTTGTAATATTTCTCTGAATCTATCTGACCATTTTCATGCCAATAAGTCCACTTGATATCATACTTGTCGTCTATGTAATTTCCCTCTGAATCTATCTGACCATTCTCATGGTATGCGTAGATAGTATGACTAACTAAATTGCCGTCTTTCCAATTTGCCTTTGCCTTTATCTGACCATTCTCATGCCACATAGTTACCTTGCCATCTTCCTTGCCGTCTTTATAATTTCCCTCTGACTCAATCTGACCATTTTCATATTTACATAAGTGTTTGCCAGTAAATGGTTTGATCTCATTTGGTAAGTAAATAATGCCTTCTCTTTCTTGAGCATCTGTGTGAACACAAATAGTTTCGTCAGATGAATCACCCCAAGAGTTAAATGAAATCAGTATTGAGAATAGAAGTAGGAGTAGTTTTTTCATAGTAAAGACTTTTTGAACTAGAACTTAATTCTACTACTGAAGTTAATCAAAAAGTATAGTATTTGACTGAGAACTTACCAATCTTAACAGGGAAGACCTTGTCTCTTATCTCTTTATTTGGGTTATACATGAGATTGTTTGATTCTATTTCAATAGTGAATTCTAAACAAGGAATTGTTCCCTCTAAAGGGGAACAATCAAATCTATTCCACAGTAACAAATTGTTTTCGGATGGAACATACTTTCAATCCGTAATCCCATGTCTAGAATTCTCAATCGAATTCCAATCCAACCAACTCATTTACCAAAAAGAATACACTAAACGACAACAGATCATTTATCTTCTTATCCATCATCTTCATGATAGAGAAGGGTGGGGTTACAGGAAGATATCTAAATGGTTGAATCAGAGTGGAATAAAGACCCTTAGAGGGAAGAACTGGTTCAATTCATCGGTTATCTCAGTCTTAAAGAGAAAACATGAAAGAGACCTTATGAATCAGCAGATCAGAAATCAACACTTTCCAAGTAAGATTTCAAAGTTTGAGGTGAATTACTATATTTTTGATTAAAGAGAATAGTAGAATAAGATTCTGGTTCAAAAAAGACTCCACTATGAAGAGACTAGTATATGTAATTAAATTTTGTTATAAATTTATTTTTCAATTTGTTGCAACTACACTTCTTGGTTTTGGGATTTATAAAGGTGACGACCTAAAAGAAAAAAAACATAAATAACCAATTCTATCAAAAGTATGTTCCATGCAAAACTACTCAACAGTAACCGATTTAGCTAAATTTCTTGGTTTATCCACATCAGTGTTTTTTATTAAGGCAACATGATAACTCAGTAATTGAAGGGGGATTGTAAAGATAATAGGAGCCGTTATCCGTCCTAAGTTTGAGGTGATTGAGATTATTTTCATTGCCTTCATTGATTTTACTTTAGATTCTTTGTCTTCAAAAACGATCATTTGTGACCCTCTGGTCTTTACCTCTTGTAAATTAGATTTTAGTTTACTAAGCAGTTCATCGTTTGGTGCAATAGCTATTACAGGCATGCTTTCGTCAATTAGTGCAATTGGACCATGCTTCAGTTCTCCAGCTGGATATGCTTCGGCATGAATGTAGCTTATCTCTTTTAGTTTTAATGCGCCTTCCATCGCTATTGCATGCATTGTGCCTCTACCCAAAAATAGTGCACTATTTTTGTCTTTAAAACGAACAGCTAGTTTTTTAATCTGACTTTCTTGCAACAAGGTCTCGTTAATCAGACCTGGCAATCGTTTTAATCCATCAACGATTGATTTTTCATTTTGCTTGTTGATATTTTTTTTGCTAACTCCTATCGAGCAAGTGAGAAGAGCAAGGGCAACCAATTGAGTAGTGAAGGCTTTTGTACTGGCAACACCAATTTCTGGTCCAGCATGTGTTAAAAAAGTAAACTCAGATTCTCTTGTAATACTTGACTCAGCAGAATTACATATACAAAGTGTATCAATTTTATTATTTATTTCTTTGGCAGTCTTAAGTGCTTGAAGTGTATCCGCTGTTTCTCCACTTTGAGATATAGTTACGAAAAGTGTTCTGTCTAAAATGATTGGATTGCGATATCTATACTCGCTAGCTATTTCAACATTACAAGGTATTTTTGCAATATCTTCAAGCCAATATTTTGCCACTAAACCTGCATTAAAACTGGTGCCACAAGCAATAATTTGTACCTGTTTAACGTTTTTGAAAACCTCGGAGGCTTTATACCCAAAAGCAGAGACTACGACGCTTTCTTTAGTAATACGAGATTCTAATGTATCCCTTATGGCTTGTGGTTGCTCAAAGATTTCTTTTTGCATGAAGTGCTTATGTACGCCAAGATCAACTTGACCTTCTTTTATTTTTGAGGTTTTAATCGGACGATTAACTTTGTTGCCATTTTGATTATAAATGGTGATTTTTTCTAGTTTAAGTTCTGCAATATCTCCCTCTTCAAGAAAAATGAATTTCCTGGTAATGGGTAAAAGTGCTATTTGATCTGATGCAATATAGTTACCATACTTACCTACTCCAATGACGAGAGGAGAACCCTTTCTTGCAGCAATAATTGTATCTGGATGTTTAGAAGAAATAATTCCAAGTCCGTAAGCGCCTTCGAATGAATTTATTGCTTTTTGTACTGACTCGAGAAAAGTATTACTGCTCTGCATGTTGAATTCGATAGCATGAGCAATAACTTCGGTGTCGGTATCGGAAGTAAATTTGTATCCTTGTTTAGATTGAGACTCTTTGAGTTCAAGATAATTTTCAATAATTCCGTTATGAACCACGCCAACGGTATTATTAGAAATATGTGGATGTGCATTACGGTTAGATGGCTCACCATGGGTAGCCCAACGAGTGTGAGCAATTCCAATATTTCCTTTAATTCTTTTTTTTCTTGTATTTAAGTTCTTTTCTAGGTTGTGAACTTTGCCAACAGATCTTGCACGGAGAAATGAATTATTATTCGATAAGACGAGAAGTCCTGAAGAGTCATAACCACGGTATTCTAATTGCTTTAGACCTTCTAATAATAGGGGGGTGATGTTTTGATTTGTTACACCGCCAACAATTCCACACATAATGAAAAACAATATTGATTACTTCAATTATAGAGAATATCTTATCTTATCTCTATTGAATTCTTCTTCATAATTATGATTTTTTGAATTTTAGTGGAAATAAAGACAAATTAAGTTTTAGATTATAATGTTTTAATCATGAAAGTAGATCTTCATAATCATTCCTATTATTCAGATGGTGTTTTCTCGCCCAGTGAAGTTGTTAGATTTGCTGATGATGCAGGTTGTGATTTGTTTGCGTTGACTGATCATGATACAACTGATGGACTTGATGAAGCTCGACAAACGGCAGATAAATTATCAGTTGATCTAGTCTCAGGCGTCGAAATATCCGCATTTTGGCGAAATATGACTATTCACATAATAGGCTTAAATATAGATATTAATAACGATATTTTGCAAGCTGGTCTAGTTCATAATCAACAACTTCGAAAAGAGAGGGCTGAAAAAATAGCACTTGGACTTTGGCGAGTAGGTATCAAAGATGCCTTAGAGAAAACACAAGCTCTTAGTAAAACTGATATGTTAACGCGCACTCATTTTGCACAAATGTTAATTGGAGAAGGCTACTGTAAAGATATGAAATCAGTATTTAGACGTTATTTGACAGGAAAAAAACCAGGTGGCATTCGAGTTGAATGGAAAAATATAGATGAAGTAGTTGGTTGGATTCATGCCGCAGGTGGTCAGGCAGTTCTGGCACATCCTTTTCGTTACCGAATGACTAACACTAAAGTAAAAAATATGTTCTTAAACTTTAAAGAAGTTTTTGGAGATGGGGTTGAAGTCGTCACAGCTACAAGTACTGATGAAGAAATTACTTTAAGTAACCTGTGGGCAAAGGAATACAAATTGTTGTCATCATGCGGATCGGATTATCATGGTTGGCCAAACCAGAGGATTCAAATTGGATACTTGAGAGACTTGCCTAATATTGATAACGCTATCTGGAGATATTTACCATGTCGAACGTAATTAGAATCCATCCTCAAGACCCCCAACATCGTCTCATAAAACAGGTTGTTGAAGTTCTAGATAAGGGAGATGTTATTGCTTATCCAACAGATTCAGGATATGCATTAGGTTGCACTCTAGGCAATAAGAGCGCCATGGAAAAGATTCGAGATATAAGAAAGTTGAGTAAACGTCACCACTTCACACTAATGATGAAGGACTTATCACATGTTGGTGAATATGCAAAATTTAATAATTCTGCATTTAGGTTGTTGAAAAAAATACTGCCTGGAGCTTATACATTTATATTAGAAGGAGCCAGAGAAGTACCAAAACGTTTATTGCATGAAAAAAGAAAAACCATAGGAATAAGAATCTCAAATCATCCTATAGTGAGAGATATACTTGATGAATTAACTGAGCCAATGATGAGTGTATCGTTAATTATGAAAGGTTATGAGTTTTATAACTATAACGATGTTAAAGCGGTGCTTAACAGTTCTGTTTCGCTGATTATAGATGCAGGTCATTGTCCTCCAGAACCAACCACGGTGATTGATTTATCTGGTGAGGAGATATTGATTTTAAGAAAAGGAGCAGGAAGTCTTGATTTAATTAATTAATACTATTTGCTATTGTCATGTAATTACAATATAATTACATGATTGAAATAATTGTTTCTTATCAATGGCTAAGATAATCAAAATAGGTAATTCACAAGGCATCAGAATTCCTAAACCAATCGTTTCAATTGCTAGTCTTGAAAACCAAGAATTGGATTTTATTGTTTTAAACGAAGGGTTGTTAATAACTCCTGAAAAAAAATCTAGAATTGGATGGCAAATTGAAAAAGAGAAAATAAAACCAAAGGTAGCCTGGGAGTGGTGGAAGAATTAATGAAGCGTTTTGATGTTTGGTTGGTAATGAAAAATTCTGAAAAAGGTCGCGTGGTTGATAATTTAGGACTATGCACTATTGTCACTCCGGATGAATTGATAGAATTGCCAAATCTCATAGTTGCACCAATGACGACAGAGAGCGACAGTCTTGCAACCAGGGTTGAGTGTCGTTTTGATAATGCTACAGGCTATATTATGGTTGATCAGCTTAGAACAATTGATAAGTTTTGCTTTATAAAAAAGTTAGGTGAGCTGGAATCTGACGTTCAGCTGAGGCTGTGTGATTGTCTCCTAGAGTTCTTTGCGCTGTAATTGACCTATGAGTATAATTAGTTTCTTTCGTTAAATTGACTAAGTTATGAAAACTGATGAAATAAGGCAGAAATTTTTAAACTATTTTGAAAGTCATGGTCATACAATTGAGCCAAGCGCTTCTTTGGTTCCTCACAATGACAACACTTTATTGTTTGTTAATTCAGGAATGGTTCCATTCAAAGACGTATTTATGGGTATCACTAAACGTCCTTACAAACGCGCTGTAACATCTCAAAGATGTGTTAGAGCAGGCGGTAAGCATAACGATCTTGAGAATGTTGGATACACAGCCCGTCATCATACGTTTTTTGAAATGCTAGGTAATTTTAGTTTTGGTGACTACTTTAAAAGTGATGCGATTCGATTTTGTTGGGACTTTTTAACTGAAGAACTCAGTCTTCCAAAGGAGAAACTGTGGGTCAGTGTGTTTGAGGATGACGACGAGGCAGCTGATATATGGGTCAATGAAATTGGCTTTCCAGCAGATCGAATTTCACGTTGTGGTGCGAAAGATAATTTCTGGCAAATGGCTGATACTGGACCTTGTGGACCTTGTAGTGAGATTTTTTATGATCATGGTGAACATATTCCTGGAGGGCCACCAGGCACACCAGAAGAAGACGGTGACAGGTTTATTGAGATTTGGAATTTAGTTTTTATGCAATTTGATCGTCAACAGGATGGCACTTTGGTCCCCCTTAAGTCAACTGGTGTTGATACAGGTATGGGTCTAGAACGCTTGGCAGCAGTTTTACAAAATGAAAACAACAATTATGATATTGATAACTTTAAAGAACTCACAAATGCGATTGTTAAATTAACACCTAAAGTAGCAAAAATAAAAGGTGATAACGCTTCTATCAGGGTCATTGCTGATCATATTCGTTCAACTGCATTTATGATTGTTGATGGAATAACGCCCGATAATGAAGGTCGTGGATATGTTCTTCGAAGAATTATTCGAAGAGCAATTCGTCACGGTCATAAGTTAGGTATTGATGAAATTTTCTTTTATAAACTGGTGCCACTTTTGGCTCAACAATATGAAAAAGCTTTTCCAGAATTAATGGCAAATCTTTCTCATGTTGAGAAAGTATTGAAAAAGGAAGAAGAGCGTTTTATTAAAACATTAGATCTTGGCATGGGTATCCTAGAGACAGCAATTAATGAATTAAAGGGCAAAGATATAGATGGTGAAACAACTTTTAAACTTTATGACACTTATGGGTTTCCTGTAGACTTAACAGCCGATGTTGCTAGAGAGCGTGGGCTCACAGTGGATATGGAAGGCTTTGAAATTAAAATGAAAGAGCAAAAAGATCGTGCACGTAAAGCAGGTGATTTTAATGATAAAAAATCTAACGTTGTTATTGATGATGAAACAAAATTTTTGGGTTATGAGTTGTTTGATAATAATGCTACAGTGAGTGCAATTATTAAGGATGACCAATTAGTAAATTCAATTATTGAGGGTGATGAAGCTATTGTAATTCTAAATCAAAGTAGTTTTTATGGTGAGTCCGGTGGACAGACTGGGGATAGTGGCTTATTGTTAAAAAAAGGGGCAAAATTTGAGGTTAAAGATACTCAAAGACAAGCTTCCAACGCTTTCGAGCATTATGGTCGTTTAGTGAGTGGTTCACTAAAAGTTGGAAATAAAGTTGAAGCAAAAATCGACCAAAAAAGGCGTAAAAAAATTATGAACAATCACTCTGCAACTCACTTGTTACACGAGGCATTGAGACAAATATTGGGTGATAAGGTTGAACAAAAAGGCTCTTTGGTAGAGGTTGACAAGTTACGTCTTGATTTTTCTTATGATGAAGTTGTCTCAAGAGTTGAATTGGATAAAGTTGAAACGATAGTGAATACACAAATTTTAGGTAACTCAAAAGTCAGAACTGAAGAGACTGACATTGAAACAGCTATGAAGAAAGGTGCAATGGCCCTTTTTGGTGAAAAATATGGTGACTCTGTTCGTGTCCTTTCAATGGGTGATGATAACTTTTCGGTCGAACTTTGTGGGGGCACCCATGTTGAAAGATTAGGGGATATTGGTCGTTTTAAAATTATCTCAGAAAGTGGAATCGCTGCAGGAATTAGAAGAATTGAGGCAATAACAGGAATTGATGCTTACCAGTTGGACAAACAAACAGAGAGTAGTTTAAATAAAATTGCTAATTTAACTAAATCAAATGATATTGCTCAAACGGTTGAGAAGGTAACCCAGTTACTTAAAAATCAAAAAAATCTCGAGAAACAAATTGCAATCTTTCAAAAACAATTAGCAAGCGGTCAGGGAGAAGAATTAACAAGTAAAGCGATTGAGGTGAATAGTATCAAATTACTAGCTACTGAAGTTTCTGATGTTGGTGCTAAGGATCTTAGAGAGTTAGTCGATAAAATGAAGCATAAATTAGGTTCATCTGTAGTAGTTTTGGCTGTTGTTTCTGGGAAAAAAGTGTCACTAGTGGCAGGTGTCACTAAAGACCTTACAGATAAATATCAAGCCCGAAAGATTTTGAATCACGTAGCCACTCAAATTGGTGGCAAAGGTGGAGGACGTGCCGACATGGCTCAAGGTGGAGGAACAGAGCCTGATAAGCTCGAAAAAGCTCTGAATTCGGTTAAAGATTTAATCTAAGTTCGATCCAAATGATAAAAAAACCTATCAAGGCAGTTTCACTTATTTCTGGCGGTCTTGATTCATTGCTCAGCACTAAATTAATAATAGATCAAGGCGTTCATGTTGAGGGTATTAATTTTTTTACAGGTTTTTGTGTAGAGGGCCATACTCACGCAATACGTAAGCAGAAAAATAACAAACCCAAGCGAAACAATGCACTATGGGTAGCTGAGCAGCTAGGTGTTAAGCTTCATATTATTGATGTGATTGAAGAGTATCGTGATGTACTTCTAAATCCAAAACACGGTTATGGAAAAAACATGAATCCATGCCTAGACTGTAAAGGCTTCATGGTTAAAAAAGCCAAAGAATGGATGTTAGCTAACGATTTTGATTTTATTATTACAGGGGAAGTGATGGGTCAGAGGCCGATGTCACAACGCAAAGTTACAATGCCTATAGTGCAAAAAGAATCTGGCGCTGATGATTTATTGTTACGTCCTTTGAGTGCACAACTACTATCTCCAACAAAACCTGAAATTGAAGGATGGGTTGCTCGTGAGAAACTATTAAATTACTCTGGAAGAAGTAGAAGGCCGCAAATGAGCTTGGCAAAGCAATTTGGTTTTGATGATTACGCAACTCCAGCTGGTGGCTGTTGTTTTCTTACCGATAAGCAGTATTCGGATAAATTAGTTGATATGTGGGAAGCTCGAGGCTCTCGTGAGTATGAGTTGGATGATTTAATGATGCTCAAAGTAGGAAGGCATATTCGACCTAATCAACGATATAAAATAATCATTGCTCGTGAAGAGGGTGAGGTAAATTTTTTGGAAGGTTATCGTAATCAATATACTAATTTATACCCAACGAGCTGCAACGGACCCTTGGCGATTATTGATGGCACACCCAATCAGAAAGACTTAAAGACAGCAGCTAAAATATTAGCAAGGTACTCTCAAGGTCGAGAGACAAAAAATGTTGATGTTGAAGTTCGACTAAATTCTGGTGTTATACAACAATTCAGTGTGAAACCTTTTTTGGTTGAAGACATATCTAAAGACTGGATGGTTTAACCTAAAGCAAAGGTTCTGGTAAATCTTATCGCTAACCGCCACCAACAGCATTAATTACTTCAACATTATCATTGTCACTCAATAAAAATGTTGAGTGCTTTGATTTGGGAATAATTGACTTGTTTACTTCGAGTGCGATTCGCTGATTTTGAAATCCTAAATAAGAAACAAGGTCTGTAATATTTGAATTAAAAGGGAGTTCCAACTTTTCACCATTTACATGAATGTTCACATTATTTTCATCGTAGTTACCAGTGACATAATTATATCACTAGATTCTAAAATTGAAGATAAATAAGAAGCAAACACATGGTAAAATTTCCCAAGTTTTTCTTACCGCCCTAGGAGAATTTTTTTGCCTCAAAACGCCATACTAGCTCTTGAAGATGGTCAAATTTTCTGGGGCAAGTCAATTGGTTCTAAAGGTGAAACAGTTGGAGAGGTAGTTTTTAATACTGCCATGACAGGGTATCAAGAAATATTGACAGACCCCTCTTACTCCCAGCAAATTGTTGTCCTAACTTATCCCCATATTGGCAATACAGGCATCAATATAGTTGATGAAGAATCTTCTGGCGTTTATGCTGCAGGTTTAATTATTCGGGATTTACCCATTTCTCACAGTAATTGGCGTTCTGAGATGAATCTCGAACAGTACTTGTCGAGTAAAAATATTGTTGCGATTGCAAATATTGATACTAGAGCTTTAACTCGACATTTGCGAATCAATGGAGCATTAAATGGTTGTATTATAGTTTCGAATAATATTAATTCAGATCAAGCCATTGAAAAAGCAAAAGCATTTTTGGGTCTGAAAAATATGGATTTAGCGAAGGTTGTGTCTACTACTAAGAGCTATTCTTTTAGTCAGGGAAGTTATGATTTAGAGCGTTCTGATTTTCGTAAAGCGACTTCGAAATTTAAGGTAGCTGTCTATGATTATGGAGTGAAGAAAAACATTCTTAGAATGTTGGTTGATAGAGGTTGCAAACTTACTGTATTCAACGCTGAATCTCCGGCAGAAGAGGTTCTAGATATTAATCCAGATGGCATTTTTTTATCTAATGGTCCAGGCGATCCTGAGCCTTGTGATTATGCCATTGACAATATTAAAAAATTATTGGAAAAGGAAGGTAAGTTGACTGAGCGGCATAAAAATGGTCAGAAAAAGTCAGAGGGAAATTACAAAAAAGGTATTTTAGATGGCAAGTGGACTTGGTGGCACAAGAATGGTCAAAAGTCTGGTGAGGGAAATTACAAAAACGGCAATTTAGATGGCAAATACACTAAGTGGTATGAAAATGGTCAGAAAAAGTTAGAGTCAATCTACAAAGATGGTGATTTGCTTAATAAATCTTTATTAGAATATTATGACAATGGTCAGGTAGAGTCAGAGAAATACTTCAAAGACAAGCTATTAAATGGTAAGTCAACTTTTTGGTATAGGAATGGTCAAAAGTTTGGTGAGGGAAATTACAAAGATGGTAAATCAGATGGCAAGTGGATTTGGTGGAATAAGAAAGGTCAGAAGGTCGAAGAGGCAAATTACAAAGATGGTGATCTGATTAACAAAACTATATTTAAATATAGTTATTTCACTGGTCACTTAAAGTCTGAAAAAAAGTACAAAGATGGTAAGTGTATCAGTGGAGACTGTCCTAACTAACTAAAAACCGTGGTCAAAAAGAGGAACAAACGAAACTATTCCATCACTGTAGAGTGAATTTGGTTGACTATTTAATTGAGGTACTTTTTTTTAGGTCGACCACGATTTGTCAATCCGTGATCGATTAATTTAATTACCTTCTTTCAATTAACAATTGAAGAAACCAGTTAATATAGATTGGATAGTAGTTGAGTTGCGAGTAAATTGATTTTCTTGTCGAGTTTGATTTAGGTATAATTTTATTGCTCAGGGTGTGCCTTACGGTGCAGAAGGAACATGGGGTGAGGTTGGTCGAGTAACCATGTTTTTTTCATTTCATAACTCAAAATATCAAAGTAAAAATATGAGTGTAGTCAATAGAAATTGCATAATTTGTGATAATGATAACTATAACGATTTATTTGTCTTCACAAAAGAATATACAAATCATTTTGAAAATAATGATTTAAGACAACGAGAGTTGAATGACAAATATGGACCTCATGTAATTGCAAAATGTAATATTTGTAATTGTAAATATGTGAGAAATGTAGTTAATGGCATTTCTCAAAATTCAAATGAAACACATGATTTTGAATCTGAAAGGTCAAAAAAGAAAATTATCAAGCAAAATAAAGATTTTTTTAATAAAAAAATAAAAGATAATTTGTTTGAAAATGAAATATATAAATTAAAATTATTAAAATCTCTTGCTAATAAAAAAATTAATGAATTATCAATTATAGATTACGGATGTGGATTAGGAGAGTTCCCTAAATTATCTGAAATTCTAGGATTTAAAAAAATTGTTGCTTTTGATCCTATGTATACAGATGATCATCAGATAAGTTATGAACAGTCAAATTTTAAAAATATTAATGTGATTAATAATATTGATCAATTAAGTAAAAACACTAAATTTGATATAATAGTGTGTACTGCAGTTATTGAACATGCTATTTCTCCAAAAAAAATATTTTCTGATTTAAAAAAAATTTCAAATGTAAATACTATAATTTTGTTTTCAAATCCAGTTATGGATATAGAAAGAGATGTTTCTAAAATAAAAAAATTAGTTGCCCTAAAAGCAAATAAAATAAAAATAAAAAAATATTTACACTATCACTTGGGACATATAAATTTTATGTTGGGTGAACAAGTAAATCATTTAATAAATGATTATGGTTTTAAAATTATTCCAATATATCCGAATAGTTCAAAGAAAAGTTTCATAAAAAAATTAAAAAAAACATATGTTAAGATTTTTCCACACTCTACAAGAAGTGAGTATGTTTTAAGAAAATTATAAAAATTAATTTTCTATATTTTATTGAATTTTTCCAAATCAAAAAACAATTCCCACAGAAACAGAAAATCGATCAAAAATCAATCCATCACTGTTAAGTAGTTTTGGTTGGCTATTTAATTGATGTGGATTGGTCAGTTAAAGTGGTTAGTTAACACTCATTAATACAAATCTTACCGTTTTTGTAATTTTCCTCTCTTTTTATCTCACCATTGAATTGAAACCACTCAGTCAACTTGCCATCTAATTTACCATCTTTGTAATTTTTCTGTCTCACCTTTTGACCATTCTTATTCCACCAAGTCCATTTGCCATCTAATTTACCATCTTTGTAATTTCCCTCTGACTCTATCTGACCATTATCGTACCACTCAGTCCATTTACCTATCAATCTTCCGTCTTTGTAATTTCCCTCTTTTTCCTTTTGACCATTGTTATATTTACATAAGTATTTACCAGTATACGCATCAGTCTCATTTGGTAAAAAAACAATATTTTGCCCATCTGTTTCAAAACAAATACTTTCTTTAAAGATCCCACTATAAGAGTTAATTGAAATGAAAATAGAGAATAGAAGTATTATTAGTTTTTTCATAGTTTTATAGATTTATATATTTCTTCATAAATCATTCCTGCAACATAAACCAATACTCTTTCGACTTTTTCGACAAAATATAATTTCATACCGCCATTAAATCCTACATATACTAAAACACATTCGAACTGAATCCAATCTCTCTGTTTGTAGCAAATTTGATTATTTATAGTTTTCCATTTACCTCTATAAGTTGTTCCATCCGCTATGATTTCATAATCTCCATTTTGATAATGTATTTCTTCTACAGGACCTTGATAAACGCCATCATCATAATGACCAAATAGTTTATTCCCAACAAGTATTTTTGTAATCTGTTCTTTATAGAGTTGAGTAAGATCACCAATATTAACGCCAGATATCTCTGCATTAATATTTGCAGATACAAAAAATATAAGCAGAAATATACTGAATTGTTTTTTCATAGATTGCGGTTTATTTTGATATATGTATGAATTCTACTACTTAAGTCAATCAAAAGTATAGTAATTAACCTCTAACTTTGAGATCTTTTAAGGGTGATATTGATTATCTCCATCATTAAGAACTATGTGGTCTAGGGTAATCAACATCTTGTATTTTTTATTTGTTCTGCTCTCTGAATACTAAATCTGCAATATTCTTCTCGGGCTTATAGCCAACTACTAGTTCTTTTAATGTATGAATAATCAACTCTGGGTCATTGTTATCTGCTGCAAAACTTAGAGTTTGTAATTTCTCTTGCAGTAAATTCAAACTGAAAAAGTCCTCACTCGCCTTCAATATTTTTGGATTACTAGTTTTAATTGGATTATTACCAATAAGAAGCTCTTCAAATAACTTTTCGCCTTTTCTTGGCCCTGTTATCTTTATCTCTATTTCACCTTGCGGAAAGTTTTCATCTTTAACTCTCAACCCTGATAGCTCCACCATTCTTTTCGCTAAATTAATAATTCTAACTGGCTTACCCATATCTAGCACATACACCTGACTAGCGTTTTTATTTTTGCCTTTCATTGCTATTGCTGCCGTTTGCATTACCAGTTGCGATGCCTCTGATATGGTCATAAAGTAACGAGTCATATCTTTATGTGTCAAGGTTATTGGACCGCCATTTTTTATTTGCTTCCTAAACAAAGGAACAACGGATCCTGAAGATCCTAATACATTGCCGAACCTTACCATGCTAAATTGTGTATTATTTTCGGCCTTAACAGAAGTTCCATTAACTGACTCAAAAAATATGGATTTTTCTGCTGAAACTGCCTGCAATATTAATTCTGCAACCCTCTTACTTGCTCCCATACTGTTAGTTGGGTTTACCGCCTTGTCAGTGCTTATTAGTACAAAGTTTTCAAGACTCTGTTCAATAGCAACCTTGGCCAGAGTAAAAGTGCCAAAAACGTTATTTTTTATTCCCTCAGACAAGTTATTCTCGACCAAAGGCACATGCTTGTATGCTGCTGCGTGATAGAGGATATATGGCCTCCATGTCTGCAGAATTTCAGTCATCCTTCTCTCATCCTGTACGGACCCTAGAATAGGTATTATTCTAGGTAGAACTATTAGTTTTTCGTTGCTTTTTAAAGTCGAACATATAGTTTCTAGCTCCTGATGTATCTCATACAGTGCATACTCACTAAATTCTAATAGAAGTAGTATTGCAGGACTTCTTTTAATTACCTGTCGACAAATCTCAGCACCTATACTTCCTCCTGCACCGGTAACCATAACAACTTTGCCTTTAGTCATTGTAACTAATGGTGCATCATCAGAAGCTACAGTTGCCCTCATTAACAGATCATCAATATCTAAATCCTTAATTTCATCAATACTTGAGTCTCCCTTTGTGAAGTGAGACAAACCTGGTAAAGTTTTAATACGAACCCGAAATGTCTGTAGTTTTTTTAGGATTTGGTTACGCTTTTTCCTTGTTATAGATGGCATAGCCAACAATATGTCCGTAACCTCTTTAGACTTAACAAAGTAATCAACCTCTTTCATAGAGATAACAGGATAACCAATCAAATTTCTCCCCTGCATTAACTTATCATCATCTATAAAGCCACACATCTCATAATCAACACTCTGATTTAATCCAACCGCTAACTGACGACCTGCAGACCCTGCACCATATATCAGTACTTTAATAACTCCAATAGTTTCTTGTTTATCTTTCTGATTGAGACTCTCCACTTTACTAAGTATATATCTAGCAAGTACACGAGAGCCCAAAATAGCGATCAAAGTGACCATATAATTAATCAATATCACTGACCTTGGATAACCTGGATCTAGACCTAGACTCAGCATTGAAATCAGCCCCCATAAGACAGAGTAAAGACCCACAGCTCTCACTATAGACCAGCTAGCCTTTGAACTTACGTAACGAATAACCTCTCGATATAAACCAAAATATATGAATATCGGTATGCCAATTACAGGTGAAAGCAAAATTAACCAAGTAATTTGATTTTCAAGAAAACCAGGTGGAAAGTATAAATACCCTAACCTTAGAGTGAATGAGAGCAATATAGCTACAATTAGAAAAAATATATCAGAAGCCAGCAAAATAGCTGTCTTTACGTTTCTTGGTAATGATGTAATTTTATTAATAATCATAATTATTACTCTTTATTATTTACCAGAAAAGAATAAACTGCTTTCTATAAGTGTTAATACTAAAGCATTTTAAATTGTAAAAAATTAAAAATACCCTTATTTGATAACCCTATCAAAAAGACGAGACTATCCTAGCGCTTTTCATTACAAGTAATTGATTAATCAATGAGATACATCATCACGTTTAATTACTTTCAAGAATGTCATCCATAGGATTTTCATATCAAACCAAAATGATTGATGATTCAGATATTCTTCATCCAACTCAACTTTTTCAGGAATTGACAATTCATCTCTACCGTTAACTTGCGCCCATCCAGTAACACCTGGTAACAATTTATCTACACCATGTTCTTTACGTAACATAATTAAATCTTCTTGGTTAAATAACGCAGGCCTTGGTCCAACAAAACTCATGTCTCCCTTTAAAATACTCCACAACTGTGGTAACTCGTCTAGGCTCATTCGACGTAATAAACCACCTATAGGAGATAAATATGCTTCCGGATTATCCAAAAGATGAGTAGCCACTGCAGGTGTATCGATCAACATCGTACGAAACTTCGGCATCTTAAAGGTATTCCCTTCAAGCCCCACCCTATCAGACCAAAAAAACACTGGACCTTTAGAGCTGAAAAGTACCACTAACGCCACGCATACCATCGGTAAAGCAAGCAATATCAAAGCAACCACCCCTAAAGTCAAATCAAACAATCGCTTGCTTACATTTCTTGCAGTTAATTGATCATTGATCATTGGTAATTGTTAATCCTAACAGTGTCACTAAGTAATGTTTATTGATTGAATGATTGTAAGCTGTTTTTCTATCACTTTTTTCTCATTATAAAATTCTAATGCCCTGTTTCTGCTTGCTTTACCCATTGTTTTAGATTTTTCTCTATCTTTGTAGAGCGACTCTATTGCTTTGGTTAGGGCTTTTGAGTTGCGTAGTGGGACCAATAATCCTGTTTCACCGTCAACTACCTCCTCTCTGGATCCTCGGATATCGGTTGCAACAACTGGCAGTGCCATCATCATTGCTTCGATAATGGTTCTTGGCATACCTTCTCGCCATGAGGGCAAGGTAAATAGATCCATTGCAGCGAGTAGTTGTGGAATATCGGAACGCATTCCAGTTGAAATTAACCTACCTCCTGATGTTACTTTTGCCTGTTCAATTGCAGCCTCTACCCCTTCTGCATGATCTGAGTTTAGACGATCACCTACTATGATAAAACTGATATCATTATATTTCCCGACTAAAACACGAGCGGCCTCCAACAATTCTATAATTCCTTTCTCTTCCACCTGACGACCGATCATCCCCACAACAAAATTATCATCAGCAATTCCCAACTCACTTCTTATTCTATTATTAACTAATCCAACCTCTGGATTAAACCGATTCACATCAACACCATTGCCAATCTCAAATACTAGATCTTTAGGCATAATTTTCTCAATCACTGCCGCTTTGGCATCCTCACAACTCTGTGTAAAGAGAAGTGAGGTCAAACGCCCTGCAAAACGCTCTAAACCAACAAAAAACGCTCTCTTTGTAGAAGACATCTCATCTGATAATACTAAGGATATTATTGAAAATAATAAAAATAAAATTAAGACTGTATATGAATATCAGGAAAATCAAGGAAGAGGATTTGCATTAAAGAAATCAATTGAGATGGCTAATGGAAGATATGTGATTGTCATGGATTCAGACGACTATTTTCTTCCGAATGCACTATCTAATATTTGTTGGATTTTATCTACGCAAAAATCATATAAATCTTTTGTTTTTGGAATTAAAATTTATAAAAAAAATAAATATATTGATAATTTACCACCTGATATTGAAGCAAACTATGTCTCTTTAAGGGGAGACTATAATGTTAAATACGATTTAAAAGAGATAGTTAGAAAAGATATTTTAGTATCATGCCTTTATCCAGAATCAATCACTTGTCGTAGGGTACCAACTTTTTTAATATGGTCTAGTGTTGCAGAAAAGGTTAAATGCCTATCAATCGCTATACCTGTGGCTGTTAAGGAGTATCTTGAGGGGGGAATGACGGATCAAGGCTTTTTATTGAGAATGGAATGCGCAATACCAATGACTGAACTCTACACCACCCTTTCACATAGTGTAACTTATAAATCTGTTTACTATCGCTGGTTAATGAGAATTATGTGGGCGCGTTATGCTTTGCATGCAAAAAAATTACAATATAAAACCCTTTGGATGATAGTAGCGATAATGCCCGGTTTTATTATATATCTAGTAGACAGATTAATACTGCTCAATTTTTTTTATAGGAAGCATGATGATTGACAGTGGTGCAATTTAAACAATCTACTGGCATGTCAAATGTATTAATATTATTTTCAAGCAGTCAGCTGGGTGGTGCAGAAAAAAGTCTTTCTAGGATGGCTTTTTTATCAGATGATGTGAACTATATTTTAGGTACTCTTGATTCAGAAGGGCCTTGGTGTGATTGGGTTCGTGCTAATGGTTTTCCTCCTTCGGTGTACGGTAATTATAATTTGATCTCATTGGTAATTAAATTGTATCGTGATATAAAACGATTACCTATTGATGTTGTTTATGTTTGCGGGTTGCGCGCATCGTTTCTGTTGAGGTTTCTGTTAATATTTATTCCAAAAACAAAATTAATCCATGGTGTGCGTTGGAATCCAAGTACAGATAGTTTATTGGACAAATCATTTAGAATAGTGGAAACATGGTTTTCATGGTTGGTGGATGGATGGATTGTAAACTCGAAAGTAATAAAAAACACACTTTTGAATAGATGCAACATTAAAAACAATGATGTGTATGTTATTTATAATGGAGTAAATTTTCCTTCAAATATTGGCTCTTTCTCTGAGCGACCTTTAGAAATATTGACCGTAGCTAATCTTAGTAAGCGTAAAGGTTATATTGAATATTTGAAAAATATTTCTAAAATTATTGATTTAGTCCCAAATCTTAAGTTTGTTTTTGTTGGACGTGATGATATGAATGGTTTAGTGCAGAAAAAAATAATTGAATATGGATTAGAGAATTATATTTCATATGAAGGATTTCATTCTGATGTTACTGACTATTATAAAAGAGCAAAACTATTCGTACTACCTTCGTTGTGGGGTGAAGGCTGTCCAACAGCAATATTAGAGGCTCTCAGTTACTCTGTACCAGTCGTAGCGTACAATATAGATGGCATTCCAGAATTGATAAATAACGGTGATGATGGTCTTTTATTGGAAGTTGATGATAATAATGCTTATAGAGAGATAGTAAAGATGTTAAATAGTTATGATAATTTATCTGTTATGGGTGAAAGAGGGAGAAATAAGATAAAAAGTAAGTTTACAATTGAGTCTTGTGTGAACAACCATAAAACTGTAGTAAATGAGATTATAGCAAAGTAATGTGTGGCTTTGCAGGTTTCATTGGCTTTAGTAACTTTAGCAAAGATAAAGTAGAATCAATTGCTTCCGATATGGGCGATGCAATTTTTCACCGTGGTCCTGATGATTTCGGCATTTGGCGTGATGACAGTGCAGAGGTAGTATTAACACATCGCCGTTTATCAATCTTAGACCTTTCTATGGCTGGACATCAACCGATGATCTCACCGTCTGGCAGGTTTGTTATTGCATATAACGGAGAAATCTATAATCACAATGATTTGAGGGCCAAGTTAAATGGTTTAATAGGTAAGGAGAAAGACACAAGACACAAAGTGAATTGGAAAGGGAGCTCAGACACAGAAACACTGCTTGCCTTGATTGAAGCTGATGGAGTTGCTGCTGCATTAGAGCAGGTTGTTGGAATGTTTGCTTTTGCGTTGTGGGATAGAAAAGAGAAATCTCTCTATCTAGTGCGTGATCGAATGGGAGAAAAGCCACTCTATTACGGATGGCAAAAGGGTATATTACTTTTTGGATCGGAACTCAAGGCATTTAAAGCCCATCCCGCTTTTGATGGGGAGATGGATAGAGGTTCTATCGCTTTGCAGTTGCGCCATAACTGCATACCTGCACCGTACTCTATCTATAAGGGAATAAAAAAACTTCTTCCAGGCGCATTTTTGAAGTTGTCGGCGGGTAATGTAGGTGCGCTTGAAAGAGAGTTGCCAGAACCTCAGAGGTATTGGTCTTTTGCTGCGGTAGCAGAGAGAGGGGTTGAGAGTCGTTTTGTAGGGAGTGAATCATCTGCCATCTCTGAACTGGATCGCCTGTTAAGTCGTTCAGTGCTTGAACAGATGGTTGCAGATGTGCCGTTAGGAGCTTTTCTCTCTGGTGGTGTTGACTCTTCGGCAGTGGTTGCATTGATGCAGAAACAGTCATCCGTTCCGGTTAAAACATTCTCAATTGGGTTTAATGAGAGTGGTTACGATGAGGCGATCTATGCAAAAGAGGTGGCAAGCCATTTAGGGACTGAGCATACGGAACTGTATGTAACGGCCCAACAGGCAATGGATGTGATTCACCGTCTACCACAGTTGTATGATGAACCCTTTTCAGACTCTTCTCAGATTCCAACCTTTTTAGTGGCTGAGATGACTCGTCAGAATGTGAAGGTCTCGCTATCTGGCGATGGAGGAGATGAGTTGTTTGGGGGCTATAATCGATATTTTAAAACGCATCAGTGGTGGGATAAGATTAATGTGATACCAAAATCGGTAAGGATGTTATTATCTAAAGGCTTACTTTCTATTTCTCCAGGGGTTTGGGATAGGGCAGGCTTTGTTGCCGCAGGAGTCTCGGGGAATAATATATCTAAACTGGCAGGTGTTCTGTCGGTACCAGATGGTGCTTCTCTATATAGACATTTTACTACTCATTGGGATGATCCAGCTGCGGTTGTGATTGATGGGCAAGAGCGGAGGACGGAAGTGAGCGATCCATCTATTGAATTGAATGCTAGGGTTGAGCAGATGATGGCGTTGGATACATTAACTTATCTTCCAGATGATATTTTAACCAAGGTCGATCGAGCTGCAATGGGTGTCTCATTAGAGACCCGTATTCCACTGTTAGACCATAGAGTGGTTGAGTTTGCTTGGAAGTTACCGCTGTCTATGAAGATTTGCCATGGTCAGGGTAAATGGATTTTACGACAGTTACTTTACCAATATGTGCCTAAAGAGTTGATAGAGAGGCCGAAGATGGGTTTTGGAGTTCCTATTGATAGTTGGTTGCGAGGCCCTTTGAGAGATTGGGCAGAGAACCTGTTGGATGAATCTCGTTTAAGGCAAGAGGGCTATTTTTATCCGCAGCCCATTCGTAAAAAGTGGGAAGAGCATATTTTAGGTAGACGGAATTGGCAGTACCATCTTTGGGATGTGTTAATGTTCCAGGCTTGGCTAGAGGTACAATCTTGAAAATTTGTCAGTTAACGAATGTCGGTTTTTCGTTGAATAAGTTTTTATTGCCTCTAATTGATGCACAGCTTGCTAATGGGGATGAGGTGGTGGCTGTTTGTGCAGATGATGAGTATGTAGCGGATTTGAGAGAGGCGGGGTATCGAGTAGAGGCGCTTTCGATTACGCGGGGAATGAATCCACTAAAACATCTACACTCAATTTGGGTGATTTTCTGGTTTCTGCGCAAAGAGAATTTTGATCTGGTGCATGTACATACCCCGGTTGCCGCACTGCTGGGGCGTATTGCGGCTCGGTTATGTGGAGTACCACTGGTTGTCTATACTGCACATGGCTTTTATTTTCATGATGAGATGTCTTCTACAAAGAGAGCGTTTTTTGTTGGTTTAGAGCGTTTTGCAGGGCGTTTGACCTCACTTCTCTTTACACAGAGTTGTGAGGA
>KB889767.1 GCA_000372785.1 gamma proteobacterium SCGC AB-629-P17 | reverse complement strand
TATCAAGCGAATAATTAAATTTTTCTTTGCATAACCGATTACCTTCATGTAAGAATTCAAATAGCTCGTCCTGATTTCCTAAATCTTCATTCGCTTTAGCTAACGCAAAGCATAACTTTATACGGTCTAATTGACTTAGATTGTCATTAGAAAGAAGTGATTTCATCAGAGTAATCTGAGAATCATTTTCTGTAAATTTTTTAAGGATACTTAGACTATGGTGTGCCTTAGCATAGTTGGGTTGAATAGCTATTGCCTTCTCAAAGCTTTTAACCGCAGTATCACGTTGAGCAAATTCTATAAGAACAATACCAAGGTTGTAATGTGCTACAGCGTAATCTGGTTTAATAGCGAGTGCCTTCTCATAGTTCTTAACCGCCATATCCAGTTGACCGAGTTCCCTGAGAATATTGCCGAGATTATTGTGCGCCTCAGCATAGTCAGGTTTAATAGTGAGTGCCTTCTCGTAGTTCTCAACCGCCATATCCAGTTGACCAAGCTCTTGGAGGGTAGCGCCGAGGTTATTGTGCGCCTCAGAGTAGTCTGGTTTAATAGCTATTGCATTTTCAAAGCTCAGAATAGCTTTTTCTGGCATGCTTATTGCTTTATAAAAGGTGCCAATGAGGTTTAAGAGTGAAGACGATTTTGGGTAGTCATTAATTAGAGCATTGGCTTTATCAATTGCTTCTTGTTTCTTACTATTAGCAAAAAGATTAATGACAGATTGAATTTTTTCATGTGGAGGCTCTTGTTGATACATGGCACTAAGCTTTTTTTTTGTGAATATATTGATACTCTATTTGGAACTGAGTTCTTTGAGAGCAATGTCGAGGTTATTATGCGCTATAGCATAGTCTGAATTAATAGCCAGTGCCTTCTTATAACTTTTAACGGCGTCATCCAATTGACCGAGCTCCTTGAAAATGACACCGAGGTTATTATGTGCCTCAGCGTAGTCTGGATTAATAGCGATTGCTTTCTCATAGTTCTTAGCCGCCATATCCAGTTGACCAAGCTCCTTGAAAGCATTACCAAGGTTACTATGTGCTTTATCATAGTCTGGTTTAATATTTATGGCCTTCTCAAAACTCTTAACTGCAGCGTCTAGTTGATCGAGTTTTAGGAATGCTATACCGAGGTTATTATGCGCTTCAGTGTAGTCTGGGTTAAGTGTTAGCGTCTTTTCATAACTCTTAACGGCGTCATCCAATCGCCCGATTGTTAGGAGAGCATTACCAAGGTTATTATGCGCTTCTGCAAAGTCAGGCTTGTAAGCTACTGCCCACTCAAAATGATCAACAGCATTATCTAGTTGACCGAGTTCTAGGAAAATATTACCGAGGTTATTATGCCCACCAACGTAATCAGGTTTAATAGTTAAAGCTTGCTTATAACTCTTAATAGCGGCATCTATTTGGCCCAATTCTCGGAGAGTTACACCAAGATTGTAATGTGCTTCAGCATAGTCTGCTTTTAAAGCAAGTGCCTTTTCATAGCCCTTAACAGCAGTATCCAATTGTCCGATTGCTTTACAGCAAGAAGCGCGTATGTTATAGAGTAATGCTGAATTAGGATAGCCATTAATTAGAGTATTAACGTCATCAAGTGCTTCTTGAAACTGATTATTAGTAAAAAGTGAAATAATAGAGTGAATTTTTTCCTGTGGAGGTTCTTGTTGAACTTTGCGGTGCTTTAAAGCTGATAGTTCATCTTTTGCTTCCTTATTTTCAGGTGAAGCTTCAAGAATCATCGAGTAAAGTTTTTCAGCTTCTTCAATTTCCCCCTTATTTGCAATTTTTCTTGCGCGAGTTAGTAATCTCTGAGTTTTTAATGTCATTTTAAGGTGCCAGGTTTATAGTTAAACTTGTTCTCAGTCTGATGAGATGCGAAAATGTTTTTACATATTTTACATATTATCTCAAATCTTTATCTTTATTTAATTAACTTATAGAAGCCTGCTATTAACTTTTTGAAAAATATCAGAGTCAATATTTGCTAATTTTTCAATTACGTCAAAATGATCTACATCCGGCTCATTATGATAATAAAGAATAGAATCGCATATACTTATCTAAACAGATAGAATAGATTTGAAGTATATTTGAAAACCTATTATAAGGCAAAACATATTTAGCTAATTTTTATGAAATTTTTTTGTCAAACAATTCACAAATTTATTATTACTGGTTGTGTGCTTTTTTTATTTCCTGTTGACATATTAGCGACCACTTATCAGGTCACCCAGGTCGCCACGGGTCTAGGTATACCTTGGGGCATGTCTTTTCAATCAGAGAACGAAATACTCTTTACCGAGCGTAAAGGAAGGCTTGGTATAGTTAACATTGAGAGTGGTGAAGTGAATTACTTGTCAGGACTTCCTGACATTATTGCAAATGGGCAGGGCGGTTTTATGGATGTAGCAAAACCGACAAACAATGAGATTGCTGATTGGACTTATTTCACATATGTAAAACCCATTGATAAAGCAGGTAATGGTGAAACAACTCTGGCCAGAGCTCATATTAGTGAAGAGGGTATTTTTAATTGGCAGGACTTGTTGGTAACTCATTCGCTTTTTGGCGTTATATTTGATGTTACTGGTATAGCATGGGGCAGCAATAGGCACTTTGGTAGTCGCATTGCTTTTGACGATGCACATATATATTTTTCTATCGGTGATAGAGGGAATCGACCTAATGGACAAAATTTAGAATCACATGCAGGCTCTATTTTAAGGCTTAATGTTGATGGCTCAGTTCCACAAGACAATCCATTTGTAGATATTGAAGGTGCACGAAATGAAATATGGAGTTACGGTCATCGCAACCCTCAGGGCCTGGTTTGGGATGGTATCAACCAAAGACTATGGTCAATTGAACACGGTCCGCGAGGTGGCGACGAATTAAATCTCATTGAAAGGGGTGGTAATTATGGTTGGCCTGTTATCTCTTACGGCAAAGAGTATGCTTCATTTAGGGCTATTGGCGAGGGTACTCACAAAGAAGGCATGGAGCAACCGAAAAAGTTTTATATTCCATCCATAGCGCCTAGCAGTTTAATGCAATACAATGGTAATGCTTTTCCCGAATGGCAAGGAGACCTCTTTGCTGGTGCATTAAAACTGAGACATATTAATAGAATCGAGCTCAATCAGGAAGGAAATGCGATTGCAGAGGAACGTTTAATGGAAGACTTAAATGAAAGAATTAGAGCACTTCTTGAAAGCCCAGAGGGTTGGATTTACTTCTCCACCGACAGTGGGAACATTTATGTCATCAAACCATGATAAGGGTTTTTCAATAGTAACTGTCAATTTGATTTGAATTAAAATAATGTCATGGAAACACTAAAAATAATCATCCCAGAGCGTATGACAGGTCAAAGGCTTGATGTCGCTTTGTCAGAAATGTTGACAGATTACTCTCGTTCCAAGATTATTGCTTGGATTAAATCAGGTGAAGCTCTCATTAACCACGAACCCTTCAAACCGAAAGATAAAGTGAATGGTTCTGAAATAGTTGAGTTGACAATTACTCAGAAGCAGATTAATGATTGGGTGGGAGAAGATATTCCTCTAAATATTGTTTTTGAGGATGAAGACATCATTGTATTAAATAAGGCTGTAGGTTTGGTAACTCATCCGGGTGCTGGAAACTGGAGTGGCACTTTAGCAAATGCTTTACTGTATTATGAGCCCAAATTGGCGACACTTGATAGAGCAGGAATTGTCCATAGACTTGATAAAAACACTTCAGGTTTGATGGTTGTTGCAAAAAACGAAAAGGCACAAAAATATTTGGTTGAACAGCTTCAAACGCATTCGGTATCGAGAGAGTATTCTGCTGTCGTCTATGGCCACATGGTTGCTGGAGGTACGATTGACGAGCCTATTAGCCGTGATACTAAGGACAGAATCAAACAGACCGTCTCAAGCCATGGTAAGGAAGCTGTCACTCATTACCGAGTAATAGATCGTTACCAGAACCATACCCATGTCAAGGCCATCTTGGAGACCGGACGGACTCACCAAATACGCGTCCACTTATCTCACATAGGTTACCCTTTAATAGGAGATCCAATGTATGGCGGTAAGGTTCGTTTCCCCAAAAAAGCAGATGCAATTTTAAAGGAAGCTTTAGTGAGCTTTAAAAGGCAAGCCTTACATGCAAGGAAATTGACTTTAACTCATCCTATTAATGGCGAGTTGATGTCATGGAAGACTCAATTGCCCGAAGATATGTCAGTGTTATTAAATGTGCTCAATGATTACGATCCGTGCTAAAAAAATGAACATGAATTGGGGTGACGATGTTTCCAGATAATGTTAAATTCATATCGACTCCAAGATTTATAGAGGGCGGTGCTGGCGCCGATTGTTTTAGAAATTTTAATTTGGCATTGCATGTTGGCGATGAGCCAGGTACAGTAAGTTCTAATCGCGAACTCCTCGAGAAACACTACAAACTCCCCACTAGTCCTAAATGGATTAATCAAACCCATTCCAGCGTTTGTGTTAGGGCGGATTCGAAGTTCTCATCGGTTGAAGCCGATGCAAGCTATAGTAGGACGTCGGGCGTGGTGTGTGGCGTTCTTACAGCCGACTGTATGCCTGTTTTTATTTGTGACAAACAGGGAACAGTTGTTGGTATAGCACATGCCGGCTGGAGGGGCTTGGTGGGTGGTGTCATTGAATCTTTGATTGAAGAAATGAATGTTATAGGGAGTGAACTTCTAGTCCATCTAGGACCGGCAATCTCTCAGTCAGCATATGAGGTCGGTAGCGAGGTAAAAACACAATTTCTGAATAGGAATTCAATATTTGAGCGATCATTTATTGAAAAAAATGGCAAACATTATCTCAATCTTTATGATGCAGCAAAAGTTATTTTGGAGGGATACGGAATCGCATCAGTTAGTGGTGGAGATTATTGCACTTATCAAGACTCAAAGCAGTTCTTCTCCTATCGACGTGACGGTGAATGTTCAGGAAGAATGGCGCACTTGATTTGGAAAAGCTAGCTAATGTTATTAGCGCTCGCTGTCCTTTATTTTCCCTTTACTTCTAAAGACCATTTCTTTGCTGTCTTTGTCTAAAAAATAATAGTGCAATGACTTCTGTTTTCGCTGTTTCTGCTGAACGACACAGCCCCTCACTTCGAAATCATCAATCAACTCGATTTCTGGATGGGATGAATTCAAGCAGCGCATGAATTGGCTGTTGTTTTTCACAATATATTGACGGAAATATAACTCGTCCTTGTAATCGATAATAGCGTAGGCTTGGTGGTGAATAGGCATACCAGGATCCACAATAATAATGCAATTTTCACTAAACTCAGACATCATCATGTCACCAATATTTTGAAGTGCATACGGCTCTGAATTTGTTGAACAGGCGCTTTCGAATAGCGCTTTCGGGTTATCTATTTCTGGCATTTGGGGCAGTAGTAACTGGCACGCTGGTTTTGTACGATTCTTTTGATTGTACCATTGCACTGATAACAAGGCATGTCATTGCGTCCATAGACAGATAAAACTTGAGAAAAATAACCGGGCTCACCATCAATATTTGAAAAGTCATTCAAGGTTGTTCCACCATTATTGATGGCTTCTGACAATATTTGTTTAATACATTGAGTGAGTACTTGGTAACACTTTTTTGATATTTTTCCTGCTACTCTTTTAGGAGATATTCCAGCTAGAAAAAGACTCTCTGATGCATAAATGTTTCCAACTCCTACAACTATACTATTATCCATAATAAATGTCTTAATGTTTTTCTTTCTACCTCTGGATGAAAGGTATAGAGTGTTGTCATTGAATTCACTGCTTAAAGGTTCTGGACCAAGATATTTAAAGAGACTTAATTGTTCATTATTTTTTTGCCAGAGGATTGAGCCAAATCGACGTGGGTCATGAAAACGCATACTGGTAGCGTTATCTAATATTAGTTCGAAGTGATGATGTTTTCTTAAAGCTTCTCCAAAAGGTACAACGATAATGGAACCTGACATACCGAGGTGCATTACCAAAGTACCGTTATTGAATCTGATAAGAATATACTTTGCACGTCTCGAGATCTTTTTGATGAACTCTCCTTTTATGGTTGTAGGGAGGTGAGAAGGGATTTCCCAGCGAAGTTGTTTTTGGTGGATTTGGGCTGATAAAACCCGTCTTCCAACTATATGTGGCTCGAGACCGCGTTTGGTTGTTTCAACCTCTGGTAGTTCTGGCATTATTTTTAGAGATTAATTTGGATTAGCTCATGCAATTATCTTATTACAAAAGTTCGAGTATAACTGAAGTTTATATTAAATAACGAAAAATGGAAAACCTTGCCAAAAAAAAAGGTAACACTTTAGCTAATTATCTATAATAATAACTTTATAACTAAAAACAAAAACATCATGAACCCATTAACTTCTATTAAAGGAACCATTACACTTGGTTTTGTCTTGGCATTGCTTGCAGCTCTGGTTTTACCATCAGTGGGCAGGTTCAATATACCTGAGTTAACAGTTTGGTTGCATGTCATCTCTGGTATTACCTGGGTTGGACTTTTGTATTATTTTAATTTTGTTCAAGTGCCTGCAATGGGAGAAGCTTTGGCTGACGAAGGTGGTCCTGGGCCAGCTGCAATCGGCAAATACATAGCACCACGTGCCTTGCTTTGGTTCCGTATGTCAGCTGCGGCAACATGGATTACAGGTGCCTATGCCCTTGAGAATATAGGTGGTTTTGTTGCAGCATTTATGTTTGCTCCAGGTCTTCAGATGATTGGTTTAGGTGCCTGGTTAGGTACTATTATGCTGTTTAATGTCTGGGTGATCATCTGGCCGAACCAGCAAAAAATTCTCGGCATCAAAGAGGCAAGTGCTGAAGAGATTGCGAAAGCGAAATTCACTGCAGCGATGGCTTCACGAACCAATGTTGTTCTCTCTGTACCGATGTTACTATGTATGACAGGATTTGGTCACGGCAATCTATTCTAAAGTCACACTATAAATCAATAAAAAAACCGGGCTTGTCCCGGTTTTTTAATATCAGTTAGATAAATTATGGGTTAAAAACAACAAAATCGTAAAAAATGAACAACTAGGTTCAATAAAGAAGGTAAAAAGGTTAATTTATTTAAAAAATACCACTAATTTTGTTATTTGTCTGGCATTTCAAAAATCTTTTCAAATAGGGCTTTAAGAGATTTTTTACCAGTCATTGTTGAAAAAATACAACTATTTGTATTATTTTTTCGAAAAAGTGTTGACATCACCATAAAAGATGACTATTATTACATCATTGTTATTCTACATGTACATTTCGCGAGAGTAGCAAAGGGTGTCGAGGAATACCTTGGCAATTTAACTATTCTTTTAAGGAGAATAAAATGAAAAAACTAATCGCATTATTTGCGGCCTCTACAGTTGCTTCAACGGCAGCCGTTGCAGGCGTTGCACTTAGTGGTTCAGCATCGGTGTCTTATGATGACAACGGTTCATCTGCATCATCAACAACTTATGACGCTGATTTAGTGGTCACTGCAACAAACGGTGGTACGACGCTAACTGCAGGATATGACATTGATGGAGCAAATATAGCTACAACTTCAGCTGTTTTAGCTACTACAATCGGTCCTGTGACGATATCTGCTGATATGTTTGATGAGGTTTCATCTGTTGCTGCTACTAATACTGCTGGTGGTCAAATAGAAGAATCAACAGATACTAGCGTAACTGTGAGCTTGGATGTTCCAATTGGTGACATGACTGTTGGTTTAGACAACTCTGGTAATGTAATCCTATCTGGTACTTTCTCAGGCGTTACAGTTAGCCACACTGTTGGTGACACTACTGCGACTACAGCTTCTGCTGCAATCGCTGGTATTGACATGAGTGTTACTAACAAAGCTGGTGCAACTACTTGGTCATTAGATACTACAGTTAGTGGTGTTGACTTGACATTAACTAGTGCTCAGAAGATTACAGCTGCATTTGGTCTAGCAGGTAACACAATGACTGTTACTCGTGTTCCATCAGTTGCTTCTGCTGCTTCTTCAGTAGGTAATACTAGTGGTACACATGCTAACGGATATGGTACTTACGTGACAAATTCAGTTGCTGATTATTCAACTGTTGCTATATCACGTGACCTAACTTCAGGTGCTACGTTGAGTGCTACATATAGTACTAAAGATGATTCACTTACACTTAAGGCTGCTGTTACTTTCTAAACTCGTTTAGATTATAAAACAGTTAACTTAGAAGTAAGTTAATATATCGAAAAACCCTAGGGCTTGCTCTGGGGTTTTTTTTATGTCTAAGGGAAATTGCATTAACTGAAAATTGATTAAAATAGTACTATTTATTTAAAGACTTGCCTATCAATGATAATTCACCTTAAAAATCGTGCACTTCTAAAGTTGTCTGGTAGCGAAAATGAAGCGTTTCTTCAGGCTCAGCTCAGTAACGATATCAGTAAGCTTGATCATTCCAGTGTTCAATTGAATGCCTACTGTCAGCACCAAGGTAAGATTTTGGCCTTGTTTTGGGTGGTTCGTGTTGGTGATGACTTTTTACTCTCGTTTCCATTAGATTTACTTGACTCAATGAAAGCTCGATTGCAAATGTTCGTGTTGATGGCTGATGTCAAAATTTCAGATGTGACAGAGCGATACCTGCAAATGGGTCTGATAGGAAAATCTCAGAAAGATTCCTTTACTATTAACGAACGGTTGTCATTGATACTAGCTAACCCGAAAAACCTATCAAAATTTGACTTAACTTCTCAAGACCATTGGGACAAAGCTTGTATAGATTCATTCCTTCCAGAGGTGAGCATCGTTTCGACTGAAACTTATATACCGCAAATGCTTAATTTGGACATTAATGAGGTCGCAGTGAACTTTTCCAAGGGTTGTTTTCCAGGTCAAGAGGTTGTTGCAAGATTGCACTATTTAGGGAAAGCAAAGCGCAGGCTTTTTGCTTTTAAATCTGATTCCCTATTGAGTATTAGTGACACTCTTCACTGTGCTGAGTCAAAGTCTGCAAAAGCAAGTGGAAGTGTGGTTTCTCAGGTAAAATTTGGGTCTGATTTTTACTGCTTAGCGAATGAAGATTTAGGAAATCAGGACGAGCTATTTGAATTCTTACATGAAGGTAATCGGTTATGCAAAGAAAAATTTAATTATTCGCTTGATAAAGCTAATAATCTATTTTCTATTATCAAGGAACTGTTCAGCACTCTTCCAACTGTTATTGAACAATCTCTATCATTCGAACCATCAACTATGCGACCCATTTTTATTGTTGGTATGCCTCACTCCGGCACAATTCTAGTCGAGCAAATTATTTCCAGTCATCATGCGGTGTATGCTGGTGGTAAATTCTCTTATTTATCTACCCTTATTGGCCCAATAATAAAGAATCATATAACTCTAGGCTCAATCAAAGCTTCAACTACTATTGGTGATAAGAAGCTGAATATAGCTGACACTTATAGCCTTCCTGAAGAATCTTTTTTATCTTTACGACAACAATATTTAGATGCACTTTCTCGTTTTGATATTCCAGAAAATGTGATTACCGATAAATTGCCCTTGAACTTTCGATTTATTGGATTTATTCTATCGGCCTTTCCTGAAGCAAAGATTGTTCACCTGAAAAGAGATGCTAGAGCCACATGTTGGTCAAATTATCAATATTTTTTTACAAACAAAGAGAATGGTTATTCTTATAATTTAGATGATTTAGCTGGATTTTATGGCATGTACGTTGAGCTTATGGATTTTTGGCATCAATTATTCCCAGGTAAAATTTACGATATCTGTTATGAGGACTTGACAACTAACCAAGAGGAAGAAACGCGGAAGTTATTAGAATATTGCGAATTAGACTGGGATGAAAACTGTTTAAACCTCCATACCACGAAACTTGCGGTCAAAACAGCCAGTGCAGGACAAAAGATGTACCAAGAAGGAAGTTCTGAAGCCTGGAAAAAACACGAAGCTTATTTACAACCACTCATAAAGGCGCTTACAAACTACTAAAAAGACATTTCTGTACCAAATTGAGCAGTATTGTTATATCCCGAACTCGATGTCTGGGCAACTTCGAAACTGGCATTTATTGACCAATCATCACTAAACCTTTTGTTAAAATCTAGTCCAATTTGCAGAATTGCTCCATAATTTTTCAGTACCATCATTAGTTGCCACCCAATATTTATTTGCAGCTGCAGCATGAGCGCTAAAAACGAACAGAAGTAGAATCAATATTGACTTTAATAAATCTCTTCTTTTTGTCAAGGAAATACAAATTAATTTAAAAAAATTTATTGTATAACATATATATTAACTTTTCTAGAAGACTGACTAGAAATTATTTTTAATAATAACATTAGAAAAAACAAATTTCTAATTTCTTCCACACAAGCAAGTAACATTTTAAGTTTCAAAAAAAAGGCGTTTAAAATAAACGCCTTAATAATTAAATCTTGTTAAATTGATAGCTTACTTAAATACCTTTTAATAGTTTCTCCATTGTAGCGCCCATGTCCGAAGGGGTTGGCGCAACCATTACACCAGCGTCTTGAAGTATTTCTACTTTTTCTGCAGCACTCTCACCACTAGCATTAACAATAGCACCAGCATGACCCATAAGTCTGCCTGGTGGCGCAGTCAAACCGGCAATATAAGCTGCCATCGGCTTACTCATATGCTTTTGGTAATACTCAGCTGCTGCAGCCTCTTGAGGTCCACCAATTTCACCGATAATCAATACTGCTTCAGTTTCATCATCCTCCTCAAAATGCTTTAAGATTTCAACAAACGAGCTGCCATTTATTGGATCTCCACCAATACCAACACCGGTACTGATTCCGATACCTAATTCTTTCATTTGAGAGGCGGCTTCATAACCTAAGGTGCCAGAACGCCCAATCAAACCAACGTTACCTTGCATGTAAATATGGCCTGGCATAATGCCTAACATAGCTTTACCTGGACTGATGGTGCCAGCACAGTTAGGACCTGTTAGAATCATGCGATCTTCTGGTTTAGCTCGTGCAAAAAGGTAACGCTTTACCCGAATCATGTCATGAGTCGGTATGCCATCTGTAATGCTGACACAATACTTAATACGAGATTCAGCGGCCTCCATAATGCCGTCTGCTGCATAAGCAGGTGGTACAAAGATGATGCTGGCCTCAGCACCTGTAGCCGCGACAGCTTCTTTGACTGTATTAAATACAGGCCTATCTAGATGTGTTGTACCACCCTTACCAGGGGTGACACCGGCAACAACATTGGTGCCATACTCAATCATCTCCTGTGCATGGAATGAACCCATGCGACCGGTTAGACCTTGAATTAAAACTGGGGTTTTTTCATTAATAAATATACTCATAACTCGCTCTTATTTTCCCGTTGATTGTTTCCATGCAGCAACAACTTTATGAGCTGCATCTGACAAAGTGTCAGCTGTAGTAACTTTTTTGCCACTGTCCTTTAATATCTTCTGCCCTTTTTCAACATTGGTACCAGATAAGCGCACCACTAAAGGAATATCAATATCACGTTTGTTTAATAAATCTACGATGCCCTGGGCAACCCAATCACAGCGGTTAATGCCTGCAAAGATGTTAATCAAAATAGCTTCGACATTATTATCAGATAACACCAACTCTATCGATGTAGCAACTCTCTCAGCGGAAGCACCGCCACCGATATCCAAGAAATTTGCTGGCTCCCCACCGGCATGTTGAATCATATCCATAGTCGCCATGGCAAGACCCGCACCATTAATAAGACAGCCAATATTACCATCCAAGCCAACATAGTTTAAATCATGCTCTGCGGCATGGGTTTCACGTGGATCTTCTTGTGTCTTATCACGGAATTCAAAGATTTCAGGTCGACGATAAAGAGCATTTGCGTCAAATGACATTTTTGCATCAATCGCCAAAATCTTATTGTCAGTAGTCAAAATCATTGGATTGATTTCTAATAAATTAGCGTCAGTGTCACGGAAAGCACGGTAACACTTCATTACCGCGCGACTTGCAGCAGCAATCGCACTATTAGGTAAACCTAATGTGAAAACCAATTGACGAGCCTGGAATGGCTGCATTCCTACGGCTGGATCGATCGTAATTTTTGAGATTTTATCAGGCGTCTCTTCTGCGACTTTCTCAATATCCATACCACCTTCAGTAGAGGCAATCAAAGTAACTTTTTGAATAGCTCTATCTAGAACAATACTGAAGTAAAGTTCTTTCGCAATGTCACTAGCCTCTTCTACATAAATACTTGAAACCATCTTTCCTTCAGGACCAGTTTGATGAGTAACTAAGTTATTTCCAAGATGCTTATCGCAAAATTGTAAAATTTCTTTTTGAGTATTACATAACTTGACACCGCCTGCCTTACCGCGTGCACCAGAGTGAAGCTGAGCCTTCACAATCCATTTATCGCCACCCAATTCATTGGCTTGATAAATTGCACCAGTGGCTGAATGCGCAATGCCTCCCTTAGGCACTGGGACGCCATATTGTGCTAATAACTTCTTGGCTTGATATTCATGAATATTCATAATTAACCTTTTATTTTTCCTTGAATTGCTTTATCGGTATTAACGATATTTTCAGCCATCTTCGCAGAAGCTGCATCGATCATACGACCATTCAATTGAGCTGCTCCGCGACCTTCCCTTGCTGCCTCGTCTAAAGCAACGAGAATTTGTTTTGCATGAGATACCTCTGAATCCGGGGGAGTATAGACTTCATTGGCTAATTCAATTTGTGATGGATGAATTGCCCACTTTCCTTCAAATCCAAGGGCTGCTCCGCGACGTGCAGCATCCTTATAAGATTCAGGATCATTAAAGTCACCGAAAGGGCCATCAATTGGTCGTAATCCATAAGCGCGGCAAGCGACCAGCATCTGAGACAGACCTGCATGCCACTGGTCACCCGGATAGTCTGGATTCAAACCACCTATAACGGTCGTACGCGCACGACAACTTGCGGCATAGTCTGCGACTCCAAAATGCATCGCTTCTAGACGCTCATCACGACCATTTTTAGCAATATCCATTACATTAGCCATGCCAAGCGTTGTCTCGATTAGGACTTCGATACCAATGCGATTTTTAAAACCTTTGGAAGTCTCAATTTGATTCAACATGGCAGAAAGCATATAAACATCTGAAGCTGTTCCAGCTTTTGGAAGCAGGATAGTATCCAGGTTTTCACCAGCCTGCTCAACCACTTCAACCACATCTCGATACATATAGTGTGTATCAATACTGTTGATACGAACAGAGATAGTTTTACCAGTACCTCGCCAATCTAAATCATTGAGGGCATCAATAACATTTTTACGCGCTGGCACTTTATCATCTGGCGCTACAGCATCCTCTAAATCCAAAAATACATAGTCTGCAGGGCTGTTTAAGGCCTTTTCAAACATTTTTGGGCTAGATCCCGGTACTGCTAATTCACTTCGCTGTAGTCTCTGTCTAACAGGTTCATAAATAATATGACTCATTAAATTTCCTTATATATAGTAATTTGAATCTTTGTTAAGAATTTCAAGTTGTATAAATATAACAACAATAAACCTTAATGAGTTGAGTAATTATCAAAGCCAATATAAATCAAGTAAACTGCTTTAATTCATGAAGCCAGAAATTCACTCTAAAGAAAAAGAAAAAGCGCTTAATCATAAAACGCTTTAATCTTTTGAAGTGGCGTCCCGTAGGAGATTCGAACTACCTGTTTCCAGAATAAAATTCTGGCGTCCTAGGCCTCTAGACGAACGGGACAAAGTATTTTCAAAGAAAATTTAATTTAGAACAATGGACTGGATTCATTGAAACTAATAAAAAAATTGGCATCGCGTAGGGGAATCGAACCCCTCTTGCCAGGATGAAAACCTGGAGTCCTAACCGATAGACGAACGCGACAAAAATCTTTATTTGCTTGGTGGAGCTAGGCGGGTTCGAACCGCCGACCTCAACACTGCCAGTGTTGCGCTCTCCCAGCTGAGCTATAGCCCCAATTACTGGGTTATTTAGCAAAAACGTAAATTATAATCTGTATCTCATTTCAGTCAAGTCAAAATTGGTAAAATATTACTCTTATGGAGAGAATATATAACAGTAAACGTTACTCAATTGAAGTACTTTATCATATTGGAGCCTATGAAAATTCTATTCATTTCATTTTTGATAAGGCAACAAAACAGTGTGCAATCGTAGATCCAGCCTGGGAGCCAGATCTTTTTCTGAAAAAGATTCAAGATAAGGGTTACACACTTACTGACATCTGGGTAACACATTGGCATGGCGACCATACCAACGCTGTCGATGAAGTTGCCAACAAAACAGGTGCTAAAATTACTGCTGGCGTTAATGAAATACCCTACCTAAAAATTGAAAACACAGTCAATACGGTTTCTGATGGAGATACCATAAATCTTGGCGAAGTCGATATAAAAATCATTGAAACACCTGGGCATACTGCAGGTGGTATTTGTTATCTTTTAGACGAGCACCTTATCGCTGGCGATACTTTATTCGTCTATGGTGTCGGTATTTGCAGTCTGGCCGGTTCTAACCCAGTTAAATTGTTTCATTCACTGAACAAATTAAAAACTCAAGTACCTGATGATATTCATCTTCTGTGTGGTCACAACTATGGCTCGGAGATTACCACAACACTTGCTGAGCAGAAAAGAGCCAATCCATTTTTGTTGATTGAGGACGAAGAAACATTTGTCCGTTACCGCATGCATGTGCATGACTCTACTCGAACTTATCCAATGTCGCCGATGACCCTTGAAGAGGTAAACGCCTTGCTATGATAGGTATTTATGGAGGCTCTTTCGATCCTGTTCATTTGGGACATCTTAGAACTGCAACATCACTCAAAACTGAACTTCAGTTAGATCACCTGTTTTTGTTGCCGTGCTGTGAACCTGTTCACAAAGATGGACTGATATACTCCACCAATGACCGCCTTAAAATGCTAAATCTTGCTTTAGACAATTTTTCTACTCTTGAGATTGATTCTCGTGAAATCCTTCGTGGCGGAGACTCGTATATGATTGATACACTTCGCGAATTAAAGCAGATCTATAAAGATGAGTCAATCTGTTTAATTATCGGAATGGATAGCTTTCAAAAAATTAACACCTGGAAAGACTGGCAAGAATTTTCCAAACTAGTCCATCTGGTTATACTTGAAAGACAAGGATTCAATAATTTCGATAGTTCTCTAGATTCCTTTCATAACACCAAAGAGGTTAATCAGCTTAGATTAGAGTCAAATGGCTTATTGTATTTTTCCAATTGCCCTAAGATAAATATATCATCAAGCGATATTCGAGATAGAATTGCCACCAATCAAAATCTTGATGATTTGCTACCTAAATCCGTTATTAATTATCTGAGATTACATGAATCTTGATGAGCAAGTAAAAGTTGTCGTTGATGTAATCGATGAGCTAAAAGGTGAGGAAATTGTTACCCTTAATGTTTTAGAACAAAGCGTTGATATGGAGGCCATTATTGTTGCTACTGGGAGATCAATTCAACACGTAAGGGGTATTGCTAATAATATCAAAATTGAAGCTAAAAGGCTTAATATTATAATATTAGGTACTGAGGGTTCAGAATCTAGTGAATGGGTTCTGATAGACCTTGGAGAAGTGATAGTGCACATCATGACTGAAAAAACAAGAGCATTCTATAAGTTAGAGAAACTATGGTCAGTCGAGGAAGATGAGAATTAACCTTATCACCATTGGCAAAAAAATGCCAGATTGGATTAATCTAGGTATTCACCATTACCAAAAACAACTCCCCAGTAACTATAATTTCACACTCACCAGCCTGGAAGCTCAGAATCGTAAAACAAACAACATTGATAAAATAAAAACTCTTGAAGGCAATATGCTTCTTGAAGCAGCTAAAGGATCAACGACAATGATAGCCTTCGATGAGCTAGGCAAGCAACAATCCAGTCGAATGATTGCTAATTCAATAGAAACCTGGCAACTTAATGGTGATAATGTTGCACTTATTATTGGGGGCGCTGACGGCTTGTCAACGGAACTAAAACAACAATGCCATTACATTTGGGGACTCTCAAACCTAACCATAACCCATTCCATTGCAAGACTGTTAGTTATAGAACAACTCTATCGTGCCCACACTTTACTAACCAATCACCCTTACCATCGAGAGTAGTAAAAGTTATTAAAGAATGCTTTGAACGTTCTCTGGTGGCCTACCGATCACTACACCTTTAGTTGTCCTTACAATTGGACGTTCAATTAAAATTGGATGGTTGAGCATCGCCTTTATCAACTCATCTTCAGTTAAAGACTTATTCGACAAGTGTAAATCTTTGTATACCGACTCCCCTTTTCTAATTAAATCGCGTACACCAATCCCTAAATCTTGCAAAATCAATCTAAGTTCTGACTCAGTTGGTGGATTTTCGAGGTAGTTAACAATTTCAAACTCCACATTGTTTTGCTCTAAAATGGCCAATGTTGCTCTCGATTTAGAGCATCGTGTGTTGTGATAAATCTTAGCTATCATTGATCTAATTCATGAAAAAAATACTTATTATACTCTTGCTAATAACTCCTATTCATACAAGCCAAGCTCTTAGTCTTACGGATATAGTAAATTGGGCAAAACCTTTAATGCCATGGTATGAAGCTCAACTAGAACTTTCATTTGAGCTAACTGATACAAAAGGCAATATATTTACAGAAAAAAATACTCGTGGCAAATATTTGGTGGTTAATTTTTGGGCTACTTGGTGTACGCCTTGTTTAAACGAGATTCCTGCATTGGTTAAATTCTATAATGAAAATTCTGACCATGTAGAGATACTAGGACTGGATTTTGAGCCAGTAAATTTGCCCGTCATTGATGAATTTATTAAACGCTTTTCTATTAATTATCCTTTGGTGCTCTACAACAAAAATAATGACTCCGAATTTTCAAAATTTGGAGAAATTGTAGGTATGCCTACTACACAGATTTATAGCCCTGAAGGAGAATTGTTGCAGACCTTTATGGGTGAAATAACCATAGACGATCTAAACAAATTTATTTCACCACTGTCTTAGACTCTTCATTATGATTTCACCATCAATGGCTGATGAATTAAACGAGAAGCAGCAGCGATCGGTTGCTTTGAAAGAAGATGTCAACGCCTTAATCCTAGCTGGTGCTGGTAGCGGTAAAACGCGGGTTTTAACCCATAGAATTCATTATTTAGTGTCAACGAAGCACTATCATGTTGACGACATACTTGCAGTTACCTTTACTAACAAAGCTGCAAATGAGATGAAAGAGCGATTGAGCGAACTACTAAGACGGCCAATTGGCAGGATGTGGGTTGGAACGTTTCATTCTATAGCGCACAGAATTCTTAGAACTCACTCTGTAGAGGCAAATCTTTCACCCACATTTCAAATTCTTGATGCCGGAGATCAATATTCAATTGTTAGGCGCTTAATGAAGGAGAGTGGAATTGATGAAACAAAGTTTCCTATAAAGAAGGTTCAGTGGTTTATTAATCAACAAAAAGACGAAGGTATTCTGCCCCATCAAATTGATGCAGGTTATAACTATTTTGTAAAGCAGAGTGCCAAGATTTTTGATCTTTATGAGAAGCACTGCCAGGCCAATGACCTAGTCGATTTTGCAGGTCTTTTATTAAAGAGCTATGAGTTACTCAAGAACAATCAGAATTTATTAAGCAATTATCAAAATAAATTTAAGCATATTCTAGTGGATGAATTCCAAGATACCAATCGTATTCAATATCAATTTATAAAAATACTTCATAATCAAAGCAATCATGTTTTCTGTGTGGGTGATGATGATCAGTCTATTTATGGCTGGAGAGGCGCAAGAATTGAAAATATCCAAAAAATAGAGAATGACTTTAAGCCCATTAAAGTTATAAAGCTTGAGCAAAATTACAGGTCAACTGGAAACATCCTAAGCGCTTCAAATGCCTTAATTGCTAATAACCCAAACAGACTTGAAAAGTCTCTTTGGACTGAGTCAGGTGATGGAGATCTCATCAATGTATTTAATGCAAGAACTGAAACAGAGGAGGCGCAATACGTTATTAGTGAAATTCAGAGCCAATTTAATCAAGGTAGAAATCTAGATGAATGCGCCATACTCTATCGCTCAAAGGTTCAGTCTCGCGTCTTTGAAGAATTACTAAGAAGACATAATATTAATTATATTATCTATGGTGGCATCAGATTTTTTGAGCGTGCTGAAATTAAAGATGCGATGGGTTACGTTCGTTTAACTGAAAACACGTCTGACAACATCGCATTTGAAAGGATAGTTAACTTTCCAACTCGTGGAATTGGGCTTTCAACGATTGAAAAAATTAGGTCACACGCAATTGAGAACCATACCGACCTTTTTCAGTCATCTATAGCAATCGTCAATACTCTTCCAACTAGGGCATCAAATGCTTTGCAAGCTTTTATCGATTTAATCGAATCGATAAGTGATAGTACAAAAAATCTCACTCTAAGAGAGAAAGTTAACTCCATTCTTTTGGAGTCTGGATTGATGACTCACTATGCCAATGACAAAAAAGATAAGATCGGCAATAAGCGAGAACACCTTGAGGAACTAGTGTCAGATGCTGCACAATATATCCATGAAGAAGAAAATGAAATGACTGAAATTCAGGGCTTTATAGCTAAAAATACTCTTGATTCTAGTGGAGAGTCTTATCAAAATGATCAAAATTGCGTTCAACTGATGACCGTTCACTCAGCAAAGGGACTAGAGTTTCCTGTTGTTTTTTTAGTAGGTCTAGAAGAAGATTTATTTCCTTCAAGTCAAAGTAAGGATGAACCCCACCTTCTTGATGAAGAAAGACGCCTTTGTTATGTAGGTATGACCAGAGCAATGCAATCTCTTACCCTTTCCTATGCAAGCAAACGTTTTATTTATGGAACTTCAATTTATGCACTAAATTCAAGATTTCTAGATGAGATACCAAGAAGTTTTTTGAATTATATTGAAAATCCAAATAACGAATCAACCACAACAAGCTATAAAAAAACTGGCACATTTTCTAAAAAAATAGTCTCTAGTAATAGTAGCTCTATTTATTCTATAGGACAGGTCGTTAAACATGCAAAATTTGGTTTAGGTACGGTCGTTAATTGTGAAGGTAGTGGTGATTCAATGCGACTACAAATTAAATTTCAAAAGGTTGGTACAAAGTGGCTGATTAGTTCCTATGCCAAGCTTAAGATTGTTTAGCTTTGAGACCAAGGCATCCCATCATGCCTCCAACCATTAAGATTACCACGATGGTCGTTTTCATCTAAATCCCCTTCAAAACCGCTAGCAACATGTGAAACTTGAGTGAAGCCTTTATTTTCGAGACACTTTAGCGCTTCATTGGAACGGAAACCGCTTCTACAAATCAAAATAATTTCGGTGTTAAGTATATTTTCACGTCCATCAAGCTCTTTCATCACTAAATCGGAAAACTCCTCTGGATTGGGCTCCCAGTCTGGGTCATCAATCCATGGAATCAGGATTGAGTTTTCTGGATAACCAACATACTTATATTCAGCTTTACTTCTAACGTCAACAAACAATGCCTGAGGGTTATTTTGAAGCCTTTCTACGGCCATTTTTGGTAATAAATTTCGCTTATAACTCATTTCTTCCCTGTCATAAAACAATAACAAATACTATTATAATTCTTTATGCATCTCGGTCTTAGTAAAGAATTTGACTATTTCTTTAAAAAAAGTGCAATCGACTCAACGTGTGCAGTTTGCGGAAACATATCCATTACTCCCGCACTATTAAGTGTAAACCCTAAATCAATTAAACGTGAAGTATCTCTTGCCAACGTCGACGGATTACACGATACATAAACCAACCTTTCGACACCCAATCTTGGCAGCAATTCGACAATTTCAATGGCACCATTCCTGGCTGGATCAATTAATGCTTTATTATATTTTTTGCCTCGAAACCATTCAAAGCCAGAGACATCTTCAAACAGGTCAGCTTTATAAAAAGAGGCATTAGATAGGTCGTTCTGACTGGCATTCTCTTTTGCTCTCTTGACAAGGCCACTGTCACCCTCTATGCCGACTACTTTTTTAACATAACATGAAATTGGCAATGTGAAGTTACCTAAACCGCAGAAAAGATCTATGACTTCGTCTTCCTTATTTAGATCTAACAATTCTAGAGCTAGATTTATCATTTTCTGGTTAAGTTCAAAATTAACCTGAGTGAAATCTGTAGGAAGAAAAGTCATTATTAAGTCGTGATCAGGCAAGGAATAACTCAGTGATACAGCTTCATTAAGTGGTTTAACAGTTTCCAAGCCAGCACTCTGCGTGTACCATGTAATCTTTAATTTTTTGCCATACTCTTGAAGAATAACCTCATCTTCACTAGTTAGAGGCTGAAGATGTCTTAAGATCAAAATTGTGTCTAACTCCGCAATAGCAACTTCTATTTGAGGTACGTGAAACTTGACACTGAGCTTTCCAAGACATTCGCCCAACAATTCAAGATTATCACCAAGCAAAGGATGTAAAACTTCACAACGCTCCATTACCGTAATAAAAGAGGACTTTCTCTCTCTAAAACCAACTAGTAATTTGTCTTTTTTATTGACGTAGCGAACTCCTAGTCTTGCTTTGCGCCTGTACCCCCAGCTTTCAATCTGAAGGGGATCGAGCCATTGTTCTGGCAATACTTTTGCCTGACCCTCAAAGGCGCTTTGCAACCAACTCTGTTTTGCGCTGATTTGGTCCTGACTTGAAAGATGCTGAAAAGAGCAACCCCCACAAATACCATAAACAGCGCATTTCGGCTCAATTCTGTCTGGAGATGGTTGAAGAATTTCTACTATATCTGCTTCTTCGTACTTGGCACGAGAAAGTGAACGAGAAGCAATAACCTTTTCTCCTGGCAATGCACCACGCGTAAAAATAATTTTGTTGTGATGGTATGAGATACCTCTACCTTCGTGAGATAAAGATTCAATATTTAATTCATAAACTTTACTTTTAGCTTTTCTTTTTCTAGCCATCCAGCAATTCAACCCAATGTTTGACAGGTATTGAGCTTCCTTTTTGAAGATGTATTAAGCAACCAATATTACTAGTGACAATCATCTCAGGATTTGAAACCTTCAAGTTTTGAAGTTTATTCTCTTTTAATTGATTCGATATTTCTGCCTCAAAGATCGAGTAAGTACCTGCAGAACCGCAACAGATATGTGAATCCTTGATTGGTTTTTTTTCGTAACCAAACTGTGCAAGAATGGATTCAACGAGTCCACCTAATTTCTGACCGTGTTGCAGTGTACATGGTTCGTGATATGAGATGTTTGATTCCGATAAACGGAGTCCGGTTAGATCTTTGCTTGCCAGATACTCTGCAATATCCTGGGTTTTCGAAGAAATAAACTTTGCCTTCTCATAATAGGGATCTGTTTTTTCAAACAATACCGGGTAATCCTTAACCATCACGCCACAACCACTGGCACTGGATATAATTACCGACACACCTGAATTGAGTTGTGTACTCCATGAATCAATATTTCGTTTCACTCTTTTCAAAGCATTTTTTGAGGCTGCCAGATGTTGTTCCATCGCTCCACAGCACTCCCGTTGTGGGCTTTCAATAACGTTGACACTCAACTTAGCTAAAATATTCTTAATGCTATGGTTGATATTTGGCGCTAAAGTGGGTTGAACACAACCACTAAGTAACAAGACGGTTGATTCTACATTTTGAGGCTTTATTGATTTTGTTGCGATAGACGAATGTCTAACAAAATAACCAACCGATTTAAACAACAAAGGTGTTAGAAGTAGTTTACGGACATAGAATCGATGAATTGTTTGCAACTTTGTACGCTTACTTTCCATAAATTCTCGACCAATTTCAAGTAATTGGCCATACTCTACGCCGGAAGGACAGGTGGTCTCACAAGATCGACATGTCAGGCATCTATCAAGATGTTTAAGAGATTTAGTGCTGAATTGATTATTCTCGAGTGCTGACTTTATAAGATAAATACGCCCTCTTGGAGAATCAAGCTCGTCGCCGATTAACTGATAGGTTGGACATGTAGCCAAACAAAAACCACAATGTACACATGCCTCTATAATCTGGCTTGCTTTCTCATTGTCAAGTTCTGAGATTGATAATTGATTTAGTTCAACATGCATTAGATAAAAACTCCATAAGGGTCAAAAACTTTTTTTAGTTTGCTTTCAAAATTTAGATTTATTTCTAACACTTTTTGCTTTGTTGGCGGCCTTAGTTGATACTGTTTTGCTATTTTTTCGGGTAGGATCTTTAAGCTAATCTGAGTCACTAAAGCTAGACGACCCATAGATCCAACCAAGAGCTTAGAGACATCATATCCGGCTACGTTTTTCATCACCTGACCTCCAAAATTTAGCAACTCTCCCTTACCATTAATGATTTGAATACCGAGTACGCTATCGGAAAATTCGGGCCCTGACGTTGCATATAATGTTCCAATTGTTTGTTCAAGATTCTCGGTGAAAAATGCTAATGCCTGTCCATAACCAGCAAGAATATCGTTGACTTCTTGGACGGTCGTCCCTGCTTTAAGGGTAATGACCAATTCTTCCGGAAAGTATTCAACTACCCCAGAATACGATGATATATTGATATACTCTTTGTCTGTGTTATCTGCTTGCCCTGTAATTCTCAGCTCTTTACCTTCCCTAACTTGTTTCTGTAATTCTGCAATCGAACTCATAATTAAAATCGCTCCAATTCTGGGTGAGGGATTTCACCATGATGAACATGCATATTTCCTAACTCAGCACAGCGATGAAGAGTCGGCACAGCTTTTCCGGGATTAAGTAATGAGTTCGGGTCAAAGGCGTTCTTTATTTGATGAAAAACATCCAGTTCAGCACTGCTATATTGATGGCACATAGCATCTAGTTTTTCAATACCAACACCATGTTCTCCTGTAATTGAGCCTCCCACTTCAACACAAAGCTTCAGTATATCCATACCGAAAGCTTCTGTCTTCTCGAGCTCTCCAGGTCGTCCTGCGTTATACAATATTAGTGGATGAAGATTGCCATCACCTGCATGAAAAACATTAGCTACACGCAATTTATAGTGTGCAGATAGCTCACTTATTTTTTCAAGAACGGTAGCTAAGTGGCGCTTAGGTAT
>KB889766.1 GCA_000372785.1 gamma proteobacterium SCGC AB-629-P17 | reverse complement strand
ATAGGTTTTTTTATATACGCTTGTAACGATAATAATCTGACTTACATGTTCAATATTATTTAAAGGTATAATGCTCACCTTTTGATCTTCTGCCAGCAATGCCTGATAATGAATCAAGTGTAAATTTTAATAGCTTTGGTCTTTCTGATACCCTTTTAAAGGTACTTGAAGAGGTAGGTTATGAAGCCCCTTCTGCAATTCAAGAACAATGTATCACGCACCTACTTAATGGTCATGATGTTATTGGACAAGCACAAACCGGTACTGGAAAGACGGCTGCTTTTGCTTTACCCTTACTTGATAGAATAGATCTCGACAATAATCAAATACAGTTACTAGTATTAGCGCCTACAAGAGAACTCGCTATTCAGGTTTCTGAAGCAATCCAAACATATGCAAGACATCTCAAAGGATTTCATGTCCTACCTATTTATGGTGGTCAATCTTATGATGTTCAATTAAGGCCATTAAAAAGAGGAGTTCACGCTGTTGTAGGAACTCCTGGAAGAGTAATGGATCATCTAAAAAGAAAAACACTTAAGTTAAATTCACTTAAAGCACTTGTTCTTGATGAGGCTGATGAAATGTTGAAAATGGGCTTTATTGATGACGTTAAATGGGTAATGGAAAAACTTCCTGAAGTTCGTCAAATAGCTCTTTTCTCAGCAACAATGCCAGATGCCATAAGAAGAGTTGCAGAAAAGTTTTTAAACAGCCCTAAGGTAGTCAAAGTTAAAACAAAGACTGCAACTGCTCAAACAATCAGTCAAAGATATTGGCTAGTTGGTGGCGTTCACAAGCTAGATGCACTTACACGAATTTTGGAGGTCGAGTCATTTGAGGCGTTACTTATATTTGTTAGAACAAAGACGGCAACTATAGATTTAGCAGAAAAATTATCAGCCAGGGGTTTTACAGCGGAAGCTATTAATGGTGATATTGCTCAAAACCAAAGAGAAAGGATTATTCAGCAACTCAGAAATGGGAAAATTGATATATTAATTGCAACTGATGTTGCAGCAAGAGGCCTAGATGTTGACCGAATCTCACATGTTATAAACTATGACATTCCCCAAGACCCAGAATCTTATGTACATCGAATTGGAAGAACAGGAAGAGCTGGCAGGGAGGGAAAAGCAATACTTTTCGTAGCACCTCGTGAAAGACGAATGCTTAAAACCATTGAAAGAATTACTCGCCAGCCAATTGAACCAATGCTACTTCCTTCTGCAAAGATTATCAATGAGCAAAGAGTTATAAACTTTAAACAAAGAATCACTGATACTCTAGACAATCAAGAGTTAGCTATCTTTGAAGAGCTGATTCTAGATTACCAAAAAGAACATGAGATTGACGCTTTTAAAATAGCTTCATCATTAGCATTAATGGCTCAAGGCACTGAACCATTACTGCTAAACGAAAAAGAGATAAACCAAGCTTCATTTACTAAAGATAATAGGAGCAAAATATCTGTTCCTATCCATGCAGATAGCTTAATAGACCATCCAAAAATACTAATGCGTAGGTATAAAGTAGCAGTTGGTCATAAAGATAAAGTCAAACCTGGTAATGTATTGGGTGCCATTGCCAACGAAGCTGAAATTAGTAGCACTTATATAGGAGCTATTCAAATTTTTCAGGACTTCACTACCGTCGACTTACCGTCTGAAATGCCTAAAGAGACGCTTCAAACCTTAAAAAATACTAGAGTTTTTGATAAAAAACTTAATATAGAAGAGCTTAACGACAGCAACAATATTACTTCTCCTCGTGAAAAAAGTCATAACTTTCATAACTTTAAAAGACAACCCTCAAAACGAAAGGGGATTATTAAAGCGCGCCGTAATAGAAATCGAAATTTCTCTCGTAGCAAGACTATACGCTAAATTAGTTGATTTTAGATTGACATCAAATAAAACATACCTAGCTAAATATTTAGGTTAAAATTGCCCTTGCTGGTTAAAATACAGCTGATTTTTGCGTTGTGTTGTTGATTCATAGTAAGTCGGTTTCACAGTAAATTAGGTTAGTTGCATCTTTTCCAAGTTTTGTTTTTTTTTAGGAGACTGCATGTCTACAACAACAGGTCGCGTTAAATGGTTTGACGCAAAAAAAGGTTTTGGTTTTATTGAACAAGAAAGTGGTGATGATGTTTTTGTTCACTTCAGAGCTATCCAAGGAGAAGGATACAAGACTCTAGAAGAGGGTCAGGAAGTAGAATTCGAACTTGAGGATGGCGCGAAAGGACCACAAGCTGCCAACGTAGTTGCAAAATAATTTTTAGAATTTTTTAGTTAAAATCCCAGCAATTAAGCTGGGTTTTTAAATCAATTTTCAAAAATCAAGTACAGAGTAGTAAGAACTATACTTACATACGCTCTAGCTACTTGAGAAATCAAATAACTTATTTTTGATAGGATATTATGGATTTCTGTATTCGCCTTTTTTATCTTTTTTTGATTTGCAAAAAATAATCATTAATATTTTATTTTATGTAATTCCAAAATGTTCTCATAAAATTAGAGCTAGGTAGAACGTAATCTAATACAGCAACTCAATATATAATTACTAATAAAATCATAAGTAATTATGAAAACATTCTATTGGTACGACTACGAAACTTTTGGATTGTCACCAAGGATTCACAGAATTGCTCAATTCGCTGGCATTAGAACAGATGAAAAACTCAATATTCTTGACGAACATATGTTTTATTGCAAGCCCACACATGACTGTCTACCCTCCCCAGAAGCATGTGCTGTTACAGGAATAACACCCCAACTGTGTGAGAAAAATGGCTTAATTGAGCATGAATTTATTAAAAAAATAAACAAAGAATTTTCAGTTCCTGATACTTGTATAGTTGGCTATAACTCTATCGCATTTGATGATGAGTTTACCCGTCATACTTTGTTTAGAAATTTCATAGACCCCTACGCGTGGCATTGGAAAAATGGCAACACAAGATGGGATATTCTTAATGTTGCGCGTTTTTGTTATGCATTTAAAAAAGACAGAAGTTTAAGCTGGGTTGTGGATGATAGCAATAAGCCTATTTTTAAGCTCGATAGATTGGCACCAGCTAATGGCATTGAGCACTCAGACGCTCACGATGCTATGGCTGATGTAAATGCAACAATCGGCATTGCTAAAATCATTAAAGATAGTCAACCTCGTTTATTTGACTACGCACTTAGTTTACGTGACAAGAATGAGGTCAGTAAAAAAATTGAACTTTTCTCTCCGTTGCTCCACACTTCAGGAATTTATCCTGCTAAATTTTCTTGCACTCGCCTCACTACTGCTCTCGCATATCATCCAGAATATAATGATCGTGCAATTGTTTTTGATCTCGAACAGGACCCAAGTCTGCTTGTGGAGCTAGATACTGATGAATTAAAAAAACTCCTTTTCACTAAGAAATTACCAAAGGGTTTAGAGCGCCTTCAAATCAAAGAACTAATATTTAATAAAAGTCCGATGTTTGTACCAAATGTCTACAAACTCGAGCCTAAAATTATTGAACAACTACAAATTGACATGGATAAGTGCATGACGCACTTAACTTATATTAATAATAACCAAATACTTATAGAAGAAAAAATTCAATCCATTTACAAAAAGGATTCTGATAGAGAGCCAACTGTAGATGTTGATCAATCTCTTTATGACAACTTTATTAGCAATAAAGATAGAAAGATTTGTGATGAAATCCAACATCTTTCTGTAGATCAAATGAGTTCCTTCAAACCTAACTTTGAAGATAGAAAATTGTCAAAGTTATTTCAAAACTTTAAGGCTAGAAACTATCCAGAAACTTTGACTGAAGATGAACAAGAGGACTGGTTTGAAATTGTTCAATCTCGGGTTCAAAGTGGTGAGAATGGTTATCTTTCTTTCGAACATTTCGAAAAGAGTCTCAGCAGGTTAAAAGAAGCTGGTCCTAATAGATCACACCTTTGGCATGAGTTGGAAGAATACGCTAATAGATTGCTTTAAAGAAGTCACTGTAGTGTTGAAAGACATACAAAAATTAAGTATAATATTTGCGCATAGTTGCAATCAAAAAAAGGTATAAATGAACGCAGAAACTCGAAGTGAAATGTTTGGCAGGCTGCTTACGCAAATTCCAAATCCAACAACTGAACTGAACCATTCAACTTCATTTGAACTTCTGGTGGCAGTAACTCTTTCAGCTCAGGCTACAGACAAAAGTGTCAACCAGGTGACTGATATTCTTTTTCCTCTCGCCAATACACCTGAGTCTATCCATGAATTGGGTGAAGATAAACTTCGTGACACCATAAAAACAATTGGCTTATTTAATTCAAAAGCCAAACATATTATTCAGACTTGTAGAATTTTAATTGACAAATACAACTCCCAGGTCCCTGAGACACGAAAAGAGCTTGAGGCACTGCCTGGTGTCGGTCGAAAGACAGCCAATGTGGTTCTAAATACAGCTTTTGGGCAGCCTACTATTGCTGTAGATACACACATCTATCGAGTCGCGAATCGTACTGCCATTGCTTCTGGAAAAACAGTACTTGAAGTTGAGAAAAAGTTAATTAAATTTATTCCAGATGAATATAAAGTTCCAGCTCATCATTTAATGATTCTTCATGGAAGATACGTCTGTAAAGCTCGCTCCCCGCATTGTCCTGATTGTACTTTGCTTGACTTGTGTGAATACGAAGAGAAAAACATATAGCGATATGACCTCCACACACTGTGTTTTTTCAAGATAGAAAAAAGCAGAGAGAGTTCCTAGCTAAGTCGTGGCAAAAATACACCAGTAACAAACCTTTAGAGCCACTGGAAAAGCAGTTGGTATCAATCATAGAAATTCATCCTGAATATCATGATCTTATTGGTAATATTGAGTCTGAGTACTTGCCTGAGCAAGGTGAGATTAATCCATTTCTACATATTAACTTACATTTGGGACTAAGAGATCAATTATCTCTTAATCAGCCCAAGGGTATAAAGGAAGTCTATCAAAAGCTTATCAATCAACACAAAGATCCTCATGCAGTAGAGCATTTAATGATGGAATGTATAGCTGAAATGATATATACATCACAGAAAAATAATACAGCTATGGATCAAGAAAGTTATTTAAGCTGCATTACAAGTCTGACCACCAAGTAATAATGAGTATTGAACAACATATAGAATCCCACCTCGATTGTAAAGTGATTGATAAGAAAACAATCTCAGCGGGTGAGATCTCCTCTTACAAGGTATCAACAAGCACAGGCTTAAGTATTTTTGCAAAATATCAAGACATTGGAAATAACAATTTAATCAATCAAGCGAGTGAGCTTGTTTTATTAAGCGAAAGCATGGATACACCAAAAGTTCTTGGATCTTCAAAGTACTGTTTACTACTTGAATGGATAGAAAAAAGTCACAACAGTAATGATCAAGCTGAAATTGGGATAGCCCTGGCAAAACTTCATAAATGCACTAATCAATATTTCGGATTCGATTATGACAATACGATTGGAGAAATGCCTCAATACAATGCAGTTAATCAATCAATAACTTCATGGAGTTATTTTTTCTGGGAATATAGACTATTGTTTCAAATTAAATACGCTTTAAAAAATAAACTAATTAGTCATAAGGAATATACAAAATTACTTTTAATCAAATCAAAACTCAAAAAAATATTGAGTAGTTCTATAAAACCCTCGCTATTACATGGTGATTTATGGTCTGGAAATGTAATAAGTGGAATAAATGGCCCAGTATTTATAGATACATCCTGCTATTATGGCCATAGTGAAGCAGATTTAGCTTTAACTTATATGTTTGGTGGTTTTAGCAATGATTTTTACAGATTATATGAAGTTTATAGTCCATTAGAGCCAGGATATGAACAAAGAAAACCAATTTATATGCTCTATCATTATCTTAATCACCTAAATATATTTGGTCGCTCATACCATTCAGGTGTATTAAGTTGTACTAACCAAATTTTAGATTCCTGAGATTAAGTCCAATTGGTAAAGTTTTTTAGCAACTGAAGTCCATCGCTTTGTGATTTTTCAGGATGGAACTGTACCGCAAACAATTTATCTTGAGCTATAGCAGAAGTAAAGTTTTCACCATAATATGTGGTTCCAGTCACGCAACTAGAATCCATTTCTTTAACAAAATAGCTGTGTACACTATAAAATCTAGAATTATTGTCAATATTGTACCAAAGTGGGTGATTTTTTATATGTTTTACTTCATTCCATCCCATATGTGGTATTTTAAGTTTATTATTCTTAAATTTTAATACCTCTCCTGGTATTATTGATAGGCCATCTGTACCATTATTTTCTTCACTATGATCAAACAATAGCTGTAATCCTAAGCAAATTCCTAGAAAAGGCTTTTCTTTAGATGAAATTTTTACAACTTCGATTAAATCATTTTCTTGAAGTGCTTCCATGCATGCTCCCATTGCACCTTGACCTGGAAATACCACACGATCTGAATCGTTAATTATTTGTGAGTTATTTGTAAGAATACAGTGATCATTCGGCGCAACGAACTCGAGCGCCTTCTGTACGGAACGGACATTACCCATACCATAATCAACAATTGCAATTGTTTGCACGTTGCTTTATCCTTATTTTAATTTCAATTAAAGAGAGCCTTTAGTTGAAGGAATGACATCTAACTGCCGATCGTCAGGTGTAACTGCCATTCGAAGAGCTCTCCCAAATGCCTTAAAAACTGTTTCTGCTTGGTGATGTGAGTTGACACCCTTTAAATTGTCAATATGTAGAGTGACTAATGCGTGATTTACAAAACCTTGGAAAAATTCTCTAATTAAATCTACGTCAAATGTACCCACTCTATCCCTTGTGAAATTGACACCTAAATCAAGTCCTGGTCGTCCTGATAAATCAAGAACAACTCTTGATAAAGCCTCATCGAGTGGTACATAAGAATGCCCGTAACGCGTTAAACCTTTTTTATCACCAACGGCTTGAAAGAAAGCCTGTCCAATAGTGATACCTATATCTTCAACTGTATGATGGTCATCAATTTCAGTATCGCCATCACATTTGATGGTTAAATCCATTAAACCATGTCTTGCAATCTGGTCCAGCATATGATCTAAAAAGGGCACCCCAGTATCTATATTCGCGATACCAGTGCCATAAAGTTCTAGGCTAACTTTTACATTAGTCTCATTGGTTTTTCGCTCTTTTGTAATCATAGGCGAATTTTAGCTTAAGCTAAATAGTCTTTGATGAGTATTTCTGCTATTTGAATTGTATTAAGTGCGGCACCTTTCCTAATATTATCTGACACCACCCATAAATTAAGACCCTTTTCATGGCTGATATCTTCTCGAATACGGCTCACAAAGGTAGCATCTTTGTTTGTTGCCTCTGCAAAAGGGGTAGCATAGCCTCCATCACTTCTATCATCTATGACTGTTACACCATCTGCTTTTTCAAGTAACTCACGAGCATCTTTGACAGTAATTTTTCTCTTTGTTTCGATATGTACAGCTTCAGAGTGGCCATAAACGACTGGAATTCTAACTGCAGTAGGATTTACTAAAAGATTTTCGTCTTCAAAAATCTTCTGGGTTTCCCATACCATTTTCATCTCTTCTTTGGTATAGCCATTATCTTGAAAAACATCGATATGGGGTATTGCATTGAAAGCAATCTGCTTTGGATAAACCTCAACTTCAATATCCTTTCCGTTTAATAAGTTAGCTGTTTGATTTGTAAGCTCTGTGATAGCTTCCTTTCCACTACCAGAAACCGCCTGATACGTCGCTACATTAATTCTCTCAATTCCAACAGCGTCATATATCGGCTTCAACGCTACCAACATTTGAATAGTAGAGCAATTTGGATTAGCAATAATGTTCCGATTAGTATAATCTGCAATAGCGTGAGGATTTACCTCTGGCACAACTAAAGGCACATTTTCATCACGACGAAAATGTGATGTATTATCAATAACAACACATCCTGTTGCAGTTGCTATTGGTGCATATTTTGCAGAAATATCACCTCCAGCAGAAAACAAACCAATTTGTACTCTAGAAAAATCAAAACTATCTAGGTCTTCAACTACCCAAGACCTGTCCTGACACTTTACTTTACTTCCAGCTGATCGTTTTGATGCCAAAGGGTACAGGTTATTGATTGGGAAATTTCTCTCATCTAAGATTGAGATCAGTACTTCACCCACAGCTCCAGTTGCACCAACGATAGCGACGTCATATTTTTTGCTCATAATGGGCTAGGTATTACTAAAAAATATAGATTATACAAAGGACTAGAGTTAATAAACATAGATTTACTCAATTATTCAGAATAAATAATTCACTTAAATGCTCTAATTTTTCCTCGATCATGGAAGTCGCCATGGCATCTCACCTGTATTAAATGTAGCAGTATATAATTCAAACCAAGTTTCGAGATCCATATTAAAGCTCATAGCATCTGAAATTTTGGCTATCCTTTCTAGATTATTTGTACCCATCACCGGGCAAATCTTCGCAGGATGAGCTAAGAGCCATGCTACTGCAACCGCTGCCCTATCAACATTTTGCTTCGTTGCAGTTTTATCAATAACTTTTCCAAGGGAACCATCATCTGTGATTAGCTTGCCACCACCAAGAGGTGACCACGCCATTACCGGAGTAGATCGCTCCTGATGAAAAGCTAAATCACCATTTGTAAAAGCATCGTTTGCAGTTAAAGAAAGCTCTATTTGATTTGTGACTAACTGAGTTTTCATTGCCGATTGTAATAAATTCCAATCCCAAGGCTTAAAGTTTGAAACACCAACCTCTCTAACTTTTCCAGATGAAACAAGGTCATCAAGAGCTCTTCCAGTTTCATTATGATCCATAAAAGGATTTTGTCGATGAATCAATAATAAATCTATATAGTCTGTTGACATGTTTTTTAGTGATGCTTCAACAGAGTCATTAATATGCTCTCTAGAGGTGTCATAATGACTAACTGATATATTTGGATATCGCTCAGATGGATTAACAATGCCACACTTGGTGACAATTTCAATCCTATTTCTTAATTCTGGATTTGCTTTAATAACATTTCCAAATAATGCTTCAGAATAATATGAACCATAGACTGCAGCTTGATCAAATGTCGTAATGCCTTGGTCTAGACATGAATTTACTTTGTCATCAATATGCTTAATAGAGGTATCAGCGTCGTCAGCTAGACGCCACATGCCATAAATAATTCTACTAAATTCGAGTGAACTTGATAAATTTATACGATCCATATTTTCACTAAACTTTATACAGAATTCTCAACATCAATATATTGATGTTGTATCTCAAAAGTTTCGCTCAAATGACTGCATAATGCTTGAATACCTAAACGCTCTGTTGCATGATGACCTGCAGAGATAAAAGTCATGTTGTTTTCTTCTGCCGCTGCAGGTGTTTGTTCCGATACCTCACCACTCAAATATAGATCAACACTCAGCTCAATGGCATCATTGATAAACCCTTGAGCCGCGCCCGTACACCATGCAATTCTTTGGATTTTTTCTGATTTCTTTCCGAAAACCTGAGGTGTCCTACTCAGCCTTTCTTCTATTAGTGCTAAAAAATCACTCAAGTTTTTATTTAGCTCGCCCTGCCAAATCAGACTATCACTGACTGGAGTCATGTTTTGTATACCTAATCGTTTTCCAAGTTGTACGTTATTTCCTATCTCTGGATGTGCATCTAGTGGAAGATGATAGCCAAAAAGATTAATATTATGAGACAACAGTAAAGAAATTTTTCGGCGCTTAGAACCCATAATGGTTTGTCCTTCATTCTTCCAAAAAATGCCATGATGAACGAAAATAGCGTCAGCTTTTTCGTCAATAGCACGCTCAATGAGAGCTAAATTAGCACTTACACCGCTAACTATTTTGTTGATATTTTCAACTCCTTCAACCTGTAAACCGTTCGGACCATAATCTTCAAACGCTGTTACGTTAAGATAGTCGTGACAATAATTATTTAATTCCTTCCGATTAACCATAATAGCTTTTTATTTGCTCAAGAAATTCGTTGTTTTCACTTGTATTACCTACAGTCACACGAATGCAATTTGACAGTTGCGTGTTCATAGCAAAGCTCTTGACCAATATTCCATTATCTTTTAGAAATTCAAATAGAGATTTTGCATCATCAACTTTAATTAACAAAAAATTCGCCTGAGATGGGAATACTTTAAGACTAGACATTGCTGTTAATTCGTCAAAAAGACGTTGCCTCTCATCAATAATAAGACTGGCATTAGAAACAATGTGTTCTTTTTCCTTTAGTAGAAAATTAGCGCTCGCCTGAGTTAGACTATTGATGTTATATGGAAGCCTTAATTTGTCTAACTCTCTAATAGTATCCTGGCAACCAATAAGTAAGCCAAGTCTAAGACCTGCAAAACCTACCTTAGAAATTGTTCTAAGTAACACCAGATTTGGATAATTTGCGACCTCATTTAGAAAGCTGTCTTCTGAATAAGCATAATAAGCCTCATCAACCACAACTAAAGCATCACTTTCCTTGATGATCGTATGAATTGACTCACGATCAAAAGCATTGCCTGTAGGGTTGTTAGGATAAGAAATAAAGATTAGTTTTGGTTGAGTTCTTTTAATTTCATCGAGGGTACTATCTAAATTGATTTCATAATTATCATCTAACAAAACTCCTCGGTAATTTAGTCGAGCAAATTTTGCTATCATTTCGTACATAACAAAACTTGGTTCAAAGCTCAAAACAGTATCATCAGTTTCACAGGCAAGAGCCATCAACTGAATCAATTCATCAGAACCATTTCCAAGCAAAACTCCAAGCTCTTTAGGTATATCCATGAGTGACCTAAGGGTTTGCTGTACTTCTTCAGCACCAGGATTAGGGTAGCGGTTTAATGCGGCCTCTGACAAATAAGTTAGATAAGGCTTTATCAGATCTGTAGGTACAAGGAAAGGGCTCTCCATAGCATCAAGTTTTATCATATTTTCTGACTTTGGCACATGATAAGCTTTGATATTCTGGATATCTGATCTTAACCATTGATTAATAAACTTCATATTGTTTTCGGTAAGGTTCGATTGGGATGATATTGCATTTTACCCAGCTTTTTTGCACTCAATAAAGTTTGGTAAGTATAGTCAAGCGCTCTTTTACAAGCAATTTTAACCGGTACATCTGAGGCAATCAGTGCGCTTATTGCACTTGAGAGAGTGCAACCTGATCCATGATATTTACCCGGTAATTTTTTGTAGGAAAATTGACCTACTAACTCGGAGTGATGATATAAACGATGCTCAATATCAATCTCAGAGTTATCAGCAGTTGTCACTAGAATCCAAGGACAGTCAAGACTTGAAACAGCTGATTGCTCGTCAAGGCCTGGTGCTAGGCGATTTAATTCTGTTAAGTTAGGTGTCAAAATTGTGGTAAGTGGAATAAGTTCGTTTCTCATAACATTAATTACATCTTCATCCAAGAGTGCTTCATCATTACCAGATGTTATCACCGGGTCAAGGATAATAGACAAATCCGGTCTAGTATTCAGTAATTTAATTATTGTGTTGATTTGTCCTAAGGAGCCTAATAGTCCAATCTTAACTGTTTGGAAGACTATGTCCTCAGTAAGAGCTTGAAACTGAGCTTCTATAAGAGTGTGACTCGTTGTTTCAACAAGTTTTATTTCCTGGCTATTCTGAACAGTAAGCGTTGTGATAATTGGCAGTGATGTCATGCCAAATTGATTAATCGTTTCAATGTCTGCAACGATACCGGCTGCACCGCTTGGATCAAGCCCTGAAAACAATAAAACAGTATCGGCTTGAAGCCCAGTCACTGCCTACTGGGATTCTTTTTCAATAAGATAATCGACCACCTCAAAAATCTTCTCCTGACTTCCTGCATGGGTAGAATCAACCCAATATTTACCATTAACAATAAAGGTAGGAACACCTTGAATACGGTATTTATAGGTATTAGCTTTTGCTTTATTCAGATTCACTTGAACTGAAAAGGATTCATATGTTGCATTCGCTTTTTCTTCTTCAACTCCATTCAAAGTAAGCCAGGTGACAAAATCTTGTTGATTAGAGAACTTTAATTTCTGCCGATGGATTGCATCAAATAGTGATTCGTGCAGTCTCTCAAGCTCACCTAACTGTTGAAGTACGTAATAAAAATTAGCACCATACTCCCATCCAGGAAAAACTGCTGGCTGACGTACGAATTGCGCAGAACTGCTCATTGTTTGTAACCAATTATTAACCAAAGGCTCAATGCTATAACAATGTGGACAGAAATACCAAAAAAGTTCTCTGACTTCAACTTGATCTCCTGTTTCAGTTTTGACGGACTTATCAAGAATGACATAATCTTCGCCAGCAACATACTCAGCTTGGGTTGTATTTGTAAAAAAAACAAAAGCTGAGATAATAAGAAGCGTAGAAAGGGCAGTTATTTTTTTCATCGTAGTAGTCATTTATTCAAAAAGTTTTTTAATATTATACTGCCTCAAAATAAAATCCTGCTCAGATTGAAATGTTTTCCAAAGACTTTGATACGAAGTACCTTCTAGTGGATGAATTTCTTCTGGGTTAAGTTCAGCAAGAGGTGCCAACACAAATGCATATTTTAATATGTCTTTACGTGGGACATTCAAAGTTTCATCTATAATCCCGCCATAAAGAACGAGATCAAGATCAATTATTCTCGATGAAAATTTCTGCAAAGAGCGATCTCTACCTAAAGAATTCTCTATATCACGCAAAATATCTACTACTTTGTTGGTTGTCTTGGATGTGGCTATATTCACCCCAACATTATAAAAATCATTTCCTTTAAAGCCTTCAGAAGGGCTTTCAAAAAGTGATGATAATACAATATCTGAAAAACACTGTTCAAGAGACTGAATGGCAAGACGAATATTACTGTGCCTATTTTGGTTTGAACCAATATTTAGGTGCACTAAGCTCATTGATCCTTGGTTCTTTCAATAATAACACCAACACCCTCTGCGCCAGTTATAGCCTCACCTTTATTAAGTTTTAATTTTACCCACTGAACACCAAATTCTTTAATAACTATTTGGCAAATCTCTTCAGCCAAAGTTTCAACTAACTGAAACTCAGAATCACTCACAAAACTGCGTAGACGTTTACATATATCCTTGTAATTTAAAGCCTGATCGATATGATCAGTGCTCGCTGCAGTCGATATATCAGCAGACATTTCAATATCCAACACAACTTCTTGGCGAATCTTTCGCTCCCAGTCATAAATACCAATCACAGTATCAATTTTGAGACCTTGTATAAAAACGGTATCCATAGTGAATTTGAAAAATAACAAAGCTATTATGATACCTTTGAGGATTTGTTTGAACGCTACAAATATATGATTTGATTGATATAATTTGTTTTTAGTTCTTAATGACTTTTGTGTAGTTCAACAATCAGGAGAAATGTTTAAATGGTTGATTCATATTATCAGCTTTTGATAGTAAGTTATTTGATTGGCTCTATTTCTGGTGCAATCATTATCTGTAAGGCTTTAGGCTTACCAGACCCAAGAACTCAAGGCTCAAAAAATCCTGGTGCAACCAATGTTCTTAGGCTGGGAGGAAAGAAGATAGCAGCGTTTGTTCTTTTCTTTGATGGCTTGAAGGGTGCAGTCCCTGTCTTCATTGGGGAGTATTATGGATTTGGATTAATTGCATTAACATTAACTGCACTTTGCACTTTTTTAGGACACATCTTTCCAGTGTTTTTTCGTTTCAGAGGTGGTAAAGGTGTTGCAACTTATATTGGCGGGCTTGTAGCGATTAACTTTTTAGCGGGTTTGATTTTTTCCATTATTTGGTTAGTGGTCGCTAAAGTTTTAAAGATCTCTTCCATGTCTGCATTAATAGCCACTGCACTTTCGCCTTTTTATTTCTATTTGATAACCGGCGATATGGAGTCAACTCTAATAATTGGTCTAATCAGTTTGCTTATTTTTTATACGCACCGAGAGAACATTAAAAGACTAATTAATAAAGAAGAAGACGTCATTCAGTCTTGATACTTACTCCTCTGTTAAGAAGATAATTGGCAATCAAGGCCAACAAAAGAATCATTACTAGAGGTACCATAAAAGCCTTCCAAAGCTCAATAGAGCCGATACCTAAAAAACCTAATCTAAAGGAGTCCATCATATAAAAGATGGGATTAAATGAAGACAAACCCCTCCAAAAACTTGGCAATATATCAATACTATAAAACATTCCACCCAAATAAGTTAGCGGCAAAAGAACAAAATTAGGAATGATTGCAACATCATCAAAAGTCCTAGCAAAAACGGCATTAATAAATCCAGCGAGAGAAAACATTATGGAAGTTAGAAAGAATGTGGCTATCAAAATAGAGAAACTGTAAGGCCTAATCTCTACAAAAAAAGAAATCGTAAAGGTAACCGCAAGTCCAACACAGAAACCTCTTGATACACCTCCGCTTATATATCCCATTAGAATAATCCAGTTAGGAGTAGGAGAGACTAATAACTCTTCGAAACTATTGTTATATTTAGCCATAAAAAATGAAGAAACAGTATTGGCGTAGGACTGCATAATAACAGTCATAAGAATAATTCCTGGAACGATGAAATGTAGATAATCGACACCTTGCATTTGACCAATCCTGCTACCCATCAGTCCACCAAATATAAGTAAATAGAGTGAGGTTGTAATAACGGGAGGAATTATAGTTTGAATCCAAATACGTGCAAACCTACGAACTTCTTTAAATACAATTGTTTTATATGCAATCCACATAATATCTAAATTAGTTGGTAAGTGACAAAAAAAACGCTTCAAGTCGATTTTGCGCGCTACGTAGATGAGAAACATTGATGTTTTGTGCTGACAACGCAATAACTACATCAGAAATCGAAGTTGATTCTCCCTGGAATACTTGTAAAGTATGATCATCTAATATTTCGCAGTCACAATTTTCAACAGCAATATTTTCTGGTAATTTATCAATACTTTCAATAATTAATACTTGATGTTTTGCTTTTAAAAGGAGTTTTTTCATGTTTGACTGTTCAACCAATTCACCTTTATCCAGGATCGCTATATTGCGACACAGTGATTCAGCCTCTTCTAAATAATGGGTCGTCAAAATAATCGTCACGCCCTCTTTATTTAGTTGTTTTAAATAAATCCACATTGATTGCCGTATCTCAACATCTACACCAGCTGTTGGTTCATCCAAAATTAATATTTCAGGCTTATGCATTAATGCTCTTGCAAGCATCAAGCGTCTCTTCATTCCGCCAGATAAAGACTGTGCAATATCAAAACGTCTATCCCATAGTTCCATTATTTTTAGTAACTTTTCTGCTTGAATTTTAGCTTCAGTTCGAGCTATACCAAAATAACCAGCCTGGTTAATCAAAATCTCGATATTTGGTTCATGGGGATTGAAGTTAAATTCTTGGGGCATCAAACCGATCATTCTCTTAATCTTGTTGACATGCGTTCTTTGGTCAAGTCCATTAATTTCAACTGACCCAGAAGTACTCCTCAACAGTCCACATATAATTCCTATTGCAGTTGTTTTTCCAGCACCATTGGAACCTAGAAGTGCAAAAAAATCACCCTTTTCCACTTTAAGGTTAATCCCTATAAGTGCCTTCAATTGATTTGAATAGGTTTTAGTTAATTTTTCTGTAGACAGTGCTAACGCCATAAATACAACCTAAATTGAAAGTAACAAAGAGTGGGTTTTTTAGAAAATGATTTAAGATTTTAGTATGCGAAATTATTTTAGCATTTATCGCCCTTACTAGGCTAATTTTGGGATAATTACGTTGCTCGAATAATAAACTAATTATTTAATCTATATGTCTACCACAAAAAACGTTAATTTGCCTGATATTGGTGATTTTGACTCTGTTGATGTTATCGAGATATTGGTTAAAATTGGTGACCTTGTCAAAGAAAATGATAGTATTATTACGCTCGAAACTGACAAAGCCACAATGGAGATTCCTGCTCCTTTCTCAGGCAAGGTAACTAATCTAGCTATTAAGGTAGGCGATAAAGTAGGTCATGGCGATCTTATTCTCACTCTTGAAAGTGACTCCGAACCCACCGAGATTGAATCAGAACCTTCAGTGAAATCAAAAGAACCAGAACCAGAGGTTCGTCTTGAGGATTCAACACCTCCTAAGGACAATCCAAATAAACTTGATCAAAAGAAAGAGGAAATTTCTCTAGATACCGAACCCAAATCTCATGCTTCTCCCTCCATCAGAAAGCTTGCTCGTGAACTCGGTGTCAGTTTATCCAAAATTAGGGGTTCCGGTCAAAAAGGAAGAATTCTTGCAGAAGATTTAAAATCATATGTCAAACAAATCGTAACTACTGGAAATATTGATGATGAGGTGGAAATTGTACCGCTCTCACGAATTAAGAAAATATCGGGAAAGCACCTAACAAAATGCTGGACAACCATACCTCATGTCACTCAATTTGACGAAGTCAATATTGAACAAATGGAGCAATTCCGTCAACACCAGAAAGAGAGAAACATTAAGTTGAGTCCTCTAGTCTTTATAATGAAAGCTGCTGTTCAAGTTCTAAAAAATCATCCAAACTTTAACGCTTCACTTGATGAGAATGGTGAGAATCTTGTAATCAAAAAATATTTTAATCTCGGGATTGCTGTGGATACTCCTAATGGTTTAGTTGTGCCAGTGGTCCGAGATGTTGGCAAAAAATCTTTAATTGAGCTTGCTAAAGAGCTGAAAGAGACATCTGAAAGGGCGAGGGAAGGGTTATTAAAACCGGAAGAGATGAGAGATGCTAGCTTTACCATCTCAAGCCTAGGAGGTATCGGCGGAACTCAGTTTACGCCCATTATAAATTCTCCAGAGGTTGCAATATTGGGTGTCTCTCGAACACAAATCAAACCAATATGGAATGGAGAATCTTTCGAGCCTACTGCAATGCTTCCACTTGCACTTTCATATGACCATAGAGTCATTGATGGCGCGGAAGGTGCAAGATTCATGGCAGACCTCAACCAAGTACTTAGAAATATTACGGAGATGTTATTATGATTAAAACACAAGTTTTAGTTATTGGCTCAGGCCCTGGAGGTTATACTGCTGCATTTCGTGCTGCGGATCTGGGTAAGAAGGTTGTTTTAGTTGAGAATCATGACAATCTAGGCGGTGTTTGCTTAAATGTTGGCTGTATTCCTTCAAAATCTCTTCTTCATACCGCTCAGATCATCAATGAAGCTAAGTCTGCTAATCAACTTGGTATAAATTTTTCAAATCCAAAAATTGATATTGGAGGTGTTCGGAAAAATAAGGAAACTACAGTTAACAAACTAACTGCTGGCATCAAAGCCCTTGCAAAAGCCAGAAAAGTGGATGTGATAACTGGTTATGCAAAATTTCTCTCTAATAGTCAAGTTAAACTTGAAGGGACTGATGACATTATTGAATTCGAACATTGTGTCATTGCTGCCGGGTCAAGGGTAACTAAATTACCAATGTTTCCATTTGAAGATGAGCGGGTTATGGACTCTACGGATGCACTTTTAGTAGACGATATACCAAAAAGAATGCTTATAGTAGGTGGCGGTATTATTGGTCTTGAAATGGCGACAATTTATGACGCCTTGGGTAGTGAAATTACGATAGTTGAATTGGGAGAACAACTTATTCCGACTGCAGATAATGATATTGTTAATCCTCTCTTTAAGCGTATCAAAAAAATCTATTCAAACATTTTTCTGAATACTAAAGTCACTAAAATGACCGCAATCAAAAAAGGAATCAAAGTTAGTTTTGAAGGCAAAAATGCACCTGAAACGGATACCTTTGATAAGGTATTAGTGTCAATAGGTCGTTCACCAAATGGACATTTATTAGACGCCGAAAAAGCAGGTATTGCGATAGACAAAGATGGCTTTATTGCAACAAATAGACAAATGAAAACTAATGTATACCATATATTTGCTATTGGAGATATCGTAGGTCAACCAATGTTAGCCCATAAGGCTGTCCACGAAGCTAAGGTTGCTGCAGAGGTAATTTGTGGTCAAAAATCTGGCTTTGACGTTCTTACAATTCCTTCAGTAGCTTATACAGACCCTGAAGTGGCATGGACAGGCAAAACAGAGAAAGAACTAACAACAGAAGGTATCAAGTTTAAAAAAGGAGTATTCCCTTGGGCCGCCTCAGGTAGAAGTTTGAGCATAGGAAGAAGTGAAGGGATTACTAAGGGCTTGTTTGACTCCGAATCAGGTAAGATTCTTGGCATGGGTATTTGTGGAACAAATGCTGGCGAATTAATATCAGAAGCTAGTCTTGCTATCGAAATGGGTTGTGATATGAGCGACATTGCACTAACAGTGCATGCTCACCCAACACTTTCAGAAACAACTGCGTTTGCTGCTGAGATGGCAGAAGGAACTATTACAGACTTAATGCCACAAAAAAAATAAAAAAAATATTTAAAAGTATGGATATTAAACAAGCAAGAAAAAATGTTATTGAACAGCAAATAAGGCCTTGGGGTGGTCTGAATGTTCGCGCGAACCAAGCATTAAGTGACATCCCTAGAGAAAACTTTGTGCCAGAAGAATATTTAAGCTTGGTCTTTGCAGATATTGAAGTCCCACTGGCTAGTAGCGCTAAGATGTTCTCGCCGAAGATAGAAGGTAGGATTTTAGATAGTCTTGATATTCAGGGTCACGAAACTGTTCTCGAGATTGGAACAGGGAGCGGTTATTTCACTTCAGTTCTTGCAAAACTTTCTCAGTCAGTTATAACTATAGAACTCGATGAACAATTAAGTGAATTAGCTCAAAACAAAGTCAATGAACTTAATCTGAACAATATTACTTTCATAAATGATGACGCATTGACATACAATTTTGACAATGAACAATACGATACCATTGTTATTGGTTGCGCTCTACCAAATAAAAACGTGAACTTTTTTCGCTTACTTAAACCAGGTGGCAAACTATTTATGGTGGTAGGCAAAATAAACCAAATGCAAGCAACACTTGTTCAACGAACTAGTGAGAATGAGTGGAAATCAAAATCACTTTTTGAAACACATCTAGATTACATGAAAGGTACAGAGCCCTCTGTAAAATTTACTTTTTAGGCAAATCTATTTGATATGTTGAATTCCTTTTTCAACCTCCTAATAAAAAAACCGGCTTGGTCGTTATTCTTCTTGCTAATTGTTATAGTAACAGCACTATCACAAATTCAACACTTTTCTCTTGACGCCTCATCAGACTCACTCTCACTGGAGGGAGACGATAACCTTGAGCTATATTTTGAAACACTAAAGACCTTCGGGTCTGATGAGACCCTCGTTATTAGTTACACTGCAAAAGAAAGCATTATCAATGTCGATCAATTAGAACACCTTAGATCTTTTAGAAATAGCTTACTCAATATTGAAGAAGTAGACTCTGTCATCTCGATACTAGATGTCTCTTTATTTAAATCTCCACCACTCTCTCTAACTGATCTAGCCAGTAATTTAATCACTATTGATAACGGAAAAGCTGATATGTCTTTCGTTGAAAGTGAATTTCAATCAAGTCCAATTTATGCAAATAACCTCGTTAGTAAAGACCTCAGAACGACTGCACTTTTAATCCCAATAAGCTTAACTGACCCAACAGCTATGGTCGATGGTGAAATACTCAAAGGCACAATCACCAAGATACGCTCCACAATGGATGAATATCGTAATGATGCAAGTCTTTTCTTGGGTGGGGTACCAATGATAAGAAATGATGTCATTGCCTATATAACAAGCGACCTAATTTTATTTAGTTTGGCGGTTGTCTTAATAATGTCAATTATTCTTGCGATTATCTTTCATAGCATAAGATGGGTTTTAATGCCGATTATAATTAGTGTGACTGGAGCACTCTTGATGACAGGTTTCATTGGAGCTGTCGGATGGAAGGTTACCGTAATCTCTGCAAACTTTTTTTCCTTGTTACTTGTGATGACTCTTTCAGTCACAATTCATTTGGTGGTTCGATATAGAGAACTAGCTAAAAATAATCCAGATACTGAACTGAATAATATAATTAGACAAACCCTCGAACAAATGATTAGACCTTGCTGTTTAACAACAATCACCACTATCGCAGCATTTGTCTCACTTACTATGAGTAATGTTCGCCCCGTAATTGATTTTGGACTGATGATGAGTATCGGTGTCAGTATTGCTCTTTTGATCTCTTTTATTGCTTTTCCTGTTTTAATGGTTCTATTACCAAAACCAAAAGTTGAAAATCATATTGAGCAATTTCCAATTGTTCAGAAACTTGCAATTATTACTGATAAGTTCGGTAAACAGATTATTATTACCTTGATTTTTCTTGTAATTGTTTCTCTTTCAGGAGTAACCAAACTAAGTGTTGAAAATAGTTTTATAGATTACTTTAAAAAATCAACTGAAATCAACCAAGGACTAAATTTAATTGACAAAGAGTTGGGTGGCACTATACCACTTGAAATTGTTTTCGATGACTTGGCAAGTGCATACTGGGCAGACGAGGGCTTGAGAGAAGATATTCATCAAGTTCATCAGTATCTCGATAGTATCGATGGTGTAGGAAAAGTACTCTCGATTGATACTTTCATGCAAATACTCATAGAGTCTAATAATGGCAAGGCTCCAAATGGTTTTGTACTAATGATAGGTAAAAATCAAATGCCTGAATCTGCAAAATCTCAGATACTAAAACCACATATCTCTGATGAAACCGACCAATTAAGGTTTGTTGCTCGAATTAAAGAGACACACCCAACACTTGATAGAAATGAGCTAATCAACGATATCAATAAAAATCTAGTCGAAAAATTCGACTTTAACCCCGAAAGTTTTTACTTTACTGGATCCTTTGCTCTCTACAATAATCTACTTCAAAGTTTGTTTGAATCTCAAATAAAAACTATTGCGACCGTCTTTGTAATTATTTTTGTAATGTTTTTGTTGATTTTTAGATCCTTTAGCCTTGCTCTGTTAGCAGTGATCCCCAACACAATCCCCTCTTTATTAATTTTAGGTGCCATGGGATTGACTAATATTCCACTTGACTTAATGACAATAACAATTGCCGCTATAGCTATAGGAATAGGTATTGACAATGCTATTCATTACATTAACCGATTCCAAGTAGAGTTTACCAAAGATAGCGATTATCTAGCATCAATGTATCGTACCCATAGCTCAATTGGTTTGGCAATCTTTTACACAGCAATAACAGTATCGATTGGTTTCTTGGTGCTGGTCTTATCGAACTTTATCCCGAGTATATATTTTGGTGTTTTTATGACAATTGCTATGCTAAGTGCTGTTTTGGTAAACCTTACTTTACTTCCAAAACTACTAATAACATTTAAACCAAAAATAAATCACTAAGAGTCTATAAAATAAAACATGTCCAAACAACACCAATTTGACGTACTCATAATAGGTTCTGGAGCAGCAGGTTTAATGAGTGCAATTCAACTTTCAGAGAACTTGTCAATCGCACTTATATCGAAAGACAAAATTCTAGAAAGCAGCTCCTACTATGCCCAGGGTGGTATTTCTGCTGTACTTGACTCAGAAGATAGTTTTAATTCTCATATTTCTGACACACTAAATACTGGTTTTGATATAGGCAATGAAGAAAGTATTCGATTTATGGTTGAACAAGCACCAATGGCAATTTCTGACCTTGAAAAGGCTGGTGTCAATTTTTCACAGCAAAGGGGCAATTATGATCTAACCATGGAGGGTGGGCACAGTTCAAAACGTATCGCACATGTAGCTGACAAAACCGGCCAGTCTGTTCAAACCAACCTACTAGCGCAAGTACAACAAAAACAAAACATCACTTTGTTTGAACACTATTTGGCAGTTGATTTACTGATTGATGGTAACACATGTCATGGTGCTTATGTTTTTGATAAAAAGTCACAACAGGTAATTTCATTTGTTTCTCATAAAACTATCTTGGCAACAGGTGGTGCCTCTAAATCATACCTCTACACCTCCAATCCAGATACCTCTACTGGCGATGGTATTGCTATGGCTTTTAGGGCTGGATGTGAAATTGTTAATATGGAATTTACCCAATTTCATCCAACTTGCCTTTTTCATCCACATGCGAAATCATTTTTGATTTCTGAAACCCTTCGTGGTGAAGGCGCCAAACTCATACTTCCTAATGGAGAAGAGTTTATGCATAATTATGATAATCGACTCGAACTCGCGCCTCGTGATACTGTTGCCCGGGCAATTGATCATGAAATGAAAACGCATGGTTTTGATTGCGTTTACCTCGATATCTCCTTTAAGGACAGCAACTGGATTTCCAAACGATTTCCTACCATTACTAAGCGCTGCCACGCCTTGGGGATTGATATTTGTAGTAAACCCATTCCTGTTGTACCAGCCGCCCACTATACCTGTGGCGGTGTGAATACAGATCTTAGTGCACAATCTAATATTGATAATCTATATGCAATAGGTGAGGTTGCACATACTGGTGTTCATGGTGCTAATAGAATAGCAAGTAACTCGTTACTTGAGTGTATTGTATTTGCCAAGTCTTGCGCTAAAAACATCAACAAAAATTCTATCGGTAATATTTTTCCAACTATCGATGATTGGGATGCATCTAGAGTAGAGCCATCAAAAGAAAAGGTAGTAGTGACACATTTATGGCATGAAGTCAGGCGCATTATGTGGAATTTTGTTGGCATTGTTAGAAGTGATAGTCGCCTTAAATTAGCTCATTACCGGCTTCTACAAATTCACAAAGAAGTAAATGATTATTATCGAATTTATTCAATTACAGATGATTTGATAGAACTTAGAAATCTAGTTCAAACATCAAAAATAATTGTAGAGTCTGCTTTATCAAGAAAAGAAAGTCGAGGGCTACACTTCAATCAGGACTACCCAAAACAACTAGATAAAGCACACAATAGTGTTATCATAAAATCATGATTTTAGATATCTTAAAGTATCCTGATAAAAGGTTAAGAACTATTGCTAAGCCGGTTGTTAGTGTCGATGAAACTATTAAACAGCAAGTCAAGGATATGTTTGAAACGATGTATGAAGCCCCTGGAATTGGACTTGCAGCCACACAGGTTAATTTTCATCAACGCATCATCGTCATTGATGTCTCAGATCAGTGCAACGAACCGATTTGCTTCATTAATCCTGAAGTTATTGAAAAATCAGGTGAAATTCAATGGGAAGAAGGTTGTCTTTCAGTGCCTGATTACTATGAAAATGTCATCAGAGCTAATGATATAAAAGTTCAAGCACTGAACCAACATGGGGAAACATTTGAACTTGAAGCTAGTGAAATGCTTTCTGTATGCATCCAACATGAAATTGATCATTTGGATGGAATTTTGTTTGTTGATCACCTATCTAAACTTAAACAAAAACGACTCAAGAAAAAAACTGAAAAGAAAGTAAAAATGCTTTAAGATTTCATGAACATCGGACCCCATCACCTCAACTCGAAAGTCTTACTTGCTCCAATGGCAGGAACTAGTGATAAACCATTTAGAATAATGTGTAGAAAGCTAGGTGCTGCACTGACAACCTCTGAAATGGTTGTACTCCAAAAACACCTTCTTAACACAATCAAATCTAAACATCGACTAGACTTTAGTTCAGAAAAGTCGCCAATCAGTATACAAATTGCTGGCTCCGAAGCTGAAGAGCTTGCTGCATCAGCCAGGCAGGCTGTAGAATTTGGCGCCGATATTATTGACATTAATATGGGCTGCCCTGCCAAAAAAGTTTGTAGCAAAGCAGCAGGTTCTGCACTAATGCAAAATGAAAAGCTAGTTGAAGATATTATCAAATCAGTTGTTAATGCAGTTGACATTCCGGTAACACTTAAGATGCGCACAGGCTGGAATGAAGTAAACAAAAATGCACCAAATATAGCTAGAATTGCTGAAGATTTTGGTATACAAATGATAGCAATTCATGGCAGAACTCGAGCACAAAAATATAATGGTGACGCAGAATATGACACTGTTAAAAAGATAGTTGAACTTGTCTCAATCCCTGTTATTGCAAATGGTGACATCACCACAGCAGAGAAGGCCAAAAAAGTATTAGATTTCACTGGAGCGGATGGCGTAATGTTAGG
>KB889765.1 GCA_000372785.1 gamma proteobacterium SCGC AB-629-P17 | reverse complement strand
ATAATAAACAATATTTTAGTTATGTCAGAACACTTTAGCGCATTTGGCTTTGATGACTTTCGGTCAGACTGGAAGAGATATGATATGCTTCAAGGTAAAAAAGTTAAGTGCACAGATCTAAACGATTCTTTCGAGGGTGAGGTGCTTGGTGTGAGTTCAAAAGGAGCGCTAAAAATATTGACAAAAAACGGGCTCAAAGAACTATATAGCTCTAGGTATATAGAATATATTTAGGGTAAGATAGTTGCACCCATATTTAAACAGTAAAAACGAATGTCAGACCATATATTAGAAGTTAAAAATATTCACAAGACCTATGCTCGACGTGAAGTTGTAAATGACGTTTCATTTACCGTCAAGGCTGGAGAAATTGTTGGACTGCTCGGGCCAAACGGAGCAGGTAAGACGACCTGTTTTTATATTACTTGTGGTTTGGTTAGTTCTAATAAGGGCGAGGTGTTTCTGAACCATAAAAGTATCGGCAATATGCCGATGCATAAGCGCGCCAATTTAGGGCTTGGTTATCTACCGCAAGAACCTTCAATTTTCCGAAAATTGAGTGTTGAGGACAATATTATGGCTATCCTGGAGATCAATAAATCTTTGCCAGCTAAGCAGAGAAAATATCGACTTGAAGAGCTTTTGTCAGAGCTCAATGTTGAACATGTCCGGCATATCAAAGGGATTATTCTTTCGGGAGGTGAGCGTAGGCGGGTCGAAATTGCCAGATCGCTTGCAATGGACCCAAAGTTTATTTTATTAGATGAGCCTTTTGCTGGTATTGATCCTATCTCAGTTGCTGATATTCAAGAAATCATCTATCAACTTAGAGACAAAGGTATTGGCATCTTAATTACAGATCACAATTATCGAGAAATGCTCGATACTTGTAATCGTTCTTATGTTCTGCATTCTGGCAAGATAATTGCAAAGGGCGGTAAAGAATCTATCTTGATGAATGATGACGTTAAAAAGGTCTACTTAGGCGAAAACATCGGTGGGTAAGAAATCATTTATTACATTAGGTATCGAATCTTCTTGCGATGAAACAGGCATAGGGCTCTACAGTAGCGATCAAGGTTTGCTTGCTCATAAATTGTTTTCGCAGGTGGATTTGCATGCTGAATATGGCGGAGTAGTGCCTGAACTTGCTTCCCGAGACCATATCCAAAGAGTTTTGCCATTAATTATAGAAACTCTAGATGCATGTAATATTGAATTAGAGGAGCTAAATGGTATTGCTTATACGGCTGGGCCTGGGCTGTCAGGAGCTTTACTTGTCGGGGGTTCTATTGCCCAGAGTCTTGCCTGGGGTTTGGGAATTCCAGCTTTAGGTGTTCACCACATGGAGGGTCATTTACTTGCACCACTTTTAGATTCATCTCGGCCAAAGTTTCCATTTGTGGCACTTCTAGTTTCAGGAGGGCACACCTTGCTCGTAGAGGTTGATGGTATAGGTGAATATAAAATATTAGGACAATCATTAGACGATGCAGTCGGAGAAGCTTTTGATAAGACAGCAAAAATTCTTGGTTTGGGTTATCCTGGAGGGCCTGCATTGGCTTTTTTGGCCACCAAGGGAGTTGCAGGTCGATTTGATTTTCCTCGACCAATGATTGATAGACCGGGCCTAGACTTTAGTTTTAGTGGTCTAAAGACATTTGCACGTAATACTTTTATAAATTTTCCAAAAGAAAAAGCCAGTATTGCAAAGGCTTTTGAAGTCGCCGCTACTGACACCTTGATGATTAAATGCCGAAGGGCGCTCGAACAGACGGGCTTTTCAACACTTGTCGTTGCGGGAGGAGTGAGTGCCAATTTAACACTTCGTCAAACCGTAGATGAAATGGCAAAAAAACTTAACATCAATGTTCATTACCCAGCCCCTGAATTTTGTACAGATAACGGGGCCATGATCGCTCTTGCGGGCCATTATCGCTTGCTTTCTGGTCAAAGTAATGAACACTATAAAGTCCTGGTCAAGCCACGCTGGAGCTTAGAGGAATTAGAAGCGATTTGACTATACAGTCTTCTTAATGAATCGTTGATACTTAAAAATTGCAGATAAATGAAGATTAATAACGATGTTGAGATGGTGAAAATATCTGCTAATACAACATAAGCGCATATAATAATAGGCTTCAAAGATAAGTGAATCATAACCAATTTAACTCTCATATTAATAAACAAATTTTATGCTGATTATTCCCGCAATAGATTTAAAGGATGGCCAATGCGTTCGACTTAGACAAGGTTTGATGGAGGATACAACAGTTTTTTCAGATGATCCCAGTGAAATGGCCACTAAGTGGGTCAATGAAGGTGCCAGAAGATTACATTTAGTTGACCTTAACGGCGCCTTTGAAGGTAAACCAGTTAACGCCGATTCTGTCAACAAAATTACCCAAGCTTTTCCAGAGTTACCGATCCAAATTGGTGGTGGTATTCGTGATATTAAAATTGCCAATACGTATATTGAAGCAGGCATTCGTTATCTTATTATTGGTACGATGGCTGTTACTCATCCTGAATTTGTTTCAGAGTTATGTAGAGAGTTCCCAGAGAAAATTATTGTTGGTTTAGATGCTAACAATGGACTGGTGGCCATTGATGGTTGGGCGAAACAAACGGATATAAATGCAGTTGATTTATCAAAAAAATTTGAACAGGATGGTGTCAGTTCAATTATCTACACCGATATTGCAAGGGATGGAATGTTGCAGGGCGTCAACGTTATGGCAACTGTAGCCCTTGCTAAGAAAACCACCATTCCAATTATTGCCTCTGGTGGTATAGCAAATCTTGATGATATTGCAGTGCTTCTAAAAAACACCCATCACGGTATAATTGGAGCAATCACTGGGAGAGCAATTTATGAAGGCTCCCTTGATTTTAATGATGCGCAAACAATGAGTGATGTTTATGATCGTTGAAGTTGCCTATGCACTACCTAATAAGCAAAGCTTAGTAAGTATAGAGGTTGAAGAAGGTACAACAATAAAAGAAGCTATCGAGGCTTCTGGTGTTTTGGATACTTATGACCAAATTGATCTCACACGAGACAAGGTTGGTATTTTTTCTAAGTTTGCAACACTTGAAACAGTATTGCGTGAAAAGGATCGCGTTGAAATTTATCGTCCTTTGATTGCTGACCCTAAAAAAGTACGTAAAGAGCGTGCAGCAAAGGGAAAAGCAATGCGTAGTGTCAAAAAAGCCTAATCCAAGGTAAAATGGACTACTCATAATAGAATTCAAGAATACATGAGCGAAGACAAACCTCCGAGTCGAACATTTTTTCAAAGGTTATTCAATAAATTTGCTCAAAAAACTTTAAAGCCCAGAGCACAATTAATGCAGGCCTTGGAAGAGGCAGAAGATAATCTTGTCATTGACCCATACAGTCGATCAGTGATTGAGGGCGCTATGCAAGTCGAAAGCCTAAAAGTGCGCGATGTAATGGTGCCAAGATCGAAAATGATTATGATTGACTCTGAAGCTTCTACTAGCGAACTGTTGCGAGTTATGGTGAGTTCATATCACTCACGCTTTCCAATATACAATCAAGAGCAGGATTCAATTTCAGGTATCGTGTTAGCAAAAGACTTGCTTTCTCATTTTTCCCAAAGTGATAACGATGAATTCAACTACCGAGAGTATCTTAGAGATGCGCTATCTGTGCCTGAAAGCAAGCCTTTAGGAGGACTGTTAAGGGAATTTCAACAAAATAAATCTCACATGGCGATAGTGGTCGATGAGTACGGTGAAATTGCAGGTCTGGTCACTCTTGAAGATGTGATTGAGCAAATTGTTGGTGAAATTGAGGATGAGCATGATCAGGAGGAAGACAATATTATTGATTATGGTGATGGCCGTTATTTGCTTCAAGCGAACACTCCTTTAATTGAATTTAACGAGTTTTTTGAGACATCCATAAAGAATGAAGAGTATGACACTGTGGCAGGTATGGTTATTTCAGGTTTTACATACTTACCTGAACAAATGAGTGAAATTACACTTCATGGTTTTCAATTTAAAGTACTAAAAACGGATTCTCGTCGCATTCATCTTTTAGAGGTTCAGCCAGTTACTCATGCTATTGAAACATCTCTAGAGTGAAGTAGCCCTTAGTAGAAAAATCTTTAATAGTTAATCGCTGAGTATAATTTATTGTTATGAATACCCTTGAACAAACTACACAGCTTGCGATAGAATTAATTAAACAGCAACAAGCAACAGACTACGAGTTTTCTCTAGGTAAAAGTTCAGGTGTTTCCACTTCAGTTAGACTATCAGAGGTAGAAACATTAAAGTATCACCTGGATGCGAGCTTTGATGTCAGTGTTTATATTGGTCAAAACAAGGGTCAAGCGACTAGTGTTGATCTAAGTGAAAAGAGTTTAAAAAATGCAATTGAATCTGCCTGCTTAATTGCAAAATATACCCAAGAGGATCCTTTTAATGGGCTAGCGCCGAGTGATAGGATGGCCTGGCAAGTGCCGGATCTGGAGCTTTATCATCCCTGGGATCTTGATGCCAAGAAGAGTATTGATATTGCCATGGAGTGTGAGCAAATTGCTCTTGAACAGCCAGAGATAAATAATTCTGATGGCGCAGAGCTTTCAAGTTTTGAAGGTGAAAGTATCTATGCGAATTCTAATGGTTTGATTGCAAAATTAAAAAATACCAAACACACACTTTTCTGTTCATTGATTGCCAAGCGAAAGGACGAGATGCAGACAGCTTATGAATATGGTATTGCCCTTGACGCTAATGATCTGACATCGGCTACGCAAGTTGGTTTAGAGGCAGCGAAATTAGCCCAAGAGAAGTTAGGCTCTCGTCACTTAAACCCCCAAAAATGTCCAATCATTTTCACTCCAAGACAATCTTCTGGTTTATTTTCTCAATTACTTGGTGCTCTTAGTGGCTCTAGACAATACAAAAAGACTTCATTTTTATTAGACTCTTTAGGCAAAGAAGTGCTGCCTAAAACACTAAGTGTTTATGAAGATCCTCTTCAAGTAAAAACTCTCGGTGCAAGAGCCTTTGACCAAGATGGTGTGTTAAAGAAAAAGCAGTTTTTTATAGAAAACGGCAGAGTTTCAAGTTATATCATGGGACAATATTCTGCCAACCAGTTAGGGCTAGAATCAACGGCAAATGCAGGTGGTGTTAGTAACTGTTGTATTGGTGCTAACTTTGATGGAGGACTGGCTGAACTTACTAAGGATCTGGGTAGAGGGCTTATTGTGACTGATCTGATGGGTCATGGTATAAACATAACAACCGGTAACTATTCAAGAGGAGCCAGTGGTTTTTGGGTTGAAAATGGTGAAATACAATATCCAGTATCGGGTATCACCATTGCTGGCAACCTCAAAAGCATTATGAGAAACATTATCTCGGTGGGCAGCGATGTTGATAACAGGAGTAATCTTAAGGTTGGTTCAACACTGATTAGTGAAATGACAATCTCTGGAGAAGGGTAGTTGAAAGAATTTGATGTCATTGTGATTGGTGGAGGAATGGTAGGCCTTGCCTTTGCTATCGAGCTTTCTCAGGAAAAAAATTGCTCCATTGCTATCGTTGAACCGAATACTAGTAACCCGTCAGTTAACAAGTCGTTTCATACACGTGTCAGTGCAATTACACCGTCCTCAGAGGTATACCTAAAATCTCTAAATATTTGGGACGATATTCAAAGGAAGCAAGTATTTGTTGCCACCAAGGTGTGGGATCAGAATTCTCACGGGCGTCTTAACTTCCATGCGAAAGACGAGAATATGGAGCATCTGGGGTATATTATCGAGAATGATTTAATTCAATCTGCCTTATTTGGTGCCATTGATAAAAATAAGATTGAGTACATCAATGCCAAATTGAGTGGTTTGAAAAAAACCGACAACGGCTATGAAGTAAGCCTAGATGATCAAACTAATTTATTTTGTCAATTGCTTGTCGGCGCAGATGGAGCGAATTCTAAGGCAAGAGCCTTGTCAGCAATTGAAGTAAACGAGCGTGATTATCATCAAAAAGCAATTATTGCTAATGTTATTAGTGAAAAGCCTTTCCAACAAACAACTTGGCAGCGTTTTTTATCAGATAGCATAATTGCTTTATTGCCACTATCGGAAAATCAAGCATCAATTGTTTGGTCTTGTAAAAACCATTTAGCTGGCGAATTGACAAAACTGGACCGTGACAAATTTAATCAATCCCTGTCTGAAGCAGTTGAGTATCGCTTTGGCAATCTTGCACTGGAAAGTGATAGGCAAGCATTCCCTCTTATTGAACGAAGCGCCCAAGACTATACCAAGCCTAACATAGCACTTATTGGTGATGCTGCGCACAATATCCATCCTTTGGCTGGCCAGGGAGTTAACCTAGGTTTTTCCGATGCCAAAGAACTTAATCTTCAACTGTTAGCTAATAGTGACAAGGCCTTGGGTGATTTTTCAGTATTAAGAAAATATGCAAGGGCACGAAGATTAGATAATGAGCTCATGGCTAAAACTATGACAGGGCTGGATTGGATATATAAGGAAAACAACGAACCACTTCGTTGGTTAAGAGGATTCGGTATGAATGTTATTGATGAGACACCAATTCTGAAGTCTTTCTTTCAGAAGCAGGCTTTGGGTAAGTCAGAATAATATTGCGGGTTTTTGTAATTCCTTAAAATTAACTATCTAAAAAATCTTGTTGGGGTAATTATACCGTCAACAGGCACATCCCATGGCATTGTATCTAGTTGCTCAACCTCTTGGCAATCAAACGCTAAACCAAACAGTTTTGGTACTCTATAATTTAAACGATTTTTTTGAAAACTAAGAGTTTTGTCATAGAACCCACCACCCATACCTAAGCGGTTTTTATATTTATCGAATCCAACTAATGGCATCAAAATAAGGTCCATTTGTTGTGCTCCCATGAGAGGCGTGTTAACTGGCTCATTAATACCGAAACGATTTTTTCTAAAATATTTGCCAATTTTTGCAAACTTGAGTTTTTCTCCTGCCAATATAGGCAAATAAACACAATAGCCACGTTTTTTAAGGAAATTTATTATATTTTCTGTTTCTACTTCACCATCGTTTGGAGTAAATATTGCAATATGCTTAGCGCTCCTAAATAGTCCATTTTTTTGACATTGATGAAGGATATTTTTGCCTTTTTTCTTACGAGTAGACTTATTAATCGATTTTCGGCGTTCTCTGAGTTGGCTTCGTAACTCTTTCATTAGAAATAATATTAAAGCAATAGACTAATTTTATCAGTAGTATTTATTTCACTATATTTAATTTGAATTTGAAAAAATACCCGTAGAAGAAAAAAAAGAGCACAGACATATTATCTAACTAATAGGGAAGTTAAATAAGTGTCCGTTGTGCCGTGTTGACATGGACCTGAACCATATGGCTCAAGGCGGAAGTTCGATGCTTACCGTAGGTTTCCCATTCAAGGATGGGCTTACACAATAGTAACCAATCTCATCTCCTGATATATACGTAATCGGCTCAGGGTAATAAATCAAAGCACGAACACAACAGATAAACTACATTATCACACTTCATTTTATCAATTGCAATATAGTTTCTTCTTTTTTGATAAATGTATATTTTTTTTATATTTAAGGGTTATAAATTATGAGAAATAGGTCTTCAATAATTGTAATAACTAGCAAATTTTTTCGTATAAAATCCCCCTTTTGGTTTTGACTATTAGGGGTTTTAAGTGACTATTTTATCGGCAATTTTTTTATTATTTTTAATCATGGATCCGATTGGAAATGTACCAATATTTTTGAGTATTCTTAAAAATATTCCAATTGAAAGGCGCAGAAAAATAATTATCAGAGAACTCTTAATTGCCCTTTTGGTTCTGTTATTTTTCATGTTCATTGGCAAATATATTTTGCAAGCACTTCAAATTGCTGAGTCTTCATTGGGTATTGCCGGAGGCATTATATTGTTCTTGATTGCAATCAAAATGATCTTTCCTGGTATTAATCATATTGTTACCCATGAAGAAAAGATGGAACCACTTGTAGTGCCATTGGCAGTGCCATTGATTGCAGGGCCATCTGCAATTGCAGCTGTAATTCTGATAATGGCTCAAGCGCCTGAGAGATGGCCTGAATGGATTTTGGCTCTGATAGTCGCTTGGCTAATTGCAGGAATAATCTTAATATCTTCAGAAAAACTTGGTCGTGCTCTTGGAGTGAGGGCACTGCTTGCAATTGAGCGTTTGATGGGTATCCTCTTAATGTTGGTTTCTGTTGACTTAATTCTTGATGGAATAAAGCAAGCATTTAGTATTTAAACTACTTTTAACTCTCGACTATTTAACATTAATAGAGCTTAGAAAGGCTTTTAGATTTGCTATGTTTGGGCTACCAAGCTATAATTCGTTCTTTTTTTTGAGATTGCAATGGCAAAGAATTTATCGCCTATTGTTATGAAATTTGGTGGCACGAGTCTCAGGGATGAGAGTTGTCGTGAAAGCGCCTTGACGCATATTAAACACTACACTGAAGCTGGTGAAAGGATTGTCGTTGTGGTTTCAGCTATGGGTCGGAAAGGAGAGCCTTATTCAACCGATACGCTCGTTAACTTATTAAAACAAGTTGGCCCCAGTATTTGTCCGAGAGAGCTAGATCTAATTATGAGTGTTGGTGAGAGCATAAGTTCTGCTTTCTTCACCCACCTATTAAGTCAAAATGGATTAGATGCAATCTCTTTTAATGGACGACAGGCTGGCATTTTGACAGATGATAATGCTGGTAATGCGGAAATAATTGAGATTAATCCAGCGCGAATCATAGAGGCACTAGATGAAGGAAACATTGCTGTTGTAGCTGGTTTCCAGGGAGTTAATAGTAGAGGTGATATTCGCACATTAGGTCGTGGTGGTAGTGACACCTCTGCTGTCGCGCTAGCTGCTGCTCTAGAGGCAGAAAAAGTGGAAATATTTTCGGATGTAGATGGTATTGCAAATTGTGATCCAAGACTGGTCTCAGGATCAAGATATCTGGCGTCGATTAGTGTCAATCAGATGTTGGCGATGGCTGATGAAGGTTCAAGAGTAATTCATCCCCGAGCAATCAAGGCCTCTTTGAAAACTAAAACACCGATTGTTGTAAGGAATACATTCAGCGATTCACCAGGGACGCTCATTCATCACGATAAGTCTTTAGATAAAAAACGCGTTGCTATTGCTCATCGTGAAGGTATGGTTTTGGTTGAGTGTGAATATGATCATGATGCAAAGAATGATGTTGACGGAGTGGTCAAGATTGATTCAAGACGAGTATTACTTAGGGACGATGCTTATTTGAGTGGTAAGCTTTCGCAACTTGAAGAAAACTTTGGTTTTTATAAGTTAAGCAGAAATTGGGCAACTGCTTCTGTGGTATTTAACTCCAAGGCCAAAGAGGCGAGTGAACTTGATTATGCTGAGTTGTTAGATTCTTCTAAGAACATCATTAGCTATTTACTCAAGGAGCCAAGAATTAGAGAAACACTGAATTTTCTACACGCTAAATATACTTAGCAAATAGTGAAAATTTGATTTAGATGTTTGTCAAGGTTTAAGGTTTATAGCCTCCATTATTAACATAATCTAGAAGTACATTCTGTGTAAAAGCTGACTCAAGTTCTGCTGCTTTAATAGCAACCGGTTCCTTTAGGTCGCCGTCTGGTATTTCGATTATCTCATTATGCCAATCCGAAATATAAGCGTCAGTATCTGTAGCATCTGCAATGGTAGCCGCAGAATCAACTGCCTCCATAAATCGATCATCTAGCTGAACTTTTTCTACTTCTCTACGGCTCTTTTTAATCATGACCTGTGTGGGTATATCACGCCATTTGATTACGGTCAGTTTCATTGTATCCTCCAAAAAACAAGTCTAATAATAGGTTAATTAGATTTCGAGAAATTCTACCATTAAGTAAATAAAGTAATTGCTATAATTTAGGTATATAATGCCGTTTTTTAAGTTGAATTATCCTTTTGGGGGTGTAATGAAAAATAAAGCACAAGTCGTAGTTATTGGTGGAGGTGTTGTAGGTGCTGGAACGCTTTATCATTTGGCAAAAAAAGGATGGACCGATGTTGTATTGCTTGAGCGTAAAGACTTAACTTCGGGTTCAACTTGGCATGCTGCAGGTCTATTACCGCTATTCAATATGAGTTACTCAGTTGGCAAACTTCACCAGTATTCCGTTAATTTTTATCATGAACTTCAAGAAGAAACTGGCATGAATGTGGGCTTCAGTGTGGTTTCAAATATCCGCCTTGCGAATTGCCAAGATCGTATGGATGAGTATAAATATTATGCAGGCGTAGGTAGCACTGTAGGTGTCAACGTTAATTTCTTAACACCCGATGAGGTTAAAGAAATATGGCCTCTATGTAACACTGAAGGCTTGGTTGGCGCCATTCAACATCCTGATGATGGTTATATTCAGCCAGCTGATTTAACACAAGCCCTGTGTAAAGGGGCAAGAAATCGTGGCGCTGAAATCTATGAAAACACCAAAGTCAACTCGATGGAACAGCTAAAAGATCATAGCTGGATAGTGAAAACTGATCAAGGTGATATTGCATGTGAGCATGTTGTTTCTTGTACAGGTAGTTTTGCCCGAAAAACCGGAGAAATGGTGGGTTTAGATGTTCCTGTGATTCCTGTCGAACATCAATTTATTGTCACTGAGCCTCATCCGGAAATTCTGGAACGCAAAAAGCAAGGTTTACATGAAATGGGAGTGTTGCGTGAATCTGACGCCGGCTATTACTTGCGCGAAGAGGCGGGAGGTTTGCTGTTGGGGATATATGAAAAAGGCGCCCCAGTTTGTTATATAGATGGACCCAGCGATGATTGTCAATACGAGCTATTTAATGGCGAACTTGAACGTTTGATGCCGCATATCGAATTTTGCATGAATCGAGTGCCAGCGTTCGGTGAGGTGGGAATCAAGGATGTCTATAATGGAGCCATTGCCTATACCCCTGACGGAAATCCAATCGTTGGACCTGCGCCTGGATTGAAAAACTTTTGGCTAAACGAGGGCCATAGTTTTGGTATTACTGCTGCAGGTGGGGCGGGCTGGCAGTTAGCAGAATGGATGGTTGATGGCGAACCGACGGTTGACATGATGGGGGTAGACCCTCGTCGTTTTGGGCCATATGCCACCCGTGGATACCTAAGAGAGAAAAATGAAGAAGCATATTCAAATGTTTTTACACCGCACTACCCAGATGAAGAACGAGGAGCCGCGAGACCCTTAAAAACAGCTCCTTGCTATGATCGCATGAAAGCTTTGGGCGCAGTTTTTGGTTCCGTCTATGGCTGGGAACGGCCAAACTGGTTTATGCCAAGTGATGATTATGCTCTAAGCGCAGAAGACCTCAACCAGTCTGACCCATCTCAGGTGCTGCTTAACAAAAATCACTCTAGTCCTCTAGAGGATGGCCGTATTGTCGAAAAAAATTCTTTCCGACGCTCAAACTATTTTGAACATGTTGGCAATGAGTGCAAACATGTCAATAAAAAAGTTGGACTTTTGGATATGTCCGCATTTGCAAAATGTGTCGTTAAAGGACCGGGAGCAGAGGCATGGCTAGAGTCAATATTTGCCAACAAAATGCCAATGAATATTGGTCGTATTAGCTTGGTACACATGTTGTCACTGAATGGTGGTGTGCGCGCAGAATTCACAGTCTATAAAAAAGGGCCACAAAGTTATTACTTGGTCTCTGCAGGTGCGTTTGAGGCCCATGACCATGATTACCTGTTCAAGCTTTTACCAACTGATGGAAGTGTCAGCATTCAGCGCGTAACAACACAAACTGGCGTATTGGTATTGGCTGGACCTAGGTCTCGTGATGTACTTCAAAAGTTGACGGATACTGATTTGTCTAACGATAGTTTTAAATGGTTAACTGGGAAAAAAATTAATGTAGGGTATGCCGCCGCTGAAGCCCTTCGAGTTAACTTTGTTGGTGAATTGGGTTGGGAATTACATCATCCAATTGAGATGCAAAACTACATCTTTGATCAAGTGATGGAAGCTGGGACTGAGTATGATATCAAGCCATTTGGTATCCGTGCAATGGACAGCATGCGTTTAGAAAAATCTTACCGCTTAATACCACGGGAAATGTCGATTGAATACTCTGCTTTTGAGTCTGGTCTCGACCGTTTTGTCCGGTTCGATAAAGAAGATGATTTTATTGGTAAAGCTGCATTGGAGGAATGGCAACAGCGCGGTTCAGATAATGGCTTTGTTACCATGAAGGTTTTGGGTGTTGTTGACGCTGATGCACGTGGCTCTGAAGCCATCTATAAGGATGGTGAAGTTGTCGGAAGAGGAACTTCTGGTGGCTACGGATGGCGTTGTAGAAAATCATTGGCACTTGGATTGGTAAGAGTTGACCTGGCAGAGATTGACACTGAACTTGAGATTGAAATATTGGGCAAAAAGTATCAAGCTATAGTCATAGAAGAGTCGCCCTTTGATCCAAAAAATGAATGTTTAAGATCCTAACATAATAAAATCCCATGACATAATTGTTATTACATGGGATGATAGTTTTCTTTTAGTTAGTCAACTCTTAATAATCTTAATCTTAGAATTTTGGTGAGTATTTTGTATACAAATATGGTTTAATATTTGAACTTTTGAAAGAAAAAGCTTATGTCAACAATTGCAAACAATTCTGATTTACATGAACAAATGGTGGCTTGGAGACAGCATCTTCACCAGTATCCAGAGCTCAGTTTTAAAGAAAAGATGACTAGTGATTACATTGCATCCAAATTGCAATCTCATGATATTGAGATTCATCGTGGATTGGCAGTCACCGGTATTATTGCAACAGTTCATGGCCAACGAGATGGTAATGTTATTGGTCTTCGAGCTGATATGGATGCGCTTCCAATTCAAGAACTTAATGAATTTAGTTATAAATCGGTCCATGATGGAAAGATGCATGCTTGCGGTCATGATGGCCATTCAACAATGCTTCTTGGGGCTGCAATTTATCTTAAAGAAAATAATGATTTTTCAGGTACAGTGCATTTTATCTTTCAACCCGCGGAAGAAGGCGGAGGCGGCGGTCGGGTGATGGTTGAAGAGGGGATATTTGATAAATTTCCATGTCAAGCGGTATACGGTATGCATAATTTTCCAGGTATAGCCGAGGGACAATTTGCTGTGCATGATACAGCAGTGATGGCTGCTAACGAAACGCTTAATATCAATATTAAAGGAAAGGGTGGACATGCTGCAATGCCTGACCAGTGTATTGACCCCGTTGTTGTTGGTGCGCAAATTATTAGTGCCCTTCAGAGCGTCGTTGCTCGAAATGTGGCACCTCTTAATTCTGCAGTTGTGAGTATAACGATGGTCAATGCCGGCACTGTTTCTAATGTCGTCCCCGACGATATGCAATTAACTGGCTCATTAAGATACTTCAGCAAAGAAGTGGGTGATGAAGTTAAGGAAAATATAAAGAACATTGTTGAAGGTATTAGTCAATCCATGGGAGCGAGTGCAACATTTGAATCGTTACCAAACTACCCTGCAACAATCAACACACCAAAGCATGCTGAGCTTTGTGCCAACGCTGCGGCTATGGTAGTTGGCAAAAATAACGTGTTGAGAAACGAACAGCCAACTATGGGATCTGAAGATTTTGCCTTTTTGTTGAATGCATTAGAGGGCGCCTATATCTGGATTGGCAACGGATTGGTTCCTGAAGATAGCCCTAAAGGCGGCTGCATGTTGCATAACACGCAATACGACTTTAATGACGAAATTCTTCCCATTGGAGCTAGTTACTGGGTTCAACTCGTTCAAAACATCCTCCAATAAATTTTTTCTATATTGGGAAAATGAATAAAACAGACTACTCAAAGTTTGGCAAAAGATTTTCACGAGAAAGTGGTATTTCCCAATTGATGGCTGATCTTGGAAAAGCTAATCACAGCAATGATCCAAATACAGTGATGCTAGGAGGCGGTAACCCAGCAATCATTCCAGCCGCGCATGATAAGTTTGTAGATGAACTACAAAAACTTATTGCCGGCTCAGGTGTTGATCAAATGATTGGATTTTATGATGGTCCGCAAGGGAGCGAGGAGTTTATTAGAGCGTTAGTGGCGATGCTTAACGATCACTATGATTGGGCATTGGATGAGAAAAATATAGCCATCACAAATGGATCTCAAAGTAGTTTTTTCAGTCTATTTAATTTGTTTGCAGGAGAAATGTCAAACGGCTCACATAAAAAAATTCTGTTACCAATAGTTCCCGAATACATCGGTTATGCAGACCAAGGAATTACAGATGACATGTTTGTCTCCATAAAGCCCAAAATCCAGATGTTGAATGATAAGCAATTTAAATATCAAATCAATTTTGAAGAATTAATTTCTGCTGTGAAGTCTAGCAATATAGGTGCAATTTGTATCTCACGACCGACAAATCCTACTGGCAACGTCATTACCGATGATGAGCTCAACCAATTGGATTCAATTGCTCAAGAGTACGAGGTGCCTTTGATTATTGATAATGCCTATGGGCAGCCCTTTCCAGGAGCTATTTATACACAAGCATCACTGAAGTGGAATACCAATATTATTTTATGCATGTCTCTATCAAAGCTTGGTCTTCCGGGTCTTAGAACTGGAATTGTTATTGCTAATCATGAAACCATTGAGGCTTTAAGTAGAATAAGTGGAATTATGACTTTAGCGCCAAGTAGTGTTGGACCTAGCTTACTCACAAGAATGATCAAGGATCAGGAGTTGTTGCGACTTTGTCATGAGGTTATAAAGCCTTACTACGAAGAAAAGGCAACAACGGCAGTCAGTCTTTTCAATACTATTCTTTCTGATACAGATGTGTATCTTCATAAACTTGAGGGCGCATTTTTTATGTGGCTTTGGTTTCCAAATTTATCAATAACGTCCGAACAACTCTATAAAGACCTCAAAGCTGAAGGCGTTTACATCATACCAGGGCATGATTTTTTTATTGGCATGGATGATGAATGGAATCATCAGCACCAATGCATACGAATAAACTATGCAAAAGATGAAAAGACTCTCACAAAAGGACTTGAAGCTATTTGTCGAAACACCAACTGGATAGAGTGGTGAAGCTTAATTGATGAGTAATCTATGTTTACCAATGCTATTGTAAGAACTCCAGGTAGGAGTATTGTCGAGGGTTTAAGTAATTCAAAAACTCTTGGATTGCCAAATTATGAACAGGCAATTATCCAGCATCAATCTTATATTGATGCTTTAACAAAATGTGGTTTGGATGTTCTAGTGTTGGAGCCCTGTGAAGAATATCCTGATTCTACTTTTGTAGAAGATGTTGCACTTATCACTCCAAATTGTGCAATTATCACGCGTCCTGGAGCTCCTTCACGAAGAGGTGAAGTGCATGAGATAGAGTTTGTACTAAAACAAAGATTTAATAATGTTGAAGAGATAGAGGCGCCTGGAACTATAGATGGGGGGGATATTATGATGGTTGGAGCTCACTACTTTATCGGACTATCGGAAAGAACTAACCTTGAAGGCGCTAAACAAATTATCCAGATTCTAAAACAATACGGTCTGAGCGGATCAACTATTTCCTTGAAAAAGGTACTCCATCTAAAAACTGGTTTGTCCTACTTAGAGGAAAATAATTTAGTTGTATGTGGTGAATTTATAGACGAATCTTCATTAGGGCAATACAATCCAATAGAAATTCCTGAAAAAGAAAGTTATGCAGCAAATTGCATTTGGGTTAATGGATTAGTCATAATTCCCTTAGGCTATCCAACGACAAAGCAAAGAATTAAGAACGCAGGTTATCGGGTAATAGAAACAGATGTGTCAGAGTTTGAAAAATTAGATGGTGGATTAAGTTGTCTTTCGTTGCGATATTAGAAAAAAACAATAATTCTTCATTTAAGATACAGAGAGTCAATGTTTCATGAACAATATTTTACAAAACATCTCTTTAGCTAATTTATCTATAGCGTTTATTCCAGTTTTAGTGGTTATTGCCGTAATGTGGCGTTGGAATATGGGTTATAAAACAACCATCTACGCGATTTTCAGAATGTTAGTGCAGTTGTTATTGATTGGATATGTGCTTACTTACATTTTTGAAAGCAATAGTAATTACATTGTAATTACAATACTCATTGTCATGCTCCTAGCAGCCAGTTGGATATCATTAAGGACAACCTCCTTGCCTCGAAAAACACTATTATTGAACGCTGTTTACTCCATAGTTTTAGGTGGAGTCACAGTTCTTCTACTGATAACTCAAGGAGTCTTGTCATTAAAACCTTGGTATTCACCTAACTACATGATTCCACTTGGAGGAATGATTTTTGCAAGCTGTATGAACAGTATAAGTCTGGCAGCTGAACGTTTGGAGTCGGAACTTAAACAGGGGCAGCCATATGAAAAAGCAAAAACAATTGCACTCCGAACATCATTGATACCGATAACCAATATGCTTTTAGCTGTTGGTCTGGTGTCTCTGCCAGGAATGATGACTGGACAAATATTAGCTGGTGTATCGCCTTTGATCGCAGTTAGATATCAAATCATGGTGATGTGCATGATATTCGGATCGTCAGGGATATCAGCAGCTGTATTTTTGCATTCTGCAAAAGACTCATTTACTGAAACTAAAAATCGTTTCGAATAATTTTTATAGTGGATATATTAAATTGACTTGGGATTCAATCAGCCAAAAGTATCTTTTATATCTTCAAACGTCGCTGTTATAGCATGGACATTTGTGTAACCTATCTTTTGCAAGGTTAATGCAGCTAGTGATGCACGACCACCACCACCACAGTGGGTCAAAATTAATGTTTCAGGGTCGGGACAGTGTTTGGCAATTTTCATTTCAATCAACCCGCGAGATATATTGATCGAATCTTTAAGTTTGGATTTTTCAGCATTTTGAGCTTCACGAACATCAATAATTACTGGATTTTCTGCATTATCGTAGAGCGTTTTGGCAGAAACTTCGTCAACACAATCAATCTGGGTTTGAGCATCAGCTATCAATTCGCCTGCAGTCTTTATCATAATATTTTTTACCTTAAAACATTTTCCTTTTAGTGTTTAAAGTGGCGCATTCCTGTAAACACCATAGCAATGTTGTGTTCATTAGCCGCTGCGATTATATCATCATCACGCATTGAACCGCCTGGATGAATGATTGCCTTGATGCCTGCTTTGGCGGCAGCCTCTATGGCGTCACGGAAAGGGAAGAATGCATCTGACGCCATAACGGAGCCTTCGACTTTAAGGCCCTCTTCTGCAGCCTTAATGCCTGCTATTTTCGCAGAGTAGACTCGCGACATTTGGCCAGCTCCTATCCCAATCGTCATTTGATTATTGGCGTAGACAATGGCGTTAGACTTGACACATTTTGCTACTTTCCAGGCAAACAATAAGTCAGTCATTTGCAAGTCGGTTGGTTGAATTTTAGTTACACATATAAGATCAGATTTCTTTAATTCACCTAGATCTTTATCCTGAACTAATAAGCCACCATAGATACGCTTATAATCCAATGAGGGTCTTTGTTTGTCTAGATTTCCACATACAAGGACTCGAATATTTTCTTTGTCGGATAAGGTGTTTATTGCGTCCTTGCTTAAGCTTGGAGCAATAATTACTTCTACAAATTGTTGTTCTATAATGCTTTGTACAGTTTGTTTGTCGAGTTCACGATTAAAGGCAATAATGCCACCGAATGCAGAGGTTGAGTCGGTTTTATATGCATCCAAGTAGGCTGAAAGGATAGTGTCTCTAGTGGCTACACCGCATGGATTGGCATGTTTAACAATAACACAACTAGGATCATTAAAATTTCGAACACATTCAAGGGCTGCATCCGCATCAGCTAAGTTGTTGAATGAGAGCTCTTTGCCTTGGATTTGTTTGCTGGAAGAAACCGATGATTCAGCTACTTTAGTTTCTTTATAAAACGCTGCCTTTTGATGAGGGTTTTCACCATAGCGCATAGTTTGTGATTTAACAAACTGTAAATTTAAAGTGTTGGAAAAGCCATCATCTTCTCCTCCCAAGTAGTTTGCGATAGCGCCATCATATTGAGCTGTATGTTCAAAAGCCTTAAGGGCGAGTTTTTTTCTTGTCAGTAATGAAGTATCTCCAGACGTATTTAATTCATCGAGTACTGATTGATAATCTGAGCTATCAACCACAACTGTCACTGATACGTGATTTTTTGCACTAGAACGCAACATTGCAGGACCACCTATGTCAATATTTTCGATTGCCTCTTTGATACTGCAATCAGGTCTTGAGACAGTTTCTTGGAATGGATACAGATTAACAACGACGAGATCGATAGGATTAATTTCATTTTCAGACATTACTTTCTCATCTACCCCTCTTCGGGCCAAAATACCACCATGTATTTTGGGATTCAGTGTTTTGACACGACCAGCCATCATTTCAGGATAGCCTGTGTAATCTGATACCTCTATTACCGGTATGTTGTTTTCTTGAAGTAGTTTTGCAGTTCCACCCGTCGAAACAATTTCAATATCAAGTGATGTAAGATTTTGAGCGAATTCAATAATTCCTGATTTATCGGAAACACTAATCAGGGCACGTTTTATAGACATTTAATATGCTTTAATATGGCGAAATATAAATGAAATTAATTATAATGTCTTACAGTTTGTAAAGATCAGCTTTTTTCTTCAAGGTGGCGCGATTAATGCCAAGAATTCTTGCAGCTTCGCTGTGATTTTGATTGACTTTATCGAGAACAAATTTTAGAGTAGTGGACTCAGCTTGATTGGTGACCATTTTGAATACACCATTTGCTTTCTCTCCATTCAAATCCGAGAAGTATTTCTCAAGTTTGTCATTAATACAGTCTTGTAAATCTCTTTGTTTCATAAAGAATACAAAAAATCGTGAAATTTGAAATATTGTTCAGAGTGATCAGACACTCTATTAATGCTTGGCCAAAAAGCAGTCCCTTTTTTTTGGTCAAGGTGTATAGAATACCAAAAAATATGCTTTCTGGATAACTGTGTTCCCATTTTATTGCCATAAAATTCATGAATCTGGCGAATATGCTTTAGTATTAAAGATATTTTTTTCTCTAGTTTTGGAGGTTGCGAGTTCTTGCCAGTCGACAAGTATTTATTAACTTGACCTACTAGCCACGGGTTTCCTTGTGTTGCGCGACCTAACATTACGCCATCCGCTCCAGTGAAATCTAATACTTTTTTGGCCTTCTCTGCTGTGGTGATGTCACCATTTGCAATAACAGGGATTGAGACAAGTTCAACTATCTTTTTAACAGTGTCATATTCTGCGTCACCATTATATTTTTGTGCTCGAGTTCTGCCATGAATTGCTATCATTTGTATACCAAAATCTTCAGCAATTCTAGCTATATTTGGTGCATTTTTGTTTACGCCCATTATAAATTCTCCAGAGGTTGCAATATTGGGTGTCTCTCGAACACAAATCAAACCAATATGGAATGGAGAATCTTTCGAGCCTACTGCAATGCTTCCACTTGCACTTTCATATGACCATAGAGTCATTGATGGCGCGGAAGGTGCAAGATTCATGGCAGACCTCAACCAAGTACTTAGAAATATTACGGAGATGTTATTATGATTAAAACACAAGTTTTAGTTATTGGCTCAGGCCCTGGAGGTTATACTGCTGCATTTCGTGCTGCGGATCTGGGTAAGAAGGTTGTTTTAGTTGAGAATCATGACAATCTAGGCGGTGTTTGCTTAAATGTTGGCTGTATTCCTTCAAAATCTCTTCTTCATACCGCTCAGATCATCAATGAAGCTAAGTCTGCTAATCAACTTGGTATAAATTTTTCAAATCCAAAAATTGATATTGGAGGTGTTCGGAAAAATAAGGAAACTACAGTTAACAAACTAACTGCTGGCATCAAAGCCCTTGCAAAAGCCAGAAAAGTGGATGTGATAACTGGTTATGCAAAATTTCTCTCTAATAGTCAAGTTAAACTTGAAGGGACTGATGACATTATTGAATTCGAACATTGTGTCATTGCTGCCGGGTCAAGGGTAACTAAATTACCAATGTTTCCATTTGAAGATGAGCGGGTTATGGACTCTACGGATGCACTTTTAGTAGACGATATACCAAAAAGAATGCTTATAGTAGGTGGCGGTATTATTGGTCTTGAAATGGCGACAATTTATGACGCCTTGGGTAGTGAAATTACGATAGTTGAATTGGGAGAACAACTTATTCCGACTGCAGATAATGATATTGTTAATCCTCTCTTTAAGCGTATCAAAAAAATCTATTCAAACATTTTTCTGAATACTAAAGTCACTAAAATGACCGCAATCAAAAAAGGAATCAAAGTTAGTTTTGAAGGCAAAAATGCACCTGAAACGGATACCTTTGATAAGGTATTAGTGTCAATAGGTCGTTCACCAAATGGACATTTATTAGACGCCGAAAAAGCAGGTATTGCGATAGACAAAGATGGCTTTATTGCAACAAATAGACAAATGAAAACTAATGTATACCATATATTTGCTATTGGAGATATCGTAGGTCAACCAATGTTAGCCCATAAGGCTGTCCACGAAGCTAAGGTTGCTGCAGAGGTAATTTGTGGTCAAAAATCTGGCTTTGACGTTCTTACAATTCCTTCAGTAGCTTATACAGACCCTGAAGTGGCATGGACAGGCAAAACAGAGAAAGAACTAACAACAGAAGGTATCAAGTTTAAAAAAGGAGTATTCCCTTGGGCCGCCTCAGGTAGAAGTTTGAGCATAGGAAGAAGTGAAGGGATTACTAAGGGCTTGTTTGACTCCGAATCAGGTAAGATTCTTGGCATGGGTATTTGTGGAACAAATGCTGGCGAATTAATATCAGAAGCTAGTCTTGCTATCGAAATGGGTTGTGATATGAGCGACATTGCACTAACAGTGCATGCTCACCCAACACTTTCAGAAACAACTGCGTTTGCTGCTGAGATGGCAGAAGGAACTATTACAGACTTAATGCCACAAAAAAAATAAAAAAAATATTTAAAAGTATGGATATTAAACAAGCAAGAAAAAATGTTATTGAACAGCAAATAAGGCCTTGGGGTGGTCTGAATGTTCGCGCGAACCAAGCATTAAGTGACATCCCTAGAGAAAACTTTGTGCCAGAAGAATATTTAAGCTTGGTCTTTGCAGATATTGAAGTCCCACTGGCTAGTAGCGCTAAGATGTTCTCGCCGAAGATAGAAGGTAGGATTTTAGATAGTCTTGATATTCAGGGTCACGAAACTGTTCTCGAGATTGGAACAGGGAGCGGTTATTTCACTTCAGTTCTTGCAAAACTTTCTCAGTCAGTTATAACTATAGAACTCGATGAACAATTAAGTGAATTAGCTCAAAACAAAGTCAATGAACTTAATCTGAACAATATTACTTTCATAAATGATGACGCATTGACATACAATTTTGACAATGAACAATACGATACCATTGTTATTGGTTGCGCTCTACCAAATAAAAACGTGAACTTTTTTCGCTTACTTAAACCAGGTGGCAAACTATTTATGGTGGTAGGCAAAATAAACCAAATGCAAGCAACACTTGTTCAACGAACTAGTGAGAATGAGTGGAAATCAAAATCACTTTTTGAAACACATCTAGATTACATGAAAGGTACAGAGCCCTCTGTAAAATTTACTTTTTAGGCAAATCTATTTGATATGTTGAATTCCTTTTTCAACCTCCTAATAAAAAAACCGGCTTGGTCGTTATTCTTCTTGCTAATTGTTATAGTAACAGCACTATCACAAATTCAACACTTTTCTCTTGACGCCTCATCAGACTCACTCTCACTGGAGGGAGACGATAACCTTGAGCTATATTTTGAAACACTAAAGACCTTCGGGTCTGATGAGACCCTCGTTATTAGTTACACTGCAAAAGAAAGCATTATCAATGTCGATCAATTAGAACACCTTAGATCTTTTAGAAATAGCTTACTCAATATTGAAGAAGTAGACTCTGTCATCTCGATACTAGATGTCTCTTTATTTAAATCTCCACCACTCTCTCTAACTGATCTAGCCAGTAATTTAATCACTATTGATAACGGAAAAGCTGATATGTCTTTCGTTGAAAGTGAATTTCAATCAAGTCCAATTTATGCAAATAACCTCGTTAGTAAAGACCTCAGAACGACTGCACTTTTAATCCCAATAAGCTTAACTGACCCAACAGCTATGGTCGATGGTGAAATACTCAAAGGCACAATCACCAAGATACGCTCCACAATGGATGAATATCGTAATGATGCAAGTCTTTTCTTGGGTGGGGTACCAATGATAAGAAATGATGTCATTGCCTATATAACAAGCGACCTAATTTTATTTAGTTTGGCGGTTGTCTTAATAATGTCAATTATTCTTGCGATTATCTTTCATAGCATAAGATGGGTTTTAATGCCGATTATAATTAGTGTGACTGGAGCACTCTTGATGACAGGTTTCATTGGAGCTGTCGGATGGAAGGTTACCGTAATCTCTGCAAACTTTTTTTCCTTGTTACTTGTGATGACTCTTTCAGTCACAATTCATTTGGTGGTTCGATATAGAGAACTAGCTAAAAATAATCCAGATACTGAACTGAATAATATAATTAGACAAACCCTCGAACAAATGATTAGACCTTGCTGTTTAACAACAATCACCACTATCGCAGCATTTGTCTCACTTACTATGAGTAATGTTCGCCCCGTAATTGATTTTGGACTGATGATGAGTATCGGTGTCAGTATTGCTCTTTTGATCTCTTTTATTGCTTTTCCTGTTTTAATGGTTCTATTACCAAAACCAAAAGTTGAAAATCATATTGAGCAATTTCCAATTGTTCAGAAACTTGCAATTATTACTGATAAGTTCGGTAAACAGATTATTATTACCTTGATTTTTCTTGTAATTGTTTCTCTTTCAGGAGTAACCAAACTAAGTGTTGAAAATAGTTTTATAGATTACTTTAAAAAATCAACTGAAATCAACCAAGGACTAAATTTAATTGACAAAGAGTTGGGTGGCACTATACCACTTGAAATTGTTTTCGATGACTTGGCAAGTGCATACTGGGCAGACGAGGGCTTGAGAGAAGATATTCATCAAGTTCATCAGTATCTCGATAGTATCGATGGTGTAGGAAAAGTACTCTCGATTGATACTTTCATGCAAATACTCATAGAGTCTAATAATGGCAAGGCTCCAAATGGTTTTGTACTAATGATAGGTAAAAATCAAATGCCTGAATCTGCAAAATCTCAGATACTAAAACCACATATCTCTGATGAAACCGACCAATTAAGGTTTGTTGCTCGAATTAAAGAGACACACCCAACACTTGATAGAAATGAGCTAATCAACGATATCAATAAAAATCTAGTCGAAAAATTCGACTTTAACCCCGAAAGTTTTTACTTTACTGGATCCTTTGCTCTCTACAATAATCTACTTCAAAGTTTGTTTGAATCTCAAATAAAAACTATTGCGACCGTCTTTGTAATTATTTTTGTAATGTTTTTGTTGATTTTTAGATCCTTTAGCCTTGCTCTGTTAGCAGTGATCCCCAACACAATCCCCTCTTTATTAATTTTAGGTGCCATGGGATTGACTAATATTCCACTTGACTTAATGACAATAACAATTGCCGCTATAGCTATAGGAATAGGTATTGACAATGCTATTCATTACATTAACCGATTCCAAGTAGAGTTTACCAAAGATAGCGATTATCTAGCATCAATGTATCGTACCCATAGCTCAATTGGTTTGGCAATCTTTTACACAGCAATAACAGTATCGATTGGTTTCTTGGTGCTGGTCTTATCGAACTTTATCCCGAGTATATATTTTGGTGTTTTTATGACAATTGCTATGCTAAGTGCTGTTTTGGTAAACCTTACTTTACTTCCAAAACTACTAATAACATTTAAACCAAAAATAAATCACTAAGAGTCTATAAAATAAAACATGTCCAAACAACACCAATTTGACGTACTCATAATAGGTTCTGGAGCAGCAGGTTTAATGAGTGCAATTCAACTTTCAGAGAACTTGTCAATCGCACTTATATCGAAAGACAAAATTCTAGAAAGCAGCTCCTACTATGCCCAGGGTGGTATTTCTGCTGTACTTGACTCAGAAGATAGTTTTAATTCTCATATTTCTGACACACTAAATACTGGTTTTGATATAGGCAATGAAGAAAGTATTCGATTTATGGTTGAACAAGCACCAATGGCAATTTCTGACCTTGAAAAGGCTGGTGTCAATTTTTCACAGCAAAGGGGCAATTATGATCTAACCATGGAGGGTGGGCACAGTTCAAAACGTATCGCACATGTAGCTGACAAAACCGGCCAGTCTGTTCAAACCAACCTACTAGCGCAAGTACAACAAAAACAAAACATCACTTTGTTTGAACACTATTTGGCAGTTGATTTACTGATTGATGGTAACACATGTCATGGTGCTTATGTTTTTGATAAAAAGTCACAACAGGTAATTTCATTTGTTTCTCATAAAACTATCTTGGCAACAGGTGGTGCCTCTAAATCATACCTCTACACCTCCAATCCAGATACCTCTACTGGCGATGGTATTGCTATGGCTTTTAGGGCTGGATGTGAAATTGTTAATATGGAATTTACCCAATTTCATCCAACTTGCCTTTTTCATCCACATGCGAAATCATTTTTGATTTCTGAAACCCTTCGTGGTGAAGGCGCCAAACTCATACTTCCTAATGGAGAAGAGTTTATGCATAATTATGATAATCGACTCGAACTCGCGCCTCGTGATACTGTTGCCCGGGCAATTGATCATGAAATGAAAACGCATGGTTTTGATTGCGTTTACCTCGATATCTCCTTTAAGGACAGCAACTGGATTTCCAAACGATTTCCTACCATTACTAAGCGCTGCCACGCCTTGGGGATTGATATTTGTAGTAAACCCATTCCTGTTGTACCAGCCGCCCACTATACCTGTGGCGGTGTGAATACAGATCTTAGTGCACAATCTAATATTGATAATCTATATGCAATAGGTGAGGTTGCACATACTGGTGTTCATGGTGCTAATAGAATAGCAAGTAACTCGTTACTTGAGTGTATTGTATTTGCCAAGTCTTGCGCTAAAAACATCAACAAAAATTCTATCGGTAATATTTTTCCAACTATCGATGATTGGGATGCATCTAGAGTAGAGCCATCAAAAGAAAAGGTAGTAGTGACACATTTATGGCATGAAGTCAGGCGCATTATGTGGAATTTTGTTGGCATTGTTAGAAGTGATAGTCGCCTTAAATTAGCTCATTACCGGCTTCTACAAATTCACAAAGAAGTAAATGATTATTATCGAATTTATTCAATTACAGATGATTTGATAGAACTTAGAAATCTAGTTCAAACATCAAAAATAATTGTAGAGTCTGCTTTATCAAGAAAAGAAAGTCGAGGGCTACACTTCAATCAGGACTACCCAAAACAACTAGATAAAGCACACAATAGTGTTATCATAAAATCATGATTTTAGATATCTTAAAGTATCCTGATAAAAGGTTAAGAACTATTGCTAAGCCGGTTGTTAGTGTCGATGAAACTATTAAACAGCAAGTCAAGGATATGTTTGAAACGATGTATGAAGCCCCTGGAATTGGACTTGCAGCCACACAGGTTAATTTTCATCAACGCATCATCGTCATTGATGTCTCAGATCAGTGCAACGAACCGATTTGCTTCATTAATCCTGAAGTTATTGAAAAATCAGGTGAAATTCAATGGGAAGAAGGTTGTCTTTCAGTGCCTGATTACTATGAAAATGTCATCAGAGCTAATGATATAAAAGTTCAAGCACTGAACCAACATGGGGAAACATTTGAACTTGAAGCTAGTGAAATGCTTTCTGTATGCATCCAACATGAAATTGATCATTTGGATGGAATTTTGTTTGTTGATCACCTATCTAAACTTAAACAAAAACGACTCAAGAAAAAAACTGAAAAGAAAGTAAAAATGCTTTAAGATTTCATGAACATCGGACCCCATCACCTCAACTCGAAAGTCTTACTTGCTCCAATGGCAGGAACTAGTGATAAACCATTTAGAATAATGTGTAGAAAGCTAGGTGCTGCACTGACAACCTCTGAAATGGTTGTACTCCAAAAACACCTTCTTAACACAATCAAATCTAAACATCGACTAGACTTTAGTTCAGAAAAGTCGCCAATCAGTATACAAATTGCTGGCTCCGAAGCTGAAGAGCTTGCTGCATCAGCCAGGCAGGCTGTAGAATTTGGCGCCGATATTATTGACATTAATATGGGCTGCCCTGCCAAAAAAGTTTGTAGCAAAGCAGCAGGTTCTGCACTAATGCAAAATGAAAAGCTAGTTGAAGATATTATCAAATCAGTTGTTAATGCAGTTGACATTCCGGTAACACTTAAGATGCGCACAGGCTGGAATGAAGTAAACAAAAATGCACCAAATATAGCTAGAATTGCTGAAGATTTTGGTATACAAATGATAGCAATTCATGGCAGAACTCGAGCACAAAAATATAA
>KB889764.1 GCA_000372785.1 gamma proteobacterium SCGC AB-629-P17 | reverse complement strand
AGCACAGTTGGTAGTGCAACTGATTTGTAATCAGTAGGTCCGCGGTTCAAGTCCGTGTGTCGGCACCATCATTTAATAAAAAAGAGGCCTTGTGGCCTCTTTTTTTTGGAGACTGAATGTGTATCTATTTGGAAAGTAACAGATGAAGAGGACGCCGCTCACTGGTCGTGAAGGTCAGAAGGTAAATCTTGGTCAGTTGCTTCAAAACTCAGCTGAACAATACGGCCCCAATGCTTTTGTAACTCAGGCCGAAACCGGAGAATGTTTGACATATGATGAGTTTAATCAACTAACAAACCATATTGCTCATGGTTTAATTGGTCGCGGTGTCGGAGACAAAGAGTATGTGGCTATCATGCTTCCAAGCTGCATTCAATTTTTGGCCAGTTCATATGCGCTGAAAAAGATTGGTGCCATCGAAGTAGCTATTAACAATAATACTCGAGGACCATCTCTCGCTCGCGTGATTAACCTGACAAAGTGTAGAATACTGATGACTACCGGTGAATATCTGCAGCAGTTATCAGAGGTTGCTGAGGACCTAGATTATTTGGATCAGGTTATTATGATGGACGACCATCGTCTCGCTCAAAAGCTATTTCCTAGTCTGGAAATATTACCATGGCAATCGATTCTTGGTGAATCCAGTTCAAACTTTTCTTGTAAGTTTAGTGATGAAGAAATTGCTGTAATTCTTTTTACTTCTGGCACCACAGGCGTCTCGAAAGGTTGTGATATTCCGCACAGGTCTTCTGTGCGAGCTGCAGAATCGATGATAGAGGCATTTGGGCTCACCGAACAGGACTGCGTCTACACCCCATATCCTTTGTATCATGTAGGAGCAACTCAGTACGACATATTGTCGGCAATGATGGTGGGCGGTCAGGCAATTCTTCGTCAAGGTTTTAGCCTGTCTAATTTTTGGAGTGATGTCTGTCGTTATAAGGCAACATGGTTTATGTCTTTGGGTTCCGTTCAGCAGTTACTATGGACAGCGGAACCATGCGTGGAAGAAACACAGCATAATTTGCGTTTTATTTGGGGCACTCCGTTACCTGTTGATCATGATGATTTTGAAGCTCGCTTTCAGCTCAGGCTAGCCCGAGGGACTGGCTATGGCTCTACCGAAGCTGGCGGTGTTGCACTTCCTCTTTTTGATAAGAGCGGAGCTGGCAAAGTACTAGATCGTTACAAAGTGGCGGTTGTTGATGAAGATGATAATGAACTACCTGTAGGCGAATCTGGGGAGCTCGTAATTCGTCCACTTGAGCCAGCTATCATGGCGTCCAAATATATTGGCATGCCAGAGGAAACAGCTAAAGCTTGGCGTAATTCATGGTTTCATACTGGCGACCTTGCTAGATTGGACGAAGAAGGAAATCTTTATTGGCTAGCTCGTATTTCAGACAGGATCAGGGTGATGGGAGAAATGGTTTCCGCTTACGAAATAGAAGAGGGTATATTTACACATCCTGTTGTGACTGACTGTGCGGTAATTGGAATTCCAGATGGAACAGGAGAAGAACAAGTCAAAGCATTCGTTACGCTTAAAGAAAATAAAACACTGGACCTGGAAGAATTACGTTTATTCTGCGCTCCTATTATGAGTCGTTTTATGGTTCCTGCAGTTCTTGAAGTAATTAAAGAAATGCCACGTACACAAACAGGCAAGCCCGCAAAAGCAGAATTAAAAAAAATGCAGTAGTTTAGTCATTTTATTTAATTATTAAGGGTTTTTTTGAGCTATAATAAACGTGCGTGTTCATAACTCCTTAATATTTTTTTATATATAAGAACTTAAAAGCCCTGCTTCATGCAGGGCTTTTAAGTTTAAATTGAGAGGTTTAAAGGCTACTTTATGAGGTTGAGTTCGCGAGTAAGTTCTGAAAGTATTTCGGGACCATCGCTTCGCAAAATCACAATTTCCTCAAGCCTGACGCCAAATCTACCTTGCAGATAAATTCCTGGCTCAATTGAAAACACCATTCCTTCATCAAGCACTACCTCAGATGTGGCAGTAATGTATGGCGGTTCATGTATGTCAATACCTAAACCATGCCCTGTACGATGGACGAAAAACTCACCATAGCCAGCTTCAGTAATCACATTCCTGGCAGCTGCATCGACGTCTTTAGCAATGACACCCGGCCTTGCTGCTGATAAGGCAGCCTGAACTGCTCGTTCAACAATTGCATGTATTTCCAGATAGCCTTCAGGTGGTTCTCCAAGAACCGACATGCGTGTCATATCACTCGGGAAGGTGCCCTTTCTTCCGCCTATGTCAATGAGAACAGCATCACCCCGTTTTACTTTTCTATCACCTGTATGGTGATGAGGAAACGCTCCATTAGGGCCGGATCCGACAATACAGAATTGAGGCTTTGCGCCTTCGGATATAAAATGTTTATTTATCGCTTCACCAATTTCAAGCTCACTAACTCCTTCCTTGATTGCTGCAAATCCAGCTTGCATTGCTCGGTCATCTATCAAGGCATTTTCTTTGAGGTTGACGAATTCGTCTTGATCTTTACGCATCCTCAACGCTCCAACAGTAGACGTGGTGAATTCATAGGTTGGATTTGACAGTGACTCAAGAAGCAGCAAGGCAAAATGTGAGCGCATCGCCTCATCTATGGCAATGTGTTTTGCATTTGACGAGCCAGTATAGGATAGTGCATCTTTAAGTGCATGGTCTGGACCGTTTTCGTCATTCCAGCAATTCATTGCTATGTTAGTTTTTTCCCTTATTCCTTCTTCATTAACTGAAGGCATAAGAAATGCTTCCTTTTCTTTTCCAATTAAGAGTAAACAAGGTCTTTCATCAGGATAGGGGTTGAAGCCTAATAGCCAGTTCATGTGTGTTCCTGGACCAAGAGCAACTAAATCAACATTGTTGTCTTTCATCCTAGCACGCACTGAGTTTATTTTATTTTGCATAAATTTTTTACTATTTATGCTTCTGAAATTCCATAAACTGTTTTTGCAACTTCGGGAGTTATGAGTTCATTTTTAAGGTCTTCTTTAATTAGGGCTTTATTGCGCGACTTGGGGTTTCCTAAGCCACCACCATTTCCTGTAACAACCCTAATTACATCATCTTTATTTAAGCTTAAGCCAGATACAAAAGCAAACCTTTCACTTTTTCCTTTTGAGGGTAAATATTCTACATAGTTTGATGAGCCCTCATTGCCTCCGTCAAGTGACCAGGCCGGAAATTTTGACCTAGTATAGCCAGCAGTTAGATAGCCATCTTCTGCGCGAATTCGGTAATCCATAACGATTCCACGCCCTCCTGTAAATTCACCTTCGCCACCAGGCTCAGTATTGAGGGACATTTGATCAACCCAGAGACCATTTCTTGCCTCGTTGATTTCAGCGGGGCAGTTGTATGTTTCTCCATGGAAGCCACTAAACATTGCATTATTACCATCTGCACCTGCTCGACCACCCCAGCCACCAACTTGTGCTTCAATTATAGTATACTGCCGTCCAGTGTCTGGATGGGTTCCTCCAATAAATGTACCACACACAGAAGCAAAATGACCTGCTGATAGCCTTTCAGGCATATACTTAGCTAGACAACGCCACATTATGTCGTAAACCCTAAGCTCTACTTCATAATAGAAGCCAAGTGGAGCCGGCTCTTGTGCTTCAAATACCGTTCCAGGCTTTGTAATAAGTTCTATAGGCCTAAAGGATCCGCCATTACAAGGAGAGTATGGGTCTGTCATAGATTTAAAAATCATTTGTGCAGCAACCATTACACCATCACGTGTAGTATTGACTGGGGATGATAGTTGTTCAGGGTTGTCTGTTAAATCAACAGTAAATCGATCATCACTAATTGTTATTTTTACGTTATAAACACTGCCGTCATCTTGTTCTTCAGAAAGCTCAAAAACTCCTTTAGGCAGTTTTTCCAACTCGACACGAGAAGCTTTTTCACCAAAATCCATAAACTCTACCATAGCCTTTTCAAAAACATCAGCGCCATATTTTTTAGCGAGCTCTTGAAGTCTTTTTGCGCCAATTCTAACCGCTGCTATTTGTGCCCAAACATCACCATATATAGTGTCAGGCATTCTTGAATTAACTATAAGAATATCCATAACCGACTGAATAGTTTGGCCTTGGCTTATTACTTTAATAGCTGGAAGTCTAATTCCTTCTTGAAAGATTTCTGTAGCTTCTCCAGTTAATGAGCCAGGCGCCATTCCTCCTACATCAGAATTATGTGCAATATCTGCTGTCCAAGCTATAAGCTTTCCATCAGAGAAAACTGGCATTGCAAAAACTATGTCATTTAGATGTGTTACGCCTCCATAATATGGGTCGTTTGTCATGAACACATCACCTTCTTGGATATCACCAGGCTGATTAAATTTCTTCAATATAACTTTAACTGCTTTATCAAGCACACCAATAAAAGCGGGTATTCCTGCTCCAGATGATGCAATTTCACCTTCGGCATCCATTATTCCAGTGCCCATATCTAAAACCTCATAGATAATTGAGCTCATAGCTGTTTTTCTGATTGAAGCAAACATTTCATCGGCAGTTGCCTGAAGTGAGCTTTGAATAATCTCAAGAGTAATAGGGTCGTATTTTTCTTTTTTCATTTTCTTCTCCTTAAGATAGCAAAACAAAAGCTACCATAACTATATTTCAATATGAATATTTGTATAACCATCAATATACACTTTATTTCCAGGATGAATTACTGTAGTGGCCCCAGAGTCTTCTATTATTGCAGGCCCAATCAGTTTCATACCCGGCATAAGCTTTTCGCCATCATAGAGTATTGCCTGATGAATTCCGTCAAGAGCATAATCTACCTCACGCTCTCCTTTTCTAGCTTCTGATTCATCAGTTTTTTGATTAGGCATCTCCTTCATTGTTAGTTTTCCTACTTCAGTTGTTGCAACAACATGAATTCCAACAAGTTCAACAGCCATGTCAAGTCGATACGTGTATTCATGCTCATACGTTTTATGAAATTCGTCTTCAATTAAACTAATTTGCTCATCTGACACTTTTCCATCGGACAGTTTAACCTCAGTCGTATGCTCTTGATTTTTGTATCTAAAATTTCCATAGCGGGTAAATTTTATATTTTTCTTTTCTATGCCTTCAGATTTAAATTGTGATATTGCTTGCGACTCAACATCTGAAAAACCTTTCTCAATATTTGACGCTGCACCATCTACTAGGTCAGCAAGATGAGTTACAAAGTAGTCGCGCCTCAAGTCTGACATCATCATGCCCCATGCAGAAAACACAGATGCAGCTGCAGGAACGACAACTTTTTTAACTCCTAGCTCTTGTGCTAAGTCAACAGCATGCATCCCACCTCCGCCACCAAAAGCAATTAATACAAAGTCACGAGGATCAAAGCCTCTATTAAGAGACACTAGCTTGAGAGCGTTGATCATATTATTATTTGCAATTCTAATAATTCCTCTTGCAGCTTCTGTAGATGTAATTCCTAATTTTTTTCCAACATTGTTTAGAGCTGAGTTGGCAGCCTTCATGTCCGCCTTAATTGATCCACCACAAAAGTAGTCATGATTTATGCGACCAAGTTTTAAGTTGGCATCCGTAGTTGTGGCTTCAATGCCCCCCTTTCCGTAGGCAGCTGGCCCGGGAATTGCGCCAGCAGATTGTGGACCTACATGAAGTTTGCCATATTCATCTACCCAAGCAATAGACCCACCACCGTTGCCAATTTCAACCAAGTCAACTACAGGAACCATAATGGGATAGCCTGCACTTTTCCCATCTCTTTCAATCCAGTAGTTGGTCATGATGCGCACCTGGCCATTTTCTATAAGTGAGCATTTTGCAGTAGTTCCTCCAATATCTAAGGCAAGAACATTTGGTTCATTGATTAGTTTTCCAAGCTCTGCAGCACCCCAAAAGCCTGATGCCGGACCAGACTCAACCATTGTAATAGGGATGCGTGATACTGACTCCAAAGAATCTACACCACAATTTGATTGCATAATATAAGGGCTTCCTTTGAACCCTTTTTTCTTTAATCCATTTGCAAGTTGCTGCAAGTATTTTTCTGCAGCTGGTTGAACATACGCAGAAAGGACTGCTGTGCTAGTTCTTTCGTATTCTCGCCACTCTCTAGTAATTTGATGAGAGGCAACTACAGCAACTTCAGGCCATAATTTTTGTACTTCAGACATTGCGGTTTTTTCGTGTGCAAAATTAGCATAGCTATGTAAAAAACAAATGGCAACTGCCTCTACTCCTTCTGATTTAAAGTCACTCAAAATATTTGGCAATAAAGCCATATCTAGGGGTTCGCTTTCTTTACCACGGTAACTCATTCTTCCAGGCAATTCTCTTCGAAGATATCGAGGAACAAAAGGGATGGGTTTTTGATAATGTAAGTTAAAAAAATCAGGCCTATTTCCTCTTGCAATTTCTAGACTATCTCGAAAGCCCTTGGTAGTAATTAAGCCAACCTTTACTCCCTTTCTTTCAGTAAGCGAGTTAATAATTACTGTTGTTCCATGGGCTAGAAAACTGACTTCGGAGGGGTCAACATTGCCCTTAGCAAGAACATTTAAAACGCCTGTCTCAAAATCAGGTGGCGTTGTATCAGACTTTGCAGTAACAACAGAATGCTTGCCTGTCTCGACATCAGTTTCAAAACAAACTAAGTCAGTAAAGGTTCCACCCACATCGGTCGCAACGCGTATATTAGATTTTTTCATATTGGTTCTCCTGAGTTATTGCCTAGCAGGTGCAAAAGAAAACAAGTTATGGCTGCTAACTTAATATTATCAAATTTTTCCACACGGTCGGCAGTGTAATAATTTTCTCTATGAAGGCAGTTCACAGTGCCTAGCAAGTTATCACCGACAACAATCGGTACATTTACTACAGATTTGCAACCTAAGCTTTCAATCAATTCAAAATCATTAAAAACACGAGATATTTCATCAAGGTTGTTAGCAACGAAATTTTTGTGGTTATCTATTACTGTATTTGTCCATGCAGACTGTTCTATCGGTTTTGTTCCAGAAACTGGGTACTCTTTTGGCATATTTGAATAAACTCGTTTTGCTGTACCATTAGCAATATCAAAGGTAGTAAGGGTAAACAAGCGTACACCAATAATTCTATCAACTAAATTGTACAAGGCAAAAAAAGCGGCATCAGGCTGATTATTGCTGTTTGTCAAAGAGTCTAAGAAGTCTGGGCTAGTGATCATATATTGTGATATGATAAGACCTGGTTACCAGAGGTAACTACGGTAATCGTGTTCAATTTTATCAGGAGAGTAATAATTATGAGTAATTCTTTTATTAAAAAACCAACAGGTTTAATTGCCTCTATGTTTATAGCAATTTTGTTCATGTTTGGTTTTAACAGTGCCTACGCCAAGACTTATGAAGTGGCTTACCTTTCGGCAAGCTCTGCAAATACTTGGCTTGGAGCTTCGGTTAGAGAAATGGAAGCTGTTGCAGGGGCTAATGATATTAATATTACTGAGTTTGACGCTCAGTTTGACCCGGCAAAACAAACATCACAGTTACAAGATGCAATCGCGTCTGGAAAATATGATGGAATTGTTGTTTGTGCAATTTACGGTGTTGGATTAATTCCAGATATTGAAGCAGCAATAGCAGCAGACATTGAAATTGTGGTGCTGAATCAAATTGTTGGTCCAGACTTAACTACATCAGACCCTCAAGTGGATGGCATTGCTGCATCTGTTTTAGCCTCGCCTTATCGTTCAGGACTGCGTCATGGAGAGTTAACCGTTAGAGCTTGCGAAGGTGATGACAATTGCGAGGTAGTCTTTATTTATGGTATTAAAGGCATACCGCTTGATGATGCAATCAGACAAGGATTTGACGATGTAGTTTCACAACATTCTTCGATCACAGTTGTTGCTGAAGGAGAAGGAAAATATCTTGGTCCTGACGGTGGTATAGCTGCTACACAGGATATTCTTAGTATGAACAGTTCGTTCGATGTTATGGTTGGTGCTGACCAATCAATGCAGGGAGCTGCAATTGTTTTAGCTGACGAGGGAATGACTGGTCAAGTCAAACTCATAGGTCTAGGTGGATCCGCACCAGCGCTTCAGGGTATTGCAGATGGTTCTTGGTTTGGTGGCGTTTTTGGAGCGCCTGGTACCGAAGGACGCTATGCAATGGAAGCAATGGTAGACGCTTTGAAAAATGGCGTTCACCAAGGCGGTATTGACCCACTAGTTACAGCGCCAGATGGAGGTTTAATTACATCTGAAAATGTTTCTAAATTTACAGCTGAGTGGGATGGCTAACAAATAATTCCAAAGCTCTTATTGCTCTTAATGGAGTTAGTAAGGGCTTTGGTACTTCTTAAGGAATAATTAACCATGGCTTTTATTAGTTTTGATAAAGTTAGTAAGAGCTTTGGCGCAACCGATGCATTAATCGACTGTTCAGTCGATTTCGAATTAGGAAAAGTTCACTCTTTAGTTGGTGAGAATGGAGCGGGTAAGTCCACTTTAGGCAAGCTCATTCTAGGTATTTATAAGCTAGACAGTGGAGTTGTCTCTATTGAAGGAATTCCAGCTTCATTTTCATCTCCAACAGAAGCCGTAAAGCTTGGCTTGGTAGGAATATCACAAGAATTATCGTTATTGCCCGATCGTACAGTAATTGATAATATTGCCATGGGCAGAGAGACAACTTTTGGCCCTTTTGTTTCAAATAATAAAACTAAAGAAAAAGTTCTTAAAGTTATGGACAAATACGATCTTCATGTAGATCCAGAAAAAATAGTTGGCATGTTGTCTGTAGCTGATCAGCAAAAGGTTGAGATTCTTCGAGCCCTGAATACTAATGCGCGTTTGATTGTTTTTGATGAGCCTACTGCGCGATTGGCCGGCCATCAAGTAGAGCAACTCCATAGCCTAGTGCGTTCTTTGGCCAAGTCTGGAAAAGCTGTAATTTATATATCTCACTATCTCGAAGAAATCCTAGATATTTCTGACACTATCACATTATTAAGAAATGGGCATAAGGTTAGAACAGAGTCAGCTTCTAATGAGACTCGAGACAGTCTAATTGAGGGAATGACTGGCCGTGATGTTGGGAGTTTATTTCCAGAAATATCAAAAATTAATCCAAATAAGGATGTTCTTTTAAAGGTAAATAAGCTTTGTCGAAATAACGAGTTTCAAGATATTTCATTTGAAATAAAAAAAGGAGAGATCCTTGGAATTGCTGGTTTGGTAGGTTCAGGGCGTAGTGAATTAGCACTCACTATTTATGGTGATCGACTTCCTGACAGTGGCACCATTGAGTTTTGTGGAAACAGGGTTGGCTTAAAAGGCATTTCAGATTCGGTTAATTTAGGTATGGCGATGGTTCCAGAGTCTAGAAGGGACCAGGGGTTAATTCTAGAGCGTTCACTTTTAGAAAATACGTCTTTACCATACTTAAAAAGATTTGCTTCATGGTTTTATGGTATTAACAAATCTCAAGAACGGAAAGAGGTTATAGATAGTTGTGCTGAAACAATGGTTAAGCATGGTGGCATTGAAAAAGAGGTTCAGTTTTTATCAGGTGGGAACCAACAAAAAGTGTTGTTTGCTCGTGCCGCTATGGGCAGGCCAAAATTGCTCATAGCAGATGAGCCTACACGTGGTGTAGATATTGGCGCTAAGCAGGTAATTTATGAGTTAATATCACAATTGTCAAAAGTTGGAGAAGCGGTTCTACTTATCTCTTCAGAGGTTGAGGAAATTATAGGTATTGCACATCGAACGCTTGTAATGTCCCAGGGAAAGGTTGTTGCAGAACTTAGTGGTTCGCAGCTAAAAAAATCAGCCATCATGGAGGCAGCATTTAAACAATGATAATATTATGGATAAAGCGTTAGAATTTTCGAAAAAACATGGTATTGCTATAATAACAATAGTAATTTTTATTCTTTTGGCTTTAACAACTGAAGGTTTTTTTACCGAACGCAATTTAAGAAATATTTTAGATCAACAGTCTACAATTTTGATTGCGGCTTCATTTATGACAATCGTAATTATCTCTGGTAATTTTGATATTTCAGTCTCTGCGATTTTTGTTGTTTCTCCTTTATTTACTCTATTTGTTGAGAACGCAACTGGAAATTTGCTTTTGGGCGTATTGGCAGGTATTAGCGTTGGATTATGTATGGGGGCCTTTAACGCCATAGTTGTTACTTATTTTAAAGTGAACTCATTTATTGCTACACTTGCAACCTCATTTATGTTTTTTGGATTAGGCTATCTTATTAGTGACAGATCGTTGATGAGACCTGCGGGAGAGGCGTATCAGCAAATTGCCCGCACTAAGATTTTTGATATTACATCAGCAACATGGTTGTCATTAATTGTTGTAATTATTGCAAGTATTTTGCTTACGCGTACTCGTTTTGGTCGTAATGTATTTGCAACTGGTGGTAACCAAGAGGCAGCTCGCTTGGCGGGCATAAATGTAGCTAGAGTCCAAGCGACAACGTTTATTCTTCTCGGAGCAGCAGCAGCTCTTGCTGGCATTGTTAGCTCTTCAAGATCTATTTCAGCTCAACCATCTGATGACTTTAGCTTTGTTTTTGCTGTACTAACAGCGGTCATTGTTGGTGGTACTTCAATCGCTGGAGGTAAAGGCGCAATATGGAGAACGGTTGCTGCAGCATTCTTTCTAGCCTTCATGAGTAACGGATTTAATTTGAATCAAGTTGATCCTCTTTGGCAAAGAATTATTTTAGGGCTTGTTATAGTTATTGCAGTGGCGATAGACTCATGGTCTCAACGGAGAAATGTTTAATGATGAATAAAACCAATTATATAAAATGTTTAAGGCTATATTTAATTAGAGTTGGAGTAGCAATATGATTAGAGTTGGAGTTGATGTAGGCGGCACTAATACTGATGCTGTCATTATGGAAGGAAAAAAATACTTAGGAGGTATCAAGTGTCCTACCACACCTGACATCTTAACTGGTGTTGAGAACTCAATCAGAGGCGCTTTAACTGAAGCTAAGACAAACCCTTCAAAAGTAGACGTTTTAATTGTTGGCACAACACACTTTGTCAATGCACTTGTGCAGCGTACAAATCTTGCTAAAACAGGGTTAATTCGACTTTGCTTGCCATCTGGAAGCTCTATTCTGCCTTTCGCAGACTGGCCAAAATCACTCATTGATGGAATGGGTGGTTTATCTAGGTTAGTAAAGGGTGGATATGAAATGGATGGAAGTGAAATTTCCCAGCTTGACCCAGAGGAGCTAATTAATGCAGCAAAAGAATTAAGTAATTTAGGATGCAAACAAATTGCAATAAGCTCTGTTTTTGCAACAGTGCGAGGTGATATGGAACAAGAAGCTCTTGAGATACTCACTAAAGCTCTCCCCAATCTAAGTATTACTTTAAGTAAGAGTATTGGTGGAATGGGTCTACTAGAAAGAGAAAATGCCGCTATTATTAATGCGTCGCTAAAACCTTTAGCAAGTGAAGTGGTAGATTCGTTTAAGTTGCTTCAAGACAACCTCAAATTATCGTGCCCTATGTTTTTTACTCGTAATGATGGGACATTGATTGAAGCTGCAGAAGTAATTGAATTACCTGTTTTAACTTTTGCGTGTGGGCCTACTAACTCGATGCGTGGAGCTGCTTTTCTTTCTGGATTGAACAATGCCTTAGTGGTTGATGTTGGTGGCACTACAACGGATGTTGGTGAAGTTAAAGATGGCTTTCCTAGGCTTGCAGGTACTTCAGTGATGGTTGCAGATGTGCGTACCAATTTCTCAATGCCAGATGTTATAAGTATTGGTCTGGGAGGTGGCTCTATAGTAAGCTCCGTAGATCCACTTTCGATTGGACCAGTTTCTGTTGGTCATGAGTTGCCTCAACGAGCGAAAGTTTTTAATGGAGATACTTTAACAGCAACCGACATAGCAGTGGCTGCAGGGCGTTGTGAGATTGGCGATAAAAAGCCTCCATCATTAAGTTCTCTGGACCAGTTAATTGAAATCATGGATAAAATGATTTCCGATAAAGTGGCACGTGCACGAACTAGTAATACAGTTATTCCTGTTATAGGCGTTGGAGGAGGAAGCGTAATGATGCCATCAAAAGTTGATGGCTTAGAAGTTATTTGTCCACCACATAATGATCTTGCCAATGCAGTGGGCGCAGCTATTGCTCAAGTTAGTGGACAGGTGTCGCGTGTAGTATTGGTGGATGGTAATATTGATCGTGATAGTGCGATCAAGGAGGTAACTGAGGAGGCTAAAAAGCTTGCAGTTGCAAGATATGCAGATCCCAAAACTATTTCTGTTTTAACGGTATCGGATATACCATTGTCATATTTGCCAGGCAACAATTTATTGATTAATGTTACTGTTGTTGGAGACCTTTTAATGGAGACTAATTAATGAGCGTAAAAAAACTAACTTTCGTTGATAAAAAATCTCTTAATGCAATCGCATTAGGAGGAGCTGTACTTGGTTCGGGTGGAGGTGGAGACCCTTATGTTGGACGTTTGATGACGAGCCAAAGTATTGGAGAATCAGGAGGTGTCAAGGTAATAGATATTGAATCTTTACCCGATGAAGCATTAATTTTACCAATTGCTATGATGGGTGCTCCAACAGTTATGGTAGAAAAATTTCCTTCTGGAAATGAATTTGCTCAATTAATACCATTGATTGAAAAGTTACTTACTAAGCCCGTTTCAGCTATTTTATGTGCTGAAGCTGGAGGTTTAAATTCAACAATACCCTTTGTAGCTGCATCAAAATTAGGTTTGCCAATAATTGATGGAGATGCAATGGGGCGAGCCTTTCCTGAACTACAAATGGTAACTTTTACTTTGGGTGGTATCAGTGCAACGCCAATGGCAATGGTAGATGAGAAAGGAAACGGCTGTACTTTTGATACTATTAGTAATGTGTGGACTGAAAAGCTTGCTCGTGCAATAACTATCCAAATGGGAGGCTCAGCTATGTGCAGCCTTTACCCAGTTACAGCTAAACAATGTAAAGATTATATAATCAGGGGGAGTCTTTCTTTAATTCACCATATTGGAAATATCATAGAGAAACATAGCTTTAATGCATATCAATTACTTGTGAAGGAGTTAAATGGAAAGCATCTTTTTCAAGGCAGAGTTAGAGATGTTGAACGTCGTTCTGAAGGCGGCTGGAATAGAGGTATTGTTAAGCTTGAAGGTACGGGGGAGTTTGTTAATCGTGATGCAAAAATTGATTTTCAAAATGAATTTTTGGTTGCCACGGAAGGAGATGCTATTCTTGCTACAACCCCGGACTTAATTTGCGTGTTTGATGCCAATACAGGTGCCCCAGTAACAGCTGAAACTATAAAGTATGGTTTAGCCGTTAATGTGTTGGGGTTGCCTTGTGATCCAATTTGGCGAAGCGAAAAGGCTTTAGATATTATAGGGCCACGTTATTTTAAATATGATATTGATTATCAACCTCTATGAAGCCTTAAGCTGCCTAATACGTTGTTGCGCGACCGCTAAACAAGACACCTTATAAATTAATTAAATTATAGATTCAATTTTAGGCATTAGCCTAATGAGTTCCTGAGTATATGGGTGTTCTGGATTGTTGAATAATTCCTCAGTTTCTTTTGTTTCACAAACACTACCATTTTTAAGCACTACAATTCTATTACACATTTGTCTAATTACAGGAAGATCATGACTAATAAACAAAATAGTCAGGTGAAGTTCATCTTGAATATCTTTTAAAAGATTTAATATTTGTGCTTGTATACTCACATCCAAAGCAGAAGTAGGCTCATCACAAATTAATAAGCGTGGTCTTGTGGCTAAAGCTCTAGCAATTGATATTCTTTGTCTTTGTCCCCCAGAAAATTCATGAGGATATCGATCCAATGATTGTCTTGTCATTCCAACAATATCTATCAAATCGTAAACATTTTGTGTGAGTTCATTATGACTAATATTTTTTTGAAAAAACTTTATTGGTTCAGATATTATGTCTCTTACTTTAAATCTTGGGTTCAAAGATGAATACGGATCTTGAAATATCATCTGAATTTGCCCCCTACTCTTATCAATTTGGTATTTTCTGTTTGAATTATAAAGTGAGATATTATTATAAAAAATTTCCCCATTAGTTGGCCTTACTAGTCCTGTAATAATTTTTGCTATTGTTGATTTTCCTGAACCAGATTCACCAACTAAACCTAGAGTTTCACCTTCAAATAGTTCAAAAGATACATTATCAACTGCCTTCACTACTTTATCAGTGGACTCATTTTTTGATCCAAATGAAATATTAATTGCCAAAGATCTATCATCAAAAATTTTAGTAACGTCTGTCAGTTTTAATAATTTTTGATTTTTATTCTCTCTTATTCCCCAGGTTTTAATAATATTTATTGTTAAATTTTTAGAATCAGATGTAATTTCTTTTCCATCAGGACTAATAAGTTTGAATCTATCAATTTTTTTATTTGTGGGCGGCACAGAAATCACTAAACTTCTAGCCTCATTAGATTTAGGGTTCGTTAATAATTCTTTTGTATCACCTTGCTCAACAATAAGTCCATTTCTCATAACAATAACTTTATTTGTTGTCTCAGCAATAACACCCATGTCATGTGTAATAATAATTACTCCTAAATTTCTTTTTTTAGTAAGATCTTTAAGTAATTCCAGTATTTGATATTGAATACTTACATCTAAAGCAGTTGTAGGTTCATCAGCTATAATTAAATCTGGTTCACAACTTATTGCTAAAGCAATAACAACCCTTTGGCGCATACCTCCGCTAAATTGATGAGGATAATCTTCAATTCTTTTTTCAGCATTATCTATTCCTACTTCTTTTAAGAGTTGAATAGATTTTTTTAATGCATCTTGATAGCCTAAATTTAGGTGTGTTTGAATAGTTTCAATTAATTGATCTTTTATTTTAAATAATGGATTTAAGGATGTTTGAGGGTCTTGAAAAACAAATCCAATTTTCTTTCCTCTAATTTTTTGAATGAGCTCTTCGTTATCTCTTAATTCATTATTATCAATTTTAATTGACCCATTTGTTATTTCGCCTGGAGGATCAATTAAATTTATGATGGCATTTGCAATGGTAGATTTTCCAGAGCCAGATTCACCAACTATTCCTAATATTTCACCCCTTTCCAATGTAAATTCAACATTTTTACTAGCAACAATTGTTTCTTTTCTAGTTGGATAACTAATATCTAAATTTTTAACTTCTAAAAAACTCATCTCTTTTTTAATTTTGGATTTAAGGCATCTCTCATCCAATCTCCTAATAGGTTAATAGATAAAGCTAAAACGATTAAAAATATAGCTGGAAAAAATGTAATCCACCATTCGCCTGAAAATAAAAAATTATTTCCAAATCTTATTAATGTTCCTAGTGAAGGTGTTGTAGGCGGAACCCCAACACCTAAAAAACTTAATGTAGATTCTGTAATTATTGCAAGAGCCAATCCTATTGTTGCAATAACCAAGATAGGTCTAAGTATGTTTGGTAATATATGTTTAAACATAATTAGAATGTTTGATAATCCTATAATTCTCGAAGCTGATACATATTCTTTATTTTTTTCAACTAGAGTAGATGCTCTAGAAACTCTAGCGAACTGTGGCCATTCAGAGATACCAATTGCAAAAATTAATACATACATTACCATTTCATCATGCATTGATTGTGTAATAATTGATCTAGCTATACCATATACGAGTAAAGCCATTAGAATGCTTGGTATTGTTAATTGGACATCTGTAAGCCGCATAACAACTATCTCATATATACCACCTATATAACCAGCAGTAACACCAAGGAATACTCCAAGTACCATAGCAAAAATTATTGATGCAAATCCTACGATTAATGAAATTCTTGAGCCATAGATCATTGTTGAGAACATGTCTCTTCCTTGTTGATCAGTTCCAAGAATAAAGCTAGAACTACCACCCTCAGACCACATAGGTGGAGTAAATGCATCCATTAATGAAACTGTAGCTGGGTCAAAAGGATTGTAGGGAGCAACTATTCCAGCAAAAACTGAACAAAGACAAATAATCAAAAAAATAGTAGAAGAGATAATTGCAATTTTTGAATTAAAAAAGCTATACCCTACATCGGTATCATAAATTTTATTAATTGTTTTGGATAACACCACTAACCCCTCTCTTCCTTAAGTCTTATTCTTGGATCGATAAAATAATATGTGATATCAACAATGAAATTTATCATAACAAAAATAAAAGCAACCATAATCATGTAGGCTGACATTATGGGTATATCAACAAAGTAGACTGCATTAATAAATAGTGCGCCCATACCAGGCCATTGGAAAACTGTTTCTGTAATAATTGAAAAGGCTATTAAAGTTCCAATATTAATACCAGTAATAGTAATTACAGGTATTAAGCCATTTTTAAGCGCATGCTTATAATTGATAATATTTCTTTTAATGCCTCTAGCTTTAGCAAATTTAATATAATCCGTTTGAAGTATTTCCATCATTTCCGCACGAACTAATCTGATCACATATGTCATTTGAAATAAACTTAATGTGACCGAGGGTAAGATTAATGCCTTAAGTCCAGAAGTAGTTAAAAGACCTGTTGTCCAAAAACCTAACTCTGTAACTTCCCCTCTTCCAAAAGAAGGAAGAACTCCCAGTATTACAGAAAAAAAGTAAATTAACATTATCCCTATAATGAATGTTGGAAGCGAAACACCAGCAAGTGAAATGACAAGGATAATATTTGAAATAAAACTATCTCTATGGATGCCTGTATAGACACCTAAAATGACTCCCGATATTATCGCAATCAAAGCAGATACAAATACTAATTCTAGAGTAGCTGGCAGTCTTTCTGCAACTAAATCCGAAACCTCTCTTTTTAATTGATAAGATATACCAAAATCGCCTTGAACAACATTGCCTAAAAATCTTGAAAATTGAATATAGACAGGATCATTTAATCCCAGAACTTCTCTAACCTCAGCTCGTCTTTGATCTGAAGCATCTTCTCCTGTCATGCTATTGACTGGGTCTCCAACAAAATTGAATAAAGAAAAGGAAACAAAAGCAACAACAACCATTACAAGGATAGATTGTAAAAGTCTTTTAAAGGTGTAGCTAAACATGGACAACTTGGTGATGTAAAGGAAGATATGTTACATCAACTTGAAATGTTTTTCTGGCCAGTTGCCTGGCCAGAAAATATAGATTTTTTAGTTTACGTTTGCAAATCTAAATAATGGTTCGTTGTTCATTCTAATCGGAACATCGACATTACTTTTCGCTGCTTGGTTAACAACTTGGTGATGTAAAGGAAGATATGCTACATTATCTTGAGTAATATCCCAAGCTTCAGCAATCATAGCATTTCTTTTCTCTAAGTTTGTTTCAACACCCATTGCTGCAACTAATTCGTCGACTCTAGCGTCACTGAAATTTACTTTATTCCAGCTACCAGAGCTTTCAAATAAGTATGAATATACATAGTGACTGTCAAAAGTTGGAACACCCCAACCTAACATGTACATGTCACTAGTCATACCATTAGCATCACCCTCTTTTATTTCAGAGAAATGCTGACTCTTAGTTTTTGCATCAAGATTTACTGTAACTCCAATTTTTGCAAACATACTAATAGCTGCTACACAAATTGCTTCATCATTGATGTAACGATCATTAGGGCAATCTAATGTAAGCTCAAATCCGTCAGGATAACCAGCTTCAGCTAAAAGTTGTTTTGACAATTCAGGATCGTAAGCCAATCTTTCATCACGCGCTGCTGTGTGACCATTAACACCAGGAGCAGTAATAATACCTGCAGGTACACTTTGCCCTCTCATTACCTTATCCTTAATAGCGTCCATATCTAAAGCATGGTACATTGCCAGACGAACTCTTTTATCTGCAAAAGGATTTTTTCCCTTAATGTTAGATGAATTCAATTCAGCTGAACCTTGATCCATACCAAAGAAAATTGTTCTATTTTGAGGAGTCATTTTCACAACATGGCCTGCAGAAGATTTGAATCTTTCAAGATCTTGAACTGGCACAACATTAGTGTAATCGATTTCTCCAGAAAGAAGTGCTGCAACTCTTGTTGCATCATTTTTAATTGGAAGTAATTCAATTTGATCTAAGTTGTGTGTGTAGTGATTTCCCCACCAGTTATCATTTTTTGTAAAAACAGTTCTTACATCCTGTTCTCTGAAAGTAATTTCAAATGGTCCAGTTCCATTTGCATTGGATGCGCAATAAGATGTCTCACCTGCATCCCAATTATATGAAACTTCACAACCATTTGCTTTTGCCCAAGCTTCAGACATTACAAATATCTGAGTTAATTGGTTTAAAAGAATTGGATTTGGTCCATCAGTTTTTACTTCAACAGTATGATCATCAATCGCTGTTGCTGATTTAACACTTTTAATTAAATCAACCATATCAGATGGAGCAGTCTTTGCTCTATTGATACTAAAAGCAACATCACTTGCTGTCAAAGATGATCCATCGTGAAACTTCACACCCCTACGAAGGTTAAATACCCATGTATCATCAGCTGTTGCAACCCATGACTCTGCAAGCTGAGGAAGTATTTCCATGTTAATACCTGGAGTTACCAAACCTTCATATACTTGACGAGAAACCATGTGAGTTGGTCCTTCATTTTGTGCATGCGGATCAAGTGTTAAAGAATCACCAGGCATTGACCATTTGATAGAATTAGCCAAAGCTGGTGAAAAAATACCCATGAGTAGCAATGACAAAACAATGCTTAAAGTTTTTTTCATTTTTCTTCTCCTTAATAAACGCCTTAAATAAGGCGCAATAAATTGCAAAACAAAAAAACCAACCAGCATTAAGCCTGTTGGTTTAAGGTCAACTATATAGTAGCGATAAAGCTAGGTCAAGGTTTTTTTCTGTTATATCTCATTGAAATAAATAAACATTCAATCTATAACATGCAAATTTAAAAAGCAAATAACATCATTAGAAAATTAAACCCTGATGCATAGGTTTGGGTCCCAAAACTCGTCTTCGATGTCTCCCATTGAAAAAATTAAACCAACGATATCAGTAAGCGAGAACTTTTCAATGTCACCAACTGCCAGTATATATTGCCCTGTGTTGGTATCATTAAAGACCTTAATATAATAAGTTCCGGCTTTAAAGACTTTATTTGAGGCAAAGTTTTGACCGATTTCTGGACCATTCCAGTACCACTGCTTACCGAACTGTTCGTACCACGGGGTCCACTCAAAGTTTTCACCATCGGCTAGATACATTAAGTGAAAGTCAGAGTCTAGCACCTCGAAAGAAAATTTACTCTCAAGAGGGCAGTCACCAATTTTAGCAGCCAAAATTCCGCTATAAAAATCAAAATCTTCTACAGATTGAATTCTATAGAAATGCGGGTCACCCGAAAGTGTTGAATATATAGCCTTTGATATTTCAGGATCTTCTATTTCGTAAGGTGCGTCCGGCGGATAACTTGAGTCATCATTTAAAATGGGCTTATGGGCGTGAATTTGAGTACAAAATATTAGGAACAATATTAAGCTGACTGATTTTTTCATAAGTTGTGTATGCTTAATAAAATCAAACATAATAATCATAAAAAATAATTTATGCAAGCATAACAAATGTGGTTTTTTGTTTATCAGTCGTCAGGCTCTATAGGCTCTGGCGCCAAAACCTCTCTATTGCCTGCACTATTCATCGAGCTTACAATCCCGCTTGCCTCCATATCTTCAATGATTCTTGCAGCACGATTGTATCCAATCCGCATACGTCTTTGGAGGCTAGAGATTGAAGCCCTTCTGGTTGAGGTGACGATTTGTACGGCTTCATCAAACAGTGGGTCAAGCTCGTCAGTAACGTAACCTGAATCTTGTGAACCAGTGCTTTCATTTTGAGGACTCAGTATGCCAGCTAAATAATTAGGGTCCGAGTTCTTTTTAAGGTGGGCGACAACGCGGAAAATTTCACTATCTTCAACGTATGCGCCATGAATACGAGTCAGGTGAGAAATGCCAGGTGTCATGTAAAGCATATCGCCCATACCAAGCAATTGTTCTGCACCAGATTGATCCAAAATTGTCCTAGAGTCTGTCTTGGATGAGACCTTGAATGAAATTCTGGTAGGGATGTTGGACTTTATAAGACCAGTGATGACATCTACACTTGGCCTTTGTGTTGCCACGATAAGGTGTACTCCTGCAGCACGTGCTTTTTGAGCAATACGAACAATTAGGCCCTCGACCCGTTTTGATTTAGCTCTATCTTGTTGTGCAAGCGCCCCTAACATGTCAGCATATTCATCGATGACAATGACTATTAGTGGTAGTGCCTCAAGTTCTGGATGTTGCTCCCCTTCTTTTGCTGTTTTGGGATCAAATGAAGGATCTAATAATGGTTTGCCGCTTTTTTTAGCACGCAAGAGTTTTTCATTAAAAGCCTCAATATTGCGAACACTAAATTTAGCTAAAAGTGTGTAGCGCCGCTCCATTTCATTGACGCACCACCACAACGCACTTGCAGCCTCGTTCATATTCGTCATAACAGGAGTTAATAGGTGAGGGATATCCGCATAGCAAGCCAATTCAACAATTTTTGGGTCGATCATTATGAGCCGAACTTGATCTGGTTTTGCCTTATATAAAATACTTAAAATAATGGCATTGAGGCCGACAGATTTTCCCATTCCTGTGGCACCAGCAACCAACAGATGAGGCATCTTAGCAAGATCTACTACTATGGGGTGTCCATTAATATCTTTACCGAGACCCATCGAAAGTGTTGATTTAGATTTTGTAAATGTTTCACTCGAGAGGATCTCTTTGAGTCCAATCAGCTCTCTATTGTTGTTCGGTATCTCTAGACCGATTACCGGTTTTCCCGGTATGACGTCGACAATTCGAACACTTTCAACCAGCAATGCCCTGGCCAAATCTTTGTTAAGGTTCATGATTTGACTGACCTTCACTCCAGGCGCAAGAGATATTTCAAATTGAGTGACCACAGGGCCTGGGGTGACAGCAGTAATGGTGACATCAAAACCAAAGTCTTTCAGTTTCAGCTCTACTTGTTGTGACATCTCTTCTAGGAATTCTTTGCTATAGCCAAGTCCAGAGTTATCTACATCATCAAGAAGGGAAAGTCCAGGCAGCCCGCTTGAGGTAGTAGCTTTATAGAGATTGCTACTTTCAGCTTTCTGAGGCTTTTCGGCCTTATCAGCTTTTTTTGTTTTTTTAGTTTCTTTAGTTTTAATTGCCTTCTCTTTTGGCCTAAGTTTTTGGACGTTGCTGATATTTGCCGATGGCTTTATTTGGACAGTTTGGCTCCTTGAAGCAGTATTGGAAGCCTTGTTATTGCTGAATATTGTCTTACTAAGATTTTTCCAAGAGGAACTAGTGGCAATACTAAAGCTTATGAAAATGATGGCAACATAGATTATTGTGGATGCTTCACCAAAAAGCGCATAAAACACAATTTCATGCATCGATTTTCCAATCATACCTCCAGCCAAAAATGTTTCCTTTAGGCCTTCTATTACTTTTATCTCTGGGGCATATTGATGTGCTAGCGCGGCGGTAAAAAATACCATCACAAAATAGGCTATCATGCGCAGTAAAAAGATTAGTTGGTTTTGTTTCTCCTTAAAAGCATCTCGATGAAAGCTGTAGCCAAGCCACACAAGGGATATGGGTAGGATATAGGAGACATAACCTAAAATTCCCATAGAAATGTCACTCAAATAAGCACCAAATATGCCAGCAGAGTTCGCAACCGGTTTGACGAGAACAGCGCCTCCAGTCCAAGGGTCCTCATCAGGAGAGCTGGTAAGAAGTGAAATAAGAAATACAATACCCAATGTTGCGAGTAGTATGAAAATTGTCTCGCTTACAATTTTGGAGCGTGGATTTTTTGGCTTATGTTGCGTTGTTCGTTTGTTATTTTTTTTCAAGGTAGTCTATAATGCTCCATTGATTAATTAGTATAAAGTATTTCAAATGAGTGATATCAAACATTGTCGAGTTTTGATTGTTGGAGCTGGCCCTGCTGGCTATGCAGCAGCTGTTTATGCTGCTAGGGCAAACCTGAGACCAGTGATGATAAGTGGACTCGAAGAGGGTGGCCAGTTAATGACGACAACTGATGTCGATAATTGGCCAGGGGATAGTGACGGCCTACAAGGCCCTGATTTGATGGAACGTATGAAAGTACATGCTTTACAGTTTAATACTGAAATAATCAATGACCACATAACCAGCGTTGATTTTTCTAAGCGCCCTTTTGAACTTAAAGGTGGAGAAACAAGCTACACAGCAGATGCTGTTATTATTTCAACTGGGGCCACTGCAAAATACTTAGGTCTGGAATCTGAAGAAGCCTATAAAGGCAAAGGTGTGTCAGCTTGTGCAACCTGTGATGGTTTTTTCTATCGCGGTCAAAAAGTGGCAGTTATTGGTGGTGGAAATACGGCCGTTGAGGAAGCCCTTTACTTGTCAAATATTGCTGAACATGTAACTATCGTTCATCGTCGAGATAAGTTTAGATCCGAGAAAATTCTTTCAGAAAAATTAATGGAAAAAGCCAGCAATGGAAATATTTCTATTGAATGGAATCAAAACTTAGACGAGGTTTTGGGTGATGAGATGGGTGTTACAGGTCTACGTTTAAAAGGCAACGATGGTAGCACCAAAAAAATTGATGTTCACGGTGTTTTTATCGCAATCGGTCACACGCCTAATACAGGTATTTTTGAAGGGCAGTTGGAAATCAATCAAGGCTACATTAAAGTTAAGGCCGGTTTAGAAGGTAACGCAACCCAAACAAGTGTTGAGGGTGTTTTTGCTGCTGGAGATGTAGCAGACCATGTTTATCGACAAGCTGTCACCTCTGCTGGTTCTGGCTGTATGGCAGCATTAGATGCAGAACGCTTTTTGGACAATTTGTAGCATTGACGGGCTTTTTAAGGTATAAATTAAAACTCACTTTCTTTTGCCTTGTGTATAATTTCACGTTTTTGGCCATATAGCTCAGTTGGTAGAGCAAGGGACTGAAAATCCCTGTGTCCCTAGTTCAATTCTAGGTGTGGCCACCAGAATTTGGCCTTATAGGTTCTTACTACTTCTCAAGGGTATAGCCTATAAAGCCTTTCAAGAGAGGTAAGGTGGATATAAAGAATCAACTAGACCCACCACAAGCACAAATTAACTCTGTCATTGAGCTCTACTCTAACGGCCAGATACAAGAAGCACTGGATAGCGCTGAAGCCTTAATCAAAGACTATCCTAATGAAGCAATGCTCTACAATATCAGTGGCGCCTGCTATGCCAGCTTAGAACAACTGGATACCGCAGTTCAGTGTTATGAAAAGGCACTAGACATTAAACCGGACTACGCTGAGGCACACAACAACCTCGCCATCACGCTCCAAGAGCTCGGTCAACTAGATGCTGCAGTTCAGTGTTATGATCAGGCACTCGCTCTTAAGCCGGACTACGCTGAAGCGTTTAATAATCTCGGAATTGTACTCAAAGAACTTGGTCAACTAGATGCTGCGGTTAAGAGTTATGAGAAGATACTGACTATCAGGCCAGACTTTGCTGAGGCACACTTCAACCTCGCTGTCACCTTCCAGGAGCTCGGTCAACTGGATGCGGCGGTTAAGAGTTATGAGCAGGCAATAGCCATTAAACCGGACTATGCTGAGGCATCTAATAACCTTGGCGTTGTTCTCAACGATCTTGGTCAACTGGATAAAGCAGTTAAGTGTTATGAGAAGGCACTTTCCATTGATTCAGACAATAATTTTTTGTGGTCCAGTTTTTCAAAGAATTTACGTAGCATTGAGTTTTTAGAATTTAATGATTCAACAGCATCTTGTCTATTGAAAGCATTAACAAAACCCACTGTTAAACCGAATGATCTTTTAAAACCGATTACAAGTATCTTGCGTCATAATCCTATCTTTCTTAGTGTTTTTGATGTATATAAATCTGGTAATGTTGACGACAAATTAGGCTATTTAACCGAGCAATTATCAACAATTCCTCTATTGCTTAAACTAATGGAATTATGTTCCATTCCTGATCCAGAATTAGAAAAGCTACTAACACAGATACGATTTTCCACACTCAACCAATTATCTAGTGAAAATATTACTTTTTCATCTTTGCCATTTTATGAAGCATTAGCTCTGCACTGCTTTACCAACGAATATGTGTTTCAGGAAAGTAATGAAGAGACGGTAAAAGTCAATCAACTTGAAAATGAAATCAGTAAGCGTATCAGTAGTAAAGAAGTTATTCCAATTTTAAAAATAACTGTACTCGCTGCTTACCGACCTCTCCATCTTTTTTCATGGGTAGATCAATTACTTCAATCTAATTCAACAGACAAAATCCAGAGAATAATCACTACACAAATAACAGAAGTTAGGGAGGAGCAGCGCCTTCGCTCTCAAATCCATGAAATAAATGTAACAGAAAATAAAGTCTCTAAACTTGTCAGAGAGCAATACGAAGCAAACCCTTATCCGAGGTGGATTAATCTTGGGTTATCGCCTGAGCCACAAACAATCAGAGCAGTAATGCATGGCTTAAAAGTTAACCTTGACCTCAATGAACATCAATTTCCTGCTAATCCCGAAATCCTGATTGCTGGTTGCGGTACTGGTCAACATGCTCTAAGTGTAGCCTCTAGATTTCAAAATAGTTCCATTATTGCTATTGACCTGAGTCTGAGCAGTCTGTCTTATGCAATGAGAAAAACTAAAGAATTATCAGTTGCAAATATTGACTACATGCAAGGTGATATTCTTAAGCTAAATACACTTGACCGTCAATTTGATATTATCGAATCTGCAGGTGTGCTTCACCATATGGAAGATCCGCTAGTTGGCTGGAAAGTTTTAGTTGATTTGTTAAAACCTCATGGACTTATGAGAATTGGTTTATACAGTGAAATAGCCCGGCAACACATTGTAGAAATACGAGAATTCATAGCAAAAAAAGGGTATGAAAATTCGCCTGAAGGTATCCGACAGTGCCGATATGAAATTATAAATATGGATACTGGTTCTGGCTCTAGAATTCAACAGATTATCAACTCCCCAGACTTTTATAGTTTAAGTGATTGTCGTGATTTGCTCTTTCATGTTCAAGAACATCGTTTTACCTTGCCACAAATTGCAAACGCATTAGAAAAACTTGACCTTATCTTTATTGGTTTTGATTGTAGCAACCAAATTCAGAATCAATTTAAGGCTCGTTATTCTAATAACGAAGACCTAGCCTCATTACCTTTATGGCATCAATTTGAACAAGACAACCCCAACACCTTTTTTAATATGTATCAATTTTGGGTTCAAAAATATAACTACTAGGGCACTAATTCTGTTGATTTTTTTATTGGAGCTGTGTGGGGCTAATAAAATCCTGTTTTGAAGGTTGTAAAGTTTCTTGTATAAAAAGAACACCCATGCGAACAAACTCCACTATTTCATAAAAGTCCTGAGCATTCTCTTCGTTATCTAGCAGGTCTACCTCGAGCTGAGAAATTTCACTAATGTCCTTAATCATTTCAAGCACCTGCTCGTCAGAGGTTTGAACCGAGCTGAGTCCGAGACCCATTAAAAATCCTTGGCACCAGTCAACAAGTGTGTTTGCTTGTTCTCTCAAAGAACACATATCATCAGCAATGATTGGCCAAAAGTTTAGTGTTGGATCGGTAAGTTGCTCACTGGTGTTGTTAAAGATTTCCGCCAGTATCTGATGAGATTCTTTTTCGAGTATATTGTTAAGATCAATACTGACAAGCACCTCATTAAGCCAGTCATCTAGTGAGATGTCTTGTTTGACACAATAAAAGCCACACAATAGTCCATGTGCAGAAGAAATGGTGTCATCGGTGTTTAGTTTTTGAAGCGCGTCCTTTGCAAGGTCGTAGTTAATCGGTTGAGCCATTGTTTACAATGCGCCTGCCAACACTTCCATTGCCGCCATGCGGACAGCGATGCCATTAGTTACCTGCTTAAGGATGACCGATTGAGGGCCATCTGCAACGCTTGAGTCGACTTCAATGCCTCGATTAACGGGTCCAGGATGCATCACGATTGCATCTGGTTTAGCTAGTTTTAATGTTTCGTTTGTAATGCCGTAATTTTCAAAGTAATTCTTTTCATTGGGTATCTCTGCTGCAACCATACGCTCTTTTTGTAATCTTAATGACATGATAATGTCGACCCCTTCTAATCCTTTCTGGAGATTGTCGAAACGCTCCAAGTCTGGCGAGGTTGTTTCTTTGTAAAGTAGATATGCTGGAGCGATTAGACGAATATCTTTTGTTCCTAATGTTTTCAGTGCATGAATTCCGGAACGTGCGACCCGAGAGTGGCGAACATCACCAACAATTGCAACCGACAAGTTTTCAAAGGATTGTTTATACTGACGAATTGTTAGCATATCCAGTAGCGCCTGAGTTGGATGGGCATTGATGCCGTCACCGGCATTTATAATGGCTACACCTTCAATATTTGCGGCAACATGATGTGGAAGTCCATTTTTCTTGTGACGAATAATGAACATGTCAATCTGCATCGCCTTTAAGGTCTGCATCGTGTCCATCAAGGTTTCATTTTTTCTGGTTGCCGAGTTCTCGAGGTCAACATTAATGGTGTTGGCGCTAGAGCGTTTGGCGGCAATTTCAAAAGTATTCCGAGTACGAGTTGAGGGTTCAAAGAATAGATTCGCAACCGACATGCCTTTCAAGGCTTTTGATTTTTTGAGGTTGCCGTTTTTACTTAAAAGGCCATCTGCACTATCTAATATATTTTCAAGGTGTTTTTTTGGAAGGTCTTTTAAACCCAAAAGATGAATCAGTTTTCCGGAAGAGTTGAGTTGGCAGTCGTTACTAATCGTGTCTGGTTTCATTGAGCCAAGTTTGCAAAATTAGTTCAGCAGAGCGCTTATCGACATCAGCTCGGTCAGCGTTCTTGTGAGCGTAGTGCCATTTTAATTGGTTTTTTGCTTCTGAAGAGGATAAATATTCGTCGATAAAAACCACCTCTTTGCTAAAACGCTGTTCTAACTTTCTACCAAATGAGCGTGCTATAAATGTCATTTCTTGCTCTTTTCCTTTATCGTCTAGCGGCAATCCAACAACAAATATGTCTGCTTGGTGTTTGTTAATGAGCCTCTCAAGTTGGGGCCAATTTGTAGAGCCGTCTTTATGATGAACGACAGTTTCAATGCCGCTTGCATGGGACGTCAAGCTGTTAGCAATTGCTATACCAGTTCGCTTTGTGCCGACATCAAATCCAAGGTAAGTTTTAATGGTCATTGAAGTTGCTGATAAAGTTCATAACCAACGTAACCGTCTGCTACGAGGCCGATGTCAGATTGAAATTGTCTAGCTGCACTTCTCGTTTTTGGGCCTGCCATACCATCTGGCACTCCAGTGTTGTATCCCAACAAATTTAAGGTTTGCTGGATTGTTAAAACGTTGTCCTTGCTGAGTAGCGGCTCGTCTATTGGTTTGGCAATCAGTTTGCCACTACCCTTGATACGGTCAGCCAGATAGCCCACTGAAAGGGCATATAAGACAGAGTGGTTCCAATCCATTATTACATCGAAGTTGCGATAAACCAAGAAAGCGGGACCACGATGGCCCATAGGTACAATCAATGAAGCCTTCATATTAGAATTTGGCAGACGATTGCCGTTGGCTCTGAGGACTCCTAATTTAGCCCAGTCATTGACACTTTTCTTGACTCCTAGGCCGGTTTTTTTGTAATCAAAGTTTTTTGGAATAGAGGCTTCTCTGCCCCACTTTTCGCCTTTCGTCCAGCCATTCTTTTTCAGAAAATTAGCGGCACTAGCGTATATATCTTCCTTGTCATTCCAGAGATCGATTTTGCCATCTTTGTTGGCATCAACGCCATAAGCCCGGACACTAGTTGGCATAAATTGAACCGCGCCCATCGCTCCGGCCCATGAACCTTTTGCATCCATAGGTATTTTATTTTTATCAATCAG
>KB889763.1:25589-28166 GCA_000372785.1 gamma proteobacterium SCGC AB-629-P17 | reverse complement strand
TGGAATAAAATTTACATCAAAATTGTCTAATAATTTTTTTAAATCAGTTTCGGACTTTTCTCTAACTTTATATTCATCAGAATAATAAGGAGGAATAGCTGTAGCAACGTACCCAATATTTAATTTAACGGCCATTTAATTTATATATCCTAGTATCCTAGATTAATTATTTACTGAATGTTATCATAGCACATTTATTGATAATTTTTTGATTTCAATAGTTACAACAGCTTATTGTGTATGAATATTGACAAAAATAAAATTGACAAAAATAAATTAAATTGGATTTATAAAAAACTCTTTACCATACGTTTTTTTGAAGAAAGAATTAAAAAAATTGCTAAAGAGAAATCAGTCCCTGGATATTTGCATACTTGTATTGGTTCAGAAGCTATTTGTGTTGGCGTAATGTCCGCTTTGAACGATGATGACTGGATTTCAAGCACTTACCGTAATCATGGTCATGCAATTGCAAAAAATTGCGAATTAAAACAAATAACATCAGAAATTTACGGAAGAAGTACAGGTATATGTAAAGGAAGAGGTGGAAGTATGCATATTAGTGATTTTGATAAAGGTATGCTTGGATCCTTTGGTATTGTTGCCGCTGGCCCTCCTGTAGTTTTAGGAGCTGCACTGCAAGAAAAAATTAATGGCGGGACAAAAATGTCAGCTACCTTTTTTGGAGATGGAGCAATACACAACGGCGCATTCCATGAAGCTGCAGGTTTGGCTAAACTCTGGGATATACCAATGCTCTTTGTGTGTGAAAACAATGGATACGCTGAAGCTACAGCCACTGATTGGCATCTCAATACTAAAGAGCTAAAAGATATAGCTAAAGCATACGATATGATTTCATATCAAGGTGATGGAAATAATGTTTTTGAAGTTCATCAAATTACAAGAGACGTTATTATTGAATCAAAAGCTAAAAATACTCCTATTTTCTTAGAATTTAAAAATTATCGATTTTCAGGACAATATGAAGGCGATACTCAACTATACCAGCCATTAGAAGAGATTGAAGAGGCTAAAAAAAATGATCCAATTAAAAAATCGATTGAGATGGCCTCTGATTATAATTTTTCTTCTGATGAAATTAAAAAAATACAGACTGATGCTTTGAACGAAGTAAATGAAGCATTTGATTTTGCTGAAACTCAACCCTGGCCTAATCCGGAAGACGCTCTAGAAGAAGTATATGTAAATTACCCTAAAGAGTTACTAAGATGAGAGAATTAACAGTAAAGGAAGCAATTAACGAAGCTCTAGTTGAGTCATTCGAAAATGATAAAAATGTAATTTTGATGGGTGAGGATATAGCGGGTGGAAAAGGTAGGGAAAATTATCCAGGAACTCAAGATAGTTGGGGAGGGCCATTTGGAGTGACTCAAGGATTGCTCACAAAATTTGGTCCCGAAAGAGTCAGAGACACAACAATTACAGAGGCTGGCTTTTTTGGTGCAGCGGTAGGAGCTGCTATGACTGGATTGAGGCCTATAGTAGAATTAATGTATGTTGATTTTGCAGGAGTTTGTTTTGACCAACTGATGAATCAAGCTGCCAAAATGAGATATATGTTTGGTGGAAAACAAAGCGTTCCCATGGTTGTAAGAACCGTTGTGGGAGCTGGTTTTAGGGCTGGCAGCGAACATTCCCAAACACTCTACAGTTTATATGCACATATACCTGGACTTAAAGTCGTTGCTCCATATGACGCATTTGATGCAAAAGGTTTATTGTTATCGGCAATTAAGGATGATGACCCTGTAATATTCATGGAGCATAAAAGATTGTATATGACCAAATGTGATGTTCCGGAGGATATGAAACCAATACCTTTAGGCAAAGGAAGAATAAGACGCCCCGGTAAAGACGTTACTATAATAGCAATACAAAGAATGAATCTTTTTGCTGAAGAGGCCGCACAAAAAATATCAGAGGAAAATATAGATTGCGAAATTATTGACCCTAGAACTTATTCACCACTAGATGAGGAATTGATTTTTGAATCAGTTAGAAAAACTGGAAGAGTGATTGTAATCGATGAATCAAATCCTAAATGTTCTTTGGCATCAGAAATTACCTCTTTAATTTCTGAAAAATGTTTTAGTGATTTAAAAACTGCAGTTATTAAAATCACCGCACCCCACACTCCTATTCCATTTAGTCCTCCCATGGAAGATTTTTATATACCCTCTACAAAAAAAATAATTGAAGCTATAAAAAAAGTTCACAATGCTTAATAAGGCAGCAACTAAATATCAAAATGTCTATTCGCAGATTCGAGATTTTATATAATCATACGAATGAATTGATACTGGTAGATAAAAATATTAATTTTTAAAATTAAATTAGATAAAGAAATAGCTAATGACCGTACCTATAGAAATTTTGAATAAATTCCCTAAATTATCTAATGAAAAAATATTACTTAATTTATCTAATCCTTTTGGCAAAAATAAACTTATACTCGATACCGATACAGCAAACGAAATTGATGATCAATTTGCTTTGGCGTGGACTTTGTTGTCTGGGGATAAAATTGATTTATTGGGAGTAACTGCTGAACCA
>KB889763.1:0-24464 GCA_000372785.1 gamma proteobacterium SCGC AB-629-P17 | reverse complement strand
CCGATACAGCAAACGAAATTGATGATCAATTTGCTTTGGCGTGGACTTTGTTGTCTGGGGATAAAATTGATTTATTGGGAGTAACTGCTGAACCATACTCTTTCCAACATCACAAAGAAGAACTTTTAGAGGCTTTTAATATAATAAAAGAAAAAAAAGAAATTTCTAAAGACAATATTAATTTAGTTAATAATTATAGCGATTGGGTGAATGGATTAATTGAATCGAACATACATCCTAACGACATATATTTTGATACACCTAAAGAAGGTGTGGAAAAAAGCTATCTAGAAATAATCAAAATATTTGATAAATTAAAAATTCCTCATGAAGGAAAAGTTTTTAGAGGATCGGATCAATATTTATCTAGTTTTGATAAGCCTTTAATTACTGAATCTAGTGAATTTATTGTTAAATCATGTCTTCAGTATCCGGATGAAAAAATTTATGTCTGTGCGATTGGATGCCTAACAAACATAGCCTCAGCTTTATTGATGGAACCAAAAATAATTAATAATTTAATCGTAGTATGGACATCTGGTTTTCCCACACATAGCATAAATAATAATAGTCATTCTTTCAACTTAGTTCAGGATATATTATCTTCTCAATTGCTTTTTGAATGCGGGGTTGCAAACGTATATCACCCTGGTTATAACGTAGGTGCGCAATTAACTTTATCTCTTCCTGACATGAAAGAATTTGTTAAAGGAAGAGGAGAGATTGGGAATTATCTTTATGAATTATATACAAATAATCCTCTTCATAAGCAAAGGGGAGTAATTGATCAGACTTGGAGAACATGGGTCATCTGGGATGTAATAACTATTGCTTGGATGATTGATGCTTCGTGGGTTCCTTCACATATTGTTTCATCACCTGTTTTAAATGATGAACTGTACTGGAAACGAAATAATGAATCGTACCCTATGAGAGAAGCATACGGGGTTAATAGAGATGCAATATTTCATGATTTTTTCACAAAAATTGATAAATTAAAATGATTTTAGGTGTACATTCCGCCACTTTTGTTAAAAATTGGCATGAAGATATAACCCCCTATATACACAAGTGTAAAGAGGCAGGATATAAATCGGTAGAGATTTCGCTTTTAGGGCAAACTCCTGAAAGTGCAAAAGAAATTTCAAATTTAGCTAGTGATTTAAATATTTCTCTAACTTGTACAACAGGTCTATCTAAAGAAGAAGATATAAGCAGTAATGATCCGAACATACAAAAAAATGGGGAGGAGGCACTAAAAAGAGCAATTAATATGACTTCAATTATGAACTCTCATTTGCTGACCGGGGTTGTTCATTCGGCTTGGGGTATTAGCAATACTTTGGGTAAAGACAAGGAAGATAAATTTATAAATTCATCTACCTCTATTAAGAAAATTTCAAGTTTGTTAACAGAGAAAAATATCAAATTAGGGATAGAGCCACTAAACAGATATGAAACAGATTTTATTAATACAGTGGATGAAGGATTAAAATTATGTGAGTTAATTAATCATCCAAATGTAGGTTTGCTTTTAGATGTTTATCACATGAATATTGAAGAAAAAAATATTTGCCAATCAATTGAAAAGGCTAAAGATAAATTATTTCACTTACAAGTTGCAGAAAATGACCGGGGCATACCAGGCACCGGCTCTATTAATTGGTTAGAAATTTTTAATACCTTAAAAAAAATAAACTATAACAAGAATGTTTCTCTCGAAATGTTTATTCAGGCAAATGTAGAAACAAGTAAAGATCTGTTTACGTGGAGAAATATAGAAAATGACCCATACGATGCCATTGTAAGATCTTTTGTTTTTTTAAATGAGCATTTGAATGCATAGCGCTTATAAAAAATGGATTTTAAATTCATACGATAGAATCAATTCTGATTATGTTGAATTAGATAAATTAGATCAACTTGTTGGAGATGGCGATCATGGATCCACCATCTATAAAGGTATTACAGTCGCAAAACAATTATATTTAAACAATTTAACTTCACCACTTGATGAGACGATGGCAATTATTTCAAAGCAAATGCGGATTGAAATGGGTGGTGCGTCAGGAATTTTAATGTCTATATTTTTTGATGAATCTGGAAAAATAGATAAATCAAATTTGAATTCATCAATAATTGATATTTTTGAAAAATCGATAGATAAAATAATGAAGAGAGGAAAGGTAAAGGCCGGTGATAAAAGTATTCTTGATATTTATATCCCTGTTTTAAATTATTTAAAAAAAAATTCTGATTTTCAATTTAAAAAAAATGAAATCAACGAAATTCTATCTCTTTCTTTAGCCAAAACAAAAGAAATGGAAGCTCAAGTTGGAAGAGCTAAATTTTTAGAAAATAGAGGTCTTGGGTTTATCGACCCAGGAGCTAAGTCTACTGAAATTATTCTCAGAGAGTACTTCGAATCACTGCTATGAAAAAAATTATAAATAATAAAGATCAGATAGTTGATGATATGTTGAGTGGATATATTAAGGCTAACAGTGATAGAGTAAAATTTTCCAATAGCAGTAAAAGAATTATTTTAAGAAGTCACCCAAAAAATATTGAGAAAACTGCCATGTTAATTGGCAATGGCTCAGGTCACGAACCTATTGCTATGGGTTGGGTCGGAGAAGGACTGTTAGATGCAAATGTCGTTGGAGATATATTTGCTGCACCATCTGGAGATCTAATCTTTGAAGGTATACAAATATTTAAAGAGAATTCTGGATGTATTCTTTTAATATCCAATCATGAAGGCGATGTTATGAACGGAGAGATGGCAATTGAATTAGCCAAAGAACATAATATCAATGCCGATTTATTATTAATGTACGACGATATTGCTTCTGCCTCCAGGGGAAGCGAAGATCAAAGAAGGGGAGGCGCGGGCACTACTTTTATTTATAAAATTTTAGGAGCGCTCTCTGAAATGGGAGAAAAAAAAGAAACCTTACTAAGCTTAGGTAAATTTGTGAGAGATCAAACAAGAACATTGTCTATTGCAGTAGCTTCTGGAGTCTCACCAATATCAGGGGAAAAAATATTTCACTTAGATGATGATGAAGTGTTTATTGGAATGGGCGTTCATGGAGAATCAGGTTATGGAAGACAAAAAATTTCTTCGTCAAAAAAAATAATAAAATTGATGATGGATAAAATATTTGATGACTATAAGTACAAAGAGGGCGATATAGTCATACCTTTTATTAATGGTTCTGGCGCTACTACGTTAATGGAATTATTGATTATATATAATGATGTAGAAGAGTACCTTGCTCAATATAAAATTAAAATTTATAAACCGTTAATAAATGAATATATCACAACGCAAGAAAGTGCGGGATTTTCAATATCTTTATTAAACTCAAATGAGCAAATGAGAGATTTATGGATTTCTCCAAGTTCAGCACCATATTTTCACCTGTAATGAATATGTATACAAAACTTGGATTATTTATTGGCGGAAAATGGATTTATGAAGCTGAAAAGGGTGAAAATGTTTTAAATCCTGCGGATGAGAGTATTTTAGGGTGGCTGCCTCATGCAACTAAAGATAATTTAAATGATGCCCTTAAATCCTCTGAGATAGGCTTTGATGAGTGGAAAAATACTAATCCCAATAAAAGAAGCAGGATAATTTTAAAAGCTGCAGATATTTTATCTGAAAGAATTTCTGCAATATCTAAAGTGATGACGCTAGAGCAAGGCAAACCCCTTGCTGAATCTGTTGGGGAAATAAACCAATCGATTGCTATTTTAAAATTTAATGGAACTCATGCAAAATTAATTAAGGATGAGCTGGTAGCTGATAGAGATAATGGATTAAAAACTTTGATCAAACCTCATCCACTTGGAATTTGTTTGTGTCTCACAGCTTGGAATTTTCCTATCGCTTTAGTTGTTCGAAAAATTGCCCCAGCCCTAGCTGCTGGATGCTCAGTAATTATTAAGCCCTCTGAAGAAACACCAGGCACAGCTATAGAGGTTGTTAAAATATTTCAGGAAGCAGGTTTACCTAAAGATGTTATTAATTTGGTATTCGGTGTTCCTCATGAAATTTCTGATTATCTGCTGAGCAGAGATGAAGTTAAGAAATTAAGCTTTACAGGATCAGTTCCTGTAGGAAAACTTTTAGCAAAGAAATCGGCAGAAACATTAAAAAGATGCACTCTTGAGTTAGGAGGGCACTCCCCAGCAATTATTGCAGAAGATGCTGACATTGAAAAAACCTTAGATGTTTTAACTGGTTTTAAGTTTAGAAATGCTGGTCAGGTTTGCATTGCACCTAGTAGATTTTATGTCCATGAAAAAATATACGATAAAGTACGGGATGGATTTTTAAGTAGATTAAAAAACATTTTATTAGGTAATGGGATGAGTGAAGGCATAACAATGGGGCCTCTAGCCAACTTCCGTAGAATTGAAGCAATGCAAGATTTCGTAGATGATGCAGTTAAAAATGGCTCAAATATCATTTATGGAGGAAATAGACATAAGAATATTGGTTATTTTTGGGAGCCAACTATTATTGAAAATATTAACGAAGGTTCAAAAATTGTGAATCAAGAAATTTTCGGTCCTATACTTCCATTATTTAAATTCAATGATTATGACGATGTTATAGATAAGGCTAATTCTTTAAATTATGGACTTGCTTCGTATGTTTATACAACTAGTGAGATTTTACAAAAAAAAATGGCTCAAGAAATTATCGCAGGTGGGGTTTCTATAAATACTGCCACTCCACTGCATCCTGATATTCCTTATGGAGGAATTAAAGAAAGTGGAATTGGTTATGAGGGGGGAATGGATGCAATATATTCATTCATTCATAAAAAAAACATCAACATTATTTAATTAATATAGAGGCAATATGAAAAATATAGGTTTTATCGGTGTTGGAACAATGGGTTTCCCTATGGCTTTAAATTTAATTAAAAATGGCCACTCTCTTTCTTTTTATGATCCTTTTACTAATAACAAAACTATAGAAGCTTTAATTGAAGCGGGGGCTAAACAAGAAAAAACTATTGCAGACTTGTGTAAGAGTAAAGATTTTCTTATATCTATGCTGCCTATTGGAGAAGATGTAAAAGAAGTAGCGCTTGGAGAGGGCGGTATTATTAATCAAGATAACACGGATCTAATTTATATTGATATGAGCACAATATTGCCGGCAGATAGCATTGATGTTAGCAAGCAATTACAAACAATAAATATTCAAATGTTTGATGCTCCTGTTGCGCGTCTAGTTAATAATGCAATTGATGGCACTTTACTCATTATGGTTGGAGGTTCGTTGCAAGATTTTCCTAAAATTGAAGAGATTTTAAAATGCATGGGAAGCGATGTTGTTTATTGCGGCGCTGTAGGTTCAGGAAGTAAAATGAAGCTCATCAATAATTATATGTCAATTGTTTCAAACATTGTTACTGCCGAAACACTTTCCTTAGTTCATAAATCAGGAATAGATCAAAAACTAGCCATAGAATTAATGTCAACGACGGCTGCTGGAAAAGGTCATATGAATTTTAGTTATCCTAAAAAGGTTTTGATAAATGATGTAGGTCCTGGTTTTAAAAATGTTTTAGCTTTGAAGGATTTACGCTTAGCTATTGAACATGCTGAATCGGAGGGAATTGAATTAACTTCAGGAAAAAGTGTATTAAATATCTATGAAAAGGCAATGGATACTAAATATAAAGATTTGGATTGGACTGCTATTTTTAATTTTGTAAAGGAAATTAATAATCTTGATTAAAATAAAATCTTTAAGATCTTATTATTTAGAATTTCCATTAATTGATACTGTCATAACTTCTTTTGGTGTTATGAAGACTAGACCCTGCATAATCATTGAACTCGAGGATTTTAACAAGAATATAGGTTATGGAGAAATTTGGTGTAATTTTCCAAGTGATGCCGCTTCTTATAGATTTAATCTACTCAACAGTCTTTATCTTAACAATATCATAGGTTGTGAATTTTCAAATCCAGAAAAATTAATTGATAAAATTGCCGATAAATTTAAAACTCTTTTTGTTCAATCAGGGGATATAGGTTCGTTTGACAACATTAATGCCGGTCTTGATTGCGCTTTCTGGGACTTGTTTGCTAAGACTAAAAAAATACCCCTTAACAAATTATTAAATACTGAATCGCAAAAACATATTTCCGTTTATGCCAGCGGAATTAACCCAAGTGAATCCAATGAGAAAATTACAATTGCAAGATCTATGGGTATAAAAGCTTTTAAGGTAAAAATAGGTTTCAATCACTCATTGGACATAGATCTATTAAATTCTCTAACCGATTATTTATCTAATGAAGAAATGTTGATGCTGGATGTAAATCAAGGTTGGAATATTGATGAGGCGTCTAAATATTTAAAAATATTAGAAAATTATAATTTCTCTTGGATAGAAGAACCTATTTCTGCACTATCAAATAAAGATGAATTTAATAATATAATTAATTCAACAAACTGCAATTTAGCATTTGGAGAAAATATTAATAATTTAGATGATTTTATTTTTCTAGGTCAGAATAATAAATTAAAGTATATTCAACCTGATCTCACTAAATTTGGAGGAATTTCTTTAATAAATAATTTATCAAAAAAAATTCAAAGCAATAAAATATGGATGCATTTTTTAGGTAGTGGGGTGGGCTTGCTAACTTCAGCTCACATTATGTCAGCCATCAATCCCTCTGCTTTTTTAGAAACTGATATCAATGTTAATCCTCTTAGAACAAATCTATTTAAGAATGAATTAAAGATTGAGGAAGGAAAAATAAATTTTAATGATGATCATGGAATAGGAGGTCCTTTAAATTTTGATACAATTAATAAATATCTGATTTCTTCAAATGTTTAAACTCACACTATGACTTCAAAGTCTGAAAATATACGCGAAAAAGGGTAGACAATTTAGTTTGAACTTAGTGTTCGCTTAACCGCATCTTTCCAACCCGCTAGCTTTTTTTGTCTAACATCATCAGACATTTCGGAAATAAAACGTTTATCCGAGTTCCAAGATTTTGCAAAATCTTGAGGTGATGGATAGAAGCCAACCTGCATTCCTGCCAAATATGCAGCTCCTAGAGCTGTTGTTTCTAGATTTCTTGGACGATCAACCGGCATATTTAATAGATCTGAAAGCATTTGCATAGTCCAGTCCGATGCAGCCATCCCGCCATCAACTCTAATAATATTTATCTTATTGTTTTGCCAATCTTTTTCTATCGCGACCAGCAAGTCAGAGGTTTGATAACAGACTGACTCTAGGGCCGCTTTAGTAATTTCAGCAGCGCCAGTATTTCTTGTTAGCCCGTACAATGCACCACGACAATCGGGATCCCAATAGGGCGCACCAAGGCCAACAAAAGCTGGCACCAGATAGACATCCTGATTTGGATCCGCTTGCAGTGCAAGCTTTTCAGATTGATCTGCAGTTTTAATGAATTTCAAATTATCTCGAAGCCACTGCACAGCGGCGCCTGCGACAAAAATCGAACCTTCCAGGGCATAGCAAGGCTTATTATCGAGTTGAAAGGCTATAGTGGTTAGTAATTTGTTGCTTGATGTTACAGCCATTTCACCAGTATTAATCAAGGCAAAGCAGCCAGTGCCATAGGTTGATTTAGCCATTCCCGGCTCAAAGCAGGCTTGGCCCACGAGGGCAGAATGCTGATCTCCGATCAAACTCGATATTGGTAACTGAGCGCCAAATATATTTTTATCTGTGTAGCCAAATTCTGCGGCACTATCGCAGACCTTTGGCAGCATTGATTTCGGTATGTTAAATAGACTCAGCAATTCCTCGTCCCAGCAACCCTCATGGATATTGTACAAAAGCGTTCTGGAGGCGTTGGTAGCGTCAGTTGAATGAACCTTTTTGCCACTAAGGCGCCACAATAAAAAGCTATCAATTGTGCCAAACACAAGCATTCCATCGTTGGCTTTATCGCGAGCATCGGGTACATTGTCGAGAATCCAGGCAATTTTGGTGGCACAAAAATACGGGTCAAGCAAAAGTCCTGTTTTTTTTGTAACAACTGACTCGTGACCAAGTTCGCGAAGGTTTTGACATTCTTCGGAAGTTCTCCGATCCTGCCAGACAATTGCATTGTAGATAGGCTTCCCGGTTTCTTTATCCCAAACAACGGTCGTTTCACGCTGATTGGTGATGCCTATCGAGGCTATCTGATCTGGAGATATTTTTGCCTTTGAAATAGCTTCATTGCAACTTTCGAGAGTTGATTGCCAGATCTCTTCAGGGTCATGCTCAACCCATCCAGAGTTTGGGAAAAATTGAGTAAACTCCTTCTGTCCTATTGATGCAATCTGATAGTTCGAGTCAAATAAAACCCCGCGAGAAGACGTGGTACCCTGGTCTATCGACAAGATGTATTTTTTTGATTTAGCCATTTTCTGAAGTATGATTTATTGATATATATTGCTATATATTGAGTCTAACCTTCCTTTTTTTTCTGCATATAATTATCCAGACTTTCAATCTTATCATAATCTAAAAAAAGATATAGTTTGGTTCTTCTTTCAAGCACGTCTTCAGGATAAAGTGCGAACTCTTCTTGCATAAGATAATCAACCTCAACTTGATATAAATCCCTGCCAAAATGCAGGCCTAGGTCGTCAATACTGGAGACATTTTTTAGGATGTGCTCCACTCTGGTGCCATACAAGTTGAATAAGCGCTGAATGAAGTCGACATCTAGATAGTCATATTTTTTTGCAAGGCCGACAACTATTTTTGCTTTTTCAGTTAATGAAAAATCTCCACCTGGCAAGTGAACATCACTCGTCCAAGGAGATTTTTTTTCTCCCAAAATTGATCCGACTTTATTTACCACCTCCTCCGACAACTGTCTGAACGTTGTCATCTTGCCACCAAATAAATTAATCAGAGCGCTATTGTTGTTTTGACTATCTATTCTTATTGTGTAATCGCGTGAGGCCTTTTGAGCTTTTATTGAGCCATCATCATAGAGGGGGCGCACACCACTCCAGTGCTTGATAACATCGTTGCTTGATATGTTACTCATGAAATATTGATTTGCAGATTTGCACAGGTAGTTAATCTCATCATCAGAGGCTGAAAAACTGTCAAGGTTATCCTTAAAGTCAACATCCGTAGTACCAATAAATGTAAATTCATTTTCCCATGGCACAGCAAAAAAGACCCTGCCGTCGCTATTTTGTAAAATATATGCATAACTATGATTGAATAACTTTTTGACAACAATGTGACTTCCTTTAACTAGCCTTACGTTGTCAATCTTGGTTTGTTTGGAATGATTCTTTAAAAAATTATCTACCCAAGGGCCCGTAGCGTTTACTACAACTTTTGCCTGTACGTATTTTGCTTCATTAGTAATTGTATTTATGACTTCAATATTCCAGACGCCTTTTTTTTGTTCCATATTTTTTACCATTGTTCTGGTATTAATATTGCCACCCAATCTCTTGGCATCAGCGGCATTCAAAACTGTAAGTCTTGAATCATCAGTTATACAGTCAGAATACTCAAAACCTTTTTTATAAGCTTCAGTTAAAGTTGATTTTGCTTCATGCGAAGAAAGTCTGATATAGGATGAGCGCTTGATGTATTTGGAAGAGTATAGATTGTCGTACAGCAACATACCCAGTTTAAGTAGCCATACTGGTCGAAGGTTTTTGTGATGTGGCAGCACAAAGCGCATCTCTCTTATAATGTGCGGAGCAATTTTTATCAGAATATCTCGTTCTCTTAGGGATGCTCTCACAAGAGAGAATTCAAAGTTTTCCAAATAACGCAGTCCACCATGTATCAATTTAGAGGAAGCTGATGATGTCCCACTAGCGATATCGCTTTTTTCTGAAAGACAAACGCTATAACCACGACCTGCAGCATCTCTTGCTATGCCACAGCCATTGATTCCTCCCCCAATGATAAAAACATCATAAAGATTATTCATTTATAGCCTATTTATTGGAACTACTAACAACAATAACTTCAACGTTATTCTTATTACATATGTTGATTATTTCTGGAGATGGCTGAATATTTGTGACCAGTATATCGATTTCAGATATATTGCCAATTAACATTGGCGCTGTACGATCAAACTTAAAATTATCTGCAACAAGTATCAATTTTCGACAGTGTTCAAATATAGCTTTTGAAACTATAACTTCTTCATAATCAAAGTCCATTAATGAGCCATCGTTATCTATAGCTGAGACTCCTACAACTGCATAATCTACTTTGAATTGTTTAATAAAATCAGCTGTATTTTCTCCAATGACAGCACAATCTGAATTTCGAACCTTGCCTCCCGCCAACCAAACTTCAGCGTTATTAGATTGAGCAAAGATTTGAACGATATTAATATTATTTGTAATTACTTTAAGCCCTTGATGAGAAAGAAGTGATCGTGCCACTTGCTCTGTTGTTGTTCCAATGTTTATAACAATAGAAGAATTGTCTGGAATAATTTCAGCAACGGCAATTGCAATTTCCTTTTTTTCATCACTGGCTAAAGATTTTCTAGAGCTGTAAGCAACATTGTGCACCCCGGAAGTGTAAAAAGCGCCACCATGAGTGCGCGTCAATAATTCTTGATCACACAAAATATTTATATCACGTCGTATTGTTTGTTGAGTGACTTCAAATGTTTCAGCTAAATTTTCAACGCTTACATAACCTTCTTGTGATGCAAGAGAAAGTAAGTCATGTTGGCGTTTGTTCAGTGTTTCCATAATCACAGTAATTATATTGCAAATTTAATCTTTTTTTTCTTTTTTTTTCTTTTTTTTTCATAATAGTTGACAAACGAACATAATTCATATATATTTGCTTTGGGTTTTGATATGATAAGAAAAATATCGAGCTTAGTAAAATACCACCAGTTGTTAATGGTGGAATCTACAAAGAAGTACAATTTGAAGCATAAATTTCGCAATATTGGTTTTGTTACAAAGACTACAAGTGAAGTTTTTCCAATAACGAAATTTATTTTATATACTGATAATTAATTGAATTCATATATATCAATTCATGTATACTTGAATTCGATAAGTTTTTTAAAAAAAATTAGTTTTTAATTTTTTATGTAATTATCAGTGTAATTTTTTTATTAAATTGATTATTGGAGAGATATATGAAAAAAATTATTTTATTGGCATTTTTTCTTATCGTTTCCTCATTCAGTGTCAACGCGGCAGAGATAAAATTTGTTTGCTATCAAGACTCTAATGAGTGTGATGTTATTAAAGAAATGTCTACCGTGTGGGAATCTTCCACCGGTAATACGGTCAACATAGAGACGGTCGGATACCAGGTTGTAAGAGAGCAACTTGAAAACCTTCTAGAATCTGATGCAGCACCTGACGTCGCAAGAGTCACGAATCTGGGTGGACTGAATAAGTTCTACTTAGATTTAACGCCTTACGTAGATGCTTCATACTGGGAGAAAAATTATGGTGCTACTTTGCCTTGGTACAGAAAACCTTCGGGTGATAATGGTATCTATGGCTGGCAAACACAGTTAACTGTAACTGGTCCCTATGTCAATGTAACAATGTTTGAAGATGCTGGTGTTGATATGCCCGAAGAGGGTTCGACTTGGGATGATTGGGCTGATGCCTTGAGACAGGTTAAATCTGAGCTTGGTCTTACAGCGGGTCTTGCAATCGATAGAACGGCACACAGATGGGCAGGTCCTGCCTTCTCATATGGAGCAAAATTCCATAAAGACGGTGTACCAATCCTAGTTGATGAAGGATTTAGAAAATTTTCTGAGGTCTTTGTTGGGTGGCATGAAGAAGGCTTGATGCCTGCAGAAGGCTGGCCGGCAGGAGCAGGTACTGCGTATAAAAATGCTGCGCCTCTATTCTTAGATGGCACGGTAGCGATGCACATGTCGGGATCATGGATGTTAAACAATTATGACAAAAACATCACTGACTTCGAATGGAAGGTTGTGCCAATTCCTTGCGGTACGGGTGGATGTGGCGCAATGCCAGGTGGTTCTGGTGTAGTTGCATTTAGCTCATCCAAGCATCCAGAAGTGGCAGCTTCTTATATTGACTTCCTAGCGCAGACTGGTAGTGCTGGACATTTTGCTTCAAATACAAGCAATATTACAGCGCATCAAGGTTTGCAAAAGTTAGGTATCGACTATTCAGGTGTTAGCCCTGTCGTTTCCGCGGGTCTTTCAACCTTTGCAGCCAATGCAGGAAAGGCGGCCGAATCAACTCCGCAAGCATACTGGTTCCAAGGTTACAACAAAAACTTTGCCATTTATGGCATTGTTCCTGACTACATAACTAAAGCTATTACAGGTGAAATGAGCCTGGATGATGCTTTAGATGCAATCGATGCAGATGTAGCAGCCAAGATTGCTGAATAGAGTATATTAAGTTAATATTGGTTACAATAAGGCCGTCTCTCATGGCGGCCTTTTTTTTATGTTAATGCTTAACTTTCAAAATGCTGGATAACTTTTTAAATATTAATAATTGGTATCTTGTTTCTTTTTTCTATCTTTTAATTGGCTTTCTCCTATCAAGGGATGTTGTCGGACTGACGCCAAAACTGATGGCCATAGTAGGATGGCCGATTGAACTTTCACAGAAGGTGGCAGGAACGAAGCCCTTGCCTTACTTGTTCTTATTTCCAAATTTATTAATTTTTGGCCTCTTCACTTTCATGCCATTATTTATGAATTTTGGCTTTTCTTTGACGGACGGCGCAAGCATCAATTTTTCATCTAGAGATTATTCCGGACTAGATAACCTTGCCAGGATCGTATCGGAAACGCAAATAGATGTTGGAATTCAAAATATGGAGGATGATAAATTTATGGCTGCGGCAGCAGACACATTTATCTTTGTCATTTTTCAAGTACCAATCATGATTCTAATCGCTCTTTTCACTGCTGTTGTCCTGAACAGGGAAATTGTTGGTAGGGGTTTTTGGAGAGCTGTATTCTTTTATCCTGTAATGCTAAGTCCGGTTGTCGTCGCTTTTTTGTGGACTTTGATTCTCAAGAGGCAGGGGCTTTTATCTCAAACACTTATTGATTGGAATTGGATTAGCGAGCCCATTCAATGGCTGGTTGATCCGTCCTGGACCATGTTTTGGTCTGTTTTTGTATACACCTGGGCTCATCTGGGTTTCTATATGTTGATATTGCTTGCAGGTCTGCAGTCCATCCCGAGGGATCTGTATGAAGCCGCAGAAATGGATGGCACCTCTGACCGACGCGTTTTTTGGAGGATAACATTGCCGCTATTAATGCCAATTTTACTGGTAGTAACGGTTTTATCTTTGATAAAGGCGGTTCAAGCTTTTGAGGAATTATTCGCCTTGCAAGTTGGTTGGGTATCTCTTGTTTCTTATATTTTTGAGACCTCAGGTCTAAGAGGTCAGAAGACTGAATTTGGCTTAGGGATCGCAGCAATGGCTTCACTAATTGTGGCGCTCGTACTGATCATTCTTTCCTTACTACAATTCTATCTTACTAGAAGACAGGTGAAGCTATGACGGCGGTTATTAAATTCTTTACCAGAACGCAGGGCAAAAAGAAGCTAAGTCTTGTCGATTGGGTGTCTTATATTTTTCTGTTTCTTGGCTTTTTAATTATTTTTCTGCCAGTCTTGTGGCTCATATTAAATTCAGTTAAGTCTCAATTCTTGTTACAAAAGTTGGACACAAATTTATTGCCAATGGACTATGAAAGAGTTGGTAGGGCGACTGTTTATGGTCCCGAGGGTAAAGAGATATTTATGATGAAAGATTTACCTTCTTGGGTCTTGTATTGGAGCGATTTGAGTGAAGATGAAAGATCTCAACACGATGTTGATTCATTTATTTCTCAATATGGCGACAAAGAGTTTTATGCACTGAGAAGTCATTTTGGGCTAGTTCCTGGGCAATCCAAAGAGTTAATCATTAATAAAAATTTACCAGAATGGCTAATTAAATATCCAAGTATGTTTCCGAGCGCTAAAAAGGAATACGATCCTGAATCCATAATCAGTGTGTTAAACATTGAAGAGGTTAGGTTGTTATCGGAATATTTAGGTCTCAAACCGTATAAGCCTAATGGCTTTACATCGCAAATTTTCGTCACTACAGTTGACCCTGAAACTAGTGAGGTTACAGAATACTCGGTAAGTAGAATTAGCACAAATAAAGACACAGTGAATGCTAGATTAATTAGCAATCCGCAGGCCGGGATAGTGAAATTACCAAAAAATGAAATCATTCTAAACAAAAGCTTGAAGCCGTCCTGGATTAATTACACCAACCCATTAACGAAGAACGTTGCCGGTATGGATTTTGATGCAATTAGGTGTCTGAATAATTCTGTTTTTGTCACTATCGTGGCAACCTTGATAACTCTTTTAATCAATTCCATGGCAGCTTTTGCGTTGTCCAAATATCGCTTCAATGGCCAAATCATTTTTTTTATAATTATATTGGCTACCCTGATGGTGCCAGCATCAGTACTGATTGTAGGTATATTCAAAATGGTGTCGGTAACCGGTTTAGCAGGGTCTTTATGGGGAGTTATAATACCTGGAGCGGCAACCCCGACCGGGGTATTTATGTTGAGGCAGTATATGCTGACAATTCCTGATGAACTGTTGGAGGCCGCAAGAATGGATGCTTCCAGCGAATGGACCATCTATTGGCGTATAGTTCTCCCTCTAGCTCTTCCTGCGGTAGCTGTTCTCGGTATCTTGTCGATAATATGGAGATGGAACGACTTGATACTGCCAATGATAGCTGTCTCGACGACCAAAGCCGCCTATACAATACAGCTTTGTTTATTAGACTTTCAAGGCGAATACCTTGCTCAAGAACATTATAGATTGGCAATGACAGTGGTAAGTTTAATTCCAACAACTTTGGTCTTTGTTTTTCTTCAAAAGTATATTACAACTGGTATAGCAACAACAGGAATAAAATAGTTTTATGGCAAATCTTAAACTTATAGATATAAAAAAATCTTACGGAAAAACGCAAGTTATTCATGGGGTTAACCTTGAAGTATTAGATGGTGAGTTTTGTGTTCTGGTAGGTCCGTCGGGTTGTGGAAAATCAACATTGCTTAGAATGATTGCCGGATTGGAGGCAATCAGCGAGGGTTCAATACTTATTGATGAAGATAAGGTTAATGATATATCCGCGGCTAAAAGGGGATTAGCGATGGTTTTTCAGTCATATGCATTGTATCCACATATGAGCGTTCGCCAAAACCTTGCATTCGGTCTGGAGAATTTAAAGCTAGAGAAAACAGAAATTGAAAAAAGAATCCAAGAGGCTGCCAGACTGCTTAGGATGGAAGAGTATTTGAAGAGGCGTCCTGGACAGCTGTCCGGCGGACAGATGCAGAGAGTTGCAATTGGAAGGGCTATAGTGCGAGAGCCTTCTATATATCTATTTGATGAGCCATTATCAAATCTAGATGCAGAGCTGAGGGTGGCAACCCGTGTTGAACTGAAGGCGCTGCATGAACGCCTAGGCAATACAATGGTTTATGTTACCCATGACCAGGTAGAGGCGATGACAATGGCTGACAAGATTGTAGTTTTGAACGAAGGGATTATCGAGCAAGTAGGCGCCCCATTAGAGCTTTATAATAGTCCGGCCAATATATTTGTTGCGGGATTTATCGGTTCTCCAAAAATGAACTTTTTGGACTACTCATCACTCCCTGAGAGTCTCAAAAAATTGGCCCCGGAAAACTCATCCATTTTTGGTATTCGACCCGAACATCTCTCAATCACAGAAGAAAATTCACTCCCTTTAGAAGTAAATAGCGTCGAACAATTGGGCTCTGACAGCTACCTCTACGGAGCAACCATTGAAGGGCAAGAATTATCTATCAAGCTGAATAATCAAACCGATATTAAGGCTCAACAGAAGATTGATGTCGGTTTTGACCTAGATAATACACACTGGTTTGCTTCGACAGGTGAATCTCTTAAGTTAGATTATTAGCTATGGTATTGATTTTATTAGACTTTAGAGGATTTAAATGATTGGATACTTGGCGTTAGCAAGAGAAACTTTTGATGTTGATTTTGCTGAATCAAAATTTAGTGATTCTAAAAATCTATTGAAGTCCGTCACTTCTGAAGCTTTAGGCTTTAATCAATTGATTACTAACGATGACATTGCTAAAAAAGCTATGGATTTTTTTGCTAAGAATGAATGTGACAAAATTTTCCTGTTTCAAACAACTTTTACTGATGCAAAATTTATTTTAAATTTTGCAAAAGATGTAAAGAAGCCAATCTGTATTGTTTCGTTTCCTGAGCCAAGGACTGGTGGCAGATTAAGATTGAATTCTATTTGTGGGCTTAATCTTGCAATGCACTCCCTGATTAAAAATAACATTTCACCTCAATTTATTATCATGGAAGATGATAGTAAAGCTAATAAACTATCATTTTCACAGTTCATTGAAAGTAACAATAATAGCGTGAAAACTGTTTGGAAAAAAGCCACAACAAACAGCGTTCAGTCAAGTTTTGGTGATACGGTTGATAGTCAAAAAATTGGCGTAATCGGGACAAGACCTGAAGGCTTCGATACCTGTGACTATGATTCAACTGAAGTCAAAGATAAGCTTAACGTTTCTCTCGTTGATATAGATTTGGATGACCTATTTGAGGAATCAAGAAATGTCAACAACAGCACCATTGCAGCTACAAAAAACAGGATTGCGAGCTATCTTGAGGGAACCCAAGAGCTTGAGCAGGATGAGTTTGACAAGAGTATTTCAATTTACCATGGCCTAGATAGCTTAAAGGAGAAGCACAACCTGGATGCTTTCGCGATTAGATGTTGGCCCGAAACATTCACAGAATATGGGTGTGCGTCTTGCGGCCCTATGGCCATGATGAATGAAGAGAAGGTTAGTTGCGCTTGCGAGGCAGACGTTTTGGGAGGCATTAGTTGCAATATACTTAATCAAGTCAATGACAGGCCATCATTGCTGGTTGATATCGTTGATGTCGACAAAGCCGACAATTCTCTTGTTTTTTGGCATTGTGGCTTGGCGCCAATAAGCATGGCAAAAGAAGGCACCGCTAAATCTGGGATTCATTCAAACAGAAAGAAGCCTTTGCTTCATGACTTTAGTCTTAAAGCTGGGGAAATAACCATTTTTCGAGTCTCCAAAGCACGAAATAAGCTACAATTTTTTGTATTAACGGGGGCAGTTATCGATAGGCCGAATTCTTTTTCCGGAACTTCGGGTGTAATTAGTTTGGGACATGATAGTGCCCATAAAGCGGAGCAGATGTTTAAAGGAGGGCTGGAGCATCATGTGGCCTTTACCTATGGCGATGTTTCTGATCAATTAGTCCGTCTTGGAAATCAAATGGACATTCCAACCTATACGCTATGAAAAATAAAATCAAATACGCAATTATTGGTGCCGGATGTATGGGGCAAGAACATATACTCAACATCGAAATTATTGATGACGCAGAGGTTGTTGCTTTGTGCGACACCAATGCCGAGTCACTTAGCCAAAGCCTGGAGCTGTTAAATAATGATGTTGCGACATTTAGCAACTACGACGACCTCATTAAAGCCAACATGGCTGATGCCTATATTGTTTCAACCCCCAACTTTACTCATATAGAAGTTCTAAAAAGTTTAGTCAAAACAAATGCACACCTGATGATAGAAAAGCCACTATGTACAACGGTAAAAGACTGCAAAGAGTTCGAATTATTGACTCATGACTATCCTGGGATTATTTGGACGGCTATGGAATATAGATACATGCCACCTGTTAATAAAATGATTGAAGAGATTCATAAGAAAACCATAGGCGACCTCAAGATGCTTTCCATTCGTGAGCATAGATTTCCTTTTCTGAATAAAGTGGATGACTGGAACAGATTTGCTACAAACACTGGAGGAACATTGGTCGAGAAGAGCTGTCATTTTTTTGATTTAATGAGACTAATTGCGCAAAGCGAGCCAGTCAGGGTTTATGCTAGTGGAGGTCAGGATGTGAACCACCTAGATGAAAAATATGACGGCAAAACCCCTGATATCTTGGATAATGCATTTGTGATTGTGGATTTTGAAAACGGGGTCAGGGCATTATTGGACTTGTGCATGTTCGCGGAAAACTCTCAATATCAGGAAGAATTGTGCGCTGTTGGTTCAACAGGAAAAATAGAAACGGCAGTCCCATCTAGCGATTCAGGTATTGCGTTTTCCGATGTCAGGATCGGCTTGAGGGACGGCACTGGAGATAAAAAAGAAACTATAGGTGTTGACGAAAAAATCCTTGCAGCAGGTCACCATCATGGCTCAACCTACTACGAACATCAATCCTTTATAAAAGCTATTAGAGACAATTCACTGCCAGAAGTTTCATTAAATGACGGATTAATGGCGGTCGCCATCGGAGAAGCGGCAGAACTCTCAATAAATGAGGGAAGGGTCGTAGAAATGAGTGAATTCAGTCTCTAGCTATGAAAAAAATATTAATAACTGAGTTTATGGAGCAAGACAGCGTTAACAAAATTTCGCAGCAGTTTGACGTCAACTATGATCCAAGCCTACATGAAAATATTGAGGAGCTGGGTTCACAAATAGCCTCGGTAGACGCCATAATCGTCAGAAACAAAACCCAACTCAATGAAGCCTTGCTGACAAAAGCAAGAAAACTCAGGTTTGTTGGAAGACTGGGTGTTGGTTTAGATAATATCGACACTGATTATTGCTCAGACAAAAGTATTGTTGTCCAGCCTGCAACTGGTATGAACGCTCACTCAGTCGCCGAATACGTTATCAGCTGTTCACTCTCCCTGCTAAAAAATATACCTCCTTTGCACCAAGGAACAGTGAGCGGAAAGTGGCCTCGATCGCCTATCAAGTCAAGGGAGTTGCAAGGCAAAACAATAGGTTTGCTTGGTTTTGGTGTTATTGGTAAGAAAGTATCCATTTTGGCCCAAGCATTCGGATCTAAGGTTGTGGCTTATGACCCTTATATCCCTCAATCGGATGCTGAAAAATACAATATATCCCTAGTCAAAAGTAGCGACCTTTTTGAATGCTCTGACATTATATCGATCCATCTTCCACTAACTAGTGAGACAAAGAACTTATTGAATTACAGTTCTTTCTCTGAAATGAAAAATAAACCAATTATCATTAATTCCTCCAGAGGTTCGATAGTTAATCAGAGAGACATAATAAAGGCATATAACGATGGTTTGATTAATGGCTTTGCACTGGATGTTTATGAATCTGAGCCAGTCAAGGAAGATTTTTATGCAAATATTTCAAGCGCTATGAATTGCATCCTAACTCCCCATATTGCAGGTGTTACGATTGAATCGAATACAAGGGTTAGTCAATTTATTGCAGACAAAACTATTCAGTTTTTTAAGTAAGCTACTTTATTACCCTGGTTGGTTTTAATTGTTTAGAGAACTCAATGAGTTCTTTGTAATTAGGTATAGCACGAATACCGCCATTTCTTGAGCATTTAAGTGAAGCGGCAGCTGTAGCCAACTCTATTGACTCTTGTATCGATTTATCAGCATGTATAAATCTAGCAAATACACCATGAAATACATCCCCTGCGCCATTCGTTTCTCTGACCTCTACCTTGGGTGCCGGGCAGTGATAAATATCGCCCTGATCGATCCAGTAGACCCCATCTGAGCCGAGCGTCACTGCATAAAACTTATTGTTGGCTTGATAGAGGCTCTTTAATGAATTAATTATAGATTTCTCTTTTGTATACTGATGTAAACCATTTTCAGAGAATACAGGGTGAGATGAAGCGTTAACCACCTCTTCAACTGCCTTGTTTTTAGAAAAATTATCCAAGTCAACAATGCAATTGATACCTTGTTCATAGGTATTTTTTGCTAAATAATGTGCTGCATCAATCCAATGTGTATCGATTAAATAGGTTTGGCCAGATGAAAAATCAAAGTTCGGTAGTCGCTTATCGTCTAATAGCTTTTGTTCATTGAATACCGCCAGCATTCTTTCGCCATTAGAGTCTTCAAAAATATGACTTTGAGGTGTCGATGCGCCTTCGATAGTTATAGATCTATTAAAGCTAATATTGTATTTATCAAACTCAGATTGCAAAAAATCAGCAGCATCATCGTCACCAAAACGACCCACAAACTCAGACTCTTCACCCATAATATTGACAGCGAAGCTGGCTACTGCCGCTGGTCCGCCTAATCTCTTTTCGAGTCCTTTTGCTACAAGTTTTATTGGTTTTTCAGGAAATCTTTCTATTTTTGCAATCCTGTCAAGAAAAATAGGTCCAACACAAGTTATCATAGATCTCCCTTAACAAGGTTGGTTGATCGAATTGTTGCCTGATTGATCATGTTTTTTTTGTCTAACATCATCACTGCATTTTAGATTATGATGAAGTTAAATATTGTTTTAATATCGCATATAGTTGTCAAAAAAGGAGGCAAAAATTAGTTCAATCAATATTAAAGAGTTCCTGTCTCAAGGTTTTCTGGTGATAGAGGATTTTGTCAGTATGGAAACTCTATCGGAGCTTAGAAGCGCTGTTGAAAAGATTGTCCAAGATTACAAACAGGGCGTTGAGCGATTGCAGCCATCCAATCTGACTAGACATTATGGTAATATCTCACAAATCGGCAGGATATTTTTGGCCAATCAAAGCCCATTTCATCCTGAACTTCAGAGATATTTGAGAAGTCGGCCAATCAAAAAACTTACCAGTGAACTACTTGGAAAGAAAGTCTTTCTTTTTAACGAACAAATTGTTATCAAAGAGCCTCATACAAAATCCAGCTTTAATTGNCATCAGGACTCTGGCTATATAGATTTTGAGCACAAGCCCTATCTGTCAACTTGGTTGGCGCTCGATGACATTAATGAGCTAAATGGACCGTTGTCTTTGATTCCAACTAAACTAGAAGAGACCAATAAAGCGATATTGCATAAGTGGTCGGAAAAATCAAAAGACTTATTCATTGAGGTTGATGAAAGCAAAGCGCGAACCTTTCTTGTCCCTGCCGGAACCTTAATCGTATTTTCCAGTCTTACTCCTCATGCATCTGGCTCAAATAACTCATCAAGTCCTAGAACAGCTTTCTTGGCACAATTTTCTTCAGAGGTAATCATTGACCCATCAACTGGACTTAAAAGGAATAGAGCTGTTCCAATTTAAAAAAGCTTACCTGTCAGGTAAATTATAATCGTTGCGTTTCTTTACGTCATCTGAGTGATACTCAACAAACTCCCAATCCCTCCCTTCGGGATCATAATAATATAGCCTTTTTCGAAAAGGGTGGTTGTTTTCGACTGTTGATTCAGTATAGCCGGCAGCACGAAGACGGCTATGGACTTGTTCGACACTGTCAACCATATAGCCAAGGTGGTTGACTCCTGGCTTTCCGGAATAGGGCGTCCAGTCAGTTGAGTCTTTTTGTGTGGAATTGTTGAGAGCAATGTAGGTTTGGTCATTGCCAATATGTACCCACCTGTCACCCTCATTATCGGTTTCGTCATGACGTATTATGAAATCTGGAAGCGCTGTTTGTAAAAACTTTATCATCCCGTCAATGTCACTGACACAAAGGTTGGCATGCTCTAGCTGTGTGCTCATCAAAATGCTCCAAATAATAGCAACTCAATCATAGTGAATCCATCATACCCAGAAATTATTCTGAACTGATCAATTTAATTCATACTTGGTTATCAAAAAATGTATACAAAAAGATTACATAAAATAATATAAAAAGTATACAATTAGCGTATACTGTTTAACTAGTAAAAAATACAATGAATTTCAATGGGTAAATACGTTACAAAAAATCGCAAGGAAGACGAAAAAAGGGTGGTCAGTGTGAGGATACGAAGGCCTGTCTTTGAAGCATTCAAGGGTGCCTCGTTGGCCGCCCAAAAGTACGGCTACAGTATGTCCCTGTCCGGTGTTTTTGAAACTGCCCTGGAGGATGCGATAACGGAATTCAAGGAGATTAGCGGGATCGATTTTCACGACATCGAGAAAACGAGCCTGCATGAGGAGTGGGAAAAGAAATATGAGGAGGCATTAAAGAGCGCTTCAGCGAAGACCCACAAGATTGATAACACAAAAAAAGGAAGGAGCAAGGTTAAATGACAGACATCAATGTAGTTAAACAGATTCAGGATTTAAGGAGAGATTTAGATATGGAAATGAACTTGTTCCATGAACAGATCGAACTACCACTGGATGAAGATTTGATAGAAAACAAACAGTTTTCAGAGCAAAAACAATTCGTCAGCAATTCAGTTCATCTTAGTAGAGGTATTGCCCTATCTAAATGGTTCAGAAAGATTACCTCGCAATTCGAGTCAATAGACCCGTTCTATAAATAAGGTTGTCGGTTTTTTTTAGGTTACTAGGATTGCTTTGTCGGCTTGCGCCATTTAATCAAGGTGCTGGCAACACCAGTCATTACTAATAACCCGCCGATACCCATTGCCAGAGTAAATTGCTCTTCAAGAAGTACCATGCCAGCTATGATTGAGGTGACAGGTAGAAGCATCAGAAAAGGTGATATCTTGCTAACATCACAAATTCGCAACAAGTGATACCAAACACTGTAGCCAATCACTGTCATGATAAAGGACAAGTAAAAGACTATCGACCAGTCTATAAGGTTGGCGCTCTTGATGGACTCCCATTGACCGTCTTCAATAACTAGAGAGATGAGCAGCATTTGTGGGGTAGCAATGATAGCAACCCAGGCCAGTATAGTGATACCCGAGAGTGACTTCAGACGACTGATCATGATTTGTGCAATCGCCCAGAAAACTGCGCCTGAAATCACCAAGGCGACACTATCCAAACTACCACTCAACCTCGGTTCTCCAGCAATAACGACTACACCGGCTAAAGCCAGCCCCATTCCTAGTGCTCGGGACCAGCCAAGCCTTTCTTTGAGGATGAGAGTGCTGAGGAGCGCCAAAATAGGGCCCTCTAGCTGTACCAAAATGGAAGCTGTAGATACATCGATGCCTTTCAATCCATAGTAGGTGAGTCCATACTGTATCGTCGAACCTATAAAGGCGATCATAAAGAGTTCTCGCATATACTCCCATGGCGGCTTGGTAAACCATACTAGTATCAGACCTGCGATACCAAAACGGAGCGACATAAGCAGTAAAGGTGTGAAATGGTCCATGCCAATCTTTGTTAAGGCATAACCAAAACCCCAAGTGATTGGGACAATGAGCGCTAAGAGGATTTGATTAATGCTCATTAGGAGGGTTTTCGATAGTGGATGTAAAAGAGGGTCGGTCTCGACCCTCTTATTTAGCAGTAATCGTTATTATTCTTATTCAATTAACGACACTTCCAGTAGAACAAAGCAATAAAAATTACTGTCGGAATCATCCCGAGCGGATCAAAATTGGCAGCAGCAGTTGATACATGAAATGCCTGTACAACAATAAAAAGGGCATTGATGTAAACACCTAATACCATGCCGACTTTCTTGAGATTATCACCAACCCAAGTTGGTGCCATCCATGAAATCCAGCCAATCGCTAACAAAGGGATCGAAACTATCTGCCCAAAAGCTTGTAAATCGGGGGTTACTTCCCAACCAGGGCCTTGTGCTGCCAATCCCGGTGCAAACCAAAACATTGCAACCCATAACCAGGCAAATATAGCTTGCGCTTTAAATAAATGTGTTAATGTCATTTTTTTCCCCTTAAAATAAATAAAATTTTTTCTAACTCACGGTCAAGACTAGTGATTTAATCTTCCGTTGATTTAGGTTATACCAGAAAATATAAATATTGAACTAATAAAAAAAGGCATCATTGTCCTTTTTTAACAATACTGACTTGTTCTCTTAACGAGATTTCACATAGAAAAGTCAAATCAGTGGAACGAACAGTCACTTATGGGCGGTATTTGAGATGAAATCAACTGAGCAAATTTGACCCGTCACTGACCTTTGGTACAAATTCATTGAATTCCTGAAATGGAAAGGTGGGTCTGTTTCTATGATGGTTGTCTATATTTTTTAAATCCTGATTCACAGCGCCACTTGAAAGAGTCATAAATGAAGGACATGACAAACCTTGAAGTTCAGGTGACAGATAGCCAGACTTGACTACTAGAAGTCTATAATCCTGAAGCTTTAAGCGTAAATTATCAAAGTCAGATAGGTAATGAAAAGGCCTTCTTCTTTTGGAGACTACGATTGTTATGTTTTGCACTCTGGCAATTGCACATTGCTCTTCAAAGTAGACCTCATCGGCCTTCAATTCCAAATTCGGTCCGCCACCGCCAAAGCTTCCACCAATACTGAATTTATTTCCTTTTTGGAGTTCATTGTAGGCTGATTTTGAGGCAATGCCAGCGAATAGTGCATGCTCAATTTTCTTGTTTAAAACTGCTTCAAGGAC
>KB889762.1 GCA_000372785.1 gamma proteobacterium SCGC AB-629-P17 | reverse complement strand
CACAAAAAGGGCAACGCCTAGTGCATATTTGTCCCATAATCATAAACGTTGCCGTTCCATGACTAAAGCATTCGTTGAGGTTAGGGCATTGCGCCTCTTCACAAACAGTAAAGAGATTTTGTTCTCTGAGAGTTTTTTTTAGTTGATTAACCTTTTGTGAGCTGGTAAGTTGGATACGTATCCAATCCGGTTTTTTTAGAGGCTCACGTTCGAAGTCTGGCTTGATTTTGAGTCGACTAGTTTTAGATTCACCTTTTAGTGCTTTGATTTCAAGCTCTTGTGACATAGTTAATTAAATACTGTAATAGTTTATGTTGAATGTCAGAGTACTGATGACATTATCCATTAGATAACGCGTTTGTGTGAATTTTAAATCACTTTAATAAATTAACTGAGTTTACAAGCAATCCATTTTTATACGAATAAAAAAATACTATACAGTGTGAATCAAAGTTCCGTCTAATAAGTAATCACTAACCTGGTTAGCCGCCATTTCAGCAACTACAATCGATGCCTCGGCAGTTGAGGCAGCAATGTGAGGAGTTAATATCGCTTTAGGATTGTTAAATAAAACGTTTTCTTTAGCTGGCTCAGTTGAATATACGTCTATTGCCGCACCAGTAACTAAGCCTTCATTTAAGGCGTCATTTAAGTCACTTTCATCAACAATATTGCCACGTGCTGCATTGATAATTAAAGCTGAAGGCTTAATCATTGCATAGTGTTCTTGACTAAGTAGGGGTTTACCATCGGCAGCTGCTTTTCCATGAAAACTGATAATGTCACTTGTGCTAATTAGTTCATCAAAGCTAACATTTTTTACATGTGGAAAATCTGCTTGTCTCGATTCTAATGATTTAGAATAAACCAAAACATTAACATCAAAGCCTTGAACCAAATTACTCAGTCTGGCTCCCACATTTCCGAAACCTACTATACCTAGGGTCTTTTTGGAAAGTTCATTGCCTTTAATGGTTTTTTTCTGCCATTCACCTCTATGTGTTGTTTCATTTGCGAAAGGAATTTTTCTGAGTGCCGCCATAATTAAAGCAAACGCATGTTCTGCCGTTGCATTGGTGTTGCCGCCTGGTGTGTTCATTACCACCACACTGTTTTCTTTTGCAGTAACTAGATCGATGTTGTCTACACCTGCACCAGCCCTGGCGATCGCCTTTAGTTTTATAGCAGCGCCAAGAATATTTTTGGTTACTTTAGTGGCCGATCTAACAAGAAGACCATCGTATTCAGGAATGATTTTAATCAGCTCCTCTTCTGATAAGCCTGTTATTACATCGACTGAAATATTTTTTTCCTCAAAAATTTGTTCTGCAACGTTGCTCATTGCGTCTGAAATAAGAACTTTAAACATAATTAGACCTCACTTGGTGATAAGCCCAATCTATCCATGGAAGTAGTTTCTTTATATTATCAGGTTCTACTGTACTTCCGCCCCAAACCCTAAAGGATGGAGGTGCTTTTGCATAACTATTAATATCAAAAGCCACTTCTTCTTTCATTAATAAACCAATTATCTCTTTCATTATTTCCTTTTGTTGTTTTTCATCTTTTTCAAGAAACCAACTTTCAATGATTTTAAAGGTAATACTTGTATTAGACCTTAAATCAGAGTCTTTGGATAAAAATTCTACCCAACTTGTTTCACTTATCCAGCTTGCTATATTGTTAAATGATTCTTCCGACCTTTTAATTAAAGCATCAAGACCGCCAATATCTTCAGCCCAATTTAATACATCAATAGCATCTTCAACGCACAGCATTGAAGGGGTGTTAATAGTAGCGCCTTCAAATATTCCCGATATGAATTTCTTTTTAGAAGCCATTCTAAAGACTTTTGGTACAGGCCATGTTGGCTGATGACTTTCTAATCGTTCAACAGCTCTTGGAGACAATGCGATCATTCCGTGTGCAGCCTCTCCGCCAAGAGCTTTTTGCCATGACCAAGTTATAACATCGCATTTTTTATAATCGACAGGCATTGCAAAAACAGCAGAAGTGGCATCACATATTGTCAGTCCTTCTCTATTGTCAGGTATCCAGTCACCATTAGGGACTTTAATTCCTGAAGTAGTTCCATTCCAAGTAAAAATCACATCTCTAGAAAAATCAACCTTACTTAAATCTGGCAATTCACCATAGGGTGCTAAATGAATGTTTTTGTCTTCAATTTTCAATTCATCTGCAATATCTAAAAGCCAATCTCTACCAAAATTTTCCCAAGCAAGAATATCAACTCCTCTATCGCCGAGCAAACACCACAATGCTGCCTCTAGTGCTCCAGTGTCAGAACCCGGCATAATTCCCACGTGATAGTCATCGGGAAGGCCAAGTATTGACCTAGATTTAGTAATTACTTCTTTTAATTTATCTTTACATTTAGGAGTCCTATGAGATCTACCTAATAAAGCTCCCTCTAGATTATTTATTGACCAATTAGGTCTTTTTGAACATGGACCACTTGAAAAATTAGGGTTATCTGGCTTGATGTCTGGTAAATTCATTAGTTAATTCTCCTGGTTAAATTCATATACAACTAGGCCATCCAAAGGTTTAGGATCGAACCATGTTGATTTAGGTGGCATAGTTAGTTTGTTGTCAGCTACTCTCATAACTTCTTCAATATGTGAAGGAAAGATTGAAAATGCTACGCTGTCATAATTTTCATTTACTTTTTTTTCTAGAGCGGTTAATCCATGACAGCCTGCAATAAATCTAATCCTCTCATCATTATTAATATTCTTGATACCTAATATAGGTATTAAACAAAAATTATTGATAATGTTAATATCTAATAAAGATAAAATATCATTTTCATCAGAAATATTCCCGATAAACTCCAGTGAATACCATTTACCATGATGATACATGCCAAATTGTCTATTGCTTTTAGGCTTAAAAGCGGAATCGCTGATTGTAACTTTAAAGTTTTCTTTGAGCTTATCTAAAAAATCATGTTTTGAAAGACCATTCAAATCTTTAATCACTCTATTGTAGTCATATATTTTTGACTGTTCTGCTGGAAAGGCAGCTATCATAACCTCATCACAGTTTCTGTTTTCCTTGCTTTGAGACCCATATTTTTTATAATTTTGAGAGATAATATTCATGGCTCCCATCCTATGATGGCCATCTGCAATATATAAAGAGTTTATAGATCTTAGTTGTTTAGAAATTATTTCAATATTATTAGGATCGCTTATACACCATAGTTTGTGAAAAGAATGGTCGAAAGATTCAAAGTCATAATGTGGCTCTAGTGAAGTAAAACTTTCTAATAATTCTTCAATTTTGTTATCATCCGGGTAAGACATATAAATAGGACCGATTTGAGTTTCAATGTTAGTCATTTGTTCAGCTCTTTCAGTCATTCTATTTACTAGCGTATTCTCATGACCTTTAATCTTATGGGACAAAAAATCATTAATATTGGCCAAAGCTAGAAAACCTAATTGTGTGTGGTCTCCTTGTGAGATCTGATAAATATAAAAAGACAATCTATCGTCTTGTTTTATAACCTCATTTTTTTTCATTTGATTGAAATGATTTTTAGCGGCAAGTAAGGTTTCAGATTCTTTAAGTTGTCCAACAGGATTTAAAACTTTTAAATAATTCCAGTAATTTTTATTGGATATTAAATCAATATTTTCTTCAGACAAGTGGTCTGTTGAGGGGGCTATAATATTTATAGCTTCCTCATTAAATGGTCTAGTTCCTTTGAATGGTTTTAGTGAAACCATAATTAGATGTCTCTCTTTTTGTCCATCTGTATTTATACCCTGATACTTAATGCTTTAACGTTAATAAAATTCAATGCTACCATCAATTATATTTTGTTAAATTGACCTTTTAAGGCGTTGATTTTGAGTTTTTTCAACTAAGTTGATTAGATGCTCTGATAGTTCATGTTGAATACCAGAAATATTAAGAATATTATTCGTTAGATTTTTCATTTGCGTGACCTTTAAATCTTTATACCCACAAGGGTTTATTAAATTATATGGAGAAAGATCCATATCAATATTGAGACTTAATCCATGATAAGTTCTTCCGTTCTTCACTTTGAGCCCTAGTGCGGCAATTTTAGAGTCATTTACATAAACTCCTGGAGCTCCTTTTAAGGTATGCGCTGTAATGTCATAAGTTGATAAAAATTCAATTAATGATTGTTCGATTAGGGAGACTATTTTTTTGATTCCTATGCCCAGTCTTTTTATATCTATAAGACAGTAGACTATTAATTGTCCTGGTGCGTGATAGGTAATTTGACCGCCTCGATCCGATTGAATAATAGGAATTTGAGTTGCCTTAAGTAGATGTTCAGGTTTCCCTGAAAGGCCTTGAGTGAAAACACTATTATGTTCAAGAGTCCAAAGTTCATCTAAGGTATCAGCCCTCCTATTTTCAGTAAAAGATTTCATCTCTTTCCAGGTGATAGGGTAATCTTGAAGGCCTTTTGAGCGAACTTTAATCACAATCTTATTATAAGAGGTATGACACTAATGGACAACTCTGAAGATCTTGATTTATGGCATCTAGTTGTTTGCGACTTGTTGCAATGATTCTCACAGTTATAGAGATATATTTACCCTTAGAGCTATATTTAGCGGTAGTTTGATTAGCATGTAATTTTCCAGTATGGGTTTCCACAATTTTGCAAACTGTTTTTTCAAAGTTAGGCTGGTTGATACCAAAAACTTTAATGGGATAGTCACAGGGGAAATTAAAAATATCTTCTTTTCTATTAGTCACAATTGAAATTTTACCCATTAAACTTACTAATTCTAGAATGATAAGAATAAAATATTATTAGTATTTATATTGTAAATTTCATTTAGAGGGTCTAATTAATTATGATTAAAGACTTAACACCTAAAGAATTTAAAGATTATCTGCTAGACGATGAGGTTATTCTAGTTGATGTGCGCGAGCAATGGGAGTTTGATATTTGTCAAATAAAAGGCTCTATTCTCATGCCTATGGGTGAGATTACCAAGAGTTATTTAAATCTAAACAAGGATAGTAAGATAGCTCTATATTGTCATAGCGGTATTCGTTCTATACATGTGGCTGATTTTTTATTATCAAAAGACTTTGAATCTGTTGCAAATCTCCAAGGAGGTATCGATGCTTGGGCACAAGAAGTCGATACTACGGTAGAAAGATATTAAGCGAATAATTGAATAGACTATAATTAAATTTATCCAAAATTTTAGCTTGTTAATTATGAATTATATTGAGCAAATGTTCGACCTTCAAAAGAAGCTAAATGACCACACTAATGGCGTTATGTGGGTTGAAGGCATTACCAAAGAAAACAGAAAGATTTCTTGGTACCGTTGCATATATATGGAAGCTGCAGAGGCCATAGATTCGTTTAATTGGAAGCATTGGAAGAGTATAAATACAGAAACAGATTGGGCTAATGTTAGAGTAGAGTTGGTTGATATTTGGCACTTCATTATGTCCGAATCAATTCGACTAAAAGATGAAAATTATGCAAATAAATATTTGAAATTAAAGCCGCAAGGTGACTTTAATGCTGAAGTTTTGATTAATACATTAGAAAAAATGTTAAACCTCTCTGTTGCCTCTAATATTGACCATAAAATTAACAATATTCGTGATATCACTGATCTTTTTTTTACTGCAATATCACAAGTAGATATGGATATTGCTGAGTTATACAAGCGTTATGTCGTCAAGAATCAACTTAATGCTTTTAGGCAACAGCACGGCTATAAAGATGGCTCTTACATTAAGTTATGGAATACTGTTGAGGACAATGTCGTTGCGTTTAACATTATGGATGAGGACCCCAGTATTTCTCCAAGTGGGCTCTATCAAAAACTCGAATTAAAATACTCCCAGATTGGTTAGGATTTATCACTTTTGAATTCTAATACAGATATTTCTTCAGTTAGATTGACAGAATATAGTCATGGAGCTGGCTGTGGCTGTAAGATTTCACCTAAATTACTAAATGAGATACTAGGTCAGAGTCAAGATCAAATGATTGATTCTAGCTTAATTGTAGGTAACGAGTCGAGAGATGATGCAGCGGTTTATGATCTTGGCGACGGGAAGGCATTGATCAGTACTACCGATTTTTTTATGCCAATTGTTGATGACCCATTCACGTTTGGTATGATCTCAGGTTGCAATGCGCTTAGTGATATTTATGCTATGGGTGGAAAACCGTTGATGGCTATAGCTATATTTGGTTGGCCGATTGATAAGCTTTCTGCTGAAATTGGCGCTAAAGTGATTGAAGGGGGTAGGGCGGCATGTGCAAAAGCAGGCATTAGTCTTGCTGGAGGTCATAGTATTGATTCGTCTGAACCTATCTTTGGTTTATCGGTTTCTGGAGTCGTCAAAATAGAACACTTAAAAAGAAATACTGGTGCTCAGATTGGTGATTCTATTTTTTTAACCAAGCCATTAGGAGTGGGTATTTTATCAACCGCTCAAAAACAGAAAAAAGTTACTCCTAGGGACTATCAGCAAGCAGTTAAGCAGATGTGTCAATTAAATGATATCGGTTCAAAAATAGCTAAAATTACGGGCGTTAATGCTATTACCGATGTTACTGGATTTGGTCTTGCAGGCCATCTTATAGAAGTCTGTCAGGGCAGTAAAGTTGCGGCGAAAGTTTATTTTAATGATTTACCTTTATTGTCAAATATTTATAGTTATATTGATAAAGGCTGTATACCTGGAGGGACGCAAAGAAATCATGATAGCTATGGACATTTCTTTAATAAATCAACCACACTTCAAAATACTGTTTTGTGTGATCCACAAACTAGTGGCGGTCTCTTGGTAACAGTTTCTGATGAGTCTTTAACAGATTTTCATGAGCTTTTGAATAGCCACCAAATAAACCTAAGTTCTATAGGAAAAATTACTGAACTTAATTCAAAAAAAGAGGTAGTTCATATAGAATGATTGAACAATTAGAGGTAGATAATTTTCAGCAGTTATTTCAAAATAATACTCCATTAATGGATGTCCGTGCACCTATTGAATATAGTCGAGGATCTTTTCCAGGTGTTTTAAATTTTCCCTTAATGAATGACAATGAGAGACATCTAGTTGGACGCAGCTTTAAACAGAACGGTCAACTTTCTGCGATAGAATTAGGACGTCAATTAGTCAACGGTAAGATTAAAAATCAAAGAATTAATGATTGGTTGGAGTTTATTAATCAAAATCCTTCAGGTGCTCTTTATTGTTTTCGAGGAGGCATAAGATCAGAAATTGCACAGCAATGGATTTTTGATTATTCAGGTATAGCTTACCCTAGAGTTAAGGGTGGATATAAAGCTATGCGTCGTTACCTTATAGATGAATCTAATCGTTTAACTAATAGTAAAAACTTTATAGTCATTGGTGGACAGACCGNCTGTGGTAAAACTCTATTGCTCAATAAATTGCCTAATAGTATTGACTTGGAAGGATTAGCTAATCATAGAGGATCAGCATTTGGAAATAATGTCAGTTCTCAACCAACACAAATTGACTTTGAAAATTCTTTAGCCATTAAACTGCTCAAAAAACAAAAAAATAGCTTTTTATTGATTGAAGATGAAGGTAATAATATTGGAACTATATATTTAACTGATAGCTTAAAAAATAAAATTCTTAATTCTAATATAGTTGTTCTAACAGCGAACCTTGATGAACGTATAAAATTAAGTCTCAAAACATATGTTACTGAAATGCTTGATAATTATTGCTCTGTTGACAGTAATAACGGTTTTGAAAATTATACTAATTATTGGAAAAATAGTCTCTTTAAGATTCAAAAACGTTTAGGAGGTGTTCGTTACAAAGAGCTCTTAAAGACTCTCAACAATGCGATTCAAAAACATAAGAAGTCAAATGATCTATGTGAATACATTCCCCTAATCGAGTCACTTTTAGTGGACTACTATGATCCAATGTACAATTATCAAATCAACAAGAAAAAGCACAGAATAATATTTCAAGGAGAATCCAGAGCTGTTTTTGAATATCTGGAAAAAAAAGTTTAATCTTTGGTTGTGATCTTAATGTCGGTTGTTGGTTTTGACTGGCAAGCGAGTATTTCTCCTTCTGAGAGCGGGACAAGGCATTCCTGGTGAAGCACTTCACCATCAACCAATTTTAAAATACAGCTACCGCAATGTCCCTGCCTGCAGCTATAGTTTATAAGCACATTGTGTGCCTCAAGTTCGGTTAAGATTGATTCGTCACCAAAAACATAAAGAGACTCTGTCTTTCCATTAATATTGTCAACATCAATTCTGAACATCTAATTAATGGCAACATTTATAACTTAAAGTCGCTGAAGTCTTCATCCTCTGAGCTCATTGTGTTATCAATGGCGCTTACTAAATAAGAGGTTATCTCTGTTTCTTGAGGAGCAACTTGGACATTGTCATTATCTAGCCAGTGATTCATCCACGGAAGAGGGTTAGTAGATTGCTCAAAGATGGGTTTCATATTTAATGCTGACATTCGTACATTGGTAATGTATTCTAGGTATTGTTTCAGTATTTCAGCATTTAGGCCTATCATTGAACCGTCACGAAACAGGTACTCTGCCCATTCTTTTTCTTGTATAGCTGCATCCTTAAACATTTGTATTACTTCAGATTCACACTCTTTAGCGATTTTTTTCATGTCTGGGTCGTCTTTGCCATCTCGCATTAAATTAATCATGTGTTGAGTGCCTGTTAAATGCAAAGCTTCATCACGGGCAATTAATTTGATAATCTTTGCATTACCTTCCATAACTTTTCTCTCAGCAAAGGCAAATGAACAAGCGAAGCTTACATAAAAGCGGATTGCTTCTAGGATATTAACTGACATAATGGTTAAATAAAGAAGTCGCTTTAGGCCGTATAGGCTAACATCAAGTTTTTCATTATTAAATTCATGCTTACCCTCACCATGAAGCAGGTAGGCTTGTGAATATTTAATTAGTTCATCATAGAACTCAGAAACACTTGTAGCACGCTGAATAATTTCATCGGTCTTCATTATTTCATCAAAAACTACACCTGGCTCATTCATTATTGCTCTAATGATATGAGTATAAGATCGAGAATGGATTGTCTCAGAAAATGACCAGGTTTCAATCCAGTTTTCCAATTCTGGCAATGAAACTATCGGCAAAAAGGCAATGCTTGGTGAGCGACCTTGGACAGAGTCGAGCAAGATTTGGTACTGTAAATTAGAAATAAAAATATGCTTTTCATTGGGTCTTAATTTTGCAAAGTCTATCTTATCTTTAGAGACATCAATTTCTTCAGGGCGCCAAAAAAAAGAAAGTTGTTTTTCCGTAAGCTTTTCGAACATTTCAAATTTTTGCTGATCAAAACGTGCAACGTTTACTGAATCACCAAAAAACATTGGCTCAGTTAATGTATCGTTTATCGTTTGATTGAAGATGCTATACGACATAATTCACTTTTTAGAGCTTACAGACACCATCTTCACAATCGTCATCAGTGGACTTATTGTTATTTTGATCGTCACTCGAGCCATCTCTAGTAGTATGGTAGTAAAGTGTTTTTATGCCATATTTATAGGCCTTAAGAAGATCCATTAAGAAAAGTTTCATAGGAACCTTGCCCCCTTCAAATTGAGAAGGGTCATAGTGTGTATTAGTAGAAATAGATTGATCTACAAATTTTTGCATAATGGCACATAATTGTAGATAACCTTCGTTGTCTTTAATGTCCCATAGTAACTCATATTTTTTGTGAAATTTTTCATATTCAGGTACAACTTGTTTTAATATTCCATCTTTCGATTGCTTGACAGAAACAAATCCTCTAGGAGGTTCAATTCCGTTAGTTGAGTTAGAAATTTGAGATGAGCTTTCACAAGGCATTAGGGCTGTTAGAGTAGAGTTCCTAAGGCCTGTAGCTTTAATGTCTTTACGTAAAGAGTCCCAGTCTAGAACTAGTTTGGTATCACAAAACTCATCAATATCTTTTTTATAACTATCGACAGGCAGAATGCCTTTGGCATATTGTGTTTCAGAAAAAAGAGGGCATGCGCCAAAATCATTAGCTAGTTTGTTTGAAGCTTTCAGGGAGTAAAATTGAAGAGCTTCAAAGGCTTTATGGATTAATTCATTACCAGAGCCGTCTGAATATTTAGCATTATTTTTGGCCAAATAATAGGCTAAATTGGTTACACCAATACCCAGAGTGCGACGATTCTTGCTCGTTAACTCTGCCGCTTTGATAGGATAATCTTGATAATCAAGTAAAGAGTCCAGTGAGCGTACAATAATTTCAGTAATGTCTTCTAGTTCATCCAAACTATCTAATGCACCAAGGTTAACGGCTGAAAGAGTGCAAAGTGCAACTTCACCATTTTCATCTTGAACATCATAAAGCGGCTTAGTGGGAAGGGTGATTTCCATACACAGATTGGATTGCTTAATTGGAGCAAGTTTGGCATCAAAGGCACCATGTGTATTACAATGGTCTACGTTTTGAAGGTAGATACGGCCAGTATTGGCACGCTCCTTCATAAATTTAGAAAATAAGTCTCTAGCTTTTATCTTTTGTTTTCTAATAGTTTTGTCCTTCTCATATTTTTCATAAAGCTTCTTGAATTTAGTTTGATCAGCAAAGAATGCATCATACAAACCTGGAGCGTCATTTGGAGAGAATAGAGTTATATCACCATCAGCTAAAAAACGTTGATACATTAAACCATTAAACTGTACTCCATAATCTAAATGCCTGATTCTGTTTTCATCAGTGCCGGTGTTGTTTTTTAGTACTAATAAACTCTCTACCTCCAAGTGCCATAAAGGATAGAAGAGGGTGGCTGCACCACCCCTAACTCCACCTTGTGAGCAGGATTTAACAGCTGTATGAAAATGTTTAAAGAAAGGAATACAGCCTGTATGAGTAGCCTCGCCGCCTCTTATAGGGCTGCCAAGTGCACGAATTCTACCACCATTTATGCCTATACCGGCACGCTGAGAAACATATTTAACAATTGCAGCAGAAGATGCACTAATTGAGTCAAGATCATCGTCGGTTTCTATCAAAACACAAGAAGAAAATTGCCGAGTAGGCGTGCGAACACCTGCCATAATTGGTGTTGGTAATGAGATTTTAAAGTTAGAGGTGGCGTCGTAAAAACGTTTTACAAAGTCTAATCTTGACTTTTCCTTGTAGTTTTGAAAGAGACACATTCCAACTAACATATAAAGAAATTGTGGGGACTCAAAAATTTCTCCAGTTACACGATTTTGTACTAAATATTTACCTTCTAATTGCTTTACAGCGGCATAGGAAAAATTCATATCACGCCAATGATCAATATGATTGTCGAGTTCTTTAAACTCAGTTTTATTATATTTTTTTAAAATATCTTTGTCATAAATACCCAAATCAGTAAGATTTATTACGTGATGTATGAGTGACGGTGGGGTAAAAGATTTGAATGCTTTTTTTCTTAAATGAAATATAGCAAGTCTCGCAGCTAAATATTGATAATCTGGAACATCTGTTGAAATTAAATCAGCTGCAGATTTAATAATTGTTTCATGAATGTCTTCAGTTTTAATACCATCAAAAAAGGCTAATTGAGAGTTAATTTCAACTTGAGAAACCGAAATATTTTCTAAATCTTGTGAAGCCCAATGAACAACACGGTGAATTTTTTCGAGATCAATAAATTCTCGAGTTCCATCTCTTTTGATTACTTGTATATCTTGATCAACTTTACTTTCCTTAATTGCTTGTATATCTTGCTCCAAACTCCTCTCCTAGTTAGGTACTACATTTAGTGTTTACGAAAGCTAATATACACTAAATATAGTATATATTTAAAATAGATGCAAGAACAAAATTTAAATTAAAATTGAAAAACTAAATAAGAGATTGAAAAAAAAGAAAAAAATATATAAATAAATTAAGAAAAAAAGAATATATATAAAAAGGAAATTAGATGAATTAAATTCTAAGTCGTGAAATTACGATACCAGAAATAATAAGTAATAAAGCAAGTAGATTATGCCAAAAAATTGATTCACCTAATACTAAAGCGCCAAGAAAAAAAGCAACTACAGGTATAAGATAATTTATATTTGAAAGGAAAGTAGCACCAGCACTATTGATAATATTAAAGTAAATTACCATCGCTATAGCAGTTGGAAATATTCCAAGCAACAAAATACTAAGAATACTAATTAGTGAAAGTTCAAGAAAATTAAGATAAAAAATATCAGGCCAAATTAAAAAAGAAATAACACTTGCAACAATAAGAACTCCTGAACTAGACACAAGGGGATCATAAGAAGGAAGACGAGTCGCAAAAATAGTATTTATAGCATAGCAGCAAGCTGCAGCAAGTACTAATAATATGCCAAAAACGGTATTATTATCGTCATTTAAGGATGGACCTAAAATAAAAAAAACGCCTGAAATACCCAATACAAAACCAATGATTTTGTAACGATTTAATTTGTCATTGGGTAAAAAGAAGTGAGCTAATATTAAAGTAACCAAAGGCATAATTGCCATAAGCAATCCCGCCATACCAGACGATATAGTTAACTGGCCTTTAGCTATAAGTAGAAAAGGCAAGATATTACCAATAACTGCAAAGATAATGAAATGAAGCCAGGGAAGTAGAGTGCCAGGAAGAGATTTTCCTCTCAAAAAGGCAATAAATACCAAAACAATGGAAGCTATAAGAAGCCTATATCCAACAACCTGTTCAGGTGAAAAGGACAGAAGACTACGGTTAATCATTAAAAATGATGAACCCCAAATCAATACTAATAAAACTAGTAGGAAGTAATTTCGTTGATAAATATGCAATTTTAGGAAATCCGGGACTAAGTAAGTAAATATAAAAAACTAACTAAAAAAAGATGGACTAAGAATAACATTATCCATTGAATATGATATTTAATAATAGGGCAGTGAGAGAAAAACATTAGAAAAGTCAAGAAATATTAATATTTAGTTTATATTTAACATAATATAAATTATACGAATAAAATATTAAAAAATATCTCAAAAATAGCAATAATATGAGCTAAATATGGATAAAAACAAGAAAAATCAAGGGTTTATAAATTGAACTCGAAATTCTTGATTTTAGAGGATATTATTAAGTTAGGTAAGAAGTTATGAACAAAAACGACAAACGTAGGAAATAATGGATTTATAAGAATAATTTAAATAATTGACACTAAGAAGGTCTCAAAAGATGTAATTTAGATGATTAATGACTATGATTTTATTCTACGTCTAACAAATTTGTTAGTTAGCCTGTATTTTTGCGTTGGACTTTTGGGTTTACCTGGGTTAGTAAGTTCAAAAAAACCATTTTCAATTAATGGTTTAATAATTGCATCTTTAAATTTAGTTTTATTTGTCCTTTTGAGAATTTCCATTAGTTCGATTGCACGGCTTTCTTTTTTACAATTCTTTAAAATTATTAGATGATCCCTACTTAGTCCCTGCTTAGTCCCTAATATCTTATTATCGTTGTTATTATCACTAAAAAATGATAATTGTTCAACCTCTTGGCCTATCTTTTGACTTCTCCTGATTTCTTTTGTCCAATCCTCAGATTGTTTGATTTCCAGGGTTTCTATTGACTCTTCTTTTTTTAAAAACTTAAACATTCTAGGAAGTCGATAATAATAATGTTTGGGCGAATTATATAGCTGATTGCCTATTTATGCTATGTATTATTTGAGAGAATTGCTAATATTTGTCACTTTTTATGGCTTTTTACCAATAGAAAGTTATGTTAATTTTTGGTTTTTTTCGACTTTTAGTGTGTAAGTATCTGGCTTAAAAACAGCTGCAAACGGTCTGATTCTGGGTTCTTAAAGAAATTAATTGGGTCATTTTCTTCAACTATTTGCCCTTCATCCATAAATATAATTCGATTTGCCACTTTTCTTGCAAAGCCCATTTCATGGGTAACACAGATCATAGTGATACCACCTTTAGCTAGCTCGACCATTACATCTAGCACTTCAGAGATCATTTCAGGGTCTAGAGCTGATGTAGGTTCGTCAAATAGCATTATTTTTGGTGTTGTACACAATGACCTTGCTATTGCAACTCTTTGTTGTTGACCGCCACTCAGTTGGTTTGGATATTTTTCTGCTTGCTCTTTTATGTCGACCCTTTCAAGGAATTTAAGAGCTTTTTCTCGAGCTTCTTCTTTGGTTTCATTGTGAACCCAGATTGGAGCTAGAGAGAGGTTGTCAACAATTGATAGATGTGGAAATAGATTAAAGTGCTGAAATACCATTGCCACTTCGCTTCTAATTTTTCTTATTTTTTGTGCGTCATCAGTTAGTTCTGTACCAGATACAACTATTGTTCCTTCTTGAAACTTTTCGAGGAAATTGACACACCTTATGAGTGTTGATTTTCCGCTACCTGATGGTCCACAAACAACAATTATTTCTCCCTCTTTAACACTCATGTTGATATTTTTTAGTGCGTGAAAATCACCATACCATTTGTTTAAATCGCTTATTTCAATAATATTTGATGCTTTGTTTTCTGTTTCCATCTGTAATTACCTTTATTAATTTTTATTTTCAGTGTTGAAGCGTATCTCTAGTTTTCTTGAATAGCGAGACATTGAGTATAATATCACCCAAAATACTATTGTAACAAATACATACCCTTCCGTCTCTCTTCCTAGCCAGTAAATGTCTTGACTGGTCATGTTTACCATTGCGAGCATATCCATCAAGCCAATGATGAGTACCAATGTTGTATCCTTAAATAAGGAGATTGAGGATCCGACAATGTTTGGTATCGAAATTTTCAGTGCTTGAGGTAGAATAATGAGTGCATTTTTTTGAAAATAACTTAGTCCAACAGCATCAGCAGCTTCATATTGACCTTTTGGAATTGCCTGGAGGCCTCCTCGTACAACTTCTGCAAAATAAGCAGCCTGGAAAAGCGCTATTCCAATTAAAGCTCTTAAGAGCTTATCGAAATTAGTGCCTGATTCAAGAAATAACGGAAGCACAAATGATGCCATAAAAAGAATTGTAATAAGTGGAACTCCACGAATAAATTCAATAAAAATTGTTGAGAAGAATTTAATTACTCTTAAGTCAGACTGCCTTCCAAGCGCCAATACAACCCCTATTGGGAAAGAAATAATAATTCCAACGGAAGCGATTATAAGAGTTAGTAGTAAGCCACCCCATTGGTGAGTCTCAACAACCGGCAATAGACCAAAACCACCTGCAATTAAGATGTATGAAACAATAGGATAAGTTATGATCATTGACAGAATGATTCTGTTTTTGTATTTATAGTTTTTAACTAAGCGCACAATCACAATCAACAATGCTGTTAAACCATAAAATACATCTGCACGCCAGACCTCTTCACGTGGATAAAAGCCGTATATAAACATGTATATTTTTTCGTAAATAAATGGCCAACAGGCGGCCTCTTTGCCACAACTATTATTGTCAGCCATAACCTCACTAAACTTAATGTCGAATCCAAGGATATTGACAGTGCCAAAATTAAAGTTAGCGCTGAAGAACATCCAATCTAATAATGGTGGAATTGAGATGAGAAGTAAATACAATGAAGCAAGCGTTAGAAGCCCATTTATCCACGAAGAAAAGAGATTAGTTCTAAGCCATAGAATTGCACCAATTTGGGATATTGGCGGTTTTCTAGTAGTTTGTAGTTCGTTTACTGCCATAATTAACGTTCTGGGATAGCCATTCTTTTGTTAACGATATTCAATAATAATGAAATACTCAGCGAGATGAATAGATACACTAGCATTGCCATTCCAAGAATTTCAACGGCTTGCCCTACCTGGTTTAGAACAGTACCACCAAAGGCTCCCATTAATTCAGGATAGCCAATAGCTGTTGCCAGTGAGGAATTTTTGGTTAAGTTCAGGTACTGATTGATGGTAGGCGGTATTGCAACTCTTAATGCCTGCGGCAGTATGATTAATTTAAGTGATTGTGTTTGAGTTAGTCCAATAGCTGCTGCAGCCTCTTTTTGACCCTTATCGACAGCCTCTATACCTGACCTGATTGCCTCTGCTATATAGGTTGCTGTGTAAACACTGAGTGCAAATGTGAGCGCTATAAACTCAGGCACAACTTGCATACCTCCTTTTAGATTAAATTTACCCAGTACAGCAAGATCGAAACTTAGCGGCGACCCAAGCAATAAAAAGAACACTGCCGGGAGTCCGAAGATAAGCAACGTAGAATAACCTAATGTTCTTGTATAGACGCCCGTTTCATCATGTTTTTTATTAAAGTAGCGTTTCATAAAAACAGTCAGAATAATGCCAACTATAAAGGCTACTATTACTAATGAAAAGCCGCTCTCTAAAATAGGTTTAGGTAAGTAAAGACCACGCTGATTAAGAAAAGCTATATCGAAGAACGAAAAACTCTTTTTCGGATGCGGGAAAATGTTTATAAAGATGTTATACCAAAAGAAAATTTGCAGAAGCACGGGAATGTTTCTGAAAATCTCTATATAACCCCCTGCTAGCTTAGCTACTAAGTAGTTATTTGAAAGTCTCGCAATACCAATAAAAAGACCAAGAAAAGTTGCGAGAATTATGCCAACAAATGCAACAATTAAAGTGTTTATGAGGCCAACATAAAAAACAGTTAAATTGCTTGATTCAGGGGTATAGTCCTGCAAATAGTTTCCAAGAAATGGAAGAATATCAAAGCCAGCCCTATTCTTTAAAAAAGAGAAACCTGTATGGATCCCTCTTGCTTCGATATTGTCAAACAAATTACCAATTATTGTATAAAAAAGGCCAGCAATTACTAGAAAAGTAGCAACCTGGAAGAAAAAGGCCCTTGCCTCGTTGTTATACAACAATTCCTTAAAAGTTAAGCCTTTGACTTGAGATAGAATGTTTTGTTGTTTCATGAATCAAGAAGCAATAAAAAATTAGAAATGTACCTTTATATTTTATTGAAGTTTAAATTCAATAAGATAAAAAATTTTTTGTTTGAACCAAAAAAAACCAGCCTGCTAAGTATAGCAGGCTGGTTTAAAGGTTAACTAGATAATTGCTTATCTAAATGGAGGCGAATAAAGAATACCGCCTTGTGTCCATAATGCATTAACACCTCGAGCAATACCAATCGGAGTATTAATACCGATATTACGCTCAAAGCTTTCTGAGTAGTTACCTACCTGGCTAATGATGTTGTAAGTCCAATCTGGAGTTAAACCCACATATTCATGTGTGTTTCCAGAACGACCCATTAAGCGCTCGCGCTCAGGGTTATTAGTAACATCATCAACAGTAGCGCTAGTAACACCAAGCTCTTCAGCTGTGATCATTGCATTTAAAGACCATCTAACGATGTTGAACCATTGATCATCACCTTGACGTACTACAGGGCCTAGAGGCTCTTTAGAGATGATTTCAGGTAATACAACATGCTCAGATGGATCATTAGAGGCTGCACGCATTGAATACAAACCTGAAGCGTCAGTTGTTAGTACATCGCAACGTCCAGAATCATAGTTAGTCAAAGTTTGTGCATTTGTGTCTGAGACAACAGATTGGTAATCAATACCATTTTGTTTACCCCAGTCAGCTAGGTTAAGCTCAGTTGTTGTACCAGCCTGGATACAAACAGCAGCCCCACCAAGGTCAAGAGCACTTGAAACACCTAAAGAAGACTTAACCATAAAACCTTGACCGTCATAATAGTTAACACCAGCAAAGTTTAATCCAAGAGATGCGTCACGAGTAATTGTCCAAGTAGTGTTTCTAGACAACATATCGATTTCACCTGATTGAAGTGCGGTAAATCTTTCTTTAGCAGTTAATGGTACAAATTTAACTTTTGTTGCATCACCAAGCGTTGCAGCAGCAACGGCACGGCAAACATCAACGTCAACGCCTGTCCAAGTACCAGAAGAGTCTGCAGCAGAAAATCCTGCAAGACCTTTGGAAACACCACAACTAACGTGGCCTTTACTTTGAACATCACTCAACGTAGATGCTTGCACAGCAAGTGCGCCAGCAATCAAGAATGATGCGACAGACAATTTTAATAATTGTTTCATATATTTTCTCCATATTAGAGTTTTAAAGTACAACAATCCTTCACAATTGAATGAGGATTACAGAAATTTTATCACTAGTTTGTAACTATGTTGAAATAATTTTTAAAAAAACTGAAATAAATTTAAATCAAGTTTAGCTTTAGAAACTTGCTATATAGTCAAATATAGGAGGTTTGATTGCTCAGAATTAACAATTAGTTAATTTAGTTAAATTCAATTTTCGGACATTCATTTAATCAGTTAAATCCACAGTTCAGTCCTTTTTATTAATTAAATTTAAGCATTCTAGATTATTTTATAAAATTTCATTATTTCTCGTTAAATCAATACGTTACGAGTTTTATAGTTATTTATTACAATTATTTTTGTGTTGTTTTTTACTATATATAGTTATTAATTACCTGTAGTGGTATAAAATAACTAATATATACTTAAATTAATAATTAATGGTGAATAAAAAAACAACTGAATACCTAGCAATGGTGCGAGACAAAACGGGTTTTTCGGACTATAAAATTGCTAAGAATTATGCTATTAATCAGTCGAATTTGAGCAAATATAGCTCCGGTAAGGCCGCTTTAAGCGAAACGCATGCCTGGTTATTCGCAAATATCCTTGATCTTGACCCTGCTGAAGTCGTTGCTCATACTAAATATGAGCATGCCGTTAATACTGGCAATAAAGAGAAGGCCATATTTTGGCAAGAACAGCTCAATAAAATTTTTGCCTCAAATCAGTCTATTAAAATTAAAATCTCCCAATTTAATGCAATTGTTGGTGATATTAGAACAAATGCTCAGAAAATGTTAAATTTTGTTATAGAAGCTGCTGATGCTGGTGCTCACCTTATTGTCTTCCCTGAAATGGCTCTTACTGGCTATCCTCCTGAGGATCTTTTGTTTCGGGATGGATTTATGATTCAAGTTGAAGAACAGATAGATTTTTTGTGTGATTCAATTCCTTCTTCAATAAGTGTTTTGTTTGGATCGCCTTTTCGAAATGATGATTCCTTGTTTAACAGTGCCTATTGTATTCAAAACAATAGAATTTCACATGTTTATCATAAACAAGAATTGCCTAATTATGGTGTATTTGATGAAAAGCGCTATTTTTCATCTGGAAATAATTCTTATGTGTTTGAGTGTCAAAAAACTAAAATTGGTGTTTTGATTTGTGAAGACCAATGGGTTGATGGCCCTATCTCTAAACTCTGTCAGCTAGATGTAGATATCGTAATTAGCCTTAATGCGTCACCTTTTCAAGCTGAAAAACATAATGATAGATTGAATATTTGTAAAAACTACGCTTCTGAGTTTGAGGTTTCATATATTTACGTAAATATGGTTGGCGGTCAAGATGAAGTTGTTTTTGATGGCAATTCTTTTGTTCTTGACTCTAAAGGAACTCTAATTCAACAATTACCTGAATTTAAGGAACACTCCTGTTTTCACACTGACTCTATGCAAAACTTTGACCCTGTTATGTTAGAGGAATCAATATATTCGGCTTTAGTTTTAGCTACTCATGACTATATTCAAAAAAATTCTTTTAATGGGGCTCTTATTGGTCTTTCTGGAGGTATTGATTCTGCATTAACACTCGCTATTGCTATTGATGCTGTTGGTTCAGAAAATGTTCATGCCGTAATGATGCCATATCAATTTACTTCTACTATGAGCCTAGAAGACTCTGAATTACAGGCTCTTAGCCAAGGTGTTACCTTTTCAAGTATTGATATTCACCCTATGGTTGAAGCATTTAATTTATCCTTAAAAGATTTGTTTGAGAATTCTTTTAGAGATATTACTGAGGAGAATATCCAAGCTAGAGTTCGTGGAGTGTTATTGATGGCTTTATCAAACAAACATCATAAAATTGTTTTGGCTACAGGTAACAAATCTGAAATGGCCGTTGGATATGCAACTCTTTATGGCGACATGTGTGGTGGCTTTTCTCCTCTTAAGGATATCTCGAAAACTATGGTTTATCAACTTGCGAATTACCGTAACACAATATCCAGAGTTATTCCTGACCGCGTTATAACAAGACCCCCTTCTGCTGAACTTTCACCCAATCAACTAGACCAAGACTCCCTGCCACCTTATGATATCCTGGATGATATATTAATTCGATTTGTTGAAAAGAAGCAATCTGTTAATCAAATATCTGAACAAGGGCATGATTTTGAGGTGGTTAACAAGATTACCTCAATGATTCTTAAAAATGAATACAAGCGTCGGCAGTCAGCTCCAGGTCCAAAAATAAGCAGCAATGCCTTCGGTAAAGAGAGGCGCTACCCCATGACATCAAAATTTCAACCCTAATCTTGCTTGCTGATTCAGTTGTTATCAAACAACCTAATCTTGAAAAATCTTAACCAATCCAGCAGCTTTATGCTTAGTTTCTGCTAATTCTCTCTCAGGGATTGAGTCATATACAATTCCTGCTCCAGCACGAAAAGTCAGTTTCTTATCAGTATGCACAAAACTACGGATAAGTATATTAAAGTCCATTTTTCCATCCTGACTAAGATAGCCAAGCGAGCCTGTATAAGCCCCTCTTGGCATTTGTTCTAGCTCACTAATAATTTGCATGCATCGTACTTTTGGACAGCCGGTAATAGTTCCTCCAGGAAAAAGAGCCTGAACTATACCCTTTATAGTCACTTTCTCTTTAAGTTTTCCCTTTATATTGGAAACGATATGATGAACATAGGGATATGTTTCTAGCGTCATAACCTCATTGACAAAAACACTGCCATATTCGCACACCCTACCCATATCATTACGTTCTAGGTCAAGAAGCATGACATGCTCTGCTATCTCCTTTGGATGACTAATTAAACCTGATTTTTGAGCTTCATCTTCAGTGCCCTGTCCTCTTGGATGAGTTCCTGCAATGGGTCTGGTTTGCAAAACACCGTCTTTTAAACTAAAAAGTCGTTCCGGTGATGATGACACTATACTGAAATTTTCATATTGAATAAGCGCTGAAAATGGAGCAGGATTTGAATTTTTTAAGGCGAGATAGATAACTGCTGAATCTATTTCTTTGGTTAATTTGTATTGCCACTGTCTTGAGAGGTTCACCTGGAAGACATCACCAGCCACTATATAGTCCAGACAAGCTTTTACACCGTTGATAAATTTATCTTCCTTTTCTTGTGATAAATCTCCTAGAATACTTTTATCTGGAATTGGTTTAATTAACTCTATATCTTTGAGTATGGTATCAATACGATTTTGATTGCTATCTTGATCAATAAGATATGTATTGTTAAATTTGTGATCAATGATGATTGCAGAAGGTATTTTGACAGCATAAGCGATTGGTAGTTCAGAGGTGCGAAGCTCTTTAGATAGAATTGGTTCTATTTGGCCAATAAGCTCATAAGAGAGATAAACAAACCAGCCGCCTGAAAAAGGCAGATTTGTTTTTAGGTTATTTGATTTAAATTGTTTCTCAAGTTCGCTTAGGAAGTCAAAGTCTGAAAAGTTCCGAAGAACAATGCTTTCTCCAGGAAAAGCAAACAAAATCGAATATCTATTGTTATCATTATGATTGACGCTTTCAAGTAAAAAAGGATAGCGATCTTTATTGAAATAACAAAAAGAAGCTAAATCAACTTTTTGTATTTCTAAAATTTTCACTTATTTAAAGATCTTGAAGTAATTGAGTGGCTTTTTTAGTTAGAGTATGTTCTGGATACTCTTGAATCATATTTGATAATAGTAATTTTGCTTCATTAATTTCATTTAGCTTAATAAGAACTCGGGATAACTCATACAAGGAATCCGGATATTTTGGATGATCTTGATTATGGGGAAACTCACCGTTAGATTGGAAGTCTATGTATGCTGTCTTAGAGTTTAAATATGATTCATTCGCAAAGTATGCACGGCCAAGCCATAATTTTGAATCTTCGGTATTTGAAGAGTTTGGAAAATCCTCTAAGTAGCTTAAGAATAATTCTATAGCTTGCTCATAGTCTCCGATTGCAAATTGACTTTTTCCATCTAAGTATAATTTGAATGCGCTTTTTTCTTTATCTGTCTTTATTGTTTCTTCTGTTTTTTGTTTTTTTGTAGTATTTAATTCAATTATTTCGAATAATTCGTTGATTTTTTGAGTATTTAATCTTTGATCCTCTGTGAGCAATTCATATTGGTCTTTGAGTGCAAGAATGTCATCATTTAGAGAGTTAACTTTCGAATTAAGCTTAAAAAATGCCACTTCAAGGTCTAATCCTCCTTTTGATTCAGATTGTTCTTGAGTATTGGCTGCTTGCTCTTCTGCGAGCATATTGTATTGATTTTTCAGAACGAGAATATCTTCATTTAGAGAGTTAACTTTTTTATTAAGTTCTATAAATTCCGTCTCAAGACCTAGCGTCTCTCCTACTTCATATTTTTTTTCATTATTTAGTTTTTGTTGTTCTGTGAGTAATTCATATTGATCTTTCAGTAATATAAGCTCATCCTCAAGACGCTCAATCTTGAAAAAATTTTTCTTTTCAAGATCATCCAACCCCTCTTCTGCAGATAGTTCAACAATAGAAAAAACACAGAAAATACTAACAATAACTTTAAATAAAGTCTTTTTCATCAGACGTCAAAAGGCATATGTTGATACTTAGCATAGACATTAATTTAATAGTATACGAACTCTACCCGGCGATTTTTTTCCCAAGCCTCTTCATTATGTTCAATTGCGACGGGTCGTTCTTCGCCATAACTGACAACAACAACTCTATCCTCAAGGTTGTAGAGTCCGAGAACTTCCTTAACGCTCAGAGCACGATTTTCACCCAGCGCTAAATTATATTCCCGAGTACCTCTTTCATCTGCATGGCCTTCAAGACGAAGTCTAACGGAAGGATTGTTTTGCATAAAGTTTGCATGCTCAATGATCACTCTGGTTGCTGCTTCATCAATCTCAGTATCATCATAAGCAAAATAAAGAACGAATGATCCGCCAACTTTTTCAAGTTCAGCAACGGCTGATTCGGTTTCTGCAGCACCCTCGACTAGGGCTTCAACCAGTTCATCTCTATTTTGAAGGTTGCCATCTTCATCAAGAATTATTAAACTCTCAGTCAGTGCCTTGATTACTTCATCTCTATTAAGAAGATTACCATCAGCATCTAGATCTAAAATGTTCTCCATCCCTTTTTCTTTTGCTATCTGAATTAACTCATCGTTAGATAAATTCTCAAGTTCTTCTGAAATTGTAATACTATCTATGCCTTTTGCTTCAGCTATCTCAACTAGCGCATCATCGGATAATGTCTCAAGCTGCTGCATTGCACTTTCTTTTAGGGCTTCACTCTCAGCAAGCGCCTTGATTACTTCATCTCTATTTTGAAGGTTGCCATCAGCATCTACAACCAATATGTCTTCCAAGCCTTTCTCTTTGGCAAGCTCTATTAATTCATCGTTCGATAAAATCTCAAGCTCTTCTTCAGTAAAGCCCCCACTTTCACCATCTAGAACCAATACCTGTTCGCTCAAATCAGCCACTTCTGCAGGAGCATCAGATGGATTAATCAAATCCAAAAACTTATCACCCAACTCCTGGATATTGGTAGTAGCGCATGAACTTAAAAAAATTACACTTATTATTAGAAGTATTTTTTTTGACATTTTTTATTTCCTTAATTTGAATAATTAGACCAGCTTGGCTCTCTAACCACACCGTCCTTTTGTGTGAGTTCAACTATTTGATTATTATGTAGTGAAATTATAGACAATATTCCTTTGTTATCCCGATTAGTTGCAAAAATAATCATACCACCATTTGGAGAAAAATAGGGTGACTCGTCTGATTTATTTTGCGTCAAAATGGTCAAGTCTCTAGTTGCAATATTCAGCAAAGCCAATCTGTAATCTTTTCCAACACGATGAATTAGAGCCAATTCTTTACCATCAGGAGAGAAAACTGGTTTTGCATTATATGTACCCTTGAAAGTGGCTCGCTTTATTTTATCTGTTTCTAAATTTTTAATATAAATTTGAACCTGCCCTGTTCGATTCGAGGTGAAAGCGATACTTTTGCCATCGGGTGAAAAGTTGGCTTCAGTGTCGATAGAAATATTTTCTGTCAACCTTTTAAGCTCTTTAGTTTTAAGATTATACAAATAGATGTCTTTGTTGCCTTTTTTTGAAATAGTTAGCGCAATGCTTTCTCCGTCTGGATGCCAACTCGGGGATGAAGCAATACCATCAAATTTAGGTAACTTTATAGGTTTAATTTTTAAAAAAGGGTGAATAACAAAGACCTCTGAACGATTATTTTTAAATGAAACATAGGCTAGCTTGTTCTGATCGAATGACCAGGAAGGAGACAAGATAGGATAAGCAGATTTTACGACCGTTTTTGGGTTATAGCCATCTGAGTCAGAAATTTGAAGTCTGTAGGTTCGACTACCTTTTTTGCTCTCAGAAACAGTGACGTAAGACAATCTAGTATTAAATGCTCCTTTTTGTCCAAGAAGAACAAAATAAATTCTATCACTTAAAGCATGGGCGATCTTTCTTAAGGCTCCATTTGTAAATGCTATTTTTTTCTGATAAAGAGCTTTTTGAGTTAATACATCATAAACATAAATTTCTGCATGGTTGACATTGTCACTAACTTGTCGAATCTTTCCAAAAACAATGGCATCTTTTTTATGTTGTTGATAAAAATCAAAGTCGATTGCTCCGTTAATTAGTTTATCTGTACTATTAGCGTCGAAATGACCTGATCTATTCAAATTGTCTCTTATAATTCTTGCAAGGTCAACATCTTCTTCAAAGTTTCCAATCATCTCAAAAGGAGTAATAACTATAGGAAAGGCATCCTCTTTGGATTTAATAATACTTACTTCTAAAAGAGCGTTAGCTGAAAAAGATAATAAAATTGAAAATAGGATTAGTGTTTTACTAAATTTCATTATTTTTCGTCAATCCAACACATTTGAATGGCTTCTAATATCTTCTCTCCACACTGAGTATCACCTTCATCAAAGTCTTCAAGAGCCATCACGAGTTCGCGTAAATCAACAAAATTGATAGTTATTGGGTCAATATCAGGGTGAGTTTCTTCAAGTGAAATAGCAATTTCAAGTGAGTCGGTCCAGCTGATCATTTTGTTAAATGAGTGAAGTAAACGATAAACGCAATTTTAATCAATAGAGTAAGCGGTTAGGCAGAATTTATTAATATTAATATCTTGATGCCGAAACTATATGAGGAAGTCCTTTTAATTTGTCTAGTACATTGTTAAGCTGAATAATATTAGCAACAACGATAACCATATCAATAAATGTTTTTGAATTGGGTTTATTGCGTTGTTCTATGTTTTCAATGTTTACTCCTAAGTTTGCCAATATATTGGCGATAGTTGCCAAAGTGCCACTGCGGTTTTCTACCAAGCAGCTTATACTCACCTCAAATAACTCTCTATCATCTGACCTCCAGTCGATTTCCATCCATTGCGCATTTTTTTCCTTAATATGAGCAAGGTTTGCACAATTTGAGCGATGCATTACCATCCCTTTGGAGATGGTTAAGACTCCTGTTACTTCGTCTCCGGGTATCGGATAACAGCAGTGTGCAAAGTTAATTGCCATGCCTTTTGTTTTATTAATTGTTATCGTATTTATTGTCTCTTTGCTAATATCTTTAAGAAGTTTGTTGATAACAACTGCAACAAATATTTCTGATAAACCAACTTTAATGTATAGATCATGGAAATTTGAACAATTCAACTCTTTAAGACATTCCTTCCATTTCTCTTTGGGGATATCATTAATGTCTATTTTTTGATATTTAAGGGCGTCAGAAATTAAATGCTTGCCTAGTTTGGATAACTCTACTTTGGAGTTTTCCTTAAGTTGCGCTTTTATAGCTGTTTTGGCCTTAGAGGTAACTACCATATCGAGCCAATTCGGTTTTGGTTTGACCAAACGACTAGTGATTATTTCTACAGTTTGACCAGACTTTAGTTCAGTAGCTAGTTCAGCTTCCTTTCCATTAATGGTTGCCTTCTGACTCCTCTTGCCAACATTTGTATGGACTGCATAAGAAAAATCAAGTACGGTCGCTCTTTGCGGCAATTGTATGATTTTTCCTGCCGGAGTAAATACAAAAACTTCATCCGGAAATAAATCGACCTTCGTGCTTTCAAGAAAATCAATCGAGGAGTCTGAATTTTGTTGTATGTCGAGTAAGGAGCCAAGCCAATTTTGAGCAAGCTTTTTGTTAGGCTTGTCAGTACTTTTATAGTGCCAATGTGCAGCAATTCCATACTCTGAAATGAAATGCATCTCTTGAGAGCGAATTTGAACCTCAATAAACATTTTTCTTGGGCCTAATAAAACCGTATGAATTGATTGATAACCGTTAGGTTTTGGAGCCGCAATATAGTCTTTGAACTTCAATGGCAAAGGCTTGTATAGGCTGTGAAGTTGACCCAGTGCTTGATAACATGCACTAGTACTTTCAACAATAACTCGAAAGGCGTGCATATCGAGTACTTCGGAAAACTTTAAAGATTTTGTTTTCATTTTGTTATAAACACTAAAAGGTTGTTTTTGACGACCTTCAACTTCAGCATTAATGCCCTCAAGTTTTAACCTGTTTTCAATTTCTGTTTGAGTGAGCGCGATCATTTTCTTTTGATTGCCGTATTGCTTTTTAATTTTTCTCTTAAGTACTAAGTATCTTCTAGGATGAAGCGTTTGAAAACACAAGTCATCCAACTCTACTCTAATGCTATGCAGGCCAAGTCGCCTTGCAATAGGGGCATGCAGTTCTGAAGTTTCTTTGGCTTTTTGAATCTTTTTTTCATCACTCATAGACTCAAGAGTGCGCATATTATGTAATCTATCTGCCAGCTTAATGACCATAACTCTCATATCTTTTGACATGGCAAAAACAAGTTTCTGAAAATTTTTAGCTTGTTTTTGTGAGCTCGAAGTAAACTCTAAATTTGTCAACTTTGATACTCCTTCAACGATATGAGCAACCTGACTTCCAAACTCTTGCTCTACCTTCTCTTTTGTTACTGACGTATCTTCGATACAGTCATGCAAAATTGCGGCAACAATACAGTAATAATCGAGTTTAAGGCCTGCAAGTATTAAAGCCACCGATAAGGGATGGTGTATATAAGACTCACCAGATTGTCTAATTTGCCCTTCATGAGCCTTTTCCGCTAGTTTATGGGCCTTTTTGACAAGCGCAATTTCATCATCATCCAGATAATCTTCAAGCACTGAAATCAAATCTTCAATTTGGGTTTGTTTATGAAAGAAAGAGATTGCCATTTGATAAAAAATATAAATTAAGTTAGATAATTATAAGCAAGTTGTAATCCAAGCAAGGTAGTTTATACAAAGGTTTCTATTAACACTGCACCCAAGTATAATGCCCTTTTATAAAAAATAACCAAGCAACTTTATATGTTCAAGTCACCAATTTTATTTATCTCATTTACAATTCTCCTTTGTGGATGTTCTCAATTTGGAAGTGATAAAGAGGCAAGAGGACCAGTTGCTGATGGGCTCACTCCAAAGGCTCTATATGAACTTGCTGAAGATAAGTTTAGTGCTGGCTCCATTGAACAAGGAATCGACCAGTTGGAAGTTATACTCGCCGCCTACCCCGGTTCAAAGTATGCAATACAGGCACGTCTAGACATCGCATATAACTTGTTTAAGCGTAAAAAATATAACCGCGCTATACTTGAATTAAATGAATTTATTGAGCGATACCCTGCCCTTCTCTCTACCCCATATGCTTACTACTTGAGAGGAGTTATCGCAGAAGAAAAGTCTGCATCAATTCTCGATGAAATCATCACAGATAGTGCACAGAGAGATGTTCAAAGTGTACGTGATGCTTATAGTTATTTCTCTTTGTTAATTGATGCATTCCCTGATTCAAAATATTCTGAAGAAGCATCAAATAAACTAGTAGCACTTAAGAAAGTACTTGCAAGACATGAATTCTATGTAGCACTATATTACACAAGCATCGGATCACATATAGCTGCAATTAATCGTTCAAAGTACATTATTGAGAATTATCCTAATAGCCCTTCTGTAGCTGATGGACTTCACCTAATGGCCCACAATTATGACGCTATCAATGCTAAAGAACTAGCCAAAGATGCAAGAACTGTGCTTTATGCAAGTTATCCTAACTATTCTCCCAACTATAAAATAGATAAATAGTTTTTCTTTAGGTAAATATGAATTCAACTGAAAGACTTTTTACCTTCAAGGTTTCATTGATTATGGGAGTTAGAATGCTGGGGCTGTTTATGCTTTTTCCAGTAATGAGCGTTTATGCCAGTGAATACGATAATTCATCCCCACTCCTGATAGGACTAGCGATTGGAATATATGGCTTAACCCAGGCATTTTTTCAAATACCTTTTGGTTATTTATCTGATAGATATGGTCGAAAACCACTATTGATTTTAGGCTTGTGCATTTTTTTTATTGGAAGTGTTGTAGCGGCAAATACAACAAATATTATTTTTATAGTTATCGGTCGAGCACTTCAAGGTGGTGGTGCTATTTCAGCTGTATTGATGGCTTTTTTAGCTGATTCAGTTTCTGAACAGAGTCGTGTAAAAGCCAACGCCTTTGTCGGCTTTCAGATTGGTCTTGCATTTATGTTGTCGCTTATTATCGGACCTGTGATTGCATCATCGGCTGGGCTGTCTGGACTTTTTTGGGTTATTGGCTTGCTTTCAATTGTTGCTATTTTGATTGTTTTTACTCTGCCTTACGCTAAACCAAAAAAATATTACCGTTTATCAATTGCTGCTTTTAGAGAAGTTCTAAATCCTAAGTTATTACGCCTTGATTTCAGTGTTTTTAGTTTACACATGATACTCTCTAGTGGCTTTATTGTAATGCCACTGTTGATTGTAGAATATAACATTATCAACATGTTTGACAACTGGCAACTCTATCTTCCAGCGATATTACTTTCATTTATTGGCATGTTGCCATTAATCATTCTTTCTGAGAGATATAAAAAAACCAAACCTATATTTCTTTTTTGTATTGCTCTTTTGATAATGAGTCAGGGAATGTTTATTACCTTAAACTTAAACTTCTCAGTGTTTCTTGTAATTTTGACTATTTTCTTTGTTGCCTTTAATTCAATCGAAGCTATATTGCCTTCGCTTTTATCAAGAACTGCAAGCACTTCCAAGCGTGGACTTGCAATGGGAATTTTTTCAACTTCTCAGTTCTTAGGGACTTTTTTTGGTGGTGCTATTGGTGGTCTTATTTATAACATTTATGACTTAAATAGTGTATTCTTATTGACCATATTTGTGGCAATTATCTGGTGGTTGATTATGACAACTTTGCCACAAAAAGTTGAAATATTAGAGGAGTAGATATGGCAGGCATTAATAAAGTAATACTAGTTGGAAATCTTGGCGCAAAACCAGAAGTAAAATACGCCTCTAATGGTAATGCAATTAGTAACTTATCTGTTGCTACAAGCGAATCATGGACAGACAAAAGTACTGGCCAAAAACAAGAGAGAACTGAATGGCATCGTGTCAGTTTATTTGGCAAACTAGCAGAAATTGCGGGTCAATATTTAGATAAAGGTTCTAAAGTCTACGTCGAAGGAAAATTACAAACTCGGAAATGGCAAGACCAGAATGGCCAAGATCGTTACACTACAGAGGTTGTAGTTAGTGGTTTTAATGGAACTTTACAGATGCTTGACCGTCGTGACGATTCTAGTTCAAGTGCCCCAACTGAGGATGTAGCTGAAAAAAGTCAAATAGAACCAAGTATTACACCAGTCTCAAAAGATGAATTTGAGGATGACATACCTTTCTAGATTTAAGGTTCGATTTGTTTCCTAATGGTAAAGTCTTGGATTAATCTTGAGCTTAAACGTCAAGGGTCTCTAAAACTACAAATGCAATGGCATTATTACTCTCGTCAGAGATACTTAAATGAGCCTGTTTAATATTCTTTTCTACCAAGAACTGTCTTAATTTTTCACTGGGAATGAAGTATGGTTTGCCATTCTCATTATTTCGCACGGTCAAATCTTGAAAACTAACCACTCGCCCGATACCGGTTCCTAGGGCTTTTGCAAAGGCTTCTTTAGCTGCAAAACGCTTTGCACAATATGCTGCACTTTCAGCCTTATTTGTAAACAAGGCCTGTTCATGTTCACTTAAAACTCTTTTAACAAAGCCATCTCGATTTTTTGAAAGAATCTTTTTTACTCTCTCAATGTCTACAATGTCTGTTCCTATTCCATAAATCATAAACCCCTAGCCTCCAACATTAAGGTTTTCATCTCAGTTGTTGCATTTGCTAGACCTACAAAAACTGCCCTAGAGATAATTGAGTGGCCAATATTGAGTTCAACAATTGAATCAATTTTTGCAATAGCAAAAGTATTATTGAGCGTTAAGCCGTGTCCTGCATTAACCTGAAGACCCAGACTATGTGCATACTCACAGGCCTGTTTTATTTCATTATATTTCGATTCACGTTCGACAGAATCAACTGCATCAGCATAATGTCCTGTATGAATTTCAATTACAGGTGCGCCACAAGTCATTGCTGCATCTATTTGCTTCTTATCGGCATCTATAAAAAGTGAAACCCTTATATTGCTGTCATCTAGTTGAGCACAAACTTCCTTCATACGTGGTAATTGAGAAGCGACATCTAGTCCACCTTCAGTCGTCAACTCTTCTCGTTTTTCAGGAACTAGACAGCAATCTTGAGGACTAATTTGAGAAGCAATTTCTAGCATTTCATCGGTTGAAGCCATCTCTAAGTTCATTTTTGTTTTTAGTGTTGTTTTTAGCTCCTCAACATCTTTATCTTGAATATGACGTCTATCTTCACGAAGATGTAGCGTGATGCTGTCTGCGCCTGATTTTTCACAAATTAGTGCTGCTTCTAATGGGCTAGGATATGTCGTTCCTCTTGCTTCTCTTAGTGTCGCAATGTGGTCAATATTAACGCCCAAATAAATACTCATAATTATTAAATTAGTTCACAAAAAATAATTCCCTACTTTTCAGTGGCTTTTCGCCAAGGATTGATCTTAGACGCTTTCGATTTATTTTTTTTAAGATAGCTAAATGATTGATACCTAAATAGTCATTTTTACCATCATCAACCACTAACAGAGCTTCACCGGGTATGTTGCCATCTGCTTTTACAACAAAACCTTTGTACTCCTGAAACTGATAGTCAAGTTCAGAGTCAATAGGACTTCCTTTAGAATCCTTATTAAATTCTATACCATAGCCAAGCTCTTCTAGTAAAAGGTTTTCAAACAATCTGAGGGAATATTCCTTTTCAGTATCAGACTGATCATTAATCACTCCCAAGTAGTTCCAGTAGCCGTCAAATACTTTTTGATGTTTTTCACCTTCCGGTAATAGTCTTGAAAGAAGTTCATTTGTATACATAGCAAGAACTAAATCATTACCTAAAAGTCTGCGTGGCTGATCACTAGACTCCCAGTCAGTAAGATTTTTGAGTTCACTTCTGCCTTTAAAAGAAATGTTCAGACATTGAAACATTTGCAGTGAAGTCTTATTGCTTCGAGCACCTCGTGCAACAAGACGAATTTTTCCATAGTGACGGGTAAAAAAATCCAACAAAAGTGAGCTGCCCTGATACATTCTCCGGTGAATTAAAAACGCTGGTGTTAATTCTATTTTAGTCATAACCCAAAGAGGCTAAGGCTCTTTTGTCATCACTCCAGCCTTGTCGAACCTTAACCCACAGCTCTAAAAAAACTTTTCTTTCTAAAAAACCTTCAATACTGACACGAGACTCCTCGCCTATTTTCTTAAGCATTTTACCTTTGTCACCAATCACAATACTTTTTTGGGATGGTTTTTCAACAAAAATTCTAGCTGCAATTCGATACATTTGACCATCCAAATCAAATTTTTCAATCTCAACCGTCAGATCATATGGTAATTCGTTCGAAAGACTGCGTATCAATTTTTCACGAATAAACTCAGCAACTACAAATCGCTCTGATCGGTCGGTCACGTAATCAGACCCAAATAATGCTTCTTGCTGAGGTAAATACTTCAAAATTAGCTTCCTTAGTTCATTGATGTGATTTTTTTTAAATGCCGATAATGGGAAAACTTGATTGGCTTGGAATTTTTCTCCTAGATTTTCTAGGTAAGGAAGGACTTCATTTTTAGAATTTAAGATGTCAATCTTATTAACACAAAGAATAACTGGTACTTTGATTTTCGTTAAATGTTCCATTACACGTTCATCTTCTTTGGTCCATTTAAGGGCTTCAACTAACCAAAGTATCATATCCACTCCTAAAAGGCTTGAGCTTGCGGTTTTATTCATATAGGAGTTGATTGCCTTTTTATTGCTAATATGAATCCCTGGAGTGTCAACAAAGATCATTTGGTAGTTGTCCTGAGTGTCTATGGCGTGGATGCAATGTCTAGTGGTTTGCGGCTTATGAGAAGTAATCGAAAGCTTTTGACCAATCAATTCATTAATGAGCGTTGATTTACCAACATTTGGCCGGCCTACGACTGCAATAAAACCTGACTGAAAGATCATGGTGAGGTCAGTCTTGCTATAAGAGATTCGGCACAGGCTTGCTCAGCCCTTTTGATGCTTTTTGCATTTGTTTCCACTTCAAGGTCATGCTCACTAATAATGCAGCGTACATGGAAAATTGCGTCATGGTCCTGGCCTTCTGTCTTAATTAGTTCGTATTGAGGAAGAGAATGCCCTTTTTTTTGCAATAATTCTTGAAGCTGAGTTTTAAAATCTTTTAATGAATCTTCAGGGCTAGCATCATTTAGTAAGTCTTCA
>KB889761.1 GCA_000372785.1 gamma proteobacterium SCGC AB-629-P17 | reverse complement strand
TTGAATACATGTTAAAGAATAGCAAACCGCTTCGTAATTAATTGGAGAATAAAATGGGAAAAGCTTATATCGTAGATGCAAAAAGAACTCCAGTTGGAAAGGCTCGTGGCTGCTTGTCTAAAACCAGAGCAGATGATCTATTGGTTCATGCAATACAAAGTGTCTTGAAAGCCTCTGATAAGAGCCAAGAGATTAACAATAATATCGATGATATTATTGTTGGCTGTGCGATGCCTGAGGGACCCCAGGGTCTCAATATAGCTCGAATAGCAACACTGCTAGCAGGACTTCCAGATTCAACTCCAGCATATACCCTAAACCGATTTTGTTCTTCTGGTTTACAATCGGTCGCCAACGCAGCAGATCTCGTTAAATCTGGCTCAGCAGAACTTGTGATTGCAGCTGGTGTGGAAAGTATGAGTAGTGTTCCAATGACTGGCTTTAAGCCTTCTGTTAACCCAAAAGTGTTAGAAGATGAAAATATAGCCATAGCCTATGGTATGGGCTTAACAGCTGAAAAGGTTGTACAGAAATATAGCATCAGCAGGGATGAGCAAGACGAGTTCGCCTTCAATAGCCATCAAAAAGCAATCTTTGCTAATCAAGAGGGATTATTTACAAATGAAATTTCCCCGATAACAACAGTTGAAACTGGCTATTCTCTTGATTCTAAGGAATATACAACCTCAACTAATGTCGTGTCCAAGGATGAGGGACCTAGAGAAGACACCAGTATCGAGATTTTAGGAAAATTAAGGACTGTTTTTGCTCAGGACGGTTCGGTGACTGCAGGCAACAGTTCACAAATGTCAGATGGCGCAGCGGCAGTTTTAATTGCAAGTGAAGAGGCGCTTAAAAAATATAACTTAAATCCAAAAGCGGAGTTTTTAGGCTTTTCTGTTGCTGGGGTGCCAGCAGAAATAATGGGCATCGGACCCGTAAAAGCAGTCCCTAAAGTTTTAACATCGGTTGGTTTGGGTCTTGATGATATCGGCTGGATAGAGCTCAATGAAGCTTTTGCAGCACAATCTTTGGCCGTCATTAAAGAATTAGATCTTGATAGAGAAAAAGTCAATCCACTAGGTGGAGCGATTGCGCTTGGTCATGCTTTAGGTGCAACAGGTTCCATTAGGACAGCTACAATTTTGTCGGCGATGAAAAGAGACAATATTGATTATGGCATGATAACAATGTGCATAGGTACAGGTATGGGTGCCGCCGGAATTATAAAAAATATAAAAAACTAAATGGATAATAAAAATTTTATCCACAACTTGAGGCTGCCAATTATTCAGGCGCCTATGTTTATTGTGTCTAATGCGAGACTGGTTATTGCCTCTTCTCGTGCTGGCATTGTTGGCTCTTTTCCGACTGCAAATTGTAGAACCTTGGAAGCGCTAGATCAATCCTTTGCGGAAATAACTAGTGCACTAGGTAGTGGCAAGGATTCACTACCTTGGGGAGTCAATATTATCGTTAGTAAGATGTATGCCCGTAGTGGCGATGACATAGAGTTAATCTTGAAATATAGGCCGCCTATTGTAATAACCTCTTTAGGAAATCCCCAACAAGTTGTTGAGAAAGTGCACGAATACGGTGGTCTGGTTTTTTCAGACGTCATTAACTTGTATCACTCACAAAAAGCAATCGATGCTGGTGTTGACGGTTTAATATTGGTCTGCAATGGTGCTGGAGGGCATACAGGCGACTTGTCACCATTTGCCTTTGTATCAGAGGTCAAAGAAATATTTGACGGCATTATTATTGTCGGAGGCAGTATTAGCTCAGGCGAGTCCATTCTGGCTATTCAAGCTTTGGGAGCGGATTTAGCATACATGGGTACGCGTTTCATCGCAACAAAAGAAAGTGATGCTAGTGATGAATTTAAAGAAATGATTATTAATGCATCTGCCAAGGAAATTATTAAATCTAACAAGATTACCGGAGTTAACGGAAATTGGCTTGAGCAATCACTCAATAACGCAGGCATTGCCACTAATGAGGGGGGTGCTAAGAGCGCTCTGAGTGACTTAAAGAGGATGGCTATGCCTATGATAAAACAAAAATTAAAGGTTGATTTTGATATTAGCAAAATTACTGCTAAGAGGTGGCGTGACATTTTTTCAGCAGGTCAGGGTGTGGGCTCTATTTCTAATATCCCTAGTGTGAAAGATTTGGTGTTAGAATTAGAGCAACAGCACATAAAGTCAAAAAATAGTATTTTATAAGGGACAAAAAAATGTTAACTAAGGCAGTAAAAAGAGACTTAAAACATAATAGAACAATCAAGGGTAAGGGTTATAAAAGAGAGGATGGATTATGGGACATCGAGGTATTCCTATTAGACACTAAGACTTTTTCATTTAAAAATATGCATAGAAGTTATATTAGTGCAGGAGAGCCGTTGCATGATATGGCTATTAGACTAACGCTCGATGATGACAGAAAGATTATTGATATAGAGGCTGTTATTGGCTCAGGTCCTTATAATGTATGTCCTCAAGCGATAATTAATTGTGAAAAATTAAAAGGGGAATTTGTAGTATCAGGCTTTAATAGAAAGGTTTTAAAAATATTAGGTTCAGAAAAAGGTTGCCGCCATATAACGGATCTATTAGCCCATGCTGCTACGATAGCTTATCAAACACTCTGGAAAGAAAACACAGCAGAGGATAGGAAGAAAATTTCTTTGGAAGAGGCTCAATCTATTGGGAAAAAATTTGCAAATTCTTGTTATGCATTAAAAAAGGACGGAGAAGTTTATAATCAATATAAAGAAATATTGATAAATAAAGTTAAGGAGAGTTAATTTCAACGGAGAAGATATATGGCAACCAATATACCAAGCAATATCGAAGAGACTGACTTTTTTAAAGAGAATGCAAATCTAGTAGATTTTTTTAACAACTCTTGTAATAAGCATAGTAAAAAAATAGCTTTTGAAAGTTATGGTGTTGAGATATCCTTTGACGAACTTTCTGTTCAAGTAAATTCTTTTGCCTCATGGCTCAGTCAAAATTTCAAGCCTGGAGACAGGATTGCCGTTATGATGCCAAATATGTTGGCTTACCCAGTCATCGTTTATGGTGCGCTGATGGCTGGCATTGTCGTTGTTAACATTAATCCACTCTACACCCCAAGAGAATTAGAGCATGTATTAAGAGACAGTGAGGCTAAGGTTTTACTTGTCTGGGAAGGGGTAGCCCATGTTGTTGAAAAATCAGACCTTGCGAGTGTGGAAAAGGTCTTATTGACGACAGTTGGCGACCTTCTAGGCTTTAAAGGAAAGATTATCAATTTTGTTGCCAGAAAGGTTAAAAAATTAGTACCAAAATTCAATATAAATGGCGCTTCAGGGTTTCTCGATGCATTAAGTGAAGGAGTAAATGCTGAATTTAATGGTGCTGATGTGTCAATAAATGACACCGCCTTTTTACAATACACTGGTGGTACAACTGGAGTATCTAAAGGAGCAATACTGACGCATAGAAATATTCTATCAAACATTATTCAAGCTTTTTTTACTCTCGATCCAAAAATGTATGAGAACTCTGATAATGAGCAAAAAATTGCAATTTGTCCGCTACCGCTTTATCACATTTTTGCGCTGACAGTGCACAACTTCATGTTGTTTCATATTGGCGGTAAGAGTGTTCTTGTGACCAACCCAAGGGACCTTAAAACTTTTATCTCGATTCTGAAAAAACACAAGTTTCATATGATTTCTGGGGTCAACACGCTTTATGAAGCGCTACTAAATACTGACGGCTTTAAGGATTTAGATTTTAGTAATCTGATTATGTCCTTAAGTGGAGGAATGGCGGCGTTAGATACAACCGCAAAAAGATGGCACGAGGTGACAAATTCAATTGTTTGGCAAGCCTACGGTCTAACGGAAACTTCACCTCTAGTGAGTGTAAATGATTACAGACAAACAGAGTTCACTGGTTCCGTTGGTTTACCTGCTGCTTATACTGAAGTGGAAATTCGTGATGAAAATGATCAGGCAATTAATGAGCTTAATGAACCTGGAGAGTTATGTGTACGTGGTCCGCAGGTTATGAGTGGTTACTGGAAATCTGAAGACTCTGGGCTAGATGAGAACAACTGGTTTAAAACTGGAGATATTGCTAGAATGGATGAAACTGGTAATATTTTTATTGTTGATCGTAAAAAAGACATGATCCTAGTCTCTGGTTTTAATGTCTATCCTAACGAAGTTGAAGCAGTAGTCAATGAACACTCCGCTGTTCTTGAATGTGGTTGTGTTGGCGTGGAAGATGAAAAATCTCAAGAAAGTGTAAAAGTTTATATAGTTCTGCATGAAGGACAAAATGTTGCAGAAGATGATATTATCACTTTTTGTCGTGATAAGTTAACTGCCTACAAGGTTCCAAAACACGTCGAATTTATTGATGAAATTCCAAAAACGAATGTTGGTAAGGTTTTAAGAAGGGAGCTCAAAGCTAGCTCTTAACTTTATATTGCTCCGCCCCTTAAAAGTCTAAATAAAATAACCTAAAGGTTGCTTGTCAGAGAGTGAAGCCATGTATTATTTGAGGCAGAAAATAGCAGAACGAGATAAATAATGGAAGTAAAACTATCAATTGCAAAGCAAGTGAGCGAGATTGTTTGCTTTAAAAGAACTAAGTTATTGGCTATGACTAAAGTCAATGAATGAGTTCTTGCAATTACTTATAGTTGGCATCAGTCAAGGCTGTATATATGGTTTGATGGCATTGGGCTTTGTGATGATATACAAGGCCACCGAAATGATTAATTTTGCTCAGGGCGATATGATGATGCTGGGCTCTTTTGTTGCCTGGACATTAATAATGGATTTGGGTATGCCTTTCTGGCTCGGTGTTCCCGCTACGCTGATTATCATGGCATCATTTGGCGCTCTTGTCGACATTCTCATAGTGCGTCGAGTGATTGGACAACCCCAGTTTGCCGTTATCATTCTTACCCTAGGGCTGGGAATCATCTTTCGTGCAGCTGCGGGAATGATCTGGGGACAGGTGCCGCTGACTATTGATAGCCCCATTTCAGGCTTTAGCAGTTTTTATGGGATTGTGATAGGTAATGAGCGGCTGGTAATTATTGCTGTAACAGCAGTATTGATAGCAATTCTATGGGCATATTTTCGTTACTCTAAATGGGGTATTGCAATGAAGGCTGCGTCTCAAAACCAGCTTGCTGCGTACTATTCTGGTATTCCAGTGAGAGTCATCATCTCCGCTGTTTGGGCCGTTGCCGCTGCAATTTCAGCTCTGGCTGGTATTCTATTGGCCCCAATCACACTGATCGAGCCGATGAACGGCTTGCTGGGCATCAAGGCTTTTGCCGCCGCCGTAATAGGTGGCTTTGGCTCTATGCCCGGTGCTATTCTTGGGGGGCTTATTGTCGGTATTATAGAGCCCTTTGCAGCCGCATACGTTCCCACAGTTAAGGGCAGCTTGATCTACGTTGTAATGTTGATAGTGCTGGCCTTACGACCACAGGGATTATTTGCTCAAATTCATAAAAAGAAGCTTTGATATGAGAATCCTGTTTAAAACTAATTATAAGCAAGACTTAAATCTAGCAAAACATGGTGGACACCGCTTTTGGTATGGTTTGCTGATTCTCGTTCTATTTGCAGCGCCACTAATACTCGGTGGCTATTATATCGGTGAGGCAACGCGGATACTAATCTATGCCATGGCAGGTTTGGGTTTAATGGCGCTAACCGGCTTTACAGGCCAGGTCAGTCTCGGTCACGCGGCATTTTTGGCGATTGGTGCTTACACAAATGCCTGGTTTCTAGCCCAGGGGTTTTCCTCCTTTGTAGCGCTGCCAATGGCCGCCTTGCTGAGCATGATAGGAGGTCTACTAGTCGCTATCCCTGCTGCACGGATGTCAGGCATATATTTGGCAATCGCAACACTAGCCTTTGCTATTATTGTAGAGGACTTTGCTGGCCATCTTAACAGTATCACTGGCGGAAATCGAGGCATGATGGTTGATGTTCCAACACTGTTTGGCTATCAAATATGGGAGCCCTGGGAACTGTACCTGCTTGTCTTAACCATCTTGATCGCTGCTACACTCGCAGTGTTGAATATATTGCGCTCTCCACTGGGACGTGCAATGATTGCGGTAAGAGACTCCGAAGTCTCATCACAGGCATTGGGTGTGAACCCAATGAAAATTAAGGTTTTTGCATTTACCATATCAGCTGCCATAACTGGTCTAGCGGGCGCCTTTTTGGCACACTATATGTCGTTTCTGACACCTCAAATATTCGGAATTTTATTGTCCATCCAATTGCTATTGATGATCGTATTAGGAGGTCTTGGCACTGTCCATGGCGTATTTTTCGGGGCTGTATTGATTGGCGTACTAGAAACTGGCATATCGATTGCGAAAGATACCCTGCCATCCTCGATTGGTGGCTTGCCAGGAATAGAGCCGTTCGTTTTTGGGGTCATACTGATCAGCGTGATCGTATTCGAGCCAACCGGTATCTACGGCCGTTGGATCAAGATTCGCAGCTATATGGAATTCTTCCCTATTTATAGACGCAAGAGTTTTAAGCGCCAGAGGGTCTACCTGAAAACGGAGCGATTAAGATGAGCTTCCTAGAAATCGAGAACCTCTCCATCTCCTTTGGCGGCGTCAAAGCGGTCGACGATGTGAGTTTTGCTGTCGAAGAGGGTTCGGTGTATGCAATCATCGGACCAAACGGCGCAGGAAAATCTACCATCTTCAATTTATTGAGCCGCTTCTACGAACCCCTATCTGGGCAGCTGAACTTTTCCGGCAACGACCTATTGGAGCTTGAGGCCAAAGACATTGCACGCCTAGGTATCGCCAGAACGTTTCAAAATCTGGAGTTGTTCGAACATGCTTCTGTTTTGCAAAATCTCTTGGTGGGCAGACATGTGCACAACACTCAAAGCTGGTGGCGTCAATTATTATTCACTGGTAGCGTCGTAGAGGCGGAACTGGAACATCGAAGAAAAGTGGAGGAAGTGATTGATTTTCTGGAGCTGGCCCATTATCGAAACCAAATGATCTCGGGTCTGCCCTATGGCGTGCGAAAGAAGATTGAGTTGGCAAGAGCTCTTTGCATTGAACCTAAGCTGTTGTTACTAGACGAACCCTCATCAGGGCTCAATCCTGAGGAGACAGAGGAAATGGGATTTTGGATTGAGGATATCAGGCGAGACTTAAACATGACCGTTGTTTTAATTGAACACGACATGTCTTTAGTGGCGGAGGTCTCTGATCGAGTTCTGGCAATTGTCAATGGTAAGGTTGTCACTGAAGGAGATCATGCTTTTGTACAGAGCCATCCTGAGGTCGTTTCCGCATATCTGGGAGATGTGCAATGAGCGAATCTCCATTGTTGAAAGTGCGCAATATAGAAACGTTTTATGGCCCTGTAATAGCGATTCGTGGGATAAGCCTTGATGTTTATGAGGGGCAAATCGTTAGTATTTTGGGAGGAAATGGTGCCGGAAAAACCACAATCCTGAAAACTATTTGTGGCGCGCTGGAGCCACAAAAAGGTACGGTGGTTTTTTCCGGCCAAGACATTACCGCTTGGCAGCCGGACAAGACCGCCAAGCAAGGTATGGGCCACGTACCTGAAGGCAGGGAGGTGTTTCCTTTTCTAACCGTCAAGGAAAATCTGGAAATGGGGGCCTACAGCCGCAAAGACAAAAATGAGATCGATGTCGATTTGGATATGGTTTTCCATTATTTTCCAGACTTAAAGAACAAGATCAATTTACAGGCCGTTCTTCTATCTGGAGGGCAGCAGCAAATGTTGGCTATGGGAAGAGCGTTAATGATGCGACCGGAAATTCTACTTCTGGACGAGCCGTCTCTTGGCCTCTCACCATTGCTGGTTAGTGAAATTTTTAACATTATCTACCGCCTCAACACCGAACAAGGCGTCACCATGCTTCTGGTGGAGCAAAATGCACACATGGCCTTGAAGGTTTCGCACGCTGGCTACGTGATCGAAGTGGGACGGATTGTTTTTGACGGAGACCGTGACACCCTGTTAAACAGCTCTGACATTCAGGAGTTCTATTTAGGGAAAAAGCAAGCAATAGGTCGAGAAAAGCGCCGCTGGAAAATGCGAAAAACCTGGAGATAGAGAATGAGCACTGAAGAAATCATCAGCCTTGACAATCAAATCTCGATTCCAGCATTGTTTCGATTTAGGGCACAAGTGCTAAAGAATAAAGTCGCCATGCGCGAGAAGCATTTTGGCATCTGGCGAACGTTTTCCTGGGAGCAGTATTATTCGAATAGTACCCGCATAGGCAAGGCTATGATGACGTTGGGGCTGGGGTCTGGCCAAACCGTCTCCATACTCGCCGACCCATGCAAAGAGTGGCTGTTTTTCGACCTCGCCGCCCAGTGTATTGGCTGTGTTTCCTGTGGCATCTATGCGACGGATTCGGCGCCTCAAATTCTTCATATTTGTAAAGACAGCGATACGACGCTACTGATAGTTGAAAACGAAGAGCAGCTTGACAAGTATCTGGCAGTGGAAGAGCAGCTGCCCAATATCCATACGGTGGTTGTTCTGGACTCCACCGGACTGGCTGATCTGGACCACCCCAAAGTAGTCATGCTGGAGCAATTCTACCGATTAGGCGATGAGGACGTCGAGAATCTTGAGTCAGAATGGAATAGGCGAATTGACAGCGCAGAACCCAATGATACAGCGATTTTGGTTTATACCTCAGGCACGACCGGCGCTCCAAAAGGGGCGATGATCAGCAACAGAAATCTTATTTTCATATCCCAGGCCTTTCATGAGTTTTACCCAATCATGGCAGAAGATGAATCGGTTGTTTACCTACCGCTGTGTCACATTACCGAGCGACTTTTATCGGTGTTTTTACCTTTGGCACGCTGTTCAACAGTTAACTTTATTGAAGGTCAAGATACTGCATTCGAAAATATTACCGAAGTTTCACCAACCTACTTCCTGGGTGTGCCCAGAATCTGGGAAAAAATGTATTCATCCATTACATTACGCATGAAAGACGCAACATGGTTTGGTAGAAAAGCTCTGCAAATCGCTATATCCGCCGGCTCCAGAGCTGCTGATTTTGAAGACAAGGGCTTGCCTGTTCCAACGCATGTCCGCCTGATGCACAGAGCTGCAGATCTTCTTGTTCTTAACAACATTAAAGTTCTTTTGGGTTTGGACCGAGTCAGAATTGGTCTGACTGGCGCTGCGCCTATATCACCGGACTTGATCGAGTGGTTTCGCGCTTTGGGTGTACCACTTTATGAGGCGTTTGGTCAAACTGAAAATGTGGCGTTTGCATGCGGCAACTATCGGGGCCAGGTTCGCCTGGGCACGGTTGGCAAGCCGCCTCCAGGCGTTGAGCTGAAAACCGCTGAAGACGGCGAACTGATGATTAGGGGGTCTTTGGTGTTCAAAGGGTATTACAAGCAAGAGCTTAAAACCGCTGAGACAATCGTTGATGGCTGGCTTTACACCGGTGACATAGCAGAGATCGATGCCGATGGATTCGTCAAGATTGTGGATAGGAAGAAGGACATTATTATCACCTCCGGTGGCAAGAATATCAGCCCCTCGGAGATTGAAAACCAGCTGAAATTCTCGCCCTATGTGACTGATGCAGTGGTGATCGGCGATAGGCGTAAATACCTCACCTGTTTGGTGATGATCGACAATGAGACAGTGAGCCAGTTTGCCCAAGAAAATAATGTCCCGTTCTCTGATTTTAAAAGTTTATGTGAAACAGCAGAGGTACAGTCGCTCGTTAAAAGTGAAATTGAACGAATCAATCTATCTTTGGCGCAAGCTGAAACTCTGAAAAAATTCAGGCTGATCGACAAACAGCTGACGGTTGAAGATGACGAGTTGACAGCGAGCATGAAGTTAAAACGCAACATTGTCAATGAAAAGTATGCTGATTTGATTAATCAGATGTACTCTTAATATAGAGCAGAGTATTTTGCATATTTGTGCAAGTAGCAAGAAGCAGGTATATTGATACCAAAAAGGTGTAATTAATAATAATCAATAAAAGGATAAAAACTATGAAAAAACTAAATAATATCACGGCAGGATTGGTCTGCCTAGCCTTGAGCGCTGGGGTTATGGCTCAAGGAGTAACCGACGATGAAGTTGTTCTTGGAACGTCAACCGCGCTGAGTGGACCGGCGGCGCTTTGGGGTGTTGCGGCAAGCCGGGCAGCACAGATCCGTTTTGACATGGCAAATGAAGACGGCGGTGTACATGGGAGACAGATACGTGTTGTCCTAGAGGATCACCAATATCAGGTTCCAATCCACGTCAAGGCGATGAACAAATTGATGAACCTTGACAAAGTGTTCGCTACATTCAACGTACTCGGCACGCCAATGAATCTAGCGACAGCCGAAACCCAGTTTGCCAACAACGTGCCTATGTTGTTCCCAATGACTACCGCAAAATCGGTTCAGGAGCCTGAGCACGACCTTAAGCTCACCTTCGGCTCAAGTTATTACAATCAAATCAGATTTGCAGTTGGTCATTTTCTTGCAACAGGAAGGACATCAGCATGTGTGATGTATCAAGACACTGCCTATGGCACTGAAGTGCTAGAGGCGGTAACAGATGAAGTGGCAGAACACAGTGGAGTGAGCTTGGTTTCTAGTTTTGCGCATAAGCCAACTGATACCGAATTCGTTGGTGCAATGGTAGGCTTTAAAGGGGCAGGCTGCGACCTGATCGTGTTCGGTACAATTATTCGTGATACGATTACAGGCTATGCCACTGCTCGCAAACTAGGTATTACCGCGGATGTGGTGGTTACACAAGCCGGCTTTGACACCATGGTTGCAGGTTTCCCAGGCGGCATAACAGAAGGATTGTACGCTGCAAGTGTGGGTGAGGCTGTCTACTGTGATAGTGCTCCCGCAAGCGCTCAAGCATTTTGTGATACCTATAAAGCGCAGCACGGCACTGATCCAGGTATTTCGGGGCAGTTGGGCTACACTGCCGCTGATTTAGTAGTAGCTGGACTTGAGAATGCTGGTGCTGACTTAACTGTTGATTCATTAATGGATGGACTAGAGGCAATTAGCGAGCATCAAGATACTTTTGGCAGAATAGGCTGGAGCTATGGTGCTGATGACCATATAGGGACGCAAGTGGTTGTCTTAAGTCAGGTTCAGAGTGGTAAGTGGGTTTCATTGGGTCAAGTAACTTTATAATAATCTAGCTTTTTATGATAGCGGCGCTTTCGGGCGTCGTTTTCATATTGTAGAGTTTCTTTAAATGATTGAATTATAGAAGAATAGGGTAAGCCTTCCGAATTGAATTATCGATCTCACTAGTTAAATAATTTGGGTGATGTTTAAGTAGTTCCTTGGCTCTGCTTTTTGCTCTACTTAAATGATTGAGTGAGCCTTTTTCTTGCCATACAATTGGCTCTTCACGATCGGCTAACTTTGGATAGAAATAATCTCTCTCCATCGATAACATTGTTTCAGGTTGCCCCAAAAAATGCCCCGTATCAGAGACGACAGATTGAATTGATTCGAACTCTAAACTTTGTTCGTTGACTTCTATGCCTCTAATCATTCGATAAATAAGTGAGAGCATTTCATCATCCATCACGAATGCTTCAAATGATGCGCCTAGCAAGCTCGCCATCATGCCTGAAGATTCATAGATCATATTTCCTCCCGCTAGTCCACAAGCTAATGCAGTGAGTGCTTTTTCCATACCCATTTGTGCATCTGGAGATTTCGAATCACTCATACTACAAGCGCAACCCGATGGAAGGCCAAGAGAGTTCGAGAGTTGAGCGGATGCTGCGTTGAGCAAAGCCATTTCACCACTACCCCCTCTAAATGCACCAGTACGCAAATCGATAGCAAGAGGCCAGTTGCCAAAAATCATCGGATAACCTAACTCAAAAACATTTGTCATTACAAGGGTGGAAAGTGTCTCAGCTAGTGTAAGCGAGAGAGATCCTGCTATTGGTCCAGGTGCTGTCGCACCGGGCATAGCAGCAATAATGTTGTTGATAGGCATTCCGCGTTTCATGCAAGCTATTGCCACCATCACCCCGTCTTCGCCATATTTTAGCGGCGAGATAACTGGAGTTCTTTTTGCATCTACGATATAAGCTTTTCCCATTTTATTCTCCAATTAATTACGAAGCGGTTTGCTATTCTTTAACATGTATTCAATCCGGTCCTGAGTTTTTTGCGTTCCTAAGAGTTCAATAAAATACTTTTTTTCCAAGTCAAGGATCATTTGTGAGTTAACTACGGTATTCTCTTCAACTTTTGAGGCAGTCATTACTTTAGCTAGACGAGTAATAATTACATTATCGTGATCCGACATAAAGTGGCCCTCATAAAGATTCGCGACCTGCGCCATAATGTTGGCATAACCTGCCTTACCAACAACCTTGAAAGTAGTATCTAAAGGTGGCTTAAAGCCAGATTCAAGTAATGACAGTGCTTGCTGTTTTGCAACATAAAGCAACTCGTTTGGATTGGCAATAATAATATCGTCAGCTTTCAGGTAGCCCATTTCTTTGGCCTCTAAAGCGCTTGCTGAAAATTTAGCCATGGCAATTTGCTCAAAGTACTTAGACAGCAATGGAAAAATATCGTCTGTTTCTTTATTGGAATATGCCCTTAAAGCCATCTCCTTGCTACCACAGCCTGCAGGAAAAACTCCAACACCCACTTCAACCAGTCCGATAAAAGAGTTCATTGAGGCAACCACTCTATTGCAATGCAAGAGCAGCTCACAACCACCCCCCAAAGCCAGTCCATCAACTGCTGCTATGGTTAGTATTCTGCCATGCTTTAAACGCATCAGTGATTCCTGCAGCATAGAGACAGTTTTTTTAATCGAGTAGAGCTTGCCCAGTTTTGGTAGTTCTGGATGCATAACTTCAAAGGCCTTCTTCTTAGCTTTTGAAGCCACCCCTGGATCTTTTTCTAAAAGACCCAGCTTAATCGCTGAAATAATTTCATACAGATTTGCGCCAGCACAAAAATGTTCTTTTTCTTGTCTAAATATCAAAGCATGAAAGCCATTTTCCTCAAGAAAATCAAGACAATTAGGAATATCAACCAAGACACCTGAACTTAAAACATTCATTTTCGTTTTAAAAGATATACTAGCAACACCATCTCCAATATCAATGAGCTTAGTTGTATCACTTTCTAACAAAACTTCTTGTTGGTGTTGTTTCTCTCCATGCAGTAGAGGTTTAAATAGTTGCCTATCGTAAACAGGATGAGAAGATCTCGGAATATATTGATCTTTTTTTGGATCAAAGGCACCTTCTTCGCTATAAACAAAGGACCTATCTGAGACCCAAGATGGCAATGGCTCTTCTAAAAGTACCTTGCCACTATCAATATCGGCTATTAAGTTATCTCTCATCTCACTCCAACCAGTCAGCTGAGCCTGTTCAAATATACCTCTTTGCCATCCAAAGCCAGATTTCAGTGCCAAGTCAACACACCTCACAGTTTCAGCCAAATGCTCTAACTGATAACAGGCATAGTGAAAAACATCCCGATAGACAGACCATAAAAACTGAGCCTGAGGATCATCACATTCGGATAAAGACAGTAAGGCCTTTTCTATACTGCCATTTTCTTTAAGAATTTTTTTGACTTCAGGGCTGATAGTTTTATCTGATAGCCTATATTCATTTTTCTTAGGATCAAAAACATAAATATCCTTTCCTTTTTTTTCGTAAACACCCTTCTTTGTTTTACTTCCAAGAAAACCTTTTTCAATTAAGTCATCAATCCATATCGGTAATTTAAATAAGTCAATCCAAGGGTCCTCCTTAGCATTCTCATATATATTCTTGACTACATTCGACATCACATCAAGTCCAACAACATCTAGTGTTCTAAAGGTTGCACTAGCAGGCCTACCGACTCTCTTACCAGTCAGGGCGTCAACAGTATCCGCGGAAAGAGAGAAATTGTCTGCATGTTTCAGGACAGCCAATAAAGAAAAGACACCAATCCTATTGGCAATAAACGCCGGGTTATCTTTTGCATAGACAACCTCCTTGCCTAATGCAGAAGTGATAAAGCCTTCAGCCTTATTGAGTAGTTTTTCATCACTATAAGAGGTTCTAATGATTTCAACTAGAGGTAAGTATCTAGGCGGGTTGAAGAAATGGACTCCAAAAATTCGGCTTCTCAAATGTTCCGGCGAATGTTCAGCAATTTTTTGGATAGACAATCCAGAGGTGTTTGTAACTAGAACTGCGTTGTCGCTAACATAAGGCGCTATATTGGCAAATAATTGTTTTTTGATGTCTAGATTTTCAACGACAGATTCAATAATAAAATCACACTGCGCTAAAATATCCATCGACTCGTAAGTAGACGTTTTAATTAAATCAATCACCGATTGACTTGCTAAAGGTGTTGGTTTGAGTTTTTTTAGAACTGCAAGTGACTTAGCTAAGACTTCTTCACTCACATCAAACATAACAACCTCGAAGCCTAAATTCGCGAAATGTGCTGCAATTTGACCACCCATGGTGCCTGAGCCGAGTACGGCAATTTTGCTAAAAGCTTTATCAAAATATTGTTTCATGGTTTTCCTATTAATTTATGTCTCTAATTTTTTAAAATCGTCAACCTTAAGTGATTCGAGAACTATTTCATTTAATCGTACCCAGTCATTTTTTTCTTCGCTGGCTAAAACATCACTATCAACTAGCTCCTGCAACCAGGCCTCTAGGGTTACACTCGGCTGGTATTTGTATCCAGCTTTTTTGACCTTTTGTTTGAGTGCTTTTAACAAAATTCCCGCCTCATAGCCTTGAAATAAAATATAGAATGGATGATCAGGAATATCTTTTAATTTAGAGCACAAGCAACTTGAGAAATTTTCAAATAACCAGTTAATATCAGCAATGGATTTGGAACTAGAAACAATTAACCTGTCATCTACTTTGGCATTCGTTACAGAAAATGGAAAGAATAAAAACTTCAATAGTAATTTTACAACTCGATTAACTGGCAAGCTTTCTATATTAGTTAGCATCGCTGTATCTGCTTCTTTAACTAATTGAAGGATAGACAACTTCAAAATGCTTTTTACCTTGTCGTCGTTTTGAAATTTTTCCTCATACAGCTTCAAGCAGGCGCTAATTTCATACATTGCACAAATTGCATCGGCAAAACGGCCCGAAACCATCTCTTTACGCTTTAAAGAGCCCGTCAATAGCAATAAAGCAATATCACTCAGGCATGCAAACTTGGCCGATAAAACTGCCAAATTTCGATAAAACACCTTAGTGGTAGAATCGCCATAGGGTTTTGCCAAACGCCCACGAGTCCAAGAAAAAAGGATTGCCCTTGCAATATTCCTCATAAAGTTTCCGACATGTTTTGTGAGCGCTCTGTCAAAATTTAGAATTGATTCTTTGTTATTATCATGAAGTGCATTTAGTTCATCGAGCATCGTTTGATGGCAACGAATTAAGCCTTGTCCAAAAATCATTAAACTTCTAGTCAGTATGTTCGCCCCCTCAACAGTAATAGCGACCGGAGCTCCAGTATAGACGTTAGCCACATAGTTTCTTTTACCTTGCATAACTGCCCTTCCACCATGAACATCCATAGCATCAATCGAGGACTGTTGAAGTAACTGGGTATTTCGATATTTAACAATGGCAGAGATGATTGAAGGTCTATGCCCAGCATCAAGAGCCCATGTCGACAGGTTAATGTTAGCGGTCGCCCTGTATGCGTTGGTCGCTAGCGTTGCGAGTTTCTCTTGAATACCTTCCATACTTGCTATTGAAATACCAAACTGCTCACGGGTTTGCGAATAGGCACTTGTGGTTAGGAGCATTGCTTGTGTTGCAGATGCACCGGTGACCGGCAAAGAAATACCTCTGCCAACACTTAAACTCTCCATCAACATTCTCCAGCCATTGCCAATCATCTTTTCACCACCAATAATCCAGTCCATTGGTATGAAGACATCTTTACCATAAATAGGGCCATTTTGAAAAGGCTCTCCAACTGGAAGATGACGAGTGCCTATGCTGACGCCCTGAGTCTCGCGAGGTATCAGCGCACAGGTAATACCTAAATCATTTTTTCCATAAAGAGGGTGGTCTTTGGGCAATAAGTTGTCTGGATCATAGGCCTTAAAAGCCAAACCGATTACTGTGGCAATAGGGGCCAGTGTAATGTAGCGCTTTTCCCAATTGAGCCTGAGCCCTAATACCTTCTCGCCCTCATGGTCTCCATAACAAACAATGCCATTGTCTTCAAGTGAACCGGCATCAGAACCGGCAACAGTTGACGTCAGGCCAAAGCAAGGAATCTCTTGGCCTTTTGCCAAGCGAGGTAAGTAATGTTGTTTTTGTTTTTCAGTACCATATTTAAGAAGTAGCTCTCCAGGACCCAATGAATTTGGAACCATAACAGCAATACCTAAAAATTGAGAAGCAGAGGAAAGTTTGCCTACAATTGTTGCATGTGCAAAGTGTGAGAATCCTAAACCATTGAACTCTTTGGGAATAATGATGCCAAGAAAACCATTATCGAAAATATAGCGCCAGACCTCTTCTGTCAGATCTTGCTTTTCCACTATTTCATAAGAGTTGATCATAGAACAGAGCGTATTAACTTCATTGTCAATAAAACTCTGTTCCTCTTCTGTTAGTTCTGTTGCCTCCAGTTCTGATAACTCTTTCCAATTTGGGTTCCCTTGAAACAGTTCAGCATCCCACCAAACGCTTCCTGCTTCGAGTGCAATTCTCTCAGTCAAACCGATTGGAGGTAATGCCTTTCGCATGGCATTAAACAGGGGCTTAGTAAATATTAATAATCTGATTTTAGGGACAAGAAATATTCCTAGAAACAACAGTATAACGAATATAATCTGCGCACCTAAATGACCAGATATAACTGCACCAGGATATGCCAACGCGGTAGCCAACAACCATACCTGCCAAAGTTTTAATTTTGTTTTTACCAATACAAGTAAAAGCAAAAAACTTATTAACACAAATGAAAAAAATGAATATTGAAATATATTTTCTAACATAAAAGTTGATGCTTATTTAGAACTTCAGGTTAAACGAGATGCACTCTTCAACAAATGATTAATAAGTATAGTGACAAAAAATTTGCGGATATCCGCGTTTCATGCAAGCTATTGCCACCATCACCCCGTCTTCGCCATATTTTAGCGGCGAGATAACTGGACTAATATGAGCCTTGCAAAATGGTTTATCAGAAAACTTTCCCTTTCCACCTAATGCAATATCAAACATATCGATAATTGGACCAACATGCTCAGCAATATGAAAACTCATACCTACTGGCTTTGTGGTTCCCTTTAATAGTGCGTATGCAGTATTGACATCCAGTTCGAAATTATCTTCAACATCAGTCGCAATGCAGCACCGAGTAAACCAACTGACATTAGATAGTTGATCAATAAGGCGAGTGAAGTCATATAAATCAGACAAGGTTGAAGGTCGATACTCTTCAGTATCTATATCTAGAGTTTGAACTGCTGCTCCACCTGTTCCAAAATAAACCTTATCACCGCCAACTACAATATCATGCTTAGGGTCACGACCATAAAAGGTAAACTGTTTACAAGCAGAAGTAATTATGCTTTCTACCATAGAGCTAGGGTAACAAAGCCTCCCTTGTTTATTTTTTTTTGCACCATGAGCCAAGGCCTGCGTTTCAAGAACTTTTGGAACATCAGTCATACCAATCTGTTCTAATATACGCAGAGCTTCATTATAAATTTGCTTGACTTGAGGGTCTGATAGTGGCTTATATTGACCGCCAATCTGTCCCGGAGGGCACGGATTTATTTCAGGCGCTTTTGCTCTTTGGGCTTGTTTAGCGGCTCGTGCCGATTTTCTTCTAGACATCTATATTATGTATCATATCTATTAGAATGTGAAAAAATACGGTGACCAACAGATTTAAGAGAATTTTAATTGACATAATATAATAAAATATTAACACTTTATTACAATTAACCAAACTTTAATTGCATGAACATACATAGCATTGCTTGGAGATCCATTCTAAGATTCCAACAAATTTATCCCAAAGAGGTTGATGAAATTTGTAGCAGAATAGGTTTGCCTGAAAAAATATTATTAAACCAAAACTTAACACTACCTATTGAGATGTTTTTAAATTTTTTTATTCAAGCTGAGTCCGTTTTTGATGACGATCTGATCTCGATTAATTATTCTAAATTGGCGCAAATAAGACCGAACTATGCTGAATTATTAGGTTTGATATTTTTGTATTCAAGAAACCTAAAAGAGAGTTTTAAATTACTTCAAACATATATTAATATAGAACTTGAGGGTATCAAAGTTTTAGTCAACAAACATCAGGACATAGTCAAAATTCAATTCATTGCAGACCCAGTAATTGAATACCCAAGTCTATATGAAAACTTGTGTTTGTCAATGCTTGCCGCCTTTATCAGGTCAAAAAGATATGCAATTAAACATATTACTACCAAAATTCAGCCAAGCAAGCAATCAATTAACAAAAAATCAGTTTTTAATTGTCCTCTTATTTTTAATGGCACTGAAACCTCTATCACCATCAGCCACAATACTTTTATGAAAAAAAATAGTCTTTCTAACTCAAAATTAGTTGCTTTTTTAACATCAATCGCTAAAGAAAAGTTACAACAGAAGCAAACCCGGAGCAACATGATTGATAGAGTGGAAACCCTACTATGTAATTATGAAAATAACTACAACAATGTCAACATTGAGAAAATATCTGGTCAGCTGGGTATGAGTGTTAATTCGCTTCGCAATCAGTTGTCAAAAAATAAAACGAATTTTCGTCAAACATTTAACCAACATAAGCTGAAAAGAGCGAAACTGATGTTAAACGAGGGGCAGTCTGTTAAAGTTATCTCGTATTTACTCGGCTACTCAGAACCTTCTTCATTTATCCGCTGGTTCATTAGTCAAACAAATATAACACCAACCACCTTCAAGAAGGGTTTACAAAACTAGATTGATTTATGACAATTTGTCTTTGATCAGACGAGAAACTAGACCCATATCAGCTTTACCGTCTAGCTGACCTTTGAGCACACCCATAAGTTTGCCCATGTCTTTCATAGAATCTGCACCACAATCGGTTATTGTCCTTACGACAGCTGCTTTTACCTCTTCATCACTTAGTTGCTCTGGCATGTAGCTATTAATGATAACTAGTTCAGCCTCCTCTACCTCTACTAAGTCACTGCGACCAGCGTCAGAGAACTGAGATATGGAATCTTTGCGTTGCTTGACCATTTTTTGAATAACGGCCATCACATGTGCATCATCTAGCTCGATGCGGTCGTCAACTTCTTTTTGTTTGATTGCCCCAAGAATCATACGTACTGCTTTAAGGGCTTGTTTGTCTTTCGCTTTCATTGCCGACTTCATATCGTCGGTAATGCGTTTTTTTAGCTGAGACATTTTGCGTATTTATGTTGCGCCAAGAGAGGCCTCTTAGTACATACGTTTGCGATGAATACGGTTTTTTGCCATTTCTTTGTGTGTTCTTTTAACAGCTGCAGCCTTTTTGCGTTTATTGACCCAAGTCGGCTTTTCAAAAAACTCTTTTTTTCTTACATCTGTAATAACACCCGCTCGATCACATAAACGTCGGAAACGACGTAATGCTATATCAAATGGCTCGTTCTCTCTTACTTTAATTGCTGGCATATAATAATTCCCTTAAGATTCTTCTTGTGTTTCTTGTATTGGATCTTCTGAAATAATTTCTTCACCACTTTCAAAATCAACCAATTGCACTACAGCCATTGGGGCCTTGTCACCTGTTCGAAAACCCGCTTTCAGAATACGAACATAACCCCCAGGACGGTCTTTATAAAATGGACCTAATTCGCTAAATAACTTTGCAACCATTGCATCATCACGTAACTTTGAAAATACGTGACGACGGTTTGCGACACTGTCTGATTTTGCCTTAGTAATTAATGGCTCAACTACACGACGAAGTTCCTTTGCTTTTGGCAAAGTTGTTTTAATAGCTTCATGCAAGAATAGTGAATTTGCCATATTCTGAAACATCGCCTTTCTATGCGATGAATTGCGGTTAAGCTGTCTACCTGACTTTCTGTGTCTCATTATTTATCCTTAATCACTCATTAAATCAACTGGCGGCCAGTTTTCTATCTCTGTACCAAGTTCAAGATTTTTTTCAGTGAGGACTTCTTTAATTTCATTAAGCGACTTACGACCCAAGTTTGGTGTCCTTAATAAGTCCTGTTCTGATTTTTGAATCAGATCACCAATATAGTATATTTGCTCTGCCTTTAAACAGTTAGCAGAACGAACCGTTAACTCTAGCTCATCAACAGCCGACAAATACATTGGCGGGAAATCGTCAGAAGTCGGCTGCGGTTCTTCCTCAACCACCGGCTCAAGTTCTACAAATGATGAGAGTTGATCTTGCAATATCGTTGCTGCACGCTTAACTGCTTCTTCTGCGTCAACCGAACCGTTTGTTTCGATAACAATATTAAGTCTATCTAGGTTTACTTTTTGTTCAACACGTGCTGATTCAACTGTAAAACTGACACGTTTAATTGGTGAGAAGCTTGCATCCAACTGAATACTACCAATAGTTTCGGATTCAACAGTTCGAGAAACGGCAACATCGTATCCAACTCCAGTATCAATCCTTAATGTCATTCTAATTTTGCCACCATCGTTTATAGTCGCGATAACCTTCTCAGGGTTGAATACTGATACATCAGTACCATTGGATTCAATATCTGCGCCAGTTAGTTGAGATGGGCCTTCTTTCTCGATGATTACGGTTGCAGTTTCACTCGCATTAAGTCCTACAGAAGTTTCCTTGAGGTTTAGAAGGATATCAAGCACATCTTCTTGGACACCTTCAATGGTTGAAAATTCATGCATTACACCTTCAATCGAAACTTCAGTAATTGCTGAACCAACCATAGAAGACAATAAAGTTCTTCTTAGTGAATTTCCCAATGTATGTCCAAAACCACGCTCAAATGGCTCAAGAACAACACGATACTCGTTTGCAGACAATTCAACTGAATCGACTAGTTTTGGTTTTAGAAAATCTCTTGCACTTCCTTGCATATTTAATTCCTATTTAGAATACAATTCAACGATTAAATGTTCTGAAATATCAGCTGACAACTCATCACGAGAAGGCACATTTTTAAATATACCTTTCAATGACTTGTTATCAACATCAACCCACTCAGCTAATCCATTCTGTCCTGAAATCTCAACGGCTAGTTGAATTCGGTTTTGTTTTTTTGATTTCTCTCTAACAGAGATTTCATCATTTGCACTTACCTGATAAGAAGGTATGTTCACAACCTTACCATTCACTACGATTGATTTATGAGAAACCAATTGTCTCGCCTCTGAACGAGTTGAAGCGAACCCCATACGGTAAACCACATTATCAAGGCGACACTCAAGCAGCGACAATAAGTTCTCTCCAGTCGATCCTTTTTTTGAACTCGCTTTTTTGTAATACAGTCGGAATTGTTTCTCTAACACGCCATACATACGTCTAACTTTCTGCTTTTCACGCAACTGTAAGCCGTAATCACTACCTTTTTGACGACGAGCGTTTACACCATGCATACCAGGTAACTGTGATAATTTACACTTTGAGTCTATCGATCTAATGCCGCTCTTAAGCTCTAAGTCAGCGCCTTCACGGCGTGCTAATTTGCATGTAGGGCCAGTATATCTTGCCATAATTTATCCTTATACTCTTCGTTTTTTAGATGGACGACACCCATTGTGCGGAATTGGCGTCACATCAGTTATTGATTGGATTTTTAAGCCCTGTGCATTGAGGCCACGAATAGCCGAATCTCTACCTGGACCAGGGCCCTTAACTCGAACGTCAAGATTCTTCATACCAATAGCTTGCGCTTTCTCACCACAACTTCCTGCAGCAACTTGTGCAGCAAAAGGGGTTGATTTCCTTGAACCTCTAAAACCTGCACCACCTGAAGTAGCCCAACATAAAGTATTCCCATGACGATCAGTAATCATCACAATAGTATTATTAAAAGTTGCATGAATGTGTGCAATTCCATCTGAAACGATTTTCTTAGACTTCTTTTTAGCTGATTGTTCTGTTGCCATAAATAGTATGCCCTAATTATTTAATTAAACGTCGAGGGCCCTTACGAGTTCTGGCGTTAGTTTTTGTTCTTTGACCACGCAAAGGAAGTGATTTCCTGTGACGAATACCTCTATAGCAACCTAAGTCTCTAAGACGTTTAATGTTCATTGCAACTTCACGTCTTAAATCACCTTCTACTTCATACTTAGACACAGTTGCACGTATGGACTCCAACTCATCTTCAGTTAATTCAGAGACCTTAGTACTAGGATCTAGTTTTAGTATTTCACAAATTAATTTTGATCGGGTTTTTCCGATACCAAAAATTGACTGCAAACCAATTACAATGTGCTTATCTGTTGGAATATTTATTCCTGCAATTCGTGCCATAAATTCTACCTATACCTCAATAAATATTTCGTTCGGGTGAAGTTTTTTCACCCATAATTCTAAAATCGAAAAATCGTGAAATTTTACTTTGTAAATCAATATTTGTCAATGTCATCACCCTTGTCTTTGCTTGTGACGAGGGTCTTTACAAATGACACGAATCACTCCGTGTCGCTTAATAATTTTGCAATCTTTACATATTTTTTTAACAGATGTTCTTACTTTCATAACTAACCCTTACTTTAAGTTCGCTTTGCGCATCAAACCTTCGTACTGATTTGACATCATATGAGACTGCGCTTGTGCGATAAAATCCATCACCACGACAACAATGATGAGAAGACTGGTGCCACCAAAATAGAAGGGCACATTCCAATACAAAATTAAAAACTCTGGCAATAAACAAACTGCCGTAATATAGATTGCACCAACTGCTGTTAACCTTGAGGTGACACTGTCAATATAATCCGCTGAGTGCTGACCTGGTCTTATTCCTGGAATAAATCCACCAGACTTTCTTAGATTGTCTGCTGTATCCTTAGCATTAAATGTAAGTGCTGTATAGAAAAAAGTAAAAAACACAATCGCCGAAGCATAGAACATGATATATAGTGGCTGTCCCGGGGATATACTGGAAGTAATATCTGCCAACCAGCCCAGTCCTTCTGTTTGCGAAAACCAACCACCCAATGTTGCTGGAAATAGAATAATGCTAGAGGCAAAAATTGGAGGAATAACACCCGCCATGTTGATCTTAAGGGGTAAATAGGAGCTTTGACCTCCGACCATTTTACGTCCTTGCTGTCGTTTGGCGTAATTTACAGTGATTCGTCTCTGAGCTCTTTCCATAAAGACAACAAAGCCCATCACTACAGCTGCCATAATCAATATTAATACAACAGCAAAAACACTCAACTCACCAGTACTTACCATACCAAGCGTATTGCCTAAAGAGACAGGTAGACCGGCAACGATACCAGCAAATATAATCATTGAAATGCCATTACCAACACCTTTTTCACTAATCTGTTCTCCTAACCACATTAAGAATAGTGTTCCAGTAGTTAACGTCACAACAGTAACAAAGCTAAATGTCAGGCCAGGATTTGTCACCAGAGGAACTCCAGCCCCTGTTTGCGATTGCAATGCTATTGAAATTCCATAGGATTGAAAGACTGCTAAAAACACAGTACCCATACGAGTGTATTGAGTAATTTTTCTTCTACCACGCTCTCCTTCTTTCTTCAATTGCTCAAAATGAGGTACGACTGAAGTCATAAGTGTCATGATGATTGATGAGGAAATATAAGGCATTATCCCAAGAGTGAAAATAGAAAGGCGTTCTAACGCTCCACCTGAGAACATATTAAACATACCCAAAATACCATCTCTGTTGTCTTCTACTAATGAAGCAAGCGCCGTCTGCGATATGAATGGAATCACAATATGTGTTCCCAATCTAAAAACGATTAACGCTCCCAACAAATAAAGGATGCGCTTTATTAAATCTTCACTAAGTCCTAGAGGTGATTGGCTCATTTTATTACTCGCTTATGGTTCCTTTGGCAGCTTCAATAGCTTTTTTTGCGCCCTTACTTACTTTAATACCAGTCAAGTTAATCGCACGTGTAATTTCACCTGAAAGCATCACTTTTACTCTTAAAATGTTTTTAGTAACAAGGTTGTTTTTCTTTAAAACATCAATATTAATGTCAGTTTCAGTTAGCTTATCAAGTTGAGAGAGGGTTACTTGTGAGGTCACTCTTGAGATGCGTGAAGTAAAACCAACCTTTGGTAATCTTCTTTGTAATGGCATCTGGCCACCCTCAAATCCAATCTTGGTAAAACCACCAGAGCGAGAACTTTGTCCTTTATGACCTCGGCCGCATGTTTTTCCAGTACCAGAACCCATACCACGACCAACACGCTTTCTGCCAGTTTTTTCACCCAATGCAGGCTTCAATGTATTAAGATTCATTACTTAACCCTCTATTTTTAATAAGTAAGACACTTTGTTAATCATGCCTCTGACTTCAGGCGTATCCTGCAACTCCACTGTATGGTTGATTCGCTTTAAACCAAGACCATTTACAGTAGCGCGATGCGAGGGAAGACGACCATAAAAACTTTTAATTAAAGTTACACTTAGAGTTGTTTTATTAGTGGCAACTTTCTTAGCAGGCGCTTTTTTTGCTGCAACTGCTTTGGTTGATACTTTTTTAGTGGCAACTTTCTTAGCAGGCGCTTTTTTTGCTGCAACTGCTTTGGTTGATGATTTTTTAGAAATAGCCTTTTTTTGTGTTGCTTTTTTTTCTATTTTCTCTTCAGCCATTATATTTCCCCAGTAATTTCTTCAACGGTTTTGCCTCTCTTAGCTGCAACAGTCTGTGGTGATGACATCTTTGTTAAACCATCAATAGTTGCTCTAACAACGCTTATTGGGTTACGCGTACCGTTACATTTTGCCAAAATATTGTGAACACCCACTGCTTCTAAAACACTTCTCATTGGCCCACCAGCAATTACTCCAGTACCTTCAGAGGCAGGCTGCAGATAAACCTTTGCTGCACCGACACATGAAGTAATTGGATAATGAAGTGTGCCATTAACTAAAGGCACTAATTTCATTGATCTTTTTGCTTTATCCATTGCTTTTTGAATAGCTATAGGAACTTCGCGTGCTTTACCAGTACCGTAACCGACTTTTCCGTTACCATCACCGACAACCACTAAAGCAGAAAAACCGAAGATTCGACCACCTTTAACTACTTTAACAACGCGTCGAATATTAACCAATTTTTCGATGAATTCACTTTCTTCTGTGTAATTTTTTCTCTTATTTTCAGCCATTCTTTAAACCTTTAAAAAACTCTTAATTAGAAATCTAAACCGCCTTCTCTTGCAGCTTCTGCAAGCGCCTTGACTCGACCATGGTACTTAAAACCTGAACGATCAAATGCGACCTTTGATACTTTAGCCTTTTTGGCAGCCTTTGCAATTAAATTTCCTACTTTAGTAGCCGCCTCAATATTTCCACCATTTTTAATTTTGGCAGACACGCTTGAGGCTGAAGCCAACGTTTTAGTGCCACAACCACTAACTATCTGAGCATAGATATGTTGGGAAGATTTGTGGACACACAAACGCTCTACACCTCTTGCAGCGTGCTTTGCTCTAAATTTCGTTGCCCTTCTTATACGGGCTTGTTTTTTTTCAAATTTCATCTAACTACCTTTCAATCTATTATTTCTTTTTAGCGTCTTTACGGACAACTTGTTCATCAGTGTAACGAACTCCTTTGCCTTTATATGGTTCAGGTGGACGAAACGCTCTAATTTCAGCAGCCACCTGACCTACTTTTTGTTTGTCGATTCCTTTCACTAAAACTTCTTTCTGTGAAGGTGTTTCAACACTAACACCCTCAGGCAAATTGTAATTTACTGGATCAGAAAAACCTAATTTTAAGCTCAAAACCTTACCTCTTGCTTCTACACGATAACCGACACCAATCAAAGTTAATTTTTTCTCCCATCCCTCTGTAACACCTTTAATTAAATTAAATGTATTTGCCCTTGCTGTTCCCGCTTGAGCCCAAGCGCTTTTTTCTTCTATCTGACTATCCTTTACCGGAAAAAAAGTCAACACATTATCAGTGTATTTAATAGTGACTGATGAATGGACATTCATAGTCATTTCGCCCAGCTTTCCCTTAACAGTTAAGTCTTCCCCAGACTGTGATACTTCTACGCCATCTGGTACTATAATTGGTGACTTTGCAACTCTAGACATCTTAAATCTCCACTATTAAGAAACACTACACAAAACTTCGCCACCAATATTTTGTGACTTGGCAGCTTGACCTGTCATAACACCTTTTGGCGTTGAAACGATAACAATGCCTAGACCGTTAAGTACACTTGGTATATTATCTTTTTTGGCATAAAGTCTTAAACTAGGCTTAGAAATTCTTTCTAATGATTCAATGACAGGTTTGTTGTCGTAGTACTTCAATTTAATTGTTAATGTTTTATTTGATGCGTTATCCCCATCAATTGCAAAAGACGTAATGTAACCTTCATCCTGCATAACACTTGCAATAGCAGACTTTAAATTTGAAGCAGGGATACTTACTTGTGCTTTATTTACTGCCTGTGCATTCCTAATTCGGGTCAACATATCAGCTATTGGGTCAGACATACTCATACTGCTCTCCTACCAACTTGCTTTAGATAAACCAGGAATTTCACCATTCATGGCACGTTCTCTGAGCTGAGACTTGGCTAACCCAAATTTACGATAAAAGCCATGTGGACGACCAGAGAGTCCGCAACGATTACGCTGACGAACTGGTGAAGCATCTCTTGGCAGTGACTGTAATTTAATCATTGCCTGGAAACGGTCTTCATCAGAAGTGTGAATACTCTTAATAATTTTCTTTAACTCAAGGCGTCTTTCTTTGTATTTTGCAACTAATTTTGCTCGCTTGACGTCTCTATGTATCATGGACCTTTTAGCCATTATGTTATCCTTTAAATGGGAAATTAAACATCGCCAATAATTTCTTAGCATCATCATCGTTCTTTGCGTTGGTCGTGATTGCTATATCCATACCACGCATTTTTGTTACTTTTTCAAAATCAATTTCTGGGAATACGATTTGCTCATTAATACCCATATTGTAGTTTCCACGACCATCAAATGATTTATCACTAAGACCACGAAAATCTCTGATACGAGGAATAGCAATATTCACCAAACGATCAAGAAACTCATACATTCTTTCTTTTCTGAGCGTCACCTTACAACCAATTGCATTGCCTTCTCTGAGTTTAAAGCTTGCAACCGATTTTCTTGCAAGACAAGTTACCGGCTTTTGTGAGGAAATTAAGCTCAACTCTTCCAATGCACTTTCTAATACTTTTTTGTCCCCTAAGGCGCTACCCAGTCCCATATTGATCGTAATTTTTTCAATTTTAGGGACTGACATAGCATTACCCATGCCTAATTCTTCCTTAAGCTTAGGGATAATCTCATTTTTATATTGTACTTTTAGTCTAGACACTTCTCACCTATTTTCTATTATGTCAAAGTACGGTTTCACCGTTTGACTTAAAAAATCTTTCTTTCTCACCTTGATCATTCACCCTAATACCAACACGATCTGCCTTTTGAGTGGTGGAATTATAAATCGCTACATTCGATACATTTAAAGGCATTTCTTTTTCTTCAATGCCACCCTGTATCCCTTCCTGAGGGTTCGGTCGAACATGTTTTTTAACTATATTAAACCCTTCAACAATAAGCTTTGAACCAATTACTTTTGTAACTGTACCAACTGATCCTTTGTCTTTGCCAGCGATTACGATAACCTCATCATTTTGTTTAATTTTATTCATTACAATACCTCTGGCGCGAGTGAAACAATCTTCATAAATTGAGCGCTTCTTAACTCACGAGTGACAGGACCAAATATACGTGTGCCGATTGGCTCTAACTTAGTATTTAACAATACCACTGCATTGTTATCAAAGCGTATCCTAGAACCATCTTTACGACGAACACCTTGAGCTGTACGAACTACAACTGCATCGTAAACATCGCCTTTTTTTACTTTGCCACGAGGTGAGGCTTCTTTAATACTCACCTTAATAACATCACCTATATTGGCATAGCGACGCTTTGAACCACCTAAAACTTTAATACACATAGCCCTGACTCCACCACTGTTATCAGCAATATGTAATTTTGTTTGCATCTGAATCATTTTCTTCTCTCTACAATGCGATTAGTTACTCAATACTCATTGATTTTTCAATAACTTCTATCAAAGCCCAATTCTTTGTTTTTGAAAACGGCTTTGACTCAGAAACTCTCACAACGTCACCTAAGCCACACTCATTTTTTTCATCATGTGCATGAACTTTAGTGCTACGCTTAATATATTTTTTATAAATCGGATGACGCACTTTGCGCTCTATCAAAACAGCAATTGTTTTATCACGACTATTACTAACTACCTTACCAGTTAGCACTCTTTCTACAGAATTCGAATCGCTCATGATTGCTTCTCGTTAATAATTGTTTTAATTTGGGCAATTGATCTTTTTGTTTTTCCAAGCTTCGACAGGTCAGTTAGTTGCCCACTACTGTGTTGCATACGCAACTCGAAATGCTCTTTAAGAATTGTCACCAACTCTTCATTTAACTGAGGTAAGTCTTGCTCTCTTAGTTCTTTAACATCCATTACATTATTGTCCGTTTAATCATCTTTGTCTTAACAGGGAGTTTCGCAGCAGCAAGCTCAAATGCCTCCATTGCAACTATCTCATCAACACCTTGCATTTCAAATAAAATCTGCCCAGGTTTAATTTGTGCAACCCAATATTCAACACTGCCTTTACCTTTACCCATACGTACCTCTAAAGGTTTTTTAGTGATAGGTTTATCAGGAAAAACACGAATCCAAATTTTTCCTTGACGTTTAACGTGTCGAGTCATTGCGCGACGTGCAGATTCAATCTGTCTTGCCGTCATACGACATCTGCCAATTGCTTGCAACCCGATCTCACCAAAGCTAACATTATGACTATTCGCTAAACCCCGGTTACGGCTCTTCATGACTTTTCTAAATTTTGTACGTTTAGGTTGTAACATCTCTAAATTCCTTTACTTCTTACTTATTTTTTTTCCAGCACCACGTTTAGAAACTTCCTCTAGAGTGCCTTTTTTATGGTCAAGGATTTCACCTTTGAAAATCCAAACTTTAATACCGATGACACCATGCTGTGTATTTGCACGAAAACTACTATAGTCAACATCTGCTCTAAAAGTATGCAGAGGAACACGACCCTCACGGTACCACTCTGATCGTGCTATTTCAGCACCATTCAATCGACCACTAACCATAACTTTGATACCTAGTGCGCCTAAACGAGTTGCATTACCTAAAACACGTTTAACTGCACGCCTATACATGACACGCTTCTCAAGTTGTTGAGCAATATTTTCAGCAACTAATCGTGCATCTAATTCCGGTTGTTTGACTTCTTCAATACTAATATGAACTGGAACGCCCATTTTGGCTGACACTACAGTCTTCAACCTCTCTATATCAGCACCTTTTTTTCCAATCACAATTCCGGGACGAGCAGTATGAATAATAATCTTAGCAGTGTTAGATAATCTCTCAATACTAATACGACTAACAGACGCTGAAGTCAGCTCTTTAAATAAAAAGTCTCTTACTTCAATATCAGATAATAAATAATGAGGATAGTCTTTACTGCTGGCATACCACTTCGAATCCCAATCTTTAACGATCCCTAATCTAATTCCTACTGGATTTACTTTTTGGCCCATATTTCTTTACTCGCTTACGCCAACACTTATGTGGCTAGTTCTTTTAAAAATTCGATTCGCTCTTCCTTTTGCACGAGGGCGAATTCTCTTCATCGTAGAACCTTCATTAACGAAAACACTACTTACTTTTAATTCATCAATATCCAAACCATCATTGTGCTCAGCGTTTGAAATTGCAGAACTTAATACTTGTTTCACCAATATCGCTGCTTTTTTATTGCTGAAAGATAAAATATTCATAGCCTCTTCAACTGGCTTATTGCGAATCTGATCAGCAATCAATCTAACCTTAAAAGGAGAGATTTTTGCATATTTATGAATTGCTTTAACTTCTTTCATCATGACACCTTATTCAATACGACTTTTTCGATCACCAGAATGGGCTTTAAATGTTCTTGTTCCAGCAAATTCACCCAATTTATGACCAATCATGTTCTCGTTAATTGAGACTGGAACGTGTACACGACCATTGTGTACTGCTATCGTTAAACCAATCATTTCTGGTACGATAACCGAACGACGAGACCAAGTTTTAATTGGTTTTCTATCGTTAATTTCTTGAGCCTTTAATACCTTTTGAATTAAATGCTCATCGACAAACGGTCCTTTTCTTAGTGATCTAGCCATAATTACCCTTTATTTCTTCGACGTACGATAAGTTTATCTGTACGCTTATTGGTACGAGTTTTGTAACCCTTTGTTGGTGTCCCCCAAGGTGAGACCGGATGTCTGCCACCACTAGTTTTTCCTTCACCACCTCCATGTGGGTGGTCAACAGGGTTCATTACAACACCTCGAACTGTTGGTCTTACACCTCTCCATCTATTAGCACCAGCTTTACCTAGTTTTCTTAGACTATGTTCGGATTTAGAAACTTCACCTAAAGTTGCTCGGCATTCAGACAATACTTTTCGAACTTCGCCAGAACGTAATCTAAGCGTTACGTAATTACCTTCTTTAGCAACTAGTTGAACTGATGTGCCAGCGCTTCTTGCTATCTGAGCACCTTTTTTTGGTTTCAATTCAACACAATGCACTACACTACCAAGTGGGATATTGCTCAATGGCAAAGTGTTGCCTTTTTGAATAGCTGCAGAGTTACCAGATATAATCTTTTCGCCTGCCTTTAATCCTTTTGGCGCAACAATATAGCGTCTTTCACCGTCAGCGTATAGAACTAATGCAATGTTTGCACTGCGATTTGGGTCATATTCAATTCGCTCAACGGTGGCAGCAATATCATCCTTATTGCGCTTGAAATCAATGACACGATATCTTTGTTTATGACCACCACCTCTATGCCTTACAGTAATTTTTCCGCGGTTGTTGCGACCACTAATTCTGTTTTTGCTTTCAGTCAAAGCTGCAAAGGGTTTACCTTTATGCAAATCTTTATCAACCACATTGACAACAAAGCGTCTTCCTGGTGATGTTGGTTTTCTTTTTATAACTGTTGCCATAATAAATTCTCTATGAAGCACTAGCATCAATCATCTGACCTTCAGATACTTTGACTACTGCTTTTTTCCAATTAATGCGTTGACCAACTTTTCCTTTAAAGACTTTTTTCTTTCCCTTGACATTTGAAGTAGTTACACCTTCAACTTTGACACCAAACAGCGACTCTACAGCCGCTTTAATTTCTCTCTTGTTGCTATCAGTTCTCACTTTAAAAATATACTGATTGCTTGTCGAAGCAGCCATGGTTGTTTTTTCAGAAACAACTGGTCCAAGTAATACTTTTAATACTTTTTCTTGATTCATAGCATTGCATCCACTTTTTTAAGTGCAGCTTTGGTCATCACTACGTTGTCATAACCTATTAAACTTACAGGGTCAATACTCTGAGTGTCACAAACACCTACGTGATATAGATTACGAGAAGACAGGTATAAGTTTTCATCCAACTCATCGGTCATTAATAACGCATCCTTGATATTCAATGAATTCATGAGTGAGGTAATATTTTTTGTTTTTGGCTCAGTAATATCTAATTCTGAAACAACTTTTAAACGGTCAGTACGCAACAACTCAGATAGAATTACGCTAATCGCACCTTTGTACATTTTTTTGTTTACTTTTTGAGTGTAGTCTCGAGGCTGAGAAGCAAATGTAACTCCTCCACTTCTCCAAATAGGTCCACGTGATGTACCTGCACGGGCACGACCAGTTCCCTTTTGCTTCCAGGGTTTTTTACCGCCACCTCTAACAGCTGCACGATTCTTTTGTGCTTTTGAGCCACTGCGACCTGACGCCATATAAGCAGTCGTAATTTGATGCACTAGTGACTCGTTGTAGTTACGAGCAAAAACACCATCAGATACTTCTTGGGAAGTGGATTTGTTTGTTTTTAAGTTTAATACTTTTACTTTCATCTCAAAATCTTTGTTTGAATCCTTTATTTATCTTTAGTTTCTTCATCTTCAGTTTCTACCACTTCAGTCTCAACAGCTTCAGTTTCTACCACTTCAGTCTCAACAGCTTCAGTTTCTACCACTTCAGTCTCAACTGCTTCAGTTTCTACCACTTCAGTCTCAACTGCTTCGGTTTCTATTACCTCTGTATCTTTTAACTCAGATAGTTGCTTACTAACTTGCTCATTAACACTGTTCTTTTTGTCTGATAAAAACACCCTAACAAAACCATTTTTAGCGCCTGGAATGGCACCCTTGACTAACAATAAATTACGCTCATTATCAACCCTTAAAACTTCCAGGCATTCTTCAGTCACTTGCATGTTACCCATTTGACCTGCCATCTTTTTACCTTTAAACACACGTCCAGGTGTTTGACACTGTCCAGTAGATCCAAGAGCACGATGCGAAAGCGAGTTACCATGTGTTGCATCTTGCATACTAAAATTGTGGCGCTTTACACCGCCTTGAAATCCTTTACCTTTAGATTGACCCGTTACGTTAACAAAGTGGCCGGCACCAAAAAAGGAAACATCCATCTTTGATAGATCAGAAAGTTCAGTTTCATCGACTCTCATTTCCCATAACCCCAAGCCTATCTCTTGAGATGCTTTAGCATAATGACCTTTTAGTGCTCTACTAGTACGACCTACTTTCGCTTCACCTTTTTTATTGATCTTTTTACCAATAGTTACTTGCACGGCGTTATAACCATCGGTATCAATAGTTTTTGTTTGTACTACAAGATTAGGTTCAATCTTAATAACACTCACTGAAGATGCTGAACCATCATCTGACAAGAGGCGTGTCATTCCTAATTTTTGTCCAACTAATTCAATTGCCATTTTCTTAATCCTATCTATTAGTTAAGTTGGATCTTTACATCAACACCTGCAGCAAGATCTAACTTCATCAATGCATCAACGGTTTTGTCTGTCGGACTAATCACGTCCATCAATCTAGAATAAGTTTTTAATTCGTATTGATCTCTAGCATCCTTATTAACATGCGGTGAAGTCAAAACGGTAAAACGTTCTTTCTTTGTAGGTAAAGGAATTGGACCCCTTACACTAGCGCCAGTTCGCTTAGCTGTTTCAACAATCTCAACGGCTGATTTATCGATTAATCGATGATCAAATGCCTTCAATTTTATTCTAATATTTTGATTGCTCATTTGCCTATTTACCTACTCTGACTTCTTAAACGAAAAAACCGTCGATTATACAATATTTCGACGGTTCTTATTTACCTAAATACTCTCATTCCGTAATCTTCGAGACCACGCCAGCAC
>KB889760.1 GCA_000372785.1 gamma proteobacterium SCGC AB-629-P17 | reverse complement strand
CTGCTTGCAGGTTCTCATCTGCTTGGATTGCGTGATAAGGCAACTACCGAAAACGATCAAGGCTGGATATCGTCTTGCATTTATTCTCCAATATTGGGGCATTACATTGGCATAGGGTTTATTAAAAGTGGACACAGCCGCAAAGGTGAGAATGTCCGTGCAGTTGACTTAGTTAGAGGTAACGATGTAGAGGTTGAAATTTGCAGTCCACACTTTGTCGATCCAGAAGGGGAGCGTTTACGTGTCTGATTATGAATTAACAAAAGAGTCACCCTTAGGTGGCGCAGAACATGAGTTCGACGGGGTAACCGTTACTGAGGTAACTGACCATTCTTTAGTAATGGTCGCTCTTCCAAGAGATCGAGCTGAAGATATCGAATCTGCAATAGCTAACTCTTGTGGTTTATCTATACCAGCGATGGGTCAGTCAACCAGGTCTTCTGATGCTTCAGTGACACTTTGGCGACTGCAAAAAAATCAAGTATTGGCTTATTTTGCATACGAAAGTGATGATGCTGAAGCAAATCTTGCAGAGAGATTTGACGCACCGGCATATTACACAGATCAATCTGATACGTGGGGTATGATTCGTGTCAGTGGTGAAAGGAGTCTTGAAGTGTTAGAACGTATTTGTCCAATTGACTTGGACCCCAATATCTTTACATTGGGTAGCGTTTCAAGAACAGTTATGGAACATATTGGTACCATTATTTTTAGAGATGGCGATGACTCATACATTCTATTAACAATGCGTTCGTTTTCACGCTCAATGCTTCATGCGATTGAAGTTTCTGTAAAGAACGTTCTGTAGTTTGATATTAAATCTCTGGGTTGAATAAACAATTCAGTGAATTAAGACTTCAAATAATGTGCTATAAAGTTAACGCTGACATCATCTTCAAGTTTGTATTTCTTAGTGATTGGGTTGTAAGTCATACCAATCATTGAAGCAACTGACAAACCACACCTTCTTGCCCAACCATCTATCTCACTTGGGCGGATAAATTTTTCATAATGATGAGTCCCCTTTGGTAGCAGATTAAGGACATACTCAGCCCCAACAATTGCAAAGAAGTAGGACTTTGGATTTCGGTTAATAGTCGAGAAAAATACTCGACCTTTGGTTTTGACTAGTTTTGCACAAGCTCTGATAATTGATGAAGGATCAGGGACATGCTCTAACATTTCCAAACAAGTAATAATATCAAAAGATTCAGGCTCAGAGTCAGCCAACTCTTCTGCAGGAATGAGTTGATAATTAATATCAAATCCAGACTCCAGTAAGTGAAGTTTTGCTACCTCAAGTCCCGCTTCAGAAAGATCGATACCGACTACAATTGCACCTTCAGCTGCTAACGATTCACTCAAGATACCACCACCACAACCTATATCAAGAATGCGCTTACCCTTTAGCGATCCTCCACATTGCTCTTTAATATAGTTTAAGCGGAGCGGATTTATATCATGTAGCGGTTTGAATTCTGAGCCAGCGTCCCACCAACGGGCAGCTAAAGCAGAAAATTTCTCGACCTCTTCATGGTCAATGTTGGTATTCATAGACCTCTGATGAATTCAAGTACCTCTTCAGCATGACCATCTACTTTAACTTTATCCCAGTGTTTAAGGATTTCGCCACTAGGATTAATGACAAAAGTCGATCTAACAATACCCATGTATTCTTTACCGTAAAGCTTTTTTAATTTAATAACATCGAACTGATTGCATAGTGATTCATCTTCATCCGAGATTAAATCAATTGTATAGTTAAATTTTTGCTTAAATTTTTCATGAGAAGCGATACTGTCTCTAGAAACACCGTAAATTACAGTATTTTGGACGGCAAAGGATTCATTTAGTGCTGAAAAGTCATTACCTTCAATGGTACATCCTGGAGTGTCATCCTTAGGGTAAAAATAGAGAACAATATTTCTGCCATGATTGTCCGGTATTTCAACTTTCTGATTGCTTGTAGCAACACAGGTAATAGGGTTCACTTTATTCATATACGATATAATCTCTTCGTTTAAATTTGAAAAGCATTCATTTTATCATTGATATGGAAAACATCCGAAATTTTTCTATCATAGCTCACATAGATCATGGTAAGTCAACAATTGCTGACCGATTTATTCAGCACTGCGGTGGCCTTAGTGATCGTGAAATGTCTTCACAAGTTCTTGACTCGATGGATATAGAGAAAGAGCGTGGTATCACAATTAAGTCACAAAGTGTTTCCTTAGAATATAACGCAAGGAATGGCCAGACTTACCTACTAAACTTTATCGACACACCGGGACATGTAGATTTTTCCTATGAAGTTTCACGTTCTCTTTCGGCTTGTGAAGGAGCACTTTTAATAGTCGATGCATCGCAAGGCGTCGAAGCACAAACTGTTGCAAATTGTTATAAGGCGATGGAACAAGGTCTTGAAGTACTTGCTGTTTTAAATAAAATTGATTTACCTGCAGCTGAACCCGAAAGAGTTGTAGACGAGATAGAAGATGTTGTAGGTGTTGAAGCTCATGATGCTGTCCATACAAGTGCTAAGTCTGGTGAAGGAATTGAAGATATACTTGAACAGATTATAGATAAAATTCCTGCACCTAAAGGTGATTCAAAAGCCTCAATTAAAGCCCTAATTATTGATTCTTGGTTTGATAATTATTTAGGAGTCGTTTCACTCATTAGAGTTATTGATGGTGAAATAAAAACCAAAACAAAAATAAAAATATTCTCAAATGGTGAAGAACATTTAGTAGATGAGGTAGGTATCTTTACCCCTAAAAGAACCAAAACTGAGAGTCTAAAGGCAGGAGAAGTTGGCTACCTTATTGCTAGTATTAAGAATATTGATGGTGCTCCGGTTGGAGATACTATCACAGGTAGTAAAAATCCAGTGGATAGTCCTCTTGAAGGTTTTAAACCAATACAGCCAAGAGTTTTTGCAGGACTATTTCCGACCTCAGGGGAGGAATATGAAAAATTCAGAGATGCGCTTGCAAAACTTCGTTTAAATGATGCTGCGCTTCAATATGAACCTGAAAACTCGGATGCTCTTGGATTTGGATTTAGAATAGGATTTCTAGGACTACTTCATATGGAGATAATCCAGGAACGCCTAGAACGTGAATATGATTTAGATCTTATAACTACTGCCCCAACTGTGGTTTATGAAATATTAGATACCAAGGGTAATTTACATAGAATTGATAGTCCATCCAAGTTACCATCCAATCAAGGAATATCAGAGTTTAGGGAGCCAATTATTACTGCCAATATTTTGGTTACCAATGAATACGTTGGACCGGTAATAAATCTTTGTACTGAAAAGAGAGGTGTTCAGAAAGGAATTCATTACATGGGACGTCAGGTCTCTATTATCTACGAGCTGCCACTGAATGAGGTTGTACTTGATTTTTTTGATAAATTAAAATCAGTCTCACGAGGATTTGCATCAATGGATTATCACTTTGAGCGCTATCAAGTGGCTGATCTGATTCGACTAGATATTCTCATAAATAGTGAGCCTGTTGACGCTTTAGCTCTAATTATTCATCGAGATAACTCCCAACACAAGGGTCGTGAAATTGCAACTAAAATGAAGGAATTAATTCCAAGGCAGATGTTTGATGTAGCTATCCAAGCCTGTATTGGATCCAAAATCATTTCTAGAACAAATGTTAAAGCACTCAGAAAAAATGTAACCGCGAAGTGTTATGGTGGCGATGTGTCACGCAAAAGAAAGCTTCTTGAAAAGCAAAAGAAGGGCAAGAAAAGGATGCGCTCTATCGGAAGAGTAGATATTCCACAAGAGGCATTTCTTGCTGTGTTGCATATAGACAGATAAACTATTTTTGACTCTTTATTAACGATTCTAAACCAGTAAACCATTCAGTATGGTCCTCTGGGCAAACCAGAGTTGGTTCAATACCAGGTAATTCCATCGAGCTCCCGAGTGGAGCTAAAACCCAGCCTCGAGCAGTATTTTTAGGAACTCTTGAGCCACAGGTTTTACAAAAAGCGTTACCAAACGTGTTGGGTGATTCCATAACATATTCACCTCTATTATCCTTACCGGAATGCCAGATAAATTGTTCGGGCTTGACAAAAAGGTTGGTCGCAAAGGCAGCACCAGTAACTTTGCGACAGCGTGAGCATTGACACATACCAAAGAACTCGAACGGTCCGCTCATTTCCCATGAAACTTTGCCACAAAGGCATTCACCTGTTAATGTTTTTTTGTTCTTCATAATGTTTTTATGTTGCTCCTTTTGATTTAAAAGCTGAAGTTGTTTAGAAATAGATTAGGAAAGCAGTCTTTCTAAAACAAACTTAGTCCCAAAGTACGATAAAACAAGCACTGCAAAAGCAATTTGTGTTGCTAAAGTTACAAGCTTTCCTCTCCAGCCAAACAACCTATGGCCAATGACAATGCCTGCAAAACCTATCCAAGCAATGACCGAAAGTATGGTTTTATATGTGAGTTTTTGAGTAAAGAAATCATCGATATAATAATAGCCTGAAATTAATGACAAGGTCAGCAGTAGAAACCCCATTTTTAGTGTTTGATAGAAAAAATCTTCCATTGTTTGTAAGGCTGGCAGTTTCTTTACAAAAGTATTGATATTGTGTTCATGTAAGCGCTTTTCTTGTATGTTTAATAAAACCGATTGACAAACGGCAATGGCAAGAAGGGCGTATGCACCGATAGATAAAAAAACATGAGCCGCAATGGATATAGAGATTATCTTATTTTGAGTATCGGGGAAAAATAGTGAAAAAATCACTGTAATTGCGCTTAATGGATAGACAAGAATTCCAAGTGCATGAATGGGTTTACTAAAAGAAGTAACAAATAGCATTGTCGCGACAACCCATGCAACAAAAGAGGCACTAGTTGCTAAGCCAAAAAAAACGCCATTATATTGCCATTGATCCAACAAAAGATAGCCATGCGAGACGCAACCAATCAAGAGTAATAGGTTGACACTTGTATAGTGCTGATTGGTTACTGTTTCAAGCGTAAAGTACCTAGTTAATAGAAGTGCAGCTAATAAATAGGTAGCAAAGGGCAGAATGTATAGTAACGGCATCAGTTTCTTTGTTAAGGTAAAAGATTATATAATACGATATTTCATCCAAGTCGTAAGCAATGTTTGATAATTTAACTGACCGTCTGTCCAATAGCTTCAAGGCTTTGCAAGGAAAAAGCAAGCTGTCTGAAAGCAATATTAAGGATGCAATTCGTGAAGTAAGAAGATCCCTTTTAGAAGCTGATGTTGCTCTTGAAGTGATCAAGGTTTTTATTGATCAAGTACAAGCGAAAGCGATTGGTCTGAAAGTAAGCGAAGGACTTACTCCTTCACAGGCATTTATAAAACTTGTTGAGAGCGAATTAACCGAAATAATTGGTGGTGAGAATGAAAAACTCAACCTTGCCATTCAACCACCAGCAGTTATTATGGTTGCTGGTTTGCAAGGTTCTGGTAAGACAACTTCGATTGCAAAACTAGCGCGCTATTTGAAGGAGCAACAAAATAAAAAAGTGCTCTTAGTTAGTGCCGATGTCTATCGACCTGCTGCCATTGAGCAACTAAAAGTTCTTGCTGAACAGATAGAAGTTGATTTTTTTCCTTCAGCTGTTGAAGACAGGCCTGAAATAATTGTTGCTGAAGCAAAAAAACAAGCTCAAAGAAAATTTCATGATTCTCGCTGATATAGTGACCCAAAACAAAGATGTCTTCAGGGTAAGCTGTGATGAGTGCTTCAGAGTCTTCAGCAGATTGTATTGAAAGGCTTTTGTTGACTGTTAGTTTAAATAGTGCAATGGATGGATCTTTTAAGCTCCATTTTTCTGCATACTCTGTTACCGAATCCTTGAACTGATCCATCGAAGAATAATCAAAACGGTAACAATCAATCTCAGAAAACTCACAAGAAAACTCTTCAGAAATAACAGAGCACGAGCTAAGCGCCATTGTCATCAAAACAATAAATATATGTTTTTTAATTTTATAAAGTGATGGCATATGAGAGCTCCGTTTCTAAAGATGAGTCTGCAGAATTAGTCACAAAACCAAACTTGACATCTTTATAGTTCATACCAATATAACTTGAATGGAGAGTGTTAGAATCTTGTCTATGATTTAGATTGTTTGTCATCATATGCTTAACTGAGAAAGCCAAATCTTCATTCAAATCTTTGCGATAAGAGAGTCCATAATTCAGTTGCCTAGAGCTTGACTCAAGGTTAATATGTTTTATAGTCTGGGAAATATTTCTATTAGTATCGGCTAAGCTAGATATCTTAATAACCATCGATCCGTCATCAACTCGATTAGGTTGATTCACAAATAAAGAGAGTTGATCGTCATCTGTTAGGTTTTTCATATTAGCCATTAGAGCAACACTGGAAGATTTAACATCATTTGCTGAGTCCACAAAACTATTATTTGGGCTCGACATATTAGTATTTGCTAGTGTTGCCATCCCTATTAATGAAAAATTATCAAGAAATTGCTTTTGACCCTTCAATGCAGTAAAGGTTGTTGTAGATTTAGCACCAGAGAGAGAAAACGCATTAGCACCTGTTGAACCTAGCAGGTTGTCTTTGTCTTCGCTAAGCCCAGCCATTAAGGTAACAGATTGAACTGAAGGATCTCCATACTCCAATGAGCTTACAATTGTTTTTCTTGAACCAATTGTTTGACCAGTATCGACTTTGACAGGAGCTGTCGCTCCGAGTAATAAGCGAGAGTTAGGCAACTGATAAGTGGCTCCGACTCCAATACCCCCCTCTCCAAAGCCTAAGTATGGAATCTGATAATCTGATTGATTGATTGATGAGTCAATATTGGAATTAAAAAAACTTTGAACAGGTAAAGAGCTCGTTCCAACTGTAATTGACGTGTCTATCTTATGAGGTGATGAGAGGTTTTGTGAAAAAATTAATGGATTTGAAAGACTGGTCAACTCAGATGAGAGATTGATTAATGGTTCTTTGCTAGGCACCAAATCAACATGATAGCTCATGTCATACTTAAAGCCGCCACCCAAATCATCATAAGTATATCCAACTTCACCAATCAAACCTCTTTGCAAAGAATCCCCTAATGAATTTGAAGTTAATAGTTTAGAATTTCCTAATTGATACTCTTCACCAACCTCTGTAGATTTACCTGTATATATCCTTGTATAGGATGATGTGGTTATAGGATTTAGAGCTGCATAAATATCCAATATTCCATGACCAAACTCATCGTCATATCCATGAGACACTCCATTACCAAAAGTGACTGCTGCATCATGAGAAAAGAAGGTGTTATCAGCTGAAGCCAACAACCTATCTGTTAACTCTGCCGGGGTGTGATTTGGAAACGCCTCAGCTAAAACCGCAATCGCGCCAGAAATTTGTGGGGCAACAAACGAGGTACCAGAAACTCCAGCCCAGTAAGAACTGGTATTAGAGTCATCATAAGCAGCGCCAACAATTTCGTAACCATCTGCACCTAGGCAGTATTTTCCAGTGGAACCACATGGTGCAGATTTTCTAGTATAGGTTTCACTACCAGATGAACCAGTAATTTCGACATTAACGGCCGTAATCCATGCTTCTTCAAGTTGTGGAAACAACACTGGCAGTGCAGCCTGGAAGTCGGCATCGGTATAGGATGTTGTGTTCGAAAGGGCGTAGACGATAACACCGTGATCCTGAAAGTTATTAAGAGCTGTTATATATGCATTGGCTGATGCTTCATTTGCAGTTAAACCACTTGAATGAAATTTTTGAGCTATTCCGTAAGCGTTGGTCCAGCTATTAGAGCTTATATCTGATTGGAGTGTATCAATCTGATAATTGACTCCCCAGCTGTTGTTTTGAGCTACAGCAGAACTTGCATTGTCAGTCGCGTTAGCCCAATGTGTTGGAAAATAAGTATTTCCATTACTTTGGTTGTAACTCGCTAAATGCAAGCTTGCACTAGGAGCCACTCCCTGCATGCCAGTTCCGTCATCCTCTCCGGCTGCGACACTGGATACTATCAAGCCATGGTCAGCAGTTGCGTTGACGCCAGTTGCAGCAGTCTGGGTACCGTACTGAGTGATGGTTTTGGCATTGAGTTCATTGTGGCTGGTATTAAATCCGGCATCTATAATTGCGATTGTCTCTCCTGAGCCTGTCAGACCATAGCCGTATGCTTTGTGAGCATTGATAACCTCTAGTGGGTTCTGAGCACTTGCAGCGTTCGAGTAGTTGAAATATTGAAATTCTGTTGTCGCAGCTTGAGTTGTGGCGTTCGAAGAATTGTAGGTTTGGCTAGCCCCAGAGTCCAGTTTGCTTGAAGAAACAACGTTTGTGCTACTCCCTTGTCCAAAACAACCGATTAGGGATAGTGAAAGAAACACAATAATAAATCTGTTAACTAACACTTATAAACCAATTATTGATTGCCAAACAATATACCGTAATGACATGTTAAATGAGTACTATAATTTAGTACCGTTTAATATAAGTAAGAAGTCAACTTTTAATATATATGGCAATTAAGAATGTAGAAGCTGTAATACCACCCAATACACCTCATTTTGTGGGGGATGGTTTTCGAGTTCATGGATTCATTCCTGGCAAGCATCCATTAAGTATGAAACGTATGAGTCCGTTCTTGTTGCTGGACTATAACGCCAAAGTCAACTTTCCACCTTCAGACACACCTAGAGGTGTTGGTGTGCATCCACACAGAGGCTTTGAGACGGTTACCATTGCCTACAAAGGCAAAGTTGCTCATCACGATAGTAGTGGCGGTGGTGGAGTGATCAGTGAAGGTGATGTTCAGTGGATGACTGCAGCCTCAGGTATTTTGCACAAAGAGTTCCATGAGGAAGGTTATAGCAGGAAAGGTGGTGACTTTCAGATGGTTCAGCTTTGGGTCAATCTTCCAGCAAAAGACAAAATGTCAGAACCCAAATACCAAGCCATAAAAAATGAAGAGATAACAAAGCTAGAGTTGGAAAATAGTGCCGGAACTTTGGAGCTTATTGCTGGAAGTTATGGTGATAGTAAAGGCCCAGCAACAACATTTACAGCAATTAATCTGTTTAATGTTCATCTTAAAAAGGATGGAGATATTTCGTTCAGTTTTGCTGAGAGCGACAATACTGCGTTGTTGGTTATAGAGGGTAGAATTACTGTTAATAATACTGATAAAGCTCCCACGGATCATTTTGTGCTATTCACAAACAAGGGAGAAGATTTTACTGTTCGAGCTGATGAAGATGCCTTAGTCCTTGTGCTTAGCGGTCAACCGATTGATGAGCCTATTGCATCATATGGACCATTTGTTATGAATACCGATGAAGAAATTATGCAGGCTGTTAAAGATTTTCAAAGTGGAAAGTTTGGATACTTAGACTAAAAAATAAATAGCTGGTCGGGACGAGAGGATTTGAACCTCTGACCACTTGACCCCCAGTCAAGTACGCTACCAGACTGCGCCACGCCCCGAAATGACAATTATTTTTCTCTATTTAAAAACTTTCCATAAGCAAAACCAACAACAAAAGCTATTAAGCCAAAAGGTATTGTTCTTGACAGCCACATAAATAAATGAGCTACATCCGGAGTCATTAGGAATTGAGGCATCGTAACTGAAGTTGATATAAAGAGACTCCAGGCAAAAAAGAGCTGCGCATAGTCTAAGGCTATGTTCTCAGAGTCTGTTTTTGGCTTTATAAGTCTAAAAAAAAGATAACCAAAACCAACTGAAACAACTACTGCAAAAACTTCAATTAATCCCATTCTAAAAACTCCAATTTTGTTAAAACTTAAAAAAAATACTACATTTTACCTACCGATAAAAGTCCATTAAACAATTTAATTCAAGCCACATATAGGGCACTCAGGATCTTTAGCAATTTTAACTTTTCTAAAACTAAGGTCTAAACCATCAATCAACAATAATTCCCCACAAAGCTGCTCACCTATTCCTAGTAATACTTTGATCGCTTGCAGTGCCTGCATTGTTCCAACGAGTCCGGCAACCGGTGCTAAAACACCATTTTCAACGCAGCTTTCACGTCCATTTCCTTCTTCAGAGTATAGACACTGATAGCAGGGTTGATCGACTTCATACCCTTTAAAAACTGATATTTGACCCTCGAAACGAATCACTGCTGCAGAGATTAACGGTTTTTGAGATTCAACACATACTTTGTTGATTTCAAAACGACTTTCAAAATTATCAGTTCCATCCAAAACAATGTCCACATCTTTTATTAAAGAGACAAGATTATCACTATGCATTATTTCATTGGCAATCGTTACCTTGATGTTGGGATTTAACTCAAGCAATTTAGTCTTAGCAGAATTTACTTTATCATCGCCTATATCTGCAGTTCGATGAATAATTTGGCGCTGCAGATTCGACAACTCTACCTGATCAAAATCAGCAATAACTAGATGACCGACACCGGCCGCTGCTAAATAAAGCGCAGTCGGAGACCCTAAACCTCCCATTCCAATTATAAGTATTGTAGAATCGTTAATTTTCTGCTGTCCCTCAATATCAACCTGGGGCAACATAATTTGCTTAGAGTATCTCAGTAATTCGTGATCGTTCATTTGAATTTTCTATTTGAAGTACTTATCAATCTTAGGCAAAATGACTAACTGACAGTAAGATTGATCAGGGTTGTTATTATAATAGTTTTGGTGGTAACTCTCAGCCGGATAAAAAACATCCAGTGGGCTAATTTCGGTTACCGCATCTGGTATCGAGTTTATAACTGATACGGCTTGGTCTCTTTGATTTGAATCAGTATAGAATACTGCTGAACGATACTGGGTACCTCTATCAGCTCCCTGTTGGTTAAGGCTGGTTGGATCGTGAGTCTCAACAAAAACCTCAAGTAACTCAGCAAAAGAAATGTGTTGCTCATCAAACTTAATTTTTAAGACTTCTGCGTGACCACTTTGGCCACTACATACCTCTTCATAGGTTGGATTTTGTGTTGATCCATTGCAATAGCCATTGGTTAACTCCTTGACACCATCGATGCGCTGGAATATAGCCTCTACGCACCAAAAACATCCACCGGCAAAGTAAGCTGTTTGCATGTATGATTGCTTATTAATAAAAGAATATAGTATATCCGATGATAGCAAAGGAAGTCGTAAATGCTTTGAAATTGATAGCAACCGAAGAGCGACGTAAAGTAAACGAATGGTTCTTTAAAACAGGAAAAGGTGAATACGGTTATGGTGACATCTTTCTTGGCGTAACTATGCCGAACATCCGTAAGATTGCAAAAAAATTTAGTCAAGAGATTTCCTTACAAGAACTCACAAAATTGATTCAAAATCCCATTCATGAGGTAAGACTTTGTGCACTCATCATATTAATTAATAAGTATAAAAAAGAAGATAGCAGTAAAATCTTTCAATACTATATGGATCATTTGACTTCAATTAATAACTGGGATTTAGTTGACTCAAGTGCACCCTACATTGTTGGTGACTACCTCTACAACAATCCTGAACAAACAAAGATTTTATTAAAACTTTCACAATCTGAAAACCTCTGGATTAGACGCATCAGTATCGTTTCAACCTTTACTTTTATCAAAAATAATGAGTTCAGCATAACTCTTAAAATAGCAAAGTTACTCCTTCATGATGACCACGACTTGATTCACAAGGCTGTGGGATGGATGCTACGTGAAGTTTACAAGAGAGATGAATGCCTTATAAAACTATTCTTAAGGCAAAACTACGCGCAAATTCCAAGAATTACTTTAAGATATTCCATTGAACGCATGGATAAAAAAGAAAGACTCCTATACCTCAAAGGAAATTTTGATGTATCACAAAGTTAACACCAAGAATGTGATAACTTCTATGAAAATAGTCACCCTTACAAAAGTGTTTATTATACTGTTTTCAGTATAGATGAAATTTGACAGAGAACACTGAAAACACTAATATAGAGGGTTATTTATATTTATTACCCTTATTTAATATATATTATTATTTGACATATTTATTGATATTTAGGTAAAATAAGTCACTATTTAGTCACAAAATTGTCACAATAATAATGGCGAGTATATATAAAAGAGGGAAATATTGGAGAATAAATGCAAGACGATATCCAGCCTTGATCGTTTTCGGTAGTTGCCTTATCACGCAATCCAAGCAGATGAGAACCTGCAAGCAGTAAATCGTTTGGATTAACTGGCTTAAAGCCAACCATTTGCAAACGGTCATCACGCTGTAAATCTTCACGCAAACCAAGTGTATAACCTATAAAGTCTTTCTTGCCAGAAATCATGCCGCCCATACCTAAGTCATAGGCGCTAGTCTGTCCATTAAGTTCAGGACCCGCTGCATGACCTTTTTCTATTCTCATTACACCCAGTGCCTCAGTACCATAAGGTATTACATTAAACTCTTCTCCCGCTTCCATCAGAACTCTCATTAGTGAATCACCATAGCGTGTAGGAACGGCTATTTCATAAGCCAACTCACCTGAGAAAGATATTCTAAATAATCTCGCTGGTTTACCTCCGCAAACTGTAATTTCACCCGCAGCCATGAATGGGAAAGCTTCGTTCGATATATCGCACTCAGGGTCAACAATCTTCTCAAGTAATTTGCGTGAATTAGGTCCTGCAACTGCGTACTGAGCATACTGCTCAGTTACAGAAATCATATGTACATCTAGGTTTGGCCAAAGACATTGGTGACAGAATTGCAAATGACGATACACGCTAACCGCATTGGCAGTCGTTGTTGTCATTACAAAATGATCCTCGGACATTCTCGCTGTTGTACCATCATCCATAGCAATACCATCTTCACGTAGCATCAGACCATAACGTGTTTTACCGACCGGAACTTTCGCAAAAGCATTTGCATAAACTTTGTTTAAGAATTCAGAAACATCTGTACCCTTAATGTCAATCTTACCAAGTGTTGTAACATCACAAATTCCAACAGATGAGCGGGTTTGCCTAACTTCACGGTCGACGGATTGACGCCAATGGGTTTCACCTGGTAGTGGGAACCATTGAGAACGGTACCACATACCCACTTCAACAAAAATTGCATTTTGCTCAGCAGACCAGTTGTGACTGGGTGTATAGCGCGTTGGATAGAATTCCATTCCACGCCTTCTTCCAGCAAAAGCACCAATCGCGACTGGCACATAGGGTGGACGGAAAATTGTTGTACCTGTATCTTGCATTGTCTGCTCCAAGTTCTCGGCCATAATACCTATCGCAAGAACATTAGCTGTTTTACCTTGGTCTGTTGCCATACCTAGTGTTGTATAACGTTTCACGTGCTCAACAGACTTAAAGCCTTCTTGGTTGGCAAGTTTAATATCTTTCGCTGTTACGTCGTTCTGAAAATCAACCCAAGCGCGATTTTTACCGCTTGGTACACCCCAGTGTGCTGAAATGTTGTAAGAAACAACTGGTGTTGAAGCCGGTTTAGACTCTGAAGTTTTGTACCCAAGATCTGCTGCAACAGTAGAACCTTGATTATGACCCTCAACAATTGCATCGGCAAGAACCATTGTGCCTTTAGCACGACCAGCAACCGACATACCTACTGGTGGTGAAGAATCTGGCACAAACGAAGCAATTTCCTCATTCCATTTTGGTATACCACGGTGGTGGCAAGTGAAATGCAAGTTTGGATTCCAGCCACCAGAAACAGCAAGAGTGTCTGTCTCAATTGATTTTCCATTGGAGAGCTGTATTGACTTAAGTGCTCTTCGACCTTTGGTATCGACAACATTTACACCCATAAAGATTTCAGCGCCAGGAACACGCATTACAGGACTAATTGAGCGTGAATCAATTACGGCTGCTACCCTGAAGCCTTTAGTATTTAAATCTTTAGCAGTTTTCCAACCATCGTCATTGTTTGTGTAAACAGAAATTCTTTGACCTGTGGCAACCGCAAACCTATTTAGGTAAGTTCTAACCGCACTAGCTAACATAATTCCTGGACGATCATTATTACCAAAAGCAATTAATCTCTCAGTAGCGCCAGCAAATAGAATTGCACGCTTTGTGTAAATGCGCCAATTGACTTGACGAGGTTTATCATTATCCTCTCTAGCTTCAGATACTCTATTTTCGATTGCACCATAAATGCCGTGGTCATAGGCACCAAAAACCGTCGTATCAGACATCAGAGTAACGTTCTCCATTGCATCTAATTTAGCTACTGTCTTCTTAGCCCATTCATTTCCAGGAATACCATCAAGTTTATTGGTTTCGCTATTTAAACGACCGCCCATAACAAAGTCTTCGTCAGCAAGAATAATTTTTGCGCCTGACTCTGCAGCTGTTAATGCGGCAGACAAACCAGTAGCACCGGCACCAATAATGAGTATATCGCAATGGCGAAAACCCTTATCGTACGTGTCTGGGTCAGCTTCAGTAGAAAGCGTGCCTAGGCCAGCTGACTTACGAATTGCTGGCTCATAAAACTTTTCCCAAAATGCTTTAGGCCACATAAAGGTCTTGTAATAAAAACCTGCACCAAGCAAAGGAGAGAGAAAATCAGTAATAGCCATAAAGTCAAAGCTTAGAGGGCCTCTATGGTTTTGACTATTAGCCTCTAGCCCGTTATACAGTCTGGTGACAGTTGCACGAGTGTTTGGATCTTTATATGCACCGTGTCCTATCTCCATTATCGCATTTGGTTCCTCCGAACCCGCTGTGACGATACCACGAGGTCGATGATATTTAAAAGAACGCCCAATTAAGTGCTTATTGTTAGCAAGTAGCGCAGAAGCAAGCGTATCACCTTCATAACCCTTTAAAATTTGGCCGTTAAAAGTAAAATTTAAAACTTTTTCTTGATCGATTAAACCGCCATCTATTCTATTGATTTGACTCATTTTCCACGACCCTTTGCTCTTGAGAAATCTTGAGCAAACTCAACATTTTTAATCTCGTGTGTTAAAGTATTACGGGTTACAACGAGCCATGATTGATCACCTTGTTCGTGGTACCAAAGCTCTTGAATATCGCCAGCAATATTTTCTCTAATATATTGATACTGATAGAAATCCTCGGGGGCAGCACTTGCTTCCCAATTTGTAGGTCTATCGATAAGATCTGTCGACCCTAGGTATACAAATTCCTCAGAATCACGAGGGCCTAATAACGGATGATTTATTATCACTATCTTATCCTCTTAATGTAGATTTGGTTGGGCTCCAACACCCTTCTCATCGATCATTGCACCATGTCTGAAGCGATCTAGACGGTATGCAGTTGCGACTTCATGAGGTACGTCAGTTGCCAATAAGTGAGCGTAACAGTAACCACTTGCAGGTGTCGCTTTAAATCCTCCATAACACCAACCACCATTAAAAAATAACTCTTTAACTTCTGTGCTATCAATAAACGGTGATCCGTCCATAGACATATCCATAACACCACCCCACATTCGCAACAATCTTGCACGCCCTATCATTGGCATAATTGCCATACCACCAGAACAGACATCCTCAACAACTGGCAAGTTGCCTCGCTGGGCATAACTATTATAGGAATCAATATCACCGCCAAAGACGAGTCCGCCTTTGTCCGATTGAGAGCAATAAAAGTGACCCGCTCCGAAAGTAATGACATTATCCATGACAGGCTTAAGGCCTTCAGTTACAAAAGCCTGTAGTACATGACTCTCGATTGGAAGCTTGATGCCAGCTTTCGCCATAACACGACCCGAAGAACCGGCCACACAGACACCTACACGATTCGCCTTAATATCACCCTTAGTAGTTTGAACGCCAAGGCATTTACCGTTTTCGATATTAAAACCGGTGACTTCACAGTTCTGGATAATATCAACACCAAGGTCACTAGCACCGCGAGCATAACCCCAAGCGACAGCATCATGGCGTACAGTTCCACCACGTGGCTGTGCTAGCGCAGCTTTAATGGGGAAACGAGCGTTATCCATATCAAGGAAAGGATATCTCTCTTTAACCTCTTTGGCTTCAAGGTATTCACAGCCCGCATCAGCAAATAGCATCGAATTACCACGTCGAATAAATGCATCACGCTGTGCATCTGAATGGATCAAGTTCATAATGCCACGCTGTGAAACCATTGCATTGTAGTTCAAATCTTGCTCGAGGTTTTCCCAGAGTTGCATCGACAATTCATAAAAAGGTTCGTTACCTGGTAAAAGGTAGTTTGATCGAATTATGGTCGTATTTCTGCCAACGTTACCAGAACCAATCCAGCCACGCTCGAGCACAGCAACATTTGTAATACCATGATTTTTTGCCAAATAATAAGCAGTCGACAAACCATGTCCGCCACCGCCAACAATAATGACATCATAGCCATCAGCCTTTGGCTCAGCATCACGCCAAGTTGGTTCCCAGCCTTTATGTCCTGTTAAAGCCTCTTTTAAGACCTTGAAGGCCGAATAACGGGTTTTACTCACAATTTTAGCTCCAAGGATAAGGACTATTTGATACTGGGTGCAGTTTACCCTCTTTGAAACGAGAGAACCTAAAAGGTTCTAGGAGTTCTTGTTTTTCACCCAGTAACTCTTCTGCTACCAAGCAACCTACACCGAGCATTTTATAGCCATGATTACTATCAGCAATGACTGTTACATTATCATTAAATGTATCAATCACTGGGAAGCTGTCAGCAGTCATACAGCCAATACCTCCTGAAGGCTCTTGATGATAGCTATCCATCAAGCCTTCAAATCTTTTATGGCAATGTGCTAAGGCAGATACCCACATTTCTGGAAAATCCTTACTTGCAATAAATTCAGTACTTGCAGGACCGTATGGGTCGATTGCAACTTCATCAACTGGTGTATCAACCGTATAAGGTGCAGCGCCTCCCTGAATACCTCCAAAACCCCAATCAGGCTTATAGTAAATACCCCACATTTGGTCAGTAATTAGAGAACCGTCAACCGTTGAATACAAAGGTGCGTCAGTATCTACATGAAGTACAGGTGGAATTTTTCCATCATTAGTCACCAGGGTTTCAGGGGGTATCTCTAAAACCCCTTCTTCAAGCTGCCAAAAACGCCACATATTGACATTCTGGTGCACTTCACCCTGCAAATCTTTTACTTCGATTTGAGAGGGCAGTCCAAGCATTTTCCAAAAATCACGAACCCAAGGTCCGGCTCCAATAACCAATTTATCACACTCAATGGTTCCTTGACTTGTTTCAACGGCAGTAACCCTTTGACCATCGTCTGAGCTTACAAAACCTGTTACTTCAGTGTTAAGGACAACATTAACACCTAAATCAAATACTTTTTTAGATAGACCTTCCATGGCCTTCACATTATTAGCATAGCCGCCCGGCTTTTCATGAAGAACTGAAGTAATTCCCTGCGCTTGCCAGTCATCAAAAAGATTTAGCATGTATTCACGTGACTCTTCTTCACCTTCAATGAAAACACTTTCGTAACCAATCGCCTTCTGTTCGGCATGAATTTGCTTAACATCTTCTCGCATTTTTTCGCAAGAAATTTGCATATAGCCATTTGCGTGATAACTGAATGCCTCGGGATCGCTCTCCCAAATGCTAACTGAATGCGCCATTAATTTGCGCATCGCTGGCTGAAAATAGTTGTTACGAACAACACCACAAGCGATACCTGTAGCTCCCGCCGCTATTCTATCGGCCTTATCAACGATCACGATACGTCCTTCGACACTTTCACCTGCTGCTGTTAAACGCTCAGCTAAACGCCAGGCTGTTGATAGACCATGGATACCTGCGCCTACAATGACATATTCGGCTTGACTGGGTAATGACATACTAACTCCTTAAAAAAATTTTAAACTATGGGCTTTTTTGTATTGTGTCAAAGTGTTTCAATACATATCAAAAAATTATTTCTATGATATTTGTTATCATTATTATCTTCAAATTTAAAGCCATGAATGGTTAAAAAATTCAAACTAAAGTGAAATTAATTAACAAATTAATAAATTTTATTTATTGCCATTATGAACACACTGTATCACCGTTGTTTTTCGCTTCTTCAGTAAATGAATATTTTTCTAAAAAACCTTACATAGAAAGCAATATAAAAGATAAAAATGATGAAAAATGAACTCATAGTTATAAATATTTAGGCGATATTATATTAATTAAATATAGCGATGTATAACAAATAAAATAAAAAGTTGAGTATAATTATATTCAACATTTAGGAGATATCATGTCACGTCGATACTATAAATTGCCACCACTTACTTCGTTGGCAACATTTGAGACTGCTGCACGTCATCGTAGCTTCAAGGGAGCTGCAGAAGAGCTAGGTGTGACGCCTGGTGCGGTAAGTCACCAGATTAAATTTTTAGAAACTGAACTTGGATTGTCTTTGTTTGATCGTAAGCATCACGGAAATAATTTAACTGATCATGGTGAATCCTTGTTCGCCGTTCTTCAAAGTAGTTTTACAGCGGTTTCTTCAACACTGGCCAATCTTAGACGCTCAGCTAGTGACAAGGAAGTTACCATCAGTGCAACGACCGCAGTTTCTGGTCTCTGGTTGACACCTCGTCTATCTCAGTTTTGGAGAAAACATCCTGAAATTCCAGTCAACCAACATGTCACCGATAATCCAGACTCTCAAGGTGTCGCAGTTGATTTAAAAATCTGCTATGGTTTTGTGGAAAACGAATCAAATCAAAAACATACACTGTTTCAAGATGAATTGGTGCCTGTTTGTAGCCCACATTTTGCAAAAGAACATCCAAACCCATCTATAGATGAATTGGCACAATTACAGCTCATTCATCTTAGAGCCAAAGATAAAAACTGGTCCAATTGGTTTTCTTGGTTCAGTGCCCTTGGCTACAAAGGAAAAATTTCTCAAGGGACACACGTGAATAACTATATGATCGCACTTCAAGCAGCTGCTGATGGTACAGGAATCGTGCTCGGATGGAGACATCTTTGCAAACCAAAGATTGATAGCGGTGAATTAGTAGTTCTGGGTGACACTTCAATACCTGCACCCTCTGCAATCTATATTATGAGTGAAAAAGAAGACCTTTTACCAAACAATGTCAAAGCCCTCAGAGATTTCCTAATTTCAAAAACTTGATTGTTTAATTTGAAATATTAGTTAGTGAAATTTATTCAATTTTTTGACAGAATTTAATTAAAACAATTAGCGTCAAATTAATTGTATCATAACATTTTTTTCTTTAAGTGCCTGATGTGTCTAAAATCCCACTCACTAATCTTGACTCTGTCCTAACTTCAATTCATAAAGCCAAAGGTCTGCCCAACGATCACTATATTAGTGATGCTGTTTTCGAGGAAGAAAAAATAGCGATTCTATTTGACAACTGGTCTGCTATCGGTTTCGGCAAAGATATACCTAAAGAAGGTGACGCCAAACCAATCAACTTTGTCGACATGCCACTGTTAATGGTTCGTGACAAAAATGGTGAAATTAATGTTTTTCAAAATACTTGTCGTCATCGTGGAATGATTCTAGTTAAGGAACCCACAAATATTACTGGAACGATACGATGCCCTTATCATAGATGGTGCTACTCGCTCAATGGAGACCTTCGTGCTACTCCAATGGTCGGTGGAACAGGTATACACACTCACGAAGCGATTAATCATGATGAATTGGGATTGTTTAAGATTCGATCAGCAGTTTGGCAAGATATCGTCTTCGTTAACATATCTAACAATGCTCAAGAATTTAGAGATTCTGCTTCTAAAACAATAGAAAGATGGAAAGAATTTGAAAAACCGCTCCATCACGGTGGCGACAGTTCTTCTTTCACACTTAACCTTAATACTAACTGGAAGCTAGCAGTAGAGAATTACTGTGAAAGCTATCATCTTCCCTCTATTCATCCAAAGCTTAACACCACCTCAAGTATAAAAGACCATTACCATATTGAAGAGCCTGGCCATTGTTCTGGCCAAGGATCCCATGTCTATAATCAAATGAAATCTGAAAGCGGTGATGTTTTCCCTGACTTTGAAGATCTTTCCAACAAGTGGGATACAACTAGCGAATACATTGCGTTATACCCAAATGTACTCCTGGGTGTCCATCGAGATCACGTGTATTCCATTATCATTCAACCGATTAGTTCAGAAAAGTCGATTGAGCATGTCTCAATATACTATGCCAAAAAACCAAAAGAAATGCCTCATTTAAAAAACTTAATCGACACAAATGCACATTTTTGGAAGGAAGTTTTTTTGGAAGATGTCGGCGTAGTTGAGGGAATGCAGCGAGGCAGAAAAGGCTTAATGTTTGATGGAGGAAAGTTCTCTCCAGTAATGGATAGCGCTACCCACTGCTTTCATCAATGGGTTGCCCAGTTAGTTAAGAACTACCGATCTTAAAAAAAATTGAACTTGGGAGATACTATTATGAAAAGTAAAGCATTAGAATGGTTTGGTGTTGTTACAGCAATAATGTATTCAATGTTAGTTGCATTGAACATTGGTGTCGAATTTACTGGTTTTCTTTTATTGCTAGTGTCAGCCTTTTCAATTGGATATTGGGCATACCTTGGTAGACATAATGGGATACTTTTTCTTCAGTTCTTTTACGCAACAGCAGGAATTATTGGTATGGTGAGATGGTATTAGATTATTTCTAATTAAGCCTAGCCAAAGTCCAAATTTCGTTTGATGTGTGAAGAAGGTTTATTCTTTCACTAGTACCATGTAAACCCTAAAGAAGTCGTCTCTAGGATTATCACCCCATATCTTTTTGTCTATTTGTCCACTTAAAGTAAAAACATCTGAGTGATCTTCTCCAAATAAATAAGCGAGCTCAACTGAGCCAGAAACATTTCCTTTTTCATCAATTTGACCACTAAAAGTGTCATACAAGTCTGTTGAAGCCGTTTTTAAGTCACTATTGTCTTTATCTATAGTTACATCACCATTCCTAATCTCAACAAAACCATTGCCAAGCTCTTGCCAATCCTCATCATCATGATAGCGAAATAAATTAAAACGATATCGTCCATCAAAAAGTGGACTACTTACTACAGTTTCAACAGCTTCCAAAAGCAGATAAGCCTTTAAGGAATTTTCATAAGGTGGGTCACCCCATATCTTTTCATCTTTTATCGATCCATTAAATAAATAAAGTTCAAGCACATCTATTCCATGCAAAACATCAAGCTCCATTGATGCAGAAACTTTTCCTTCTTTATTAATTTGACCACTAAAAGCGTCATACAAGTCTGTTGAGCCTGTTGTTAGTTCACGATTGTCTTTTTCTATAATTACTTCACCATTCCTAATCTCAACAAAACCGTTACCAATTTTCATACTGCCTTCATCATCTTCATAGCGAAATAAATTAAAACGATATCGTCCATCAAATAATGGACTGCTTTTGTTTTCTTCAGCTAGTTCTGCCTCTAGTTCTGCTTCAAACGCCGCTAGTTCATCTTCCATCGCTTGCTCTTCTGCCTTTTGTTCTTCACTGACAGGTGCGGGAGCTTTGTAGTCAATTGTTACGTACTTTTTAGCAACGTTAGGGAGCAATAACTCAAAAGCAAAATCACCCTGATTTAGCAAAACCATACCATTAGTCTTTCGTGACATAGAGTTCGATAAATATATATCGATAAACCCGTCTTTATCCAGGTCTCTAAATTTAATCATCTCGATGAAGTCATTCCATTCATTTCCTTCGTGGGTAGGTATGTAGTCAGCCGGTGCTTCGACTAAAGGAAATATTCCGTGGTCTTTAAACTTCTTATTACCTAAGTTTTCTATAATTTGTATGGCTGTTCCAACATATAAATATCCTGCTCTGCCGTATACAATATCCAGGTCACCATCATTGTCTAGGTCAGATGCAGACACCTCAGGTATTGAGCCCCATTTCTTTTTGTGTTGAGGTAACGGGGTGTTGTTTGTTTTGGGGAAATTACCTCTACCATCATTCCAAACAATGCCAGTGAAGTTACTATACTCATCATATTCGTGTGCGCCCAGTAATGCGTCTAAATCACCATCACCATCCATATCAGCCAGCTCTAGTCCAAATGCATTAATTCCGTCACATTTGCGTTTCTTTAGAAAGCCTGTTCCATCATTAATTAAACACCAGAAAAGCGTTCCTGTTTGATAGTCGCCTGAAGTGATAACAACATCCATATCGCCGTCATTATCAATGTCACCCGTAGCCCCGCCGTGGTCAAATAACTTGAAGTTATCATGACTTAGATGGGTGTTACTTGACTCTAGCCAAGTACCGTCCGGTTGGCTTAAAAAGTAACTGTCCCTAAAACCATCGTAACCACCACCACCAATTCCGTGGTCAGCAACATAAAAATCAAGAATCTTATCGTTATTATAATCAGCAACAAGAAGCTGTCTCCCCAATGACATTCCACTGTCTTCACGGTTATCAATAAGGAGTTCAGGTGCGTAAGTAAGTTCGTGTTTTGCGTTACCCAAGTAAAGTGATGGCAATGGTTTATTTCCTTTACACTCACCACCACCGCAAATTCCACTAGTATCTTCTCCAGTCCAATTAACGTTATCCGGATTCATAGTGCCTATATAAAGTACATCGCTATATCCATCATTATTAAAATCTGCCATCTGCCACATTTGTCCAAAATAGTATAATTTTCCTGTTGGATATGGCTTTTGTGGTGGTTTGAAAAAGTCAATATTGGGGTCATTCTCAATATCAATACCAGCTACTGCTTTTATGCCTGAATTGCCACTAGATGAAGATGCTTGCCCACCGCAGTTGTATACAAAATAAGTACCATCAGCAGAAATACTCTTTACTGGCTCACTGCCATCAGGGCACGACCCCGCAAAACTTTGAGCTGAGAAGAAGGATAGAATTAAAAGTAGGAATAGTTTATTCATACTATGATTGTATATCAATTTGAACTAAAGTCCAAATTTCGTTTGATGTGAGAGTGAAGGATATTAATTAATGCTAAATATAATAATTGACTATTCCATATGTATATAGCCCAGTAAAGATTCTATCAGTCGATCATTGGCAAGAGTTTTTCGAGAGATTCTTTCGCATGCCCATAGAACATTCTTGTATTCTCCTTAAAGAATAATGGATTTTCAATGCCAGAATAACCTGTTCCCTGACCCCGTTTAGATACAAGCACATGTTTGGCTTTCCAGCATTCCAAGATAGGCATTCCAGCAATTGGACTGTTTGGGTCATCTTGAGCAGCAGGATTCACAATATCATTTGATCCAATCACAATAGCCACATCGGTATCTGGGAAATCGTCATTGATCTCATCCATCTCCATAACGATGTCGTATGGCACCCGTGCCTCCGCCAGAAGAACATTCATATGACCAGGCAAGCGTCCAGCCACCGGATGGATGGCAAAGCGTACACTTTTACCCTGAGCTCGCAACTTACGAGCTAATTCAGACACCGATTGTTGAGCTTGCGCTACAGCCATGCCATAGCCTGGGATTATTATAATGCTGTCAGCAACATTCAACACCGAAGCCACACCTTCAGCTTCAATAGCTACTTGTTCACCCTTAATCTCCATTTGTGGGCCAGATGTGCCCCCAAATCCACCAAGAATAACGCTTACAAAAGACCGGTTCATGGCTTTGCACATGATATAGGATAAGATAGCACCTGATGATCCTACTAACGCTCCAACAACGATCAAAAGGTCATTGCCGAGGCTGAATCCAATCGCAGCAGCTGCCCAGCCAGAATAGGAGTTCAGCATCGATACAACAACTGGCATGTCTGCTCCACCAATACCCATGATAAGGTGATACCCGATGAATAAAGCCATGGCCGTCAAAATGATCATCGGCAATAGTTCACCAGTATTTAAATACCAAAACACTGACAATAATGACAAAATGGCCGCAGTTATATTGAGAAAGTGTCCTCCTGGCAACTTAGTTGCTACCGAAGTTATTTTGCCTGCCAATTTGCTATAAGCTATCACTGAGCCCGTAAATGTAACAGCGCCGATCCAGATACCCAAAGTTGTCTCAACGCGAAGTATATTAATCTCAACATTTGATTTTTTAGCGAGTAATGCTGAAAATCCTTCAAGACTTTTCTTGGTGGTATCATCCATTGATGCAATATTGACGAGTTCAAAATGCGTATTGAAACCCACAATCACTGCGGCAAGACCAACCAATGCATGCATACCAGCAACTAACTCTGGCATTTGAGTCATTTCAACTTTCGAAGCTAACTGGTAACCTATCAAGCCACCAGATGCAATCAGAACAAGTGAGAGCCACCATAGTCCAAATCCAGGCCCTAATAGGGTAGCGGAAACAGCCAAGGCCATCCCAGCAATGCCATACCAAACGGCGCGTTTTGCACTTTCCTGCCCAGAAAGCCCGCCAAGCGATAGTATAAACAACACGGCCGAAACAACATAAACAGCGGAAGTAAAACCCATTTCCATGATTCCAGCCCCTTAAGATTTATGGAACATGGTAAGCATGCGCCTTGTTACGAGGAAGCCGCCAAATATATTGATACCAGCAAAAAACACCGAAATTGCAGCAAGTAGAATTACTAGAAAGCTGGTTGAGCCTATCTGTAGTAATGCTCCCAATATAATAATCGACGAGATAGCATTGGTCACTGCCATTAACGGAGTATGTAGCGAGTGACTGACATTCCAAATCACTTGAAATCCAACAAAAACAGACAACACAAACACAATAAAGTGCTGCATAAAACTAGGCGGCGCATAGCTTCCAACTAAGAGTATTAATGCAGCCCCAAATACCAGTAACATAATTTGGTTTTTAGTTTGTTTTTTAAATGCTGTAATTTCATCAGCACGTATTTCTTCTGGTGTTTTATCCGGGGCCTTCTCTTTTGGCTTAGCTGCAATGGCTTGAATCTTTGGAGGAGGAGGTGGGAAAGTGATTTCACCTGCATTTACAACCGTTGCTCCACGGATAACATCATCTTCCATGTCATGAACGATCACTCCATTTTTTTCCGGGGTCAAATCCGCAATCATGTGGCGAATATTGCTGGCGTACATTGTGCTAGCCTGCGCAGCCATTCGGCTTGGAAAATCCGTATAACCAATTATTACAACGCCGTTGTCTGTGACAATGCGTTCATCGATAACAGTGAGCTTACAATTTCCACCTTTTTCAGCTGCCAGATCAACTATTACTGAGCCTGGCTTCATACTGTCAACCATATCCGAGGTCCAAAGCTCAGGCGCTTCACGGTTGGGGATCAAGGCAGTAGTGATCACAATATCCATTTCTGGTGCAATCTCACGAAACTTGGCCAGTTGAGCGGCAGTAAATTCAGGCGAAGATACTGCAGCATATCCGCCAGTTGAGGCACCATCAGCCTGTTCATCCGCAAAATCAAGGAAGACAAATTCGGCGCCCATAGACTCGACCTGCTCTGCCACTTCTGGGCGCACGTCGAACGCATAGGTTATCGCACCAAGGGAGGTAGAGGTACCAATCGCAGCAAGTCCAGCAACACCGGCTCCAACGACCAAGACCTTTGCCGGTGGCACTTTGCCGGCGGCGGTCATTTGGCCAGTAAAAAAGCGGCCAAAGTTATTACCAGCCTCAATCACGGCTCGATAACCTGAGATATTGGCCATAGAGGATAGGGCATCCATTTTTTGAGCGCGACTAATCCGTGGCACCATATCCATTGCGATCACACTAGCCTCTTTAGACTTGGCTAGTTCCATCAGCGATTCATTGGCACTTGGATAAAAGAAGGAGATAAGCGTCTTGGATGAGGAAATTCTACTAATCTCAGCTGCACTTGGTGGACGTACCTTAACAATCACATCACTTGCCTCAGTAAGAGTTTCGGCGTTAGTTAAAATTTCTACGCCTACAGCTATATATTGCGCATCACTAAAGCCAGCCGCCAGACCTGCATCTTTCTCGACCAGGCATTCATGACCAAGCTTTTGTAAATGAGTGGCGCTATCTGGTGTTAGAGCGACGCGCTTTTCACCAGAAAAAATCTCTTTGAGTGCTCCAATTTTCATAATAGTTCGTTAGGCTCAACCCAACCCATGTAATTCGCAAACATTAAGAATACAAATATAAGAAAAGAGTATTTGAGTATCACCTTCAACATACTATGATTGTATATCACCTTGAGCCAAAACCCAAATTTCGTTTGATGTGTGAGGGAGGGTTTATTAATGCATAGCTAAAGTTTGGCTTTGTAGGCTGCTAATGTATTTTCTATCAACATGGCAACAGTCATTGGACCAACACCTCCAGGAACTGGTGTGATAGCTGAGGCTTTATCTTTAACCTCGTCAAAATCAACGTCACCTGTCAGAGTACCGTCCTCAAGACGATTGATGCCAACATCAATCACTATAGCGCCCTCTTTTACCCAGTCTGCCTTAACAAGATTAGCGACACCTGCTGCTGCAATAATAACATCAGCCATTCTTGCTTTTTCAGAGATTTCTTTCGTTTCTTTGTGACATACAAGAACAGTTGCACCAGCATTCAATAACTCCATCGACATTGGCCTACCAACAATTTTCGATGCACCAATAATAACGCAATCCTTACCCCTTAACTCATAATTCAATGACGCCAACATAGCCATAACACCTTTTGGGGTGCATGGACTTAAAAAGGGCTTATTTTGCATCAATTTGCCAACATTTTCGCTACTGAAGCCATCGACATCTTTTTCAGGGACGATTGCCTCAATAATGACTTCAGCATCAATATGAGGCGGCAAAGGTAATTGCACCAAGATACCGTCAATGGTTTTATTGTCATTAAGTCTGCGGATCTCAGAAAGCAACTCTTCCTGAGTAATGTTTGCTGACTTGTGAATCTGATCAGAATAAAAGCCAACCTCCACGCAAGCTTTAGTTTTGTTTCTAACGTAGACTTGTGAGGAAGAGTCATCTCCTACAAGAATAACAGCTAGTCCTGGTGGACGAGAAAACTGTCTGACCTCATTGGCTATTTTATGTCTTAGGTTTTCTGCAAGCTTTTTACCATCAATTATTGTCATAGCCTTTCCCCTGTTCTCTCAATATCACTGTAATATTGATATTATCGTAGCAAACAAAAATTATATTATTTATTAATTTCACTTTAGTATGAATTTTTGAAGACTGTTAGTTTATTTCAATTGAATTTTAAGCTGAGTTTATAACTAAGTAATCCCTAATAACTGTCTTCTCTTAGTTGCCCAGGTCTGGATTAAATGATCCACTGCAAGACCGATAAACGCCACGCATAAACCAAGCATTAGACCACTTCCAATATTGCCTCCAGAAAAAAGTTGTTGCATTATTTCTTGGCCTAAATCTTCAGTACCAATAAACGCACCTATAATAACCATAAACAATGCAAAAACAACGCACTGATTGACGCCCAGCATAATATGTGGGAAAGCTAATGGGAACTCGATTTTAAACATACGCTGAAGTTTTGTTGCGCCCGACATATCCGCCGCATCAAGCAAAGATTCTGGTACATTTCTCAGGCCTTCTACGGTGTAGCGAGTAGGCGGAATAACAGCGTAGACAATGACCGCAATTAACACTGAAGTGTCAGTCACACCAAAGAGCATAATCACCGGAATAAGATAAATGAACGACGGAAAAGTTTGAAAAGTGTCACAAACCAAAAGAATGAATTTGGTTGCCCTCTTATTTTGCACACAGATTGCACCAACAATCGTACCAATAACAACAGAAACAATGACTGCAAACGTCAGCATATACATAGTTATCAAGGCTCTTTCCCACCAGGGTGTTAGAGCAATAAACAACATAAACGAACCAACGACAATCGCAGAACGAATGCCACCGATAATGTAACCAACACCCATTGTTAGAACAAAAGTTGCTATTGCTGGCATGGCCAGATAAGACGCTTTCATTGGCATCAACACTTCCACCAGTAACCACGTGTTAAATATTTTAATATCCGCTCTCCAATTTGAAACCATGTAGTCAACGCCTGCCTGCCAAAATGGCTCAGTGGTAATACCTTTGTTGTGAGGAATCAAATAAAAATAATTAATACCTTTTGCAGTATCAGCAAACATCCAGTTACCAAACCAAGCAAACAAAAGAGCGGCAAAGAAAACTGCAACAAACAAAAGAGCTGTTTTATTTCTCTCAACAAAAGAAAGGTCGGCAAAGTAGTCGGTTTGCTTATTGGCCCAAGCTAAAGATAATTTATCTAACACTACAGCAATCAGGACAATACATACTCCTAATTCTAGCGCTTGACCTACCCTTAGTTGGTTTAGAGCGAGTAATAAGTTAAAACCCAGGCCCATAGCTCCAATAAAAGAAGCAATCACTGCCATAGCCAAGCACTGCATAATTACCTGGTTGACGCCAATTAAAATGTCGCGCCTTGCAGTAGGTATCAAAACTTTAAACATCAGTTGATAATTATGGCAACCACTCATCCTGCCTGCATCTAAAACCTCAGGAGAGACTCTTTTGAGACCTAGCAAGGTGAGTCGAATCATCGGAGGTGTTGCAAAAATTATTGTTGCAACCGCACCCGCATGGTCACCAATACCAAAGAACACAATTATTGGTACCAAATACGCGAAATGTGGAAACGTTTGTGCAACGAGGAGTAATGGCGTTATTACTCTCTCAACCGTTCTACTCTTGTAGGCAAGCACACCCCAGATAACACCAAATAAAACAGAGACCGGCGCAGCAACCAACACAAAAGAGAGTGTCTGCATTGCGGGTTCCCATTGGCCGAATACAGCCAAGTAAATACAACTAAAACCAGCCAATATAGAAAGACCCACACCTTGAAGTTTATAACCCAAAATAAAAGCACCGGCAGTTAATACTGTCCAAGGAATAGCAGGGACACTGGAGTACCACTTACCCTTATTTTCATTCAACCAATCCCAGCCGGATTGATCACTAAAAACATTGGCAAGTGAAACGACTGTCTCAAAACCACCAATCAATAATTCCCGAACTAAATTAATTAAAAACAATAAAGTGGCGCCAATAGCTCGGGTAAATAATCGAACTCGACCATAGTCTTCATAGTCATCAATTTCTGGGTCGTAAACTGGTGTCAGCCAAAATTCAAATATGAGGTACTGAGAAAAATCTTGCAACATAAATGGTATTTCCCAAAACGTACTTCTTGTCACCTCACCAAAAAACCAGTTATACAAAGTAGGTATAAACAGAAGACCCACAATAATGCCAACAAAGCCCTTGCTAATAATTTGAAACCAATTGACACGTAACCACTGTGATTTATTGACACTCTCTGCAAAGCTTTTGTATAAGAGCCCAGCAGTTACCAATAAAGCTATTAGAACATAGGTGGCGGAAGTGTTAATGACAGGGTGATAAAAAGTCAGCTCAGGAATTCTAACGAGTTGAGGAGGAAGTTGCCAATTCAGAATCATTGACATGGATTCAGCAAAACCAACCGAAGATTGTATTTCTCCCTTAACAACAGACTTGGCAAATAGATGACGCTCTACTATCAAATCATGGTAGAGCCCTGTCATTGACATCAGAATAAAAAACACAATGAGGACAATGCCCAATTGCGTCAGTTTAGGGCGTTCAGATAAATAATTGATAAAGTTCATGGTGCTAGCCTTAAGCGTTGCTTTCTAGTGTTGAATTTTCACCAAATAACACATGAATTACTTTAGATGAATGCACAACACCAACAATATCATCATTTGCATTGAGTACGGGAACTGATTTAGGGTCGCCGAGCACAGCTTCGGCAACAGTTTCAATAATGGCATCTTCGGAGACCCTTAAATCACTAAAGTCTGTTTCATCGCCAACAGGCTCCATCACTGATTTAATTTTAAGAACCTTCTCCCTTGGAACATCCTCTGTAAACTTGCGAACGTATTCTGTTGCTGGATTAAGAACGATATTTGCAGGTGTATCCAATTGCTCGATAATGCCATCTTTCATGATTGCAATTCGATCGGCAAGCCTTAGTGCTTCATCAAAGTCATGAGTAACGAAAAGAATGGTCTTATTTAGGACACCCTGAAGCCTTAGAAACTCATCTTGCATCTCTTTACGAATTAACGGATCTAGCGCCGAAAAAGGCTCATCCAAGAACCAAATATCGGGTTCAACAGCTAGAGAGCGTGCGATTCCAACTCGTTGCTGCTGACCACCAGAGAGTTGTCTTGGGAAATAATTCTCACGACCAGTTAAGCCAACAAGGTCAACCATGTCTTTGGCTCTTTGCATGCTGTCTTTTGTGCTATTGCCTTTCACTTGCAATGGAAAGGCAATATTTTCTAATACGGTTTTATGGGGTAATAATGCAAAACTCTGAAACACCATGCCCATCTTGTTGCGACGAAGTTCTATCAACTCCTTATCACTCATTGAGGTTAAATCTTCACCCTCAATATAAATATTCCCTGCAGTGGCATCGGTTAGTCTTGAAATACAACGAAGCAAGGTCGACTTGCCCGAGCCTGAAAGACCCATAACCACAAGCATCTCACCCTTGTTAACCTCGAAGGAGGCATTATTAACACCGACCACACAGCCAGCTTTTTGAAATTCTGCAGCAACAACTTTGCCATTGGCATCTTGAAGCATTTTTTCGGCATTTTTGCCAAATATTTTATAAACGGAATCGCATTTAATTACAGGTTGCTGATCAGACATAATATCTTCCTAAATTCTTTGAAACAAAAAACACTCAGTATATACAAAAATACCCCTACCCCCTTATTATAATTAATTTAAGGGTAAGGGTACTTAGTACTTAACAAACACCCCTCATTCTATTCGAATAAAGAGCGCTCTAGATTAAAGGATTACTTTGTGAAAGCCTCCCAAACATCCGCGTTATCTGCAAGCCACTTAGCTGCAGCATCTTCATGAGACATCTTATCAATATCAACTAGAGCAGCCATCTGACCGATTTGTCCAGTCGAGAAGTCTATCTTAGTGTATGCCTTATACGCCATTGGATGAGTCTTAGGGAACTTATAGTTCGCCGCTTTCTTCAACCAACCTCTAGGAGATCCACAAGCCCCGTCACCACCTTCTGTTTCACGGCAACCATAGAAGTATGGAGGAAACTCTATGAAGTAAAAACCATCACTATCCGTAAAGTTAGGTGTCCAGTTAAATATAATTATACCTTCTCCAGCAGCTTCTGCAGAATCAATAGCGGCCCAAAGAGCGTCTGCACTACCAGTTTGTTTATAAGTGTATTCATCATCTAAACCAAGAGCTCCAATACGATCTTCAAATAGATTCTTTCCAGTATCCGGATCAACGTGCCAAGGACCGTCTAAGAAAACACCTTTACCACCAGAATCGGCAGTGGCAAAAACTGATCCACAACCTTTAAGAGCATTCCAATCTGGAAGTCCAGGACATAGATTTTGCTCTATTACGAAGTTAGGAACGCCCATATCTTCAATAGTCAAGGCAGAATGGGTACCAGCCTCTATTAGACCGCCCTTCTCCATGGCTGTATAGTAAGCGTGGCCAAAGGCTCCTTCCCAAACTTCGTGAGATATAGTAACATCTCCAAGACGAATCGATTCATATACACCGTTCGAGTCAGCAGGAACGTAAGCTACGTTGTTACCCATAGACTCAAAAATACCACCAATCACGTAGGACATAACCACTTGGCTTGACCAGTTGTGAATTGGTATAACGATTGGCTTTGTCGAGTCAGCCGCAAGAGCCTGACCAGATACCGAAGCCAAAGTTAACGACAAAGCAGCTGCAGCTACCTTACTTGTAAACTTATTCATTTATTTCTCCTTTATAGTTATCATTGAGTACTTTGTATACGCTTCGAATAAAAGAAACGGTCAAAATAAACAATTTTATAAAATGATTTTTTTAACGTTAAAAAAAAATCAAACTTACATCCTTAGAACAAATTACTCTCTAAGATTGTTTGTTAACCTGAGAAAAGTCTTACATTCTAACTCGTGTCTTCTCAGGATCATAAAACGGAAAGCGAACTACAGTCGCTGCTAGGCGCTTTTGATGTCCATCTAACTTTCCTACCTCAACTTCAGTGCCAATTTCTGACTCTGAAACTGAAATTCTGCACAAGGCAATGTTCTTTTTTAATATAGGCGAACGTGTTGCGCTTGTAACGATTCCTACCTGTTGCTTACCAATATACACGCCATCACCGTGCAGTGCAACTTCATTGTTGTGTAATTCTAACCCAACAAGGGTTCTTTGGGGAGAATTCTTACGAAGAATCAAAGATTCTTTTCCAGAAAAATCATCCTCTTTTGTTTTCAATGGAACCGTAAATGAGATACCGGCTTCGAACGGATCCGTCTGGTCACAGAACTCATAACCTCCGAAAATTAAACCCGCTTCAATTCTTAACATATCAAGTGCATTAAGGCCTAGAGGACATATATTAAATTCTTCACCGGCCTCAGCAATGGCATCCCAAACTGCTTCACAGTCATCGGGATGAGCAAAAACCTCGTAACCAAGCTCACCTGAGTATCCTGTACGAGAAACCATCACCGGTATACCAAACTCACCTCCGATACGTCCAATCGAAAATCGGAACCATTTAAGTTCCTCAACATCAGGTTGGAGTCTTGGTGTCCAAATAATTTTGGCTAGAGTCTCGCGACTCTTTGGACCCTGGACAGCAACATTATGAAGTTGGTCTGTGGAAGATTTGATCCACACTTCTAAATTCTTTTCCTTGGCAATTTTACGCAATAATTTACCACCTTCCTCTGAACCACCGACCCAGCGAAAATTATTTTCGCAGAGACGGTATAAGGTTCCGTCATCTACCATACATCCATTGTCATAGCACATAGCAGAATAAACAACCTGACCGACGGCCAGTTTACGAACGTTTCTAGTTATTGCATATTGCATCAGTGTTTCTGCATCTTGACCATAGACCTCGAACTTTCTGAGCGGTGCTAGGTCAATCATAACAACCCCTTCACGGCATTGCCAGTATTCCTTTATGGCTCCTAAATTAGTGTAATCAAGTGGCAACCAATAGCCATTATAGTTGTCAAAGTTTTTGGTTAATTTTGAAGTGTTTTTATGAAAACCGGTTTCTTTAGTCATAGTGGGTATTGATTGTGGGTCAGGCCTAAAGGCCGTCGCTGGTGAAAAATTGTTACTATTATTGTATATCCTAACATGGATATCGGTTGGATTCCAATTGTTAGCAGAGGAGGTGTCGTCTGGGCATGCTGATGACACGCATACCAAGTCATCCAAAGCCTTAAATAAAACATAGTCACCTGGTCTCGACCAAGAAACATCTGCAGAGAGTGCATGGCACTCTTCAATTGCTGTATTGAAAAATAGATTCACGGCCACCCAATTCTTTCGTGGCGCGACTCCATACTCTGCGAGAGATTTGTTGAAGTTTTCATTACAATTGACATGTCCTGGAAAACCTCTATCCTCATAATATTTAGCGTTGCAAGCTAGACCAAATGTGTCATGCCTGCAAACAGAGTCTCGAACAACTTCGACAAGCGGAACTGAATTCTGATTATAAAACTTGTCATGACATCCTGGCTCAGGGTAACTTTTAAGCATGTGTGATCTTGTTACCGTTGGGTCCAGATTCAGTTCCCTATTGTTTTTTAAGTCTTCAACTAAAAAGGCTTGAAAATCTGAACATTGATGCCCTTCAACATCAATAACCTGTATATATTCACCTGCCTTGACTTTATAAGCCTTTGCTGTACTGTTATTTACCCTAATCTCCTGAGCGTTTTTTGCTAGAGGCTCTGGAAGTCGTTCAGATGGTTTGGTTGGATTTGCGCGAGAAACGTTTATCAAAATCTCAGTTGGTGCGTCATGTTCATCGACAATCATAGGTCCACCTTTTGCGTCAAATATGCATAAGGTGTCCTTATCAATACGAAAAGATTGACGCGAGTCAGCAGGACTTGCAGCTGAAAAAAGATCAGCGCCTGTTAAATTATTAGTTTTAATCTTGTTATGACCTAAGATCGCCTTAAGCATATCAGAACAATCTTCAATAGAGACTTTTGAAGAATTGCTGCTTGGCTGAGTGTTCCAGTCAAGTGCATCCATCACCGATGAGCCTTTCGAGTCAAACGCTAAAAGGCTGCATTTCTGGTCACCTTCTACGTCAATAACTTCAACAGAGTCTCCGCTTTGCAAATCAATTGAAACCGCTTCACCACCAAGTATTTGGTAGGTCTCACAGTCATCAGTATATCTAATATTGGATAGTCTCATATATATACATATTCACAAATAGGCGAATTATACTGAACAAGCATATCAAGAGTCAATGTTGAAAAAATTCACTTTATTATGAAAAAATTAGCAATAAATTAAAGTCTACTTTGGATCTAATTGTGAAAAGAAATTTAGTTTTAACAGCATCTCAGGGGGAGAGATGCCGTAAAACTAAGGAAACAAACTTAAAGGCTGCTAGTTTGCAGCACTCAGTTTGTCCCCTAAAACTACTTACAGTAAATTAAAACTTACGATAAGCGTTGTTCAGATCAACCATTGGATGGTTTTCTGACATTTGAAACTTAATCAATAGTTCACGTGCAATCATGTCACGCTCTTGCTGGTTGTCTGGAAGTGTAATCGTGTCAGGTATCGTTACCCAGCCATTGATGTTTCTATCAAAAACAGCAGCCTGATCTCCCTCGTAACCCATATGGACATCTTCTAACCAGTTAAGGTCCTTCCAACCCATCTTGTCAATATATGATTGTAGAAATGGTGTTATAAATTTAAGGTCAGGAACTAAGTTCACATCATATCTATAACCAATATGTTGTCCAATTTCTTGTTCACGATCGGTATCTAAGCCATCAGCTCCAACTACAAATGTTTCTTCATTAGTACTCATAATAACTCCTTATCTAAAATCTTGTCATGTCAGGGCGACCAACAGTGTGCTGTGATCCTGCAATAGGTACTTGAGCACAAGCCGAAGCCTCCATAGTCAAAGCAGCCAAATCTTCTGGCTCTAGAGAGTGTATATTTGTCTTACCACAAGCACGCGCCATCATCTGACATTCAATTGCTAGTGTGTGTAGGAAGTTGTATACACGCTCTGAAGCTGCATCTGGATCAAGACGCTTTCTAAGTTCTGGGTCTTGAGTCGCGACACCAACCGGACAACGTCCTGTATGACAGTGATAACATTCACCGGCTTTAACTCCCATTTCACCCTCATAATCTGCCTCAGGAGTATCTCTGTTACAGTTAAGAGCCATAAGAGCAGAGTGACCGATAGCAACCGCATCAGCGCCAAGTGCTACTGCCTTAGCAACATCACCACCATTACGGATACCGCCAGCATAAACCAACGTGATTTCGCCAGTCATACCGACATCATCAATCGCTCTTCGAGCTTGATGAATTGCAGCAATTCCTGGCACACCTGTCTCCTCTGTTGCCAAGTGAGGACCAGCTCCAGTACCACCCTCCATACCATCGATATAAATACTATCACAACCAGTTTTAGCAGCCATACGGACGTCATCGTATACACGTGCAGCACCTAGCTTCAATTGAATAGGAATTTGCCCATCTGTTGCTTCGCGAATTTCTTCAATTTTAAGTGCTAAGTCATCCGGACCTAGCCAGTCTGGATGTCTTGCAGGAGAGCGTTGGTCAATACCTGCTGGCAGTGAACGCATTTCTGCAACCTGGTCGGTTACTTTTTGTCCCATTAAGTGACCACCTAGACCAACCTTACAGCCTTGACCAATGAAGAATTCAACGGCATCAGCCAAACGCAAGTGGT
>KB889759.1 GCA_000372785.1 gamma proteobacterium SCGC AB-629-P17 | reverse complement strand
ACCACATATTCGTCAATTTATCGGTGTTGGTAATGCTACTGGTTTAGGTATGGCTCCCTTTTTGTTAAAACATCCTGTTTTAATTCATAACCTGGTCATGGCCAAAGAAAGCGCATTAGCAAGAGTCAGAAGTATGGAAACTCCTCTCAAAGGCACGCTTGAAAAATTTACGAAGTCACTGATCCAAGTGAGCCAACACCTTAGAGAGTGGTCTGTAGAGGATGAAGTGCAAACAACAAGAATTGATCGTCTTAAGGATGAAATTGAATCACTTAGTCATTGGTGCAGTGATCAAATTAACTTATTTAAGCCCTACCCATGGAATGGAATCTATCAGTATGTTGAAGATCGTTTTTCCTTAGAATGCCAAGAAATGGTTGTGTCTTTAATCATCGAACCTCATGGATCTTTGGTGGATGATTTGGCTGAAACAATGTCTTCCGCCTCTACTCCGAAGTTGGTAGCTGACATGACGCTAAGTCAATTAAAAGAGATCGTTAAAGATTACTATGTTTGGGCAACTTCAATTGATTTCACGCTCACAGAGTCACAGCATCATTTTTGGTATTACTCAGAAGATAAATTAGAACCACGTTTTGGCTCTCGTGATGTTGATGAAGGTTCGGAACAAGAAATGCCCTTGGCTATAGGTCGAGATGCACATGAACTTAACCACGCCTTGTTTTCAGCAAGTGATGAAACGTTGGTAGGTGAGTTTGTACTGTCTTTCCCAAAGTTTAGACATATTATCCGTCGTATCCAAAACACTCTTCAAAGACCTTATTCCGAAGTTCAGGATAATTTATTGGATGAGTCTATGAGGCCGTTGGATTTGTTGCGCTTCAAGTTGGCGTTTTTTGGTGCTTCTAAATTTGACCCCAAGTCAGACCTATGGACTAGAATCTCAATGTATCAAGGGGCTCCAATGCCAGATCAGTTATCTAATCCTGATTGCGACAATTGGTTCTTCCCTGTTACACCAAAGCAGGTAATTTAGGTGGCAACAGAACAATTAACTATTTCACTTAATGAGGTGTTGTTTTTCTTCACTCGTGCTGGATTTGGGGTGAATGCTCCGATCGGTATATCCGAGGATTTTGCAAGCAGTAATATGTGGATAGCAGCAAACGGTTTTGATCCTTCTAGTTGCAGTATAGAAGCGCTTAATAATCTTGATAGTCATGCAAGTGATTTGGCTGTAGAGTTGCAAAAGTCTGATTCGCAGATTCATTTCGTTAATCCAAATAATGTGTATTTATCTTCTCTAATTGCCTCTGTAAGTGTCGTCGATTGGATTAATATCGGATCTCGAGGTGTTGAATTGATTGTTAAAAATGTAGATTCACCGCTACTGGTGATTGCAGCAATGGGAGCAAATCAATGTAGTGGTTGGCAGGCAATCTGGTTGGATGAGAGTAATTACGAGTATTTAGTAAACTTTACTGAGCCCGGAGTTTGGGAAATGGTTAGTTCAAATACGCAGCCGATAGAGTCAAGCAAGGGAGGGAGTATGATTATTCGTCCCCTAGTTGAAACAAAAAAATACCCCGCCAATGCGGTTTTAAAGAAATTTGTTACAATTGAAGAAAAAGAAAAAATACTCCAAACCGGAGTCAAGGTCGGAGAGCACTGGCCAGGCATTTACGACTATTTTTCGCGTTGTTTGGTGAAATCAACAGCCGAGTCTCGTGCCTCAGGTGCGGGCGCAGGAATGGTTGATACAGATTAATTTTTTTTTGAGGTGAATTCTGCGTTAATTGAAAAAATCAGATGTCATTTAGCACTCAATAAAGCTTACCGCTAATCCACCTAGAGAGGTTTCTTTATATTTATGTGACATGTCAAGGCCTGTTTTCTTCATGGCTGATATACATTGGTCTAAAGAAATCAAATGTTCGCCACTTTCTCTGAGCGCTAGGGAGCTCGCAGTGTAGGCCTTAACCGCTCCGAAACCATTGCGTTCGATGCACGGGGCTTGTACTAGACCCTTGACTGGGTCACAGGTCATACCTAAGTGATGTTCGAGCGCCATTTCAGCAGCATTTTCAATTTGGGCATTCGTGCCTCCTCTTATTGAACAGAGGCCTGCAGCAGCCATAGATGAAGCTGAACCTACTTCACCCTGACAACCGACTTCGGCGCCTGATATAGAGCTATTGTGTTTAATCAGACCGCCTATTGCGGAAGCTGTTAACAAGAATTGGCGAATTTGTTCGGCAGTTGCTGATTTGTGTTTATAGCAAAAATAGAGAGTTGCAGGGACGACACCAGCTGCGCCATTAGTGGGTGCTGTGACAACTAAATGACCAGCAGCATTCTCTTCATTAACTGCCATTGCATAGGCACAAAGCCAATCGTTAAAGATTGTATTTTCTGGGTCGCTTTGAAGGTTTTCATGTAATTTTTTTGCACGTCTTTTTGTGTTTAGGCCACCAGGCAAGATGCCTTCTGCTGAAAGTCCACTTTCAACGCAACTTCGCATTGCAGCCCAGATCTGATCTAGCTTATCGTTGAGTTCTTTCTCGGAAATATTGTGTAGTTCGTTGGCCTTTGCTATTTCCCAGATTGTTTTGTTGCTCTTTGCTGACATTTCCAGCATCTCGTTTGAGTTGTCAAAAGGGAAAGGGTAAGACTCGCTTGGCTCATAAGCAATCGGAGCTTCAATATTATCTATTTCTTCCAAAGTTGATATAAAGCCACCACCGATAGAAAAATACGTATGAGATATGAGTATCCTATTTGTATTATCAAGGAGATCAAAAATCAATCCATTTGGGTTTTGTTTTAATGAATTTGTGGTATCAAAAATTATGTCGTTTTCTGAGAAGAAAGATGCATTTTGTTTAACATTGATAGGCACACTTTTTGCCGCACAAACACGCTCAATCACTTCACTTATTTTCTCATTGATAATTGTATTTGGTAAATAGCCATGCAAACCAAGCGTTACTGCTCGATCTGTACCATGTCCCACACCTGTGTATGCCAAAGAGTCTTTTAGTGTGCATCTAATCTGGTAATTATTGATTTCTGGATTGGCGTTTGCAAATTCTCTGACATATTGCATAAAGTCGTTGGCAGCAACCATTGGACCCATAGTGTGAGAGCTTGACGGGCCAATTCCTACTTTAAATAAATCTAAAACACTAATAAACATAATACTTTTACCTTTTACAGAAATTCTTCTATATATGTATCGTTAAAAGTAAAACCTGTTCCTGGGCGCTCAGGTATATCTATAAAACCATTGACAACAACGATTTGTTCATTGAACAACTTAGAAAACCAGGGCATATGTTCTACTGAAAGACAATTAGAAGATGATCCAGCAACACTCAAACTATGTTCGGTAAAGACGTGAGTTGAAATTGGTAGATTGTAAGACTCGGCCAAATCTGCAACTTTGCGCATCTCAGAAATCCCACCAATGCGTTGTAAATCGGGCATTAGAATGTCACAAGCTTTGGCTTCAATCATTTCATGCATACCGGATAGACTGTATTCGTTCTCACCCGAAGCTATTGGGGTAGCTAGTGCGCTTCTAACTTCAGCATGACCAACACGGTTATTAGATGCTACTGGTTCTTCTAGCCATAGCAAATCATATTCTTTCAGATTTTCCCCAAGTTGAATCGCCTGTTTAGGCTGCAGTGCTTGATTGATATCTGCCATCAGTTCAATTTCCATGCCGATAGCATTTCTGACTTCTTTGACACGTTCAACATCTTTCTTCCAGTCATTACTGCCAACACGAATTTTCATAGAACGAAAACCTTGGTCGAGAAAGTTTTGTGCATCTTTTAGTAGTGAATCGATTGATTGAGATAGCCATAATCCACCACTGGCATAAGTTTTTATTTTTTCACGGCAGGCTCCAAAAAGTCGGTGAAGAGGCAAGTTAGCTGTTTTACCAACAATGTCCCAAATAGCGGTATCAATTGTTGAAAGAGCTGCAATAGCAATATGTGTATTTTTAACTGAACTAATTGTTTGCCAAATCTCTTGCTCAATAACTTCGATAAGGTGAGGGTCTTTACCAATCAGATGCATTTCAAAACCTTTGAGTTTTTCATCAAAGGAATGAATATTAGCAGCATTCAAACTAAACAAATAACTCTGTCCCTCTATCCCTTCGTCAGTTTCAATAGTTAACAAAACACAACCAACTGATGACATTTCGTGGACAGCGGTTGTAATAGTACTTTCAAAGGGTAAATTTATAATTCGAGTAGCTATTTTGGTAATTTTCATCAACTTTATTTTATCAACAGTAGTTAGGTAATTCTGGTTTATAATTCGGATTTTAACTATTGTTTTATAACATGAGCAAAACTACGTTAAATTTAGAACAGCAACAAGAAAAAGTCAAAGTTGACTTAGCTGCTATGTTTAGACTGACCGCTATGTACGGTTGGGATGATACTATTTGGAATCATATTACCGCACGTGTACCAGGCTCAGATCATCATTTCTATATGCATCGTTTTGGTCTTAGTTATGAAGAAGTGTGTGCTTCAAATTTAATCAAGGTTGACGAACATGGAAATGTTTTGGAAGGGCCTGAGGATGTTAATACGGCGGGATTTATTATTCACAGTGCAATCCACCTAAATCATCCGCATAATAAATTTGTTTTCCATGCTCATCCACCCAGTGCGATTGCTGCAACTGTTTTTGGGGAAATACCCTACTTAATTCAGGACTCATCCATGCTTTATGGCAAAGTTGGATACCATGACTGGGAAGGCTTATCAGTTGATCCTGATGAACGTCACCGTATTTCTAGGAATATGGGCGAGCATGGCTTGTTAGTGATGCGAAACCATGGCTTTTTAACTGCTGGTGAGACGGCTGGCGAGTGTTTTATGAAAATGTATTATTTAATTCGTATGTGCGAAGTCGCCCTGCAAGTGGAGTCTTCCTCTCTATCTAGAGTAAAGACTAGCCCTGAAATGTGGAAGTTAGCCTGTGAACAATATGAAGCTTTTGCTCCAGGTATTTATGAGTGGCCAGCTTTGTTGCGTCGTTGTGACCGACTGGACCCCTCTTATAAAAAATAAATAGGGAAGAATTATGTCGGAAATTAGTGTTCCTTCAGCCTATAGTTCTGCAGAAATTCGTTTAGATGAATTTATTGATCTAGAGAAATTTCCAATCCATGACTTAACCAATCCAAATAGGGCTTCATTAGTTGAAGATTGTCATTTAGATATAAAAAAATGGGGGTGCGCACATATACCTGATTTCATTTTACCTTCGGCAATTAAGAAAATGAAAGATGAAGCATTCCGACTTATGGGTGTGGCTAGAAGAGCACATACATTGGTTAATCCATATCTTACAGAAGAAGATACTACTTTGCCAAAGGATCACCCTAAGCGTTTTTTTGAAGAAAGAACATCTTCATTTATAAATTCAGATTTTTTAGAAAGCGATTCAGTGCTCAGAAAAATCTATGATTCTGACGTAGTAGTGCATTTTGTCTCTGAATGTTTAAATGTTGGACCTATTTATCGATGGGCAGAACCTTTAGGTCGAAACCCATATAGTATTATGAACAATGGCGACTATTTCCCATGGCACTTTGATGGTAATGACTTTACGGTCAGCATACTTGTCAATGAATCCAACAAGGGTGGGGACTTTGAGTATGTCCCGGATATTCGTTCACCAGGCAATGAAAACTTTGAGGGTGTAAAAAGCATACTTGAAGGTGATCGTGACAAAGTAAAGGTGTTAAGATTAAAAACGGGGGATTTACAAATATTTAGTGGGCGTTATTCGTTGCATAGGGTCACTGTCACTCGGGGTGACTCACCAAGAATCATTGCCCTACCAACATATGTAAAAAATCCATACTTGGTGAACAGGCCTCATCACGCTGAAGCTTTCTATGGACGCTCAATGCAGATCCATCATGAGCGCAATTTAGAACGACCCGACAATTTAACTGACTAGGTATAACGCATGAAAATAGGATTTATTGGTCTAGGTAATATGGGTGCTGGTATGGCACATAATTTATTAACGTACTGTAAAGACTCAGGAGATGACTTAATTGTATTTGATATTAATAAAACAGTCTTAACTGAATTTATTGACAAAGGAGCTATTGATGGAGAAGGTACATCAAATATGTGTCCACAGTGTGATGTGTTATTTACATCACTACCTAGTTCAAAAGAGATCAATCTTTTAGCAACAGGTGAAAAAGGTATTTTGAAAACCTTAAAAGAAGGCGCTACATGGTTTGAAACCAGTACAAACGAGTTGTCACACTGGGAAAAAATTAAAGCAATTGCACCTACCCATCTGACACTTGTTGATGCTCCAGTTAGTGGTGGAGCTGAGAGAGCTCAGGCAGGAACTTTAACTACCTTTCTTGGTATTGAAAAAGAAGTTTTGCAAAAGTTTGAAGCGTTATTAAAAGTTTATGCAAATAAGGTAGTTCGTATGGGCCCATCAGGATCAGGCTATGTCACCAAATTGGTACAACTGCATTTAAATTATCTTACTGCACAAGGTATTGGGGAGACTCTAATGATGGGAGCAAAAGCTAATTTGGACTTAGACGCCCTTCATTCAGTGTTGATGAATAGTTGTTCTCAAAGTTATGTAGTTGAAAACTATATCCCAAAAGTATTGGATGGAAGCTACGATACATCGTTTGCACTTGGGCTAGCTGAAAAAGATATGAAACTGATTGTCGAACTCGGCCAGCATCTTGGTATCTCAATTCCACTCGGGGAAAAAGTTTATAACACTTATCAAGAAGCAATAAAGGTGTACGGCGATGAGGCGCCTCATTTAAGTGTTGTTCGATTAATTGAAGAAAAACATAATCAACAGCTGAGAAACAAAAAATAGGAGTCAGTTTTGGCATTATTAATTTCGGTTAGTGAATTTTGGGAAGATGAAAAAATTTGGCGTCAATGGGTCCAGGTAGAGTTGCCCGAGATGGATGTTCGGGTATATCCTGATGATGGTGATGTTAATGAAATTAAGTACGTAGCGGCATGGAAGCATCCCCATGGAATTTTAAAGAAATACCCAAATTTAAAGGCAATTCTATCTTTAGGCGCAGGAGTGGATCATATTCTCAGTGATCCCGATTTACCAGTGGATTTACCAATTGTTCGTTTAGTTGACCCTAAATTAACGCACGAGATGTGTTTTCATGCTCTTCATTGGGTGTTGCATTTTCATAGTGACCACTTTCTGTACATGAAACAACAGAAGGACAAAAAATGGCAACAGAAAGGCTCCATACAGCCCGAAGATAGGACAGTTGGAATAATGGGTTTGGGTAATATTGGAAGAGGTATTGGCGATTCACTAGTTAATCAAGGTTTTAAGGTTTTGGGATGGGGCGCCCATCAAAAATCATCTTTGGGTGATATCAAATATTTTTTTGGAGATGAGCAGTTAGGCGATTTCTTGGGTAAGACAAATATATTAATTAACGTACTGCCTTTAACTGAAGGCACAACTAATATACTCAGAAAACAAGAGCTTCAACGTTTGCCTAGAGGTGCATTTATTATAAATATGGGTAGAGGGGGCATTGTCAACGAAGCAGATTTATGCTCTCTACTAGATGAAGGACACATTACTGCCGCGGCTATGGATGTATTTGAACAAGAGCCTTTGTCTGTAAATAGTCCTCTCTGGATTCACCCGTCCGTCTACATTACGCCTCATATTGCAGGACAAAGCAATCCGCAATCTTCAGCAAAAACGATTGCTGAAAATATTCGCCGAATGGAGGATGGGAAACGGCCGTTTCCGGTTTATGATAGCGTCAAAGGTTACTAAATAGAATAACAATCAGATGGACGAGCTAACCCAAATAATACCCGCGACAAAACTATCAGATAAGTCATTATCCGTTTGAAGATAATTTAATTCAATAAATTGAATCAAATTAAAATAAGAGAATATAATAATGCTTCTCTTTAAGCGCTAGTTTTGACTGCATTTTTCAGTAGATAAAAATGAGTTTTTAAGTAATTATTTTAATGTCATCTGTTGACCGAATACTAACTACTCCGCTGCATCAAATGCATCTTGATGCTGATGCAAAAATGGTGCCGTTTGCGGGCTATGAAATGCCTCTTCAGTATCCGTTAGGGATTAAAAAGGAGCATCTGCATACACGCGAAAACGCTGGTCTTTTTGATGTTTCTCATATGGGTCAAATCAAGCTTACAGGTCAGAACGTAAAACAAGCTTTGGAGACCCTAGTTCCAGTCGATATAGTTGATTTACCTCTAATGAAACAACGTTATGCTGTCTTTACAAATAGCAATGGCGGTGTAATGGATGACTTGATGGTGACGAATATTGGTGATGATAACTTGTTCTTAGTAGTCAACGCGGCATGCAAGGTTGCAGATTTTGAACACTTGAAGAGTTTAGTTGATATTGGTTGTGAAGTTGAGCTTCTTGAAGATGTTGCGCTGTTGGCTTTGCAAGGCCCAAAGTCATGTGAAGTGTTGGCGAAATTTGCACCTTCTTGTATTGAGATGACCTTTATGACGGCTAAGATATTAAAGATTGATGGAGTTGAATGCTTAACAACAAGGTCTGGTTATAGCGGAGAGGATGGATTTGAAATTTCAATACCAGGGCATCAGGCTGAAAGTATTGCCAAACTTTTAATATCAGATGAGATGGTTGAATGGGTTGGACTTGGAGCAAGAGATTCACTTCGCTTGGAGGCTGGCCTGTCGCTATATGGTCATGAACTAGACGAACAACATACTCCAGTGGAGTCTTCGTTGAGTTGGGCGTTATCGAAAACGAGAAGACTCGGTGGTAAGCGTCCTGGCGGCTATCCTGGGGATGTAATTGTTATGAGTCATCTTTCTGAAGGCACTAAAGTCAAGATAGTTGGCTTGCAACCTGAGGGCAGGGTGCCGGTTCGTGATGGCGCTTTGATTGAGGATGGTGCGGGTAATCGAGTCGGCCAAGTTACCAGTGGTAGTTTTGGCCCCACTGCAGGAAAACCTGTAGCTATTGCAAGAATTGAAGTGAGTTATATTGATGGTAAATCCAACTTGTTTGCATTGGTTCGCGATAAGAAGATTCCTGTAAGTGTAGTAAAATTACCTTTCGTTAAACAAAATTATTTTAGAGGTTAGAAAAAACAAAATAGGGGGCAGTAATGAGTATTAAATATTCCGAAGATCATGAGTGGGTTAAGGTGCAAGAAGAAGACCTGGTGACTATAGGAATAACCGATTTTGCTCAAGAACAATTGGGCGATTTGGTTTTTATTGAACTACCAGAGGTCGGTGATGAGTGTAGTCGAGGAGACAACATTTCTGTGATTGAGTCGGTTAAGGCGGCTTCAGATTTGGTTGCTCCTGTTTCTGGAGAGATCGTTGAGGTAAATGACAGATTGGCAGATGAGCCGGAACTTGTTTCAGAAGACTCGATGGGCGATGGCTGGTTTGTTAAAGTCAAACTTTCCAATGCATCTGAGTTGGATGACCTAATGGATGACGATGCCTATCAAACTTTTATCGAAGATTAAACTGAAAAATAAATGGCCACTAAGATAGAAGATTTATTAAATAACGACGTTTTTACCAATAGGCATATTGGTTCCTCCAGTGCTCAGAAAAAAAAGATGCTTGATTATCTTGGTTTTGATAACTTAGATGACTTGATTGAAGAAATTGTGCCAGATATTATTCGTCGGAAAAAGCCGATGAATATAGCTGATGGTATTTCAGAATTAGCGGCACTTAAACAGTTAAGAAATTTAGCGAGAATGAATATCCGCTATAAATCATTCATTGGACAGGGCTATTACAATTCAATTACACCGCCAGTGATACAGCGCAATATCCAGGAAAATCCTGCCTGGTATTCGGCCTATACTCCATATCAACCAGAAATATCTCAAGGCCGTTTAGAGGCATTAATGAACTTCCAAACAATGGTTACTGATTTAACGGGAATGGAGTTAGCAAATGCATCAATGCTAGATGAGGCTAGTGCTTGTGCCGAGGCTATGAGTTTCTGCCAGAGAGTAAGTAAATCGAAGAGCAAAGTTTTTTTTGTTGCAAATGATTGCTACCCTCAGAATATTGAAGTAGTGCTAACAAGAGCTGAGCCATTAGGCATTGAAGTGGTAATCGGCGACCCATTAGTAGAACTAGAAAAACATGATTGTTTTGGTGTATTGCTGCAATATCCGAATACTTATGGCAACTTTAGAGATTACTCAAAACTAATAGATTCAATTCATGAAAAGCAAGCCTTAGCTGCCGTTAGTGCAGATTTATTATCGTTAACGCTTTTAAAGCCCCCTGGTGAAATGGGCGCCGATGTGGTGATTGGTAATACACAAAGATTTGGAGTGCCAATCGGCTATGGCGGACCTCACGCAGCCTATATGTCAATCAAGGAAAAACATAAACGCTCTATGCCTGGAAGAATTATTGGTGCTACGGTTGATAGCAAAGGTAGGTTGGCGTATCGACTAGCCCTACAAACCCGTGAACAACACATTCGACGTGAAAAAGCCACCAGCAATATATGCACGGCGCAAGCTCTTCTGGCTGTTATGGCGAGCATGTATGCCGTTTATCATGGCCCTAAAGGTCTTAAAAAGATTGCTGAAAGAATTTTTCGTTATGCGGCTGTTTTTGCAGATGGTATTTCTGAAATGGGTTTTCGTATTGTAAACGAAACATTTTTTGATACATTAACGATAGAAGTTAAAAACTCCGACGCAGTTGTCATGCAGGCTGAAAAAAATGGATACAACATAAATGTTTTTAGTAAAACCCTCGTTTCAGTTTCATTTGATGAGCTCAGCACTCCAGAGGATATAGAGTATTTATGGAAGATATTTAATACAGAATCTAAGCAAAGCGCACAACTATTGTTTGAAAAAAATAAATCTCAAATCAGTAAAAACCTAAAGAGAAATTCAGAATTCATGACCCATGATGTTTTCAATACCTATCGCTCAGAAACCAATATGATGCGTTATATTCGATATCTAGGCGATAAAGATCTCGCGCTTGACCGAGCAATGATACCGCTTGGATCATGTACTATGAAGTTAAATGCTGCAGCTGAATTGATACCCGTTACTTGGCCAGAATTTTCTCAAATCCACCCTGCAGTGCCAATGAATCAGGTAATAGGATATCAACAAATGATCAGTGAACTTGAAGAGATGCTATGCGAAGCAACTGGATACGCGGCAATTTCTTTGCAACCTAACTCGGGAGCCCAAGGTGAATATGCAGGACTTATAGCAATTCGTGCTTTTCATCGAAGTAACGGCGAGGAGAATCGAAATATTTGTTTAATTCCCGCATCGGCCCATGGAACCAATCCGGCCTCTGCGCAAATGGCGGGGATGAAAGTGGTCGTAGTTAAGACTGCAGATAATGGCTACATCGACATGTCAGATTTAAAGTCTAAGTGCAAAGAAAATGCAGATAATTTGGCAGCCATTATGATTACCTATCCCTCTACTCACGGAGTGTTTGAAAAAGATGTTAAAGAGGTTTGTAAGGTTGTTCATAAAGCCGGAGGTCAGGTATACATCGACGGTGCTAACATGAATGCGATGGTTGGAATTTCAGCTCCTGGTGAATTCGGTGGTGACGTTTCTCATCTGAACTTACACAAAACATTTGCCATACCCCACGGAGGCGGAGGTCCAGGAGTTGGTCCTATCGGAGTTAAGGAGCATTTGGTAGATTTTTTACCGACAACACCATTAAATAATACTGGTGTCGGTAGTATTGCTGGCGCGCCTTGGGGTTCGGGCAGTATTTTGCCAATTAGCTGGATGTATATTGCTATGCTTGGTAAGAATGGTCTTTACGAGGCGACCACAAATGCAATATTGAATGCAAATTACATAGCAACTCGTTTGTCAAAGCATTATCCTATACTCTATAGTGATGAGAATGGCAGGGTCGCTCACGAATGCATTGTTGACCTTCGTCCCATCAAGGAAAAGTTCGATATTAGTGTGGATGATGTTGCAAAACGTTTGATTGATTACGGCTTTCATGCGCCTACAATGTCATTTCCTGTTGCTGGAACATTAATGATTGAGCCAACAGAGTCAGAATCATTAGATGAATTGGATCGTTTTTGTGACGCAATGATTCAAATCAGAGAAGAGATAAGAAAAGTTGAATCGGGTGATTATTCGGTCAAAGATAATCCGCTAATAAATTCGCCTCATACATTAGAAATGGTATCATCTTCATCTTGGAATTTTTCTTACTCGAGAGAAGACGCAGCTTATCCGGTAGAGACACTAAAAAAGGTTAAGTATTGGCCCCCTGTTTCCCGAGTAGATAATGTTTATGGTGACAAGAATTTAATTTGTTCTTGTCCTAGTATAGAAAATTACGAGTAAGTTGTTATGAAATCAATTTTAATCAGTGTGTTGGGCGATGATAAACCAGGACTATTGGATAGTCTGTCGGAGATAATCGTCTCAAATGATGGCGACTGGATAGAAAGCAACATGTCAACCGTCGAGGCCAAGTTTGCTGGTATTTTAAGGGTGAACGTACCATCAAAGAATGCCAAAAAGCTTATTAAAGAGCTAACCTCATCCAAGTTAGGGTTACAAATTGCGTGTGAAGAGACAGCACCAGTTACGCTATCTGATTATAAGAGCTACAATATTGAGCTCATAGGTCAAAACCATGTAGGCATTATTAATCACTTGTCTCACGTCTTAACTTATGATCTAAAAGCTAATGTGGAGGGGATAAAGACCGAAATAATTGACGCATCGATGTCAGGCGAGAAACTTTTTAAGGCACAAATCAACTTGCATTTGCCAACTTCTATCGATGAACGCCTCATCAAAGATAAGCTAGAGCTAATAGCTGACGAGATGATGGTGGAGATATACTCTTACGAAAGTTAGTCAAGCCTCGGCACACTAATTAGTGATAATATTGTGCTCCGGTCCGTAAGGGAACTTGGTAATATCATAGGCGTTATCCTCTGTTATTACCATAACGTCATGTTCACGATATCCTCCTGCACCCGGTTGACCTTCAGGAATCATAATCATCGGTTCCATTGAAACCACCATATTCTTCTGAAGAACTGTGTCGATATCCTCTCTCAATTCGACACCAGCTTCTCGACCGTAATAGTGAGATAACACTCCGAAAGAATGACCGTAGCCAAAGGTACGGCTTTCAAGTAAGCCGTATTCTTCGAAAATTTTGTTCAGTTCAAGAGCGATATCTTTACATGCAACACCTGGCTTAATTAATTTCATGCCTTCTTTGTGAACTTTAACATTGATTTCCCATAGTCTTAAGGATTCATCATCAACGTGGTCGTAGAATAATGTGCGTTCAAGTGCAACGTAATAACCAGCAATCATAGAAAAACAGTTGAGACTCAGAATATCACCTTTTTGAACTTGTCTTGTAGTGACAGGATTGTGTGCACCATCGGTATTAATTCCAGACTGAAACCAGGTCCAAGTATCCATCAGTTCAGAGTGTGGGTATCTCTTTGCGATTTCTCTAACCATTGCTTGAGTGGAATGAAGCGCCACTTCATGTTCTGGAGCCCCCTCCTTAACCGCTTCCACCAAAGCTGCACCTCCGATATCACAGACATTGGCCCCTTGAATGATGTGAGCTATTTCTTCATCTGATTTGATTGAACGCATTTGCATACAGTCAACCGAAATATCAACAAGTTTAGCTTTATCGAAAGCACTTTGAAGTTTGTCTAATCGTTCCATAGTGATATGGTCATGTTCAATACCAATTGTCCCTTTGTTTTCTATTAGTTGCTGTAAAGCATAGAAGTAACTGTCTTTTTGCCAGTCGGTATAAACCAGATTTTCACCAAAGGAGCGACGCCATGGCTGACCTCCATCAATGTTAGCTGTTACCGTTGTGGCTTTGTCTTGGGTTACAACTAGTGCGTAAGGTCGTCCAAAAGAGCAATATAGAAAGTCGCTATAGTAATTAATGCCATGGATAGAACTAAAAATTACAGCATCAATATTATTTGCTGCCATATGCTGTCTAAGATGAGCTTGACGGTTTTTATATTCTGTATCGGTAAACGTATGAACGATATTGTCGCCGTTTGGTATCAGTTTTGTTCTTGGCAAATTCATAGCATCTCCTCGATGTGATTTATCCTGCGGATGTTAATAAAGTTTACTTAGGAAAGCAAGCTTTTTCTATACAGTATATTCTTATGCTGTAACAAGAAGAAAACTATCAACACCACTTTAGTGGATTTGCTTCAAACGACCTTCACGAATAAATGTATAAATGCCTGAAACCACAATTATTGAAGCTCCACTCAATGTTAATAAGTCTGGCCTTTCTGAAAGAATTATGATTGATAAAAGCATAGCAAACACCAGCCGTGAGTAACGGAATGGCGATATAACTGATACATCTCCATCGCGAGTAGCAAGCACGATTGCGTAATAGGCAATTACGCCGACAAACGTGGCTGAGATTAAATACACTATTTCAATTGAAGAAGGAATAACCATAGCTGAAAAGAAAGGCATAGCAAAAAAACCTGAGATGCCGACTGCAAAAAATGCATAAATAGAAACTGTTGTCGTTGAAATCTCAAACTTCATGGCACGGGTAGCTAAATCCCTTACTGCTAAAAATATAGTTGCAATAACAGCTAGTAGAGAAGCTGGCATAAAACTATCAAATCCTGGGCGCAAGATTAATAAAACCCCAAAAAATCCAATCATTATTGCAGTCCAGCGCCGCCAACCAACTTTTTCTCCAAAAAATACTGCAGCTCCCATCGTCACCATTAACGGGGTTGTCATTAAAATTGATGCTGCAGATGAAAGCGGTGTTAAAGCAATCGCTGAAGTAAAGAACAATGCTGCAAACAGTTCACAAAATGTCCGAACGATAACGGGCCTATTTAATAGATCTCTGTGAAGAATTGGTGCATTTGTTAGAAGTGCAATAATTAAGAATACAGTGGTTCCACTAAAGCCAAGAATGAATAATATCTGTGATACTGGTACATGTGATGAAAGAAGTTTAATAAATAAATCTTCAAGAGCAAATCCAGCCATAGCCAGAATCATGAATAAAATACCCCGTAAATTTTCCATTTTTCGCCTGAAAGTTAATTTAACAAAATCTTCGAAATCAATTTAGGAGTACGATTCATTCAGTATCATTTTCGATCCCATTTCTGCAATCATCATGGTTGGCGCTGAGGTATTCCCGCTGACAATGGTTGGCATAATTGAGGCATCGACAACACGCAAATTATGCATCCCTTTTACCTTTAAATTTTCTGGCGAAACCACCGCTAGTTCATCAATTCCCATTTTGCAGGTTCCAACTGGATGGTAGACCGTTAGTGCAGTTTTGCGTATGTATTCCAATATTTCTTGATCGCTTTGTACTGTTTTACCTGGAGCCATTTCTTTGCCACGAACTTCGTCAAATTCTGTCGATAATAGGACTTCTCTGGCTTTTTTTACTGCTTCGATTATGATTGTTTCATCTCTTGGGTCAGATAAAAAATTGTGATCAATAAGAAGTTTGAATTTCGATCCATCCCTGTCCAATTTGATAGAGCCAGTGCTGTGAGGACGCAATAAGCAAGTGAAAAGCGAGTAGCCATGACCAAATTCAAATTTTTTGCCGCGGTGACTTCTATAAATGGGAGTAAAGTGAAACTGAACATCTGGGTAGTCTATATTGGCATATTTGGTATCAGCAAAGCCGCCTGCTTCGACATAATTTGTTGTCCACCAGCCCATCTTATTAAAATAGTATTTAAACGGGGCAGTAATTACATCAGGTAATAAAGATTTCCACGAGACACCTATAGATTCAGCTTTTTTCGAACGAATAGTAACCATAGAGTCTAGGTGATCTTGAAGATTCTCACCAACACCAACCACGTCGTGTTTGCAAGTTATTTCTAGCTCGTCAAGGTCCTTTTTATTTCCAATGCCTGAGGCAAGGAGGATTCTGGGTGAATCTATAGCACCGGCACTAAGAATAATTTCTTTGTTGCAAATTAATCTATTATCGGTTGCATTAATTACTATATTGACAGCCTTAGCACAATCGCCCTCAATATCTAGTGTTTTAACCCTTGCATGGGTCAGGATTGTCAGATTTGGTCTTGTTAGAATAGGTTCGACAAAGGCTGTATAAGAACTCACTCGAGTGCCCTTGTTTTGGTTTACATTATAAATTCCGAGGCCCAATTGTGAGTTGGCATTAAAGTCATGATTATGAGGTAGTCCGATTTTTTCTCCAGCCTTAACAAAGCGTTTGGCAGTTGCGTTCACATCTTGTGGTTTAACTACTGGCCATTCTCCATCTGATGAGTGATATTGTGGATCTCCCCCTGTTTGGTCATTTTCAATTTTTTTAAATATAGGCAGTACTTCCTCGTAGGACCAGCCTTCACAGCCCTGTTTAGCCCAATTGTCATAGTCATTTTTGTTGCCACGTATGTAGATCATACCGTTGATTGAACTGGAGCCGCCAAGACACTTGCCACGATTGACTGTGATAGTACGATTATTTAGGTTTATTTGAGGTACCCCTTGGTATGCGTAATCAAACTCCTTGTGGCCATACACTCCAAAAATTCCAGCTGGAATTTGAATCCATGGACTTTTGTCGCTACCGCCTCCTTCAATCAAACAAACACTATTTTCAGGATTTGCACTGAGACGATTGGCCAATACACAGCCTGATGAACCAGCGCCGACAATAATGTAATCGTAACTAGTCATTGACTATATTTGATTGTATATAATGCAGTTTCATTTGTAACCATGACCTCCAGAATATTTGTTCGTTACCGGTGGTTGCCAGTCATTCAAGCTATTTTGATTTGGTTTATAGATTTCAACCTTTAAAGGGTAACAAGTCGCCGAGTCACTTGAATGTGAAGAGCTACAGTCTCCTCCAGGGCAGGCAGACAGAGCTCCCAACAAATTAATTTCAGCAAACATTTCAATGAAGTCATGAGGGCGAACTGGGCTCGCTTTCATAAAGTACTGGTGAGTGTCTTTGGTAAAGCCAGTACACATGAAAACATTAAGCACATCATGGACTAGGGTTTCTATTTCAGAGATTGGTTTTCTTTGTTGCTTGGATAGAGCCCGACAAAGGTTTGAATGGCAACAATAATGATATTCATTTCCACTAAGCGCCATATGAGTGTAGGGGTCGCAGCGAGTACCAATGACATCGTGGACACCTCCACCATCCTCGTCCCAGCCATACCAATCTAGTGTGTCGTGGGTGATAGTCGCCATCGGTCTGAGATAAGGAAAATTTGAATATAGGCGATCAGCGGTACTAACATGGGTGCCATAAAGTGCCCTCGTTTTACCACTATAAAAGTGCTCATTGATGTTGTCATTATTCCAAAGGTTTAGATCTCCTACTTGTGGGCCTTCGATACATACAATTCGAAAAAAATGACCCGCAGGAACAACAAAGGTTTTTGCCTCTCTTGGAGATATGATGGTTTCATCAATCAGAGTTAATTGCTTTCTTGCAGATTCGTAGAGTTCGTTATTTGATCCAGGCAAGCCATCTATGGGGTAGGCGATAACGGGTTTATTTTGTTGGCGTTTATGGGCATCAAGAGGGGCCTGGTTTTGTTTGATGTTTTTCATAGTTCAACTCTCTGTTCCAGTTTTAATGATGAGCGTCTAGGTAAGTCTGCTCCATTATAAATAGATATATTAGTCAGGATGGCCATAACCACCACCACCGGGAGTTTTTAAGATAAAAATATCATTTTTTTTAACTTCGACTTGACCCTTTGTTCCTATATCTGTCACTTTTTGATCAGAGTGAACGACATAATTTTCACCAATCGCACCCGGTTCACCACCTGCGATTCCATAAGGAGGTTCAATTCGATGTCCAGCAATCATATTAACGGTCATTGGCTCAATAAAGCGCATCTGTCGCTCCACCCCCTCTCCGCCTTTGTACTTGCCTTTGCCACCCGAGTTTTTTCTAATTTTAAAAGTTTCAAGTCTTACAGGAAAGCGCCACTCTAAAACTTCTGGGTCTGTTAATCTGGTATTAGTCATATGAGTCTGAACTGCACTACATCCGTTTTGATGTGCACTAGCGCCAGAACCACCACATATAGTTTCATAGTTTTGTATTCTGTCATTTCCCCAAATGTAATTATTCATTGTGCCCTGTGATGCAGCCATCTTCCCCAAGGCGCCAAACAGTGCATCAACTATATATTGAGAAGTCTCAACATTGCCGGCGACAACGGCGGCTGGATAGACGGGATTAATCATACTCTTCTCAGGTACGATTATATTCAGTGGCTTAAAGCATCCATTATTTAGCGGGATATCATCATCAATTAGACAGCGAAAGACATAAAGTACAGCGGCATAGCAGATTGCAATTGGCGCATTATAGTTGCCGGGGTGTTGTGAACTGGTGCCAGTAAAATCAATCGTTGCGCAACGTCTTATTTTATCAACCTTAATGGCAACACTTACTTGATGACCATCGTCCATTTTGTAGGTGAAGCTAGTATCTTCCAGCACATCTAAAATCCTGCGAACTGACTCCTCTGCATTGTCTTGTACGTGCTGCATATAAGCATGGACAACATCAAGACCATAGCGCTCGATGATAATTAGTAATTCTTTCGCGCCCTTTTCTGCTGCAGCTACTTGTGCTTTTAAGTCAGCGATATTTTGTTTAATATTTCTTGAAGGGTAGGGACCAGAATCCAGCAGTTGATGTATATCACTTTCTAAAAATTTGCCTGAAGATACAAGTTTGAAGTTGTCTATGAGAACTCCTTCCTCATCAACATGTGTCGAGTTGGCAGGTGCAGAGCCAGGTGTCATGCCTCCAATATCAGCGTGATGTCCACGATTAGCAACATAAAAAATGACCTTACTATTGTTCTCATCATATACGGGTTTGATTAAGGTGATATCAGGTAAATGAGTCCCTCCGTTGTAGGGTGCATTCATTAAAAATGCGTCACCTGGTTTCATTGAGGTGGCGTTTTCACGAATAGTTGTTTTTATGGATTCACTCATTGATCCTAAATGTACTGGTATATGTGGTGCATTGGCTACAAGCTCACCTTCAGGTGTAAAAATTGCGCAGGAAAAGTCAAGTCTCTCTTTGATGTTCACGGAGGCCGCAGTATTTTCAAGGACCGTACCCATTTGTTCAGCAATATTCATAAACAGGTTATTAAATATCTCAAGCATCACAGGGTCAACATTAGTGCCTATAGCGTTTTGCCTTTTGAGTGGTTCAATTCGTTCTAGAATTAAATCATTATTTGATGAAAGCTGTGCCTTCCAGCCTGGCTCAATAACAATAGTGGAGGCTTGTTCAATGATAATTGCAGGCCCTTTAATTTCAAAGTGTATAGGGATTTGTTCACGATCATAAAAACAAACATTGAGTTTATTGCCGACCATTACAGCTTGGCGTTCAGCCAATTTTGAGATTTTCTTTGTGCCTAAGGAGCTTCGTTTTAAGGTAGTTTGTGTACTTTTTGATACAGTTTCGACTTGAATGGACTCAACTAACAATTTTTTTTCAGGAGAAGTGAAGCCAAATCGGTCAAAATGAATGCTTTCAAATTCTTTTATAAGTTCCTCAAGATCGTTAAAGGTGACAGCTATTGCTGTATCTGAGCCTAGATAGCGGATATAAACACGTTTATGGTAGATCAGTGTTGAGGTATCTAATCCTTGGACTAATAAGTCTTCAACGCCTTTTTGTTTGAGTGTCTCAAGTTCTAAAGAAATGGTTGTGATCAGTTGTTGATCAAGTTGAGCTTCAATTGCCATGTCGTTAATTGTGCGAGTGTCTGCAAGACCTATACCAAATGCTGACAAAACCCCTGCGTATGGGTGGAGGTGGATTTGCTTCATCCCCAAATTGTCTGCCACTAGGCATGCATGCTGTGCGCCTGCACCACCAAAACACGATAAGGTGTAGTCACTTACATCATGACCTCTCTGAACTGAGATCTTTTTGATAGCATTGCTCATGTTGTCAATGGCGATAGATAGAAAACCTTCTGCAACTTCTTGGGGTGAGGTTGGTTTGCCGGTTGCATGTTCGATTTTTTTTGTTAGATCATTAAATTTCTCTTTTACAACTTCAATATCAAGAGATTGGTCAGCTTTCGGACCAAAAACTTTAGGAAAGAAGTCTGGGTCTAATTTGCCTAACATGACATTACAATCTGTAATCGTTAAAGGTCCTCCATTTCGATAACATGCGGGACCTGGATTGGCGCCTGCAGAATCAGGACCAACTCTATAGCGTGATCCGTCAAAATGAAGTATAGAGCCTCCACCAGCGGCAACGGTATGGATGAGCATCATTGGCGCGCAACATCGGATTCCAGCAACTTCGGTTTCGAAGGCGCGTTCGTAATCACCAGCGAAATGAGAGACATCTGTTGAGGTGCCACCCATGTCGAACCCAATTAACTTATTAAAACCTGCTTCTTTTGCTGTTTTAGCCATTCCTACAACACCACCTGCAGGTCCTGAAAGTATTGCATCCTTTCCTGCAAAGAAGCGCGCATCGGTTAGTCCACCATTGGATTGCATAAACATTAAGCGACCTGTCTGTTCTGCTTCTCTGCCCAGTGCGTTTTCTACTTGGCTGACATATCGTCTAAGTACTGGAGATAAATATGCGTCTAGAACAGTAGTATCACCTCTAGGAATAATTTTCATTAAGGGGCTGACTTGGTGACTAATCGAAATTTGAGTAAAACCAATTCTCTGCGCAATGGATGCTATTTTTTTTTCATGTTCAGGATATCGATAGCCATGCATCAAGGTAATTGCAATTGTTCTATAACCATCAACAAAATATTGTTGCAATTGCTTTTCGGTGTTTTTTTCATCAAGCGGTTTAATAACATAACCATGCGGGTCTAGGCGCTCGTCAATTTCAATAACGTCACTGTAAAGCATTTCTGGTAGTTGAATATCGATTGCAAAGAGTTTGGGTCTATTTTGATAACCAATTCTTAAGATATCACTAAAACCTTGAGTAATTGCAAGCAATGTTTTTTCCCCTTGTCTTTCTAGTAAGGCATTTGTGGCAACCGTTGTACCCATTTTTACGACATCAATTTGAGTCATTGGGATTGCCTCTTCATGAGTTAACTTGAGCAAATCTCGTATGCCCTGAATCGCAGCGTCAGAATATTGATTTGGATTTTCAGAGAGTAATTTATGTATCAAAATCTCACCATCTGGGTTGCAGCCAACGATATCTGTAAAGGTTCCGCCACGATCAATCCAAAATTGCCAAAGTTTTTTATCCTGTTGAGGTTTTAAATTCATGCACTACGCAGTTAAGTTTGAATTGATATAGTATATTTTAAATTCAATCTGCAAGTTTTATTATGGTCAGAACAAAATTATTGCTTTGATCATACTTCATTGATAAAATTCACTCTTTTTACTTTCTGCTTTAATTTAATTAATAAACTGTTAGTAATAGATATTGAAGTATAGTCTCTGTATATTTTGTGTTCTCAGGGATTTACATAACACTGAGTGCTACAATTGCGATTTTATATATTATGTTCTGGAATTATAGATTTATTGATTGAGTAGAATTATGCAAAAAAAATATTCCTGGTATTCACTACTAAAGGCTGGCTTGAGTGGCCAAGATTGGGATCAAGCGATTCCGTTGATTCAACCTAAATCTAAATATGACGTCATTATCATTGGCGGTGGTGGGCACGGCTTAGCGACAGCTTACTATTTAGCAAAAGAATGCGGCATCAACAATGTTGCTGTTGTCGAAAAAGGTTATATTGGTGGTGGTAATACCGGTAGAAACACTACTATTATTCGTTCAAACTATCTTAGAGATGAGGCTTCAAGCCTTTATGAACATGCACTGAAACTTTGGGAAGGTATCAGTGAAGATCTCAATTTTAATGTCATGTTTAGCCAGAGAGGTGTCTACAATCTAGGTCATAGCCTACAAAATATGCGAGATATTGAACGTAGAGTTAATGCAAACGTTCTGAATGGTGTCGATGCTGTGGTTGTTGACGCTAATGAGATAAAGCAACAAATTCCAATTATAAATACATCAAAAAATGCAAGATATCCAATTATGGGTGCTTCCTATCAGGCACGCGGGGGTGTTGCAAGACATGATGGTATTGCTTGGGGATTTGCTAGAGCTGCTTCAATGCTTGGGGTTGACATCATTCAAGACTGCGAAGTGATTGATATTGAGGTCGAAGAAGGAAGAGTGAAAGGCGTTAAAACAACCAAAGGAGAAATTATGGCAGACCGTATTGGTTGTGTCAGTGCAGGTCATTCTTCAGTGCTGGCAAAAATGGCTGGTCTTAGATTGCCAATTGAGAGCCATCCTTTGCAGGCATTTGTTTCTGAAGCAATGAAACCGGTACTACATACTGTTGTGATGTCTAACGCTGTTCATGGCTATATTAGTCAAAGTGATAAAGGAGACCTTGTCATCGGTGCTGGGATTGATAGTTATAACTCCTATGCTCAGAGAGGCAGCACAAAGATTGTCGAGCATGCTGCTGCAGCTATATTGGAATTATTTCCAATATTCTCGCGCGTCCGTATGAACAGACAATGGGGCGGTATCGTTGATGTCTGTCCTGACGCTTGCCCTATTATTAGTCCGACAAAGGTTGAGGGTTTGTACTTTAATTGTGGTTGGGGCACAGGAGGCTTTAAAGCAACACCAGGCTCTGGCAATGTTTTTGCACATACCATTGCACAAGACAAACAGCACCCACTAGCAGAGCCATTCCACATTGATCGTTTTACAACTGGCGGTTTAATTGACGAGCACGGCGCTGCAGGTGTGGCTCACTAGTTAATAAAAAGGTAATAATATGCTATTAATTCATTGTCCATACTGCAAAGAATCAAGAGACCAGAGTGAATTTTCCCCAGCTGGAGAGGCGTTTATTGCAAGGCCTGAAAGTCCAGAAGGTATCAGTGACGAAGAGTGGGCCGATTACGTTTTTTACCGCACAAACCACAAAGGCAATCATTGGGAACAATGGGTTCACACTAACGGCTGTCGAAAATATTTTTTGGTAGAGCGCTCAACTATCAGTCACCAGATATTACAAGTGGCACCTTTCGGTGCAAGAAATAGCGAGACTGAATTATGAGATTAGCGCAACATCCAAGCCATCAAGTTGACTATTCTAAGTCGTTAAATTTTATTTTTAACAATAAACGCTATAAAGGTTATGAGGGCGACACCTTAGCATCTGCATTACTGGCGAATGATGCCCTTTTGTTTACAAGAAGTTTTAAGTATGGACGAAAACGGGGCCTAATGGCTGCAGGCGTTGAAGAGCCAAATGCCTTGGTATCATTAGAAATAGGTGGTCGTTATACGCCTAACCTAAAGGCTACTGAAATTATGCTCTATGATGGCCTAAGTGCTATCAGTGCCAGCAACCCAAATGCATTCGATATGCGAGCCTTTATCAAACCATTGCATCGTTTTATGCCGGCCGGTTTTTACTATAAGACTTTTATCAAACAAAAGGTTTGGGCAAAAGTAGAAGACCGTATCCGTGCATTTTCAGGCTTTTCCAAAGCGCCAACCGAGGAAGATGTTGATGTTTACGACCATATCTTTCATCATGCTGAAGTCGTTGTCATTGGTGGCGGTGCTGCAGGCATTTCAGCAGCATTGGGGGTTCTCAATAATTCTCAGAAAGAAAGAGTTATTCTGGTTGATGAACGCAGTCAATTAGGTGGCGAATTATTTAATGAATTCTCGAGTGATGAAGCAGCCATGACATGGCACAAGGACAGTGTTAATAGATTATTATCTTTTGCTAATGAGGACAGTGAACGATTTACCTTGCTGACCCAATCAACTGCCTATGCGTGGCATGACCAGAACTTCATTGAAGTTCTAGAAACCATCACAACAGCTGAGTCATTAACTTCATCGGAGCCTCAAAAGGCTAGAAAAATAGTGCATAGAATTCGGGCCAAAGAAGTCATTTTAGCGACTGGTGCCCATGAACGCCCTATGCTTTTTGAGGCCAATGACTTGACCAATATTATGTTGAGTCAGTCAGTGAGACGTTACCTGCATGAATATGGTGTAATTTCAGGTAAAAAAGTTGTTGTATATGGCAACAATGACAGTATTTATAGTACCGCCAGAGACCTCCATGTTAATGACATTGAATGTGTAGTTGTTGACGTCAGGTCATCCGAAGAACCCATTGAGATTGTTGCCGAACTAAAAGACTCAGGTGTAAAGGTTTTACAGGGTTATTCTATTGTTAAAGCGCTTGGTTCGCACCGGGTTACAGGTGTTGAAATTGTACAAACAAGGCTTCAAGATAATAATTGGCAGGTTTTTGGAGATACACAAACATTGAGTTGTGACTTGGTGGCAACTTCTGGCGGCTTTAATCCAGTCGTGCATCTTGACTGTCATAACGGTGCTAAAACTTATTTTGATGAAGTTTCACAATCATTTTTACCACAACAAGAACGAGATAATAGGGAGGTATGTGGCGCAGTAGCAGGCGCAGGCGCTTGGCAAGATGCCATCAATGATGGCAAAAATAAAGCCCAATTTACTCTCAATGCGTTGGGTACTTTTAGCAAGTTGACACAAGAAATCTTGAGTGAAAATTACTCGAACTATTTCAATGTTAGTCAATTTTTTACCCCAAAAGAAATCCTCAATAAACCAAAAGTATTCCTTGACTTGCAAAATGATGTGACTACTTTGGATGTCGCCCTTTCAATAAGAGAAGGCTATCGTTCGATTGAACATATTAAACGCTATACAGCCATGGGATTTGGGACTGACCAAGGGAAAACAGGCAATATTAATGGTATTGCAGTCACAGCCGAATTGTTGGGAATCACGATGTCGGAAGTAGGCACGACGACTTTTCGTCCTGCGTATACTGGAGTAGATTTTGGCGCTATGGCAGGTAGAGAGGTTGGAGACTTTTTTGATCCTCAACGCTATACGACAATCCATGATTCCCATGTTGCAAGTGGCGCAGAGTTTGAAGTTGTAGGGCAATGGTATCGTCCCTGGTATTATCCAAAAACTGGTGAAAATATTCATCAAGCAGTGCATCGTGAGTGTTTAGCTGCCAGGTTATGAATTAAAACAGGATGTTTTAACAAAAAGGGAGCCATACCTAAACCAGTAGCATTACCAACACCGATAAATTGACGAATATGTGGTTCAAACTTAACTGCCTTGTCACCACCTCTTTTTCTCGCCAAATGCTCAGCCAAATCTATCGTGAACCAACGAATTAAGTATACGGCTAGAAGTTCAATTTGAAATGCACCCTTACACTCTTCACGGTCAGCAATTTTAGCTCTATCAGCGCAACCAAATTTACCACTACCATAAACTGCTGTAGTGCGCATCAAGTAACCTACTGAAGACAGCAATTCAATATCTGGTTGATTGCCTTTCGCTAGTGTGGATATAACGTGTTCGAAAACTCTCAAACTTTTATTAGCTCTCGCTAAAACAAGTTCACTGGGGCGATATCTACCACCTTCCTGTTTAGGAGTATTGTTCGCCAAATAATCTATATCTGCTTGAGTTGGAATACCATCATACAAGTTAAAAGTAGCATCCCAAACTTCTGCTATGACTCTGTCGGTACGTTTTTTTGGTGGAATATCCTGAGTAAAAGCAATCAATGAGTATGTTCTTAGTGGGGTAGTTACAGCATAAACACTTACACCAAAACCGTCATTATCAATATCACGTCGAAGACATTCAAATTTCCAATTCTCCCTAGACATGCGTCTAATCAGAGAGCGCATAAAGCTTAGCCTAGTTTGATGAGAAGATCCCATTCTATCTAAACGCATAACCTGTTCAGGCGGGCGCATAAATTCCACGCTAAGATTAGACAAGTTTGAATCAGACATCATAATTAATTAGCTAATTAACTATAGGCCCGAAAGATGATTCAAAAAAGTTCAGCCAATTATTTCCCATCACAGCAGCAACTTCATCATCAGAAAAGCCAACATCTTTTAGACCCAAGGCAATGTTTGAAAAATCGCGGTTATCTCGAAACCATGAAGGCTGATCAGGAAAGCCGGCAGAGCTAGCAGAACCTTCACCGAAGTCGCGCTCCTTTGTCCAAGTACCATTTCTCATCCATTCAACAACACTATCAGGTTGGTTTTGACATAGATCACTACCAATCCCAATATGCCCAATACCCATCAAATCAGCTGTACTGGCAATCATTTCACAAAAACTTTCTAGTGTGCAGTTTGAGTTGTCCTTTAAGTGATGTGGATACATTGAAAAACCCAACATGCCGCCACTCTCGCCCAACGCTTTGAGAACTTCATTAGATTTATTTCTCAATGCCGGATGCCAAAAACTTGGATTGGCATGCGAGATTACAATAGGGCGCTCGGAAATTTCTATAGCGTCTAGTGTTGAACGCTCAGCTGAGTGACTCATGTCAACAACCAAACCTACTCTATTCATTTCCTTGATAACTTGCCTTCCCATTCTCGTAACCCCAGAATCATTCTGTTCATAGCAACCAGTTGCTAACAGGCTTTGGTTGTTATAGGTAAGCTGCATGAATCGCGCCCCTAGTTCATAGCATGCCTCTACTAACTCAATGTCGTCTTCAATTGGTGAACAGTTTTGGAATCCAAAAAATATCGCTGTACGTCCCTCTTTTTGCGCCTTCCGCACATCACTTGCAGTTCGGCCTAAGAAAATTTTATCTGTATATAGCTCAAATCGATCGTTCCAATCATTCACATTTTGCATCATTTCATCAAAATCCTCGTGGTAGCAAATAGTGACATGAATTGCGCTCAGACCACCATCTTGAATTTGTTGGAATATTTCCTCACTCCAGTTGTTGTATTGCAGTGCGTCAATAAATAGAGACGGATGTGGCATTACGGGGTTCCTGCCAGGATATAAGATGTTTTGACTTGGGTATAGAGCTCTTTTGCATACTGTCCTTGCTCTCTTGGACCAAAACTGGAATTTTTTCTACCGCCAAAAGGCACATGATAATCCGTTCCAGCAGTTGGCAGATTTATCATGACACATCCGCTCTCTGAATTTCTTCTAAAATGATTAGCTCGTGAAAGTGACTGAGTAATAATTCCCGATACTAGGCCAAAATCAGTGTCGTTTGCAATTTCAAGTGCTTCATCATAGTCGCTAACTTTTATTACACATGCAATTGGCGCAAACAACTCTTCACGATTGACTCTCATTGAATTATTTCCTCCAGCCAATAAAGAAGGCTGCATATAAAATCCAGGATTATCGAGCTCAAGTTTTTGGCCACCACAGATTACTTCGCAACCCTCTTCTTGAGCCAACTTCATATAACTAAGGTTCGAGTCTAATTGTTGTTGGCTAACCGCTGGTCCAATTTGTGTCCCTTCAACAAGTGCATGACCAACTTGAAGATCAGATGTTGATTTACTCATTCGATCTACAAATTCATCATGAATTGCTGAATGAACAATTAACCTTGACGAGGCTGTGCATTTTTGTCCAGTAGAGCCAAATGCTCCTGCAGTCGCAGCAGCAACAGCAACATCCATATCAGCATCATCCATAACGACTAGTGGATTTTTTGACCCTAGCTCTAGTTGGAATTTAGTCAAATTTTTTGCTGCTGAACTTGCAATCTGAAGTCCAACATCGTATGACCCTGTAAAACTTATCGCATGTACTTTAGGACTTTCAGCTAAAGCTTCGCCAATAGAGGGCCCAGAACCCATCACTAAATTAAACAAACCTTTCGGAATATCTTGCTTAGAAATTATTTCTGTCAAAGCTACTGCACTTGCTGGTGTTAGGTTTGCTGGCTTCCAAATTACGGCATTACCAAATGCTAAAGCGGGGGCAATTTTCCAACTTGCGGTAGCTGTCGGGAAATTCCATGGTGAAATAATTGCTACAGTTCCCATTGGCTCTCGACGAACATCAATCTCAATTCCAGGTCTTACAGAATCAGCAGTATCTCCACTTTGTCGAAGGACTTCAGCTGCATAATATGTAAAAAACTGACCTGCTCTATATACCTCTCCTTTCCCTTCAGCAATTGGTTTGCCTTCCTCGCGAGACAACAATTCGCCTAGCTCAGCACTACGAGCCATCATCTCCTCACCAATCTTCATTAATACGGCTTGACGCTGTTCTAAACCGGTAGCAGCCCATTTCTTTTGTGCAATTTGAGCCGAGTTAAGTGCGTCCTCTAGTTGCGACTTGCTTGCTTGAGCATATTCACCAATAACATCGTTGGTATCGGAGGGATTAATGTTTGATATAGTGCTAGGACCTGCAATCCAATCACCAGCAATAAAATTATTTGATAAATTTGACATGTAAAGTTTTGATGATTTTAAAGGACTGAATTTTACTCTGTGTTTGTGATTTTTCAACGGATTAAGTCACTTAATGGCTAAATAATACACTTTTGCACTAAATCAAGACTATTTTTGTGCTCACTTCAACTATTATTGACTTTTAAATCACAATGCATAATAATTCTTTTGTATTCATCTATCCTAATTTTAAAACCGAAGAAGCTCCAAAAAAAACTCCCCCTAAAACCTCTGATGTGGATAGGTGTTAATGGCTATATTCGTTGGAAAGAGATAAGCGCAGGCAAAGAAAAATAATCGCTAATTAAACCCTATAAATTTATTACCAAAATATCTATTCGAAGTGATGCCTAAGTCTGATATTTTTGGTGTTAAAATAACCGAATTTCCATTTGTGAGTGCTATAAATCTAGGATCAGAACACAAATAAATTAAGGTTAGTTTTTATGATTGAACAGTTTGATAGAATTAAATTAGGTCATTTTCCAACTCCTATAGAATATTTAAATAATATTACCGAACATTTAAACGGTCCTCAAATATATATAAAAAGAGATGATTGTACTGGTTTAGCGACAGGCGGAAATAAAACAAGAAAATTGGAATTTCTAATGCCTGATGCCATTAATAAACAGGCTGATCTTGTTGTTACTGTGGGTGCCGTTCAATCCAACCATACCCGTCAAACTGCTGCTGCATGTGCAAAACTTGGCTTGAAGTGTCTCATTGTTTTAGAACAAAGATTGAAAGATGCTCCAAATGCTTACATGACATCAGGAAATGTTTTCTTGGACAAGCTTTTTGGCGCTGAAGTCTTGCTATGCCCTAGTGGAAAAGATGTCAAAGAATATGCTGAAGAAATAATGGCAGAAAGAAAAAATGATGGCGCTAATCCTTATTACATTCCTGTTGGTGGCAGTAATTATATTGGTGAACTTGGATATATTGAATGCATGAGAGAAATTATTGAAGACGATCAAGACAATTCGTTTACTCACATTGTGTTGGCAAGTGGCAGTGGAGGAACACATGCAGGCTCTATAGCGGGTAAAACATATTACAAGAGTAATATAAAAATTGTTGGTATTAGTGTTAAAGATAAAAAACATGATCAAGAAGAGAAAGTTTTTGAATTAGCTAAGGAAGGTTGCGACTATATTCAATGCGACGAACCAAAACGTGAAGATGTACTTGTTTTTGATGACTATGTGGGTGACGGTTATGGCGTACCAACGAATGGAATGAATGAAGCCGTTAATCTCATGGCAACAAAAGAAGCTATACTCTTGGATCCCGTTTATTCAGGAAAAGGATTTGCTGGTCTGATTGATTTAATACAAAATAAATATTTTACAGATACAGATAAAATCTTATTTATTCATACTGGAGGTGCTGCTTCGTTGCATGCATATGAATGGGCTTTCTAAATATATCATTTGATATAAGTCCGTTTACATTTTCTTCTTGCCTTGTATGACTTGATCGAGTATTAAAGCGCAAAACAAGATGGCAATACCAGCCAAAATTCCTTGACCCACATTTGCATATTGTAACGCTTCTAAAACGTCCTGCCCAAGTCCTTTTGCACCAATCAGAGAGGCAACAACAACCATTGCCAAACTCAACATAACTGTCTGATTAACGCCGGCAAGAATTGTTGGCATAGCGAGAGGCAAGTCAACCTTTGTTAATAGATACCATTTAGAGGCACCATAAGCTATTGCAGCCTCCCTTATCGCCTCAGGAACTCCTTTCAACCCTAAAACTGTCAACCTGACTACCGGGGTTCCACCAAAAATCATGGTAATAATTACAGCAGAAACCTTTCCAGTTCCAAAAAAAGCAATGACAGGAATCATAAACACGAATGCAGGCATGGTTTGCATAAAATCCATTATGGGTCTGATGAAAGAATAGAATTTAGGTCTTGTAGCACAATAAATTCCAAGAGGGATTCCAATAGATATACTTAATATTGCAGCAGTACCCAATAAAGCCAAAGTTGTCATGGCCTTAACCCAAAACCCTAAAAAGCCCATATAAGCTAAAAATGCGAGAGAATAGATTGCTGCACGCGGTCCTGCAGAGAGTCCGGTCATTAATACTATTGCACTTATGACCACAACCCATGGCGTTTTAACAAATAACATTTCCAGTGAATCCAAGACACTTCTTATTCCATACGTGATGGCACTAAAAAGAGCATCACCCTTAATAACTGCATAATCAAAGGCCCCTTCTACACCATCTATTGAGGCAAGCCTTATATCTGGATGTGTAGGAAAGTCAGCAAACAACTTCACTAAATCTGGAAAACTATAGTGAATCGTCGAAAAGATAATAATTATCAGTGAAAAACTTATACTCAGCAGGTAATTTTTTAATTCCATTCCTGAACTGATAAGCTTATTTGAAAGCCATTCAGAAAATCTCTTTTCTAAAATTGAATTGGCTAATACTCCTTGTAACGATCTTATAAGAATAAATAAAACAATCCCTCCAATGGCAATTGCAACTCCAGAAGCTTCTATACGTTCAGCCTCTTGTACGTAACCAGCTATTGAATCTTCCAATGACTTGATCGTTCTTTTGAACATATCTACTTTGTCTGAATTACTTTCTATTGCAGCTTGAAGCTGTTTCTGTCTAAAATCAATTGTTGACTGAATTTGATCAATTTTTTTATAAGCCTCTATACTAATATTTCCAAAGAAGCCCCTAACAATTTGAACAATAGCAAAAGTTTCAATAATTAAAAATGCCAGTGACCAGTTCCATATATTTCTAATTCCAAACCATGTTGAGCCAAATAAAAAGGCTGATAAATTAAATGAGAAAATAAACTTTGAGGCATTATTGATTCGCTCAAATTCATTAATATAGTAGTCAGGATTGGTCTTTACAAAATCTTTAATTCGATTTGTATTTAGATAGTTATTTTCACTCATCTTGACCCTCAACAACAGAAACTAATAAGTCTTTTTGAGATATGACCCCTATATCTCTACCGTCTGCATTAGTTATAATAATAGGGCTATCACTGGATACTGATTTTTCAATTAAACTACTTAAAACATCACTTTCATTCATTCTTATCGCATCTTTTGGAATATCGCCATAACTCTTAGTATATTCATCTATTGGCTTCATAATTGTATTCGCTTGTACAACTTGGAGTCTTGAAATCCCTTTCACAAAGTCCGCCACATAATCATCCTCTGGCTTCAAGACTATTTCTTCAGGGGTTCCTACTTGAATAACTTTGCCATCCATCATAATTGCAATACGATGACCAACTTTAACTGCCTCATCTAGGTCATGAGTGATAAAGACTGTTGTTTTTCTTAATTTTTTTGATAGCTTAATAAACTCTATTTGAAGCTGCCTTCTGATTAATGGATCTAGGGCACTAAAAGGCTCATCCATTAATAATATCTCAGGATCAGCCGCCAAAGCTCTTGCCAATCCTACCCGCTGTTGCATACCACCAGAGAGCTCATGTGCATATTTATTACCCCACCCTGTAAGTTCAACTGTATTTAAAATTTCATTCGCCTGTGCGTATCTTTTATTTTTATTAATGCCTCTAATCTCTAATGGCATAGCAATGTTATCAATTACAGATCGATGGGGCATTAAGGCGAAATTTTGAAAAACCATACCAATCTTTTTATTTCTAAATTCTTGTAGTTGATTTTTTTCTAATTCCATTACATCTTGCCCATCGATTAAGATTTGCCCCAGTGTGGGCTCGAGCAACCTATTAATATGTCTTACAAGGGTTGATTTACCGCTTCCAGAGAGTCCCATGACACAGAATATTTCCCCTGGATTAACATCAAATGAAACATCGGAGACGCCAATTACTGAATTGTACTTCTCTAAAGCATCTTGCTTAGAAATATTCTTTTTAGTTATTGCTTCTAGTGCTTCAGGAGAATTGTTTCCAAATACCTTAGTGATATTTTGAATTTCAATGAAGCTTCCAGAGTTTTCAGACGACATAATATTTATTTTTAATGAAAAAAAACCGGCGCCTAAAACGCCGGTTTTAAGACGAACTAGTTAAATTATAAACCTAACCAGCCATCAACAGTACCTTCGTTTTGAGACATCCAATCTCTAGCAACTTCTGCAGGATCTCTCTTATTGACAGACACTTCATAAGCTAGCCATGAAACATCATCAGATGTAAGCTGGAAGTTATTGAAAAATTCAACAATTGCTGGTGACTTAGCTTCTAGCGAAGTGCCCCAACCAATTTGAATATTCTTCAATGCATCCTTTGAAGCTACATATGATTTTGTATACCAATCTGCATCAGTTTTTGGTTGAATCATTATGTATTTCTCTGGGTCATGAGTAGGCTCAGTCAACATCACAACATCAGCCATTCCCCAAATAGCGTGTGGCTTATAGCAATAGAATGCATAACCTTCGCCTTTCTTAATTGAGTCTAAGACGCGAGCATTTTTTACAGCTTCAGCAGCTCTAATTGGCTCAATTCCAGCGTCAAGTAGTTGGTAATCTCTTACCTTTACCTCATTGACGTTTGCAGATGCCCATCCATCAGCACCAATCCAAAACTCGCCTTTGCCGTTGCCATCGCTATCCATAGCTGCAACAACCTCAGGTCTACCAAGATCGAAAATTGAAGTTATATTCATCTTTGCTGCAAAGTCTTGAGAGACACAGTAGCCTTGGTTTCCTTCGTAACTTAGAGGACTTAACTTAAGTGTTCCTTTAGGTACGAGGTCATTAGTATAGGCCTGTTGGTTAGGTAACCAGATATCAGGGTGAACTTCAATTTCACCTTTGCTCCTATCAATAGCTGCATAAATAGCTGTATTGTTTCCAGGAACAAGTTCCACTTCTCCGCCCATTTTGTCGGTAATAACTGCAGACAGCAAGTTAGCAATTGCAGTTGCTCCTGTCCAACCTGGATCACCGATATTAACTTTTTCTGCATAACTGGACATTGACATAGAAAATGCAATCAATCCTGCCATGCAAGTCTTGCTTAATATTTTCATTTTTACTACTCCTTAATATTTTTAATTGATACATAACCACAAGAAAAATAATTTCTTTTTAGAAAAAAGCTCGCCAGAGCCAATTAATAAATTGAAGCAATTTGTTTATGTGGAAACGGGATATTAACATGAAATTGATTACAATAAAACTCATTTGCAGAGTTTGTTTATATTGTAATTTAGAATATGAAAATGAATTTGTAGAAAAAAAGATCTTTTATAAAAGAAAATTTTTTACAATCTGATTAAATAATTTTGGTTTTTCCATGTGTGAATTATGGGCACAGTTTTCAATAATCTCTACTCTAGAATCAACTATGCCTTTTTTTAATATTTTTTGCTGAGACCAATCATAAGAACGATCTTTATCTGACCATATAATTAGAGTTGGACACTTAATATGTTTCAGTTGTGCTCTTCCATCCCAACACTCCCAAGCATCAAGACTAGCGAGTGCAGCTTGTGTTGAAGCCTTTTTACCTTCATCGATGCATAAATTAAACCCATCACCTATTAAATAATCAATAAACCATGTTTTCGCTATGTCTTTTCTAACTTTATTTAAACCAAATTTGTTAATTTTAGTTCTTGATTCATTTATGGTTTCAAATCTGTTGGGTAAAACACCAATAGAACCTGTTCCAAAACAAATTAACTTATTGATACGTTCTGGATAAAGAGCGGCCATTTCTTGAACTATCATTCCACCCATAGAATGACCGAGTAAATTAAAGTTTTCTATTTTTAAATAATCTAAAAGCTCAAATACTTGATTTGCATTTTCTTTTATTGTAGATGGCGCAGTCATATGAGAGCTTTCTCCATAACCTGCCAAAGATGGCATTATTAAATCATAATCATTCTTTAATTCTTCCTGAAATTTCCACATGGATTGACCACCTAGATATCCATGAATTAATACTAGAGGATATCCGGTTCCTATTTTTTTATAAGACAACATAACCAACTATTACTTAAGTGGGACTAAAACCAGTTTTCCGACATATTTTTTCGCCAAGAAATCTTTTTGCGCTCGAACAATATCTTTGAGAGGGTAGTTCTTAGCAATCAAAGGTTTGATTTCATTTCTCTCAATATAACCAATCAAATTTTTAAAAACTTCGCTACTCTGAAAAGTACATCCTATAAGAGTTAAATCCTTTAAATACAAAGTCCTAACATCCAATTCAACGATTGGTCCAGCAATCGCCCCTGCTGTTGCATAGCGACCACCCTTCTTCAGCACCTCAAGTAATTCTCCCCATTTACTGCCAGCAACAAGATCAACCACTACATCAACGCATTCCTTACCCAGAATCTTAATTAAATTGTCTTCTCGTTTTACGACATCATCAGCACCGATATTTTTGACGTCGGTGATTTTTTCTTCGCTAGTTACTGCGATAACTTGTGCTCCACGTCTCTTAGCTAACTGGATTGCAGCCGATCCAACACCACCAGACGATCCTGTAATCAAAACAGTTTCATCCCTACCAACATTTGAGCGCTCCAAAAGATTTTCAGCTGTTGAGTAGGCACAAGGAATAGAGGCTAATTCAATATCACTCCAGTCACTCTCGATTTTAAAACTTTCATCACTAAAAGCGACCATATATTGAGCAAAGGCGCCGTTACATTCTGAGCCCACGGTCCAGCACTCAAAGGGTTGGTAGTCAACTGCATGTTGTTGCATAGTGCGCACTAAAATACGCTCGCCTATTCGCTTAGCATCGACCTGTTCACCAACTGCAACAATTTCACCACAGCAGTCTGCTCCCTGAATGATGGGAAAACTGAGAGGAACGCCTGACCAACTTCCGTCATCATTCTCAGCATTATCAAAACCTTCAGCACCTCCAACACTTGTTTCACCTGTTACCGATTTTGAATACCAGGCAGTACGTGTATTGATGTCAGTATTGTTAATTCCTGCACCCAAAACCTTAATGAGTACTTGACCTGAATTTGGACTAGGCACTTCAACATCAGTGCGGAAATCCAAAACATCAAAACCGCCATGGCCGGTCGTTAAGACTGCACTCATCTTTTTTGGAATACTTATCATCCCTTCTTCTTAAAAAACACTATTCAGTTAGCATTACAGCAACAAGTCAGATTCGAAAGGGTAATTTGATAGCACTTCGTGACCCTTTTCAGTAATCAAAACCTGTTCCTCTAATTTGACACCTGGCCCACCATCACAGTGTCCAACATAGCTCTCCACAGTTAAAACCATTCCTGGTCTTATGACGCCATCACAACTGTTTTCATCCCACTCCCATGTAAAGGGAATGGCGGGATATTCGTCACATAATCCGACTCCATGAAACAACATCGAATAGTGTCGAAACTCACTTTTCGGATACTCTCTACAAGAAAATGACAACTCTTTAAAGGTAAGACCTGGTCGTAATATCTCTAAATTTTGTTGAACCTGTTCATAAGCCATAGTATAGATTTCTTTTTGTGCTGAACTTGCCGACTTATCACCACACATCCAGGTACGAGAAATGTCGGTACAGTATCCGTATGCACCAACTAAATCTGTATCAAAACCTATTAACTCTCCATTCTGAATAGGGCGTGAAGAGCATTCGTGATACCACGGATTAGCCCTAGGGCCGGCCGCAAGTAGACGCGTTTCGATCCATTCAGCTCCTCTAGAAACAGCCTCCATTTGGAAATGACTCCAGAGTTTTTGCTCAGTAATTCCAGGCTCACAATGGGAACGCATCAACTCAATAGATTTTTCACA
>KB889758.1:88665-139034 GCA_000372785.1 gamma proteobacterium SCGC AB-629-P17 | reverse complement strand
ATTAGTCGTTAAAGGTTTGGGAGTTTCGGGTGAATTTGTTGATGCGGATCAACTAAAACGCATCGCGGACCTTCCAACTAAAGATCAAGCAATCAGTATGTTGATGGCGTTAATGCTTGCACCAACCGAGAAGTTAGTGAGGACTTTAAATGAAGTTCCAACCAAACTAACTCGAGTTGTCGCAGCTATTCGTGATCAACAACAATAATAATTATATAGAGGAGTAAATATCATGGCGAAATTAACGAACGAAGATATTTTAAATGCAATTTCAGATATGTCTGTTATGAACGTTGTTGAGCTAGTTTCAGCAATGGAAGAAAAATTTGGCGTTTCTGCTGCAGCAGTAGCTGCGGCACCAGTTGCTGTAGCAGCTGAAGCAAGTGCAGCAGCTGAAGAAAAAACTGAGTTTGATGTTGTTTTAACAAGTTTTGGTGACAAGAAAGTTTCTGTTATCAAAGCTGTTCGCACTATCACTGGTTTAGGTCTTAAAGAAGCAAAAGACCTTGTTGAAAGTGCTCCAGCACCTATTAAAGAGGGTGCTCCTAAAGCAGAAGCAGATGACTTAAAAAAGCAGCTTGAAGAAGCTGGTGCTAGTGTAGAACTAAAGTAACTTGTTCAATGCTATATACCAAAATCCCCCTCAGGGGATTTTGGTGTTTTTATTTAAAAGTAATTTTGAAAACAATTTATTGATTAATTCGAGGCATTTATGACTTATTCATTCACGGAGAAAAAGCGTATCAGAAATAATTTTGGCACAAGAGAGTCGATTCTAAAAGAGCCAGATTTATTATCTATTCAGATTAATTCATTTAATACTTTTATTCAAGAAGGGGAAACTGAAAAGAAAGATATCGGTCTACATTCTGTATTTAAATCTGTGTTTCCAATTACAGCGCTTAATGGTTATGCGGAAATTGAATATGTAGATTACGAACTTCAAGATCCTAAATATAATGTTAAAGAGTGTAAGCTTCGTGGTGTCACCTATGCGGCAACACTTCAAGTAAAACTTAATCTTGTACTTTTTGATAAAAACGGTTCAACACTCAAGAAAAAACGTCGCGTAAAGCAAGTTATCGAAGAGGATGTATATTTAGGTCAACTCCCTTTGATGACAGATACTGGAACATTTGTTATTAATGGTACAGAGCGTGTTGTTGTTTCTCAACTGCATCGCTCTCCGGGCGTTATCTTTGAGCACGATAGGGGTAAAACTCATTCATCAGGTAAAATATTATTCTCTTCTCGCATTATTCCTTACCGTGGCTCATGGTTGGACTTTGAGTTTGACCATCATGAACACTTGTTTGTCAGAATTGACAGACGTAGAAAGCTTCCAGTAACCACTTTGTTGCGTGCAATGGGGATGTCTACAAATGATATTATTGACACTTTCTTTGATCACATTGAAGTTAAATTAAAAACTAAGTCATGTGATTTGGTAATTCAACCACAACGTTTGAGAGGCATTATTGCTGAATTCGATATTAAGTTAGGAGAAGATGTTGTCGTTAAAAAGAATCGTCGTATTACAGCAAAGCATACAAAGATGCTTGAAAACGGCAATATTAATCTTATCAGTGCACCACTTGACTATCTTTTAGGGAAAGTGATTGCTTCGGATGTTATTGATACTGATACTGGTGAAATCTTACTGTCAGCTAATACTGTGATAACTGAAGAATCTATTGAAGTTTTGATAACAACTAAGATTAAAAAAATTAATATTATTTATATTAATGATGCTGAAAATGGCATCTATATCTCAGACACTTTGCATCTTGATGAAATGCAAACAGAAATAGAAGCTCGTATGTCAATTTACCATGTTATGCGTCCAGGCGAGCCTGCAACAGAAGATGCTGTAAATTCACTGTTCTCAAATCTATTTTTTAATAATGATCGGTATGACTTATCCCGAGTTGGACGAATGAAACTTAATAGACGTCTAGGTATTAATTCTGAAACAGGTGATTATGTCCTGACACATAATGACATTATTAATGTTATCAAAAAGTTAATTGATATCAAGAATGGTCATGACGTTGTTGATGACGTAGATACTTTAGCTAATAGGCGCGTAAGAGCTATTGGTGAAATGATTGAAAATCAATTTAGAATTGGACTTATTCGGGTAGAAAAGGCAGTCAAAGAAGGCCTTAATCTTGCTGAAACTGATGAATTGACACCACAAGACCTAATTAACTCTAAGCCAGTTTCAGCTGCAGTTAGAGAATTTTTTGGCTCATCTCAGTTGTCACAATTTATGGATCAAGTGAATCCTTTATCAGGGATTACCCATAAACGTAGAATCTCCGCATTAGGTCCAGGTGGGTTAACACGTGAACGTGCTGGTTTTGAGGTTCGCGATGTACACCCATCTCATTATGGCCGTTTGTGTCCAATCGAGACGCCTGAAGGTCCAAACATTGGTTTGATTAATACATTGGCCGTCTATGCTAAAACAAATGAATATGGTTTCTTGGAAACTCCATATCAGGTTGTTAAAAATGGCCTTGTTACCAAAGAAGTCGTTTATATTTCTGCAATTGATGAAATTAGTCATACTATAGCGCAGGCAAACTCTGCAGTTAACAGTAAAGGTTATTTATTGGATGACTTGGTTTCTGGGCGACATAAGAATGAATTTGTGTTAGTGGATAAGTCAGAAGTTACATTGATTGACATTGACTCTAAACAAATATCATCTGTTGCAGCTTCACTTATTCCTTTCCTTGAACATGATGATGCCAACCGTGCATTAATGGGATCAAATATGCAACGCCAAGCTGTTCCAGTCTTACGTGCTGAGAAGCCATTAGTAGGAACGGGCATTGAGCGAGTTGTTGCAACAGATTCACGCGTATGTGTAATCGCAGATCATGACGGTATTGTTGAGACAGTAGATGCATCAAGAATTGTAATACGTGTTGATGCGAAGCAAGCTAAGGCTGGTGAACTGGGAGTTGATATTTATACCATGGTCAAGTACTCTCGCTCTAATCAAAATACTTGTATTAATCAAAAGCCACTCGTACAACCAGGTGATAAAGTTGTTGCAGGTGATGTTCTTGCTGACGGACCATCAACTGATTTAGGAGAGCTTGCTCTAGGTCAAAATATGATGATTGCTTGATCTTTAGTTGGAAGGTCCGCGATGCGTTTTAGTTGATCCGCATCAACAAATTCACCCGAAACTCCCAAACCTTTAACGACTAATGCTTCATTTTCTTTAATGAAATCACGGAAAACTCGCGCTACAGCACCCGGGTCTTCTTGGGAAAATCCCAAAATGACTTGGCCACTTAGAACCGGCAAGATGCACTCACATTTGGTTTCAGCTAATGCTCTCTTTGCAAGCGTGTTTTTTACGACACGCAAAGAAATATCTGCATCTATCGCAGAGTTCCGCAAATTAGTCATTTGTTCAACATTCAATCCACGATACTCGGCAACTCCCACAGACACTGCATTACTAGCTACTGCATTGACCTGTTCGACAACTGCCTTTTTTGCTTCAAGATTTAGAGCCATATTGTCTCTCCTGAACAATTAAACAAAAAGAAAGTTATAAAATTACAACTTTCGCCACAGAGTATTTTCATACCCTCTGCATAGGCAAATTGAAGAATCAATTTATTAAGCAACAAATTGAAAACAATTTGTCGCACCTATGGTCTTTGAGGCAGAACAAGTAACCCTGTCGCCCAAAGAATTCATTTACCAATAAAAATTTAAATTATTGGTATTAAAACTAATTAAATATCAACACTAGCTGTATCAATAGCAAGGCCTGGGCCCATAGTTGATGAAACACTTATCTTTTTAAAATAAACACCTTTTGCTGAACTAGGCTTAGCTTTTTTAAGTGCATCAATCAGTGCAGAAATATTTTCCTCCAATGCCTTTACATCAAATGAAGCTTTACCAACACCTGCATGAATAATTCCAGCTTTATCTGCACGATAGCGTACCTGTCCTGCTTTTGCATTCTTAACAGCTTTAGCAACATCTGGTGTTACTGTTCCAACCTTTGGGTTTGGCATTAAGCCACGTGGCCCAAGAACTTGGCCTAATCGTCCAACTACGCCCATTGCATCAGGTGAAGCAATAACAACATCATAATTAAGGTCACCATCCTGTATAGACTTCATCAAGTCTTCCATCCCAACAATGTCTGCACCGGCATCAGTTGCTTTTTGAACATTATCACCTTGAGTAAAGACCGCAACTCGAACAACCTTTCCTGTTCCATTTGGAAGCACAACAGCACCGCGAACGTTTTGATCTGATTTTTTGGAATCAATACCTAGATTAATACTGACATCAATGGATTCGTCAAATTTTGCTGTTGCGCAATCCTTAACAAGACTAAGGGCATCTATTATTGAATAACGAACTCCAGTTTCAATTTTTGAATCGTTATCTTTTTGTTTTTTTGTTAGATTAGCCATTATTAACCCTCCACCACTAAGCCCATCGAACGAGCTGTACCAGCAATAATTTGTACTGCGGCATCCATATCATTTGCATTCAAATCTTTCATTTTTATGTTAGCTACTTCTTCTAATTGAGCGCGAGTTACTGTTCCAACTTTATTCATATGTGGCTCACCGCTTCCTTTTTCAATACCTGTTACTTTGCGCAAAAGAACTGCGGCAGGTGGTGTTTTAGTAATAAATGTAAAACTACGATCGTTATAGACTGTAATGATGACTGGCACCGGCATACCTTTATCAAGATCTTGAGTTTGAGCGTTAAAAGCTTTACAAAAATCCATAATATTGACACCATGTTGACCTAATGCTGGACCAACTGGTGGCGATGGATTCGCCTCCGCTGCAGGTACCTGCAACTTGATGTATGTCTCAATTTTTTTTGCCATTATTCTATCTCCTATGGGTACAAACGCTGTTAAGCTCCCCTTTAGTTAAAACAGCCTGTCAAGGCCAACTTAGGTTTTCTCCACTTGAGCAAACTCTAACTCAACTGCAGTGGTACGACCAAAAATCAAGACTTCCACTGTCAGTAAACTTTTTTCATAATTAACACCTTCAACAGTGCCATTAAATTCATTAAATGGACCATCTATAACCAACACTTCTTCGCCTGGCTGGAATGCAACTTTAGGTTTAGGCTTATCAGCTCCTTCTTGAACACGTGCAAAAATTCTTTCAACCTCTCTTTGTGTTATTGGAGAAGGTTTTCCTGAGGAACCACCGATAAAACCAATCACATTTCTGGTGTTTTTAACCAACAACCAACTCGGCTCAGTAAGTTCCATCTTTATTAACATATAACCTGGAAAAAACTTACGTTCAGTTTCTCTTTTTTTTCCGCCTTTTAGTTCAACCACTTGCTCAGTTGGAATCATAATCTCGCCAACAAGATCTTCGATACCTTCACGAGATACGGCTTCTTCTATGGCAGCTTTTACTTTTGCTTCATAGCCACTTCTTGCATGGATGACAAACCACTTCTTAGACATGAAAACCCTTTACTTAAAAATTTAACGTTGAAATCAATTGCACACCCCAAGTAAAGAATGCATCAATAATCCACAGAAAGATTGCAACAATAATTACGGCAATCAACACAAATCCAGTTGTTTTAATGGTTTCTTGTCGAGTCGGCCAAACAACTTTTCTTAATTCAATTCTGGTTTCCTTCACAAAGTGGAGAAATCGATCACCTTGTGCAGATTTAATAAATATAGCTGCTGCGACAACAAATCCAAATAGCATTATAAGAACCTTAAAAAGTGTCGTCAATCCAAGAGGATTTAAATAAAACATTGCAATTGAGACTATCAATATAACAATTGACAGAATAGTATTTAATTGGAATGATCCTTTATTTAGATTGTCTATTTGCTTAGTCACATCTATCCTTTAATTTGGCAGGCAAGGAGGGACTCGAACCCCCAACCAACGGTTTTGGAGACCGCCACTCTACCAATTGAGCCACTTGCCTAAATATAAATCCCTAAAAAAAACGTAGCCACAGAAAACTGTAGCTACAAATTATATTCAATATTAATCAGTTATCTTCGAGACCACGCCAGCACCTACCGTGCGACCGCCTTCTCTGATTGCGAATCTTAAACCTTCTTCCATCGCAATTGGTGCAAGTAACTCAACCGACATCTTAACGTTATCACCAGGCATAACCATTTCAACACCTGATGGTAATTGCACGGCACCAGTTACGTCTGTTGTTCTGAAGTAGAACTGTGGTCGATAGTTGTTAAAGAATGGCGTATGACGTCCACCTTCTTCTTTACTTAAGATATAAACCTCAGCTTCAAACTTAGTATGTGGTGTGATCGTACCTTTCTTCGCAAGTACTTGACCACGTTCAACCTCTTCACGCTTGGTACCGCGAAGTAGTACTCCAACGTTATCACCTGCTTCACCTGAGTCAAGCAGTTTTCTGAACATTTCAACACCGGTACAAGTAGTGAGTTGAGTGTCTTTAATACCAACGATTTCAATTTCGTCACCAACGTTAACGACACCACGCTCGATACGACCTGTTACAACAGTACCACGACCTGAGATTGAGAACACGTCCTCAATCGGCATCAGGAATGTTTTATCGGTGTCACGTTTTGGTGTTGGGATATATGAATCTAATGCATCAACTAGTTTTTGGATGGAAGGAACGCCCATATCAGAGGTATCGCCTTCTAATGCTTTCAAAGCTGAACCAAGGATCACCGGTGTATCGTCACCAGGGAATTCGTATTCTGTTAATAGTTCACGGATTTCCATTTCAACAAGCTCCACTAGCTCATCGTCATCAACCAAGTCTACTTTGTTCATATAAACGACGATATATGGAACACCTACCTGTCGAGACAAAAGAATGTGCTCACGAGTTTGAGCCATTGGCCCGTCAGTCGCAGCGATTACGATAATAGCGCCATCCATTTGCGCAGCACCAGTAATCATGTTCTTAACATAGTCAGCATGTCCTGGGCAGTCAACGTGAGCATAGTGACGAGCTTCTGACTCATACTCTACGTGTGCAGTTGAGATGGTGATACCGCGCTCTCTTTCTTCAGGTGCGTTATCAATATCTGCATAATTTTTGACCTCACCACCACGAGCTTCAGACATACATTTAGTCAAGGCTGCAGTTAGTGTAGTCTTACCATGGTCAACGTGACCAATTGTGCCCACATTCACATGTGGTTTGGTTCTTTCGAATTTTTCTTTTGACATGTCTATTCCCCTATATTCATAATGTTAAGTGGAGCTCACCACCGGATTTGAACCGGCGACCTCTTCCTTACCAAGGAAGTGCTCTACCGACTGAGCTAGGTGAGCACAGTCCTAACCACATGGAGCGGGTGATGGGAATCGAACCCACCTCATTGGCTTGGAAGGCCAAGGTAATACCGATATACGACACCCGCAATTCCTATTCTCATGTTTTCCTGGTGGAGGGGGAAGGATTCGAACCTTCGAAGGCAGAGCCGACAGATTTACAGTCTGTTCCCTTTGGCCGCTCGGGAACCCCTCCAAAAAAACAATCGGACATTATCCCATAACTAGTTTTTCTTAGCAAGCATTAAATAGCCTATTTTCGGGGGTTATTGAAAGATCAAGTTAGACGCGAAACACCGCTCAAAATAGCAGCCTCAATAATTGCTTTCGGCACGATGTCGATTAGTCTCGGATCGAATGGTTTTGGAATGATGTAATCCCTTCCATAACTAAGGCTATCAAGGTTATATGCCTGAAGAACAGTATCCGGAACCGGTAACTTAGCCAATTCTTTTAGCGCATGTACTGTAGCAATTTTCATTTCGGTATTGATTGCTTTGGATTTGGCATCTAGAGCACCCCTAAAAATATACGGAAATCCGAGCACATTGTTGACTTGGTTAGGGTAGTCACTTCGTCCTGTTGCCATCAATAAATCATCTCTGCAGGCAAAGGCGTCAGCTGGTGAAATTTCAGGATCGGGGTTTGAAAGTGCAAAAATTATTGGATTTACCGCCATCGATTTAACCATCTCTTGTGTAACAAGATCTCCACTCGCGACACCAATAAAAACATCAGCACCATTCATGGCATTGCTTAGTGTTTTTTTCTTGGTATCTAGTGCAAATTCAGCCTTGTATTTGTTAACCTTATCCTTTCTATCTTCTGATACCACACCATTACGATCAACAAGAACCATGTTTTCTTTCTTAACGCCCAATTCAGTTAGCAAGTCCAAAATAGCAATCCCTGCAGAACCAGCACCTGCACAAACAATCTGCACTGTATCGGGGGTTTTGCCTTGAATTTCTAGCGCATTTAAAAGACCTGCTGCAACAATGATAGCGGTACCATGTTGATCGTCATGAAACACAGGTATGTCTAACTCATCAATCAGTCTTTGTTCAATTTCAAAGCAACGAGGAGCTGAAATATCTTCTAAATTAATGCCACCAAAAGTTGGAGCAATATTTTTGATTGTATTCACAATTTCATCAACATCTTGAGTATCAAGTTCAATGTTAAAGACATCAATATCAGCAAAACGTTTAAACAAAACAGCCTTTCCCTCCATGACAGGCTTTGCTGCCAATGGGCCGACATTTCCCAAGCCTAAAACTGCTGAACCATCTGTAATAACTGCAACCAGATTACCTTTGATTGTATATTCGTTTACCTTATTCGGATTGTTTATAATTTCTCGAACTGGTTCTGCAACACCTGGAGTATAAGCCAAACTTAATCCTTGATAGGTATCTATATTCTTATGAGATGATACGGAGATCTTCCCAGGCCTCCTCCCCCGATGATAGTTTAGGGCTTTTTCATGGAATTGCATAGACATATTTGCGCTGAATTGATTTGAGAAGCATGTATTATCGTGTATTTAAAGTATAAGTATCGATTATTCTTTAAATAATTCACCTGATAAAATGTTACTCTTAAGCGTATCAATTGAATCATTGAGTTTGGACTCTTCGAAGGCTGTTAAGTCTCCATAGTCTAATACTTTTTCCACACCACTTTTTCCTAAAAGAACAGGCTGAGCAAAAAAGCGTGTTTTTTCACCGTGACCCTCAACATAAGTACACTCAACAACGTTATCTTCTCCATTAAGTGCACGGACCAGAGACAAACAAAAACGTGCTCCAGCGTAACCCATTGAAAGGGTAGCAGAACCACCGCCTGCTTTTGCTTCAACAACTTCAGTTCCTGCATTCTGAATACGTTTAGTAAGGGCTGCAGTTTCTTCTTCTGTAAACTCACAACCAGACTGTGAAAGTAATGGCAATATAGTAATACCAGAATGGCCACCAATTACAGGCACTTCATAATCTTCAGGATTTAAGCCTTGTGTTTCAGCAACAAAAGTGTTTGAACGGATAATATCAAGCGTTGTGACACCGAATAACCGTGCTGAATCATAAACACCCTTTTCCTTTAAAACTCCTGCAGCAATAGCAACTGTAGCATTAACTGGATTAGTAATAATACCAATTAATGCTTTTGGACAAGTTTCAGCACAACTCGTAACAAGATTTTTAATAATACCTGCATTAATGTTAAAAAGATCAGCACGAGCCATACCTGGCTTACGTGCAACACCTGCTGAAATTAATACAATATCAGCATTCTTTAGGGCAGGTGAGGGATTTTCACCAGAAAAACCGGTTACTTTTACAGCAGTTGGGATATGACTAAGATCTACCGCAACGCCTGGTGTTAATGGCGCAATGTCATATAATGACAATTCAGAACCTGCTGGCAACTGTGTTTTTAACAATAAACTTAGCGCTTGCCCAATACCCCCAGCAGCTCCCAATAGTGCAATTTTCATAATACCCCCTAATAAAATAATAAGATCATTAAGTCAATACTAATCATATCCATTCAAGTCCCATGTCTCGAGTTATTTTCTGTTTAAGTTAAATAATGTAAATAATTAAACACCTAATAACTTTAGAGAAGGCTATTCATCAAAGTAATATTGCTGACAGATATTTCTTGTGGACAAACAACCTCACAGTGACGGTGATTTGAACAACTACCAAAACCTTCTACTTCCATCTGATTAATCATCCTTTTTGCACGATTTTTACTTTCCACACTTCCTTGCGGCAATTGATGAAAATGATTAATTTTTGCTGCCACAAACAAACTCGCTGAAGCGTTTGGACAAACTGCAACACATGCACCACAACCAATACAAGTGGCTGCATCGAAAGCATTATCAGCATTATCTTTACTAACAAGCTGTGAGTTAGCCTCAGGTGCAGAGCCAGTTCTCACCGAAATAAAGCCGCCTGCTTGAATAATGCGATCGAAGGCATCACGGTTAACAGCCAAATCCTTAATCACTGGGAAGCTAGAAGCACGCCAAGGTTCAACCCAAAGCTCGTTCTGGTTGGCGTAGTCTCGCATATATAATTGGCAGGTTGCAGTTGCGTTTTTTGCGCCATGAGGATGACCATTTATTACCAGTGAACAGGTTCCACAAATTCCTTCTCTGCAGTCATAATCAAATACAACACAATCATCACCTTTTTCGATAAGTTGTTCGTTAAGCTGATCAAGCATCTCTAAAAATGAAGTATCTCCATCAATATTTTCTACCTGATAGGTGACAAAATTCCCTAAACTTTCTTCATTTTTTTGTCGCCAAATATGAAGTGTAAAATTCATTTATAATCCCTCACAGATGGCTTAATAAATTCAAAAAGAAGCTTCTCTTTATGTAGTATAGGATCTCCATCTTGAAACTCCCAGGCAGCAACATGACTATAGTTTTCATCGTCACGCTTTGCTTCACCACTTTCAGCTAGGTATTCAACTCGGGAATGAGCACCGCATGACTCTTCACGCTCACTTGCATCACGGCACATCAAATATCCGAGCTCAATAAAATCAGCTACTCTTCCGGCTTTCTCTAATGTTTGATTAAAGTCGCCCGCAGAACCTGTAACCTTTATGCTCTGCCAAAACTCTGATTCCAGTTTAGAAATATCTTTCATGGCAGCATTAAGTGATTGCTTTTCTCTTGACATACCACATACACTCCATAAAATCCTACCTAGTTTTTGATGAAAATAGTCTGGTGAGTGTTTTGGTTTGGGAGCATTCATTAGTTTACCTATACGAGCCTTCACTGATTCAAGTGAAGCTACAACCTCTGGATGAATATTACTTATTTCTTCGAATTGACTTTTAGCTAAGTAGTTAGCTACCGTTTGTGGTGCTATAAAATAACCATCAGCTAAACCTTGCATTAGTGCTGAAGCACCTAGACGGTTAGAACCGTGGTCAGAAAAATTAGCCTCCCCAGTAGCAAAAAGACCATCAATAGTCGTCATCAAATTGTAATCTACCCATAGGCCACCCATAGTGTAATGTGGTGCTGGATAAATTTTCATGGGAACTTGATAAGGATTCTCACCTGTGATACTTTCATACATATCAAACAAGTTGCCATATTTTTCTTTCACTTTTTCTATACCTATTTTTTCAATCACTGAAGAAAAATCAAGATAAACACCCAGTCGTTGATTATTAACTTTTGATCCAATTCCTCTGCCCTCATCACATATTTCCTTTAGCGCTCTAGAGGCAATATCTCTTGGTACTAGGTTTGCAAAAGCTGGGTACATGCGTTCAAGAAAATAATCTCTATCTTCCTCATTAATATTATTTGGATCTTTATCACAATCTTCGATGTTTTTTGGTGCCCAAATTCGACCATCATTGCGTAATGATTCACTCATCAATGTTAATTTAGATTGGTTGTCACCTGTTGGTGGAACACAGGTCGGATGAATTTGGGTGAAACTTGGATTTGCAAAGTAGGCACCTTTTTTGTAAGCTCGCCAAGTAGCAGAGGTATTGCAACCTTTGGCATTCGTTGAGAGGTAAAAAGCATTACTATAGCCACCTGTACACATCACAACGCAGTCAGCTATATGTGCTGAAATTTCACCGCTAACTAAATCTCGAACAACAATCCCTCTCGCTCTATCATTAACAATGATGAGCTCCAACATTTCAGACCTTGATTGATGTCTCACTCGCCCCGAAGATATTTCTTTGCTCATAGCGCTGTATGCTCCCAACAACAGTTGTTGGCCGGTTTGACCACGTGCATAAAAGGTACGAGAGACCTGAGCACCTCCGAAAGACCTATTGGCCAAATAACCACTGTACTCTCTTGCAAAAGGAACACCTTGTGATACAGCCTGGTCAATAATATTGCAACTTAATTGAGCTAAACGATAAACATTTGACTCACGAGCTCTAAAGTCGCCCCCTTTTATGGTGTCATAAAAGAGTCTCCAAGTACTGTCACCATCATTTTGATAATTCTTACTGGCATTTATTCCACCCTGTGCAGCAATCGAGTGTGCCCTTCGGGGACTGTCATTGTAGCAAAAGGATTTGACATTGTAGCCAGCCTCGCCCAATGTGGCGCATAGGGAAGCGCCTGCAAGACCAGTGCCGATAACAATAATGTTATATTTTTTTCTATTCTGAGGTGCAATCAAGGACAAGTCAAATAAATGCTTTTCCCATCTATTTTTTAAAGGGCCTGAGGGCTCGTTTGAATTTAGATTATGCATTTAAAATACCTAATGGAATTGAAGCAAAACCTGCCATAATAACAACCACAATGAAGATCGCCAAACCGTGACATTGAGAACTGGAAATACCTAGAGTTTGTAATACGTTAGTTAAAGCATGGTGCAGATGTGTCGATAATGACAGAAGTCCCAATCCATAAATAAACCACATCAAAGGTTGATTGAAAATTGAATGGATTTCTTGATACAAATCTGCGGTTTCTGTGGAAAGCATTTGAAAACTATGAATTACAATAAAAGCAAGCATAATTGAAGCTCCCAACCATGCCACTAGTCTAGGGATTGCTTTTGGATAAGTCTTCTTATAACGTTCACCAATGCTTTCGTTGTTGGATAGCTGCCGAGAAACAGCAATTACTATATGAAAGGAAATTGTGAGCACTAACAGGGCAAGCAAAATTGGGTAAAAGATTGAGCTGTTCAACCACCCATAGAATCCACTAAATACCTCCTCACCGGAATGGAAGCTTAAGACACTCAACATATGAAATATTAGGTATGCAAACCAAATTAGCCCGGCAACCGCCATCATTTTCTTAAGCAAGATGGTGCGACTATTAGTAGAGTTCATAAAATTCTTAGTGAGGTTCAATAATAAGATTTTTCTCAGCGATAATATTATATTTTAATCGACATTGAGTATTGGTCTTAATTCCATTTATCGTTTGTGATTTTTACATTGTGAAGTCATAAAGAACTTGAAACGCTTCATCCAACAAATGACACACAGTAGTGTGCATAGATGCTAAAAATTAAACTAACCTCATTTTTCTTGTTTTAAGTACGCCTCCAAAGAGTCATCCAGCGCTTCAAGCCAAGGTGTGTGATGCGGAGGAGACTGAGTACCAGTCATCAATGATGCGTGGGATTTATCTCTAAAACCCATTATGTCGTCTTTTTTGTTGTGTTTCCAGTCCATAAATGTACGATTAACGCCTTTAATATCAAAATCAGGGTAATCTGTTTCATTAATCAACATTTGCGTGTATTCGCCTTGAAAGTCAATTGCATATTTGGCGTCGTCTTGAGCTGTCTCACGCTCGTGCCACTCCTTAGTATGTGACTGCATTTCCTCTAAAGAAGGCAATTCAATCCTTCCAAGTATGACATCTCTGGCATACCAAGCCTGGGAATCAAACATATTAAAGGTATACCACTGGTCCTGCATTCCTAGGTATAGCAGTTTTGAATTTTTCTCCCAAACAACACCCTTATACAAACCTAGTGGGTATAAGATATTGTTTGTTTTTAAGCGAAGCGAGTCAGGCAAAAATGGAAAATGGTGAAGATAGCCTGTACAAAGAATAATAGCGTCGACGTCCTTAAAACTGCCGTCAGCAAAATGAGCGGTGTTGCCGTCTACTTTAAGTAATGCTGGTTTCTCTTCCCAGTTATCTGGCCACTTGAAGCCCATTGGCGCAGTACGGTAGCTACTTGTAATTGACTTTGCGCCATATTTGTAGCACTGAGAACCAATATCTTCTGCAGAATAACTACTACCAATCACGAGTAAATCTTTACCTTCAAATTCTAGAGCATCACGGAAATCATGTGCATGCAAAATTCTGCCATTAAAGTGGCTAAAACCCTCATAATTCGGAACATTTGGAGTGGAAAAATGCCCAGTCGCTATAACGACGTAATCAAACTCTTCTGTATAACTCTGATCATCTGTTAGATTGTGAGCGGTTAGTGTAAAACTGTCACTCTCTTCACTAAATTCAACATTTCTAACGGCGGTACTGAATCTAATTTTATCTCTAACATTGGCTTTTATAACTCTGCCCTGGATATAGTCAAATAAGACCTCCCTAGGTGGATATGAAGCGATTGGGTGGTCAAAATGTTCCTCAAAATAATAATCAGCAAACTCTAGACATTCTTTTGGTCCATTGGACCATAAATAACGGTACATACTGCTATGAGCAATCTCACCATTCCTATCGAGTCCGGTTCTCCAACTATAATTCCATAACCCACCCCAGTTATCTTGCTTTTCAAAACAGACAATTTCTGGCACATCTGTGCCAGCCTCTTCTGCTGATTTGAATGCTCTTAGTTGTGCCAGACCGCATGGACCAGCACCGATTATTGCTATTTTTGTGTTCATCAGCTTCCTACTAAATGGATATTATAAAAACTCATTATAAATTAAAAAATATAATTATATAGAACCAAAAAACTGACACTTGATAGACCAGACTTATGTATGAAATATTGTGGTTATATTTGGTAAATAATGGTATAAAATGGATTTATGTTTCGTGGAATTCACCTCTTATCTATTGATGCAAAAGGAAGAATAAAGATTCCTACTCGTCATCAAAATCAAATTGCAAAAGTTTGCTCTGGGCAAATGGTTCTGAGCATCCACCCTGATGATTCTTGCCTGCTACTTTATCCATTGTCAGACTGGCAAAATCTTGAAAGAAAAGTGGCCAAGCTTCCTTCTCTTAATATTCACACAAAAAGACTTTCAAGAAAGCTTATCGGTCATGCCAATGAATGTGATTTAGATAAAATCGGCAGAATACTGATCCCAATATCTCACAGAAAACATGCCAATTTAAATAAGAAAGTTATTTTGAGTGGTCAAGGTCATAATTTTGAAATTTGGGATGAGAATGCTTGGGGAGAACAAATCGAAAAGCTTGAAAGACTGAGTTCACAAGTTGAGGCCCCTCAAGAGATTCAAAAGCTTTCACTTTAAGGTCGTGAAAATAAAAAATCCGATTAATTTATGATGAACAAAAACCATCATAATTCGGTGATGTTTAGTGAATCAATAAATGGCCTCGATATTCGTCCCAATGGTATTTATGTTGATACAACCTTTGGAAGAGGCGGTCATACTCAAGGCATACTTGAGCAACTTGGAGATTCAGGCCAATTAATAGCGTTTGATCGAGATATAGATGCAGTTGAATTCGCTAAATTAAATTTCAATGACCCACGCTTAATTGTTATTCATTCTAGTTTCTCCAGGTTAAACAATGAACTCGAAAGGTTGGATTTAATGGGAAAAATTGATGGAATCTTAATGGATTTAGGAGTCTCTTCACCACAACTTGATCAAGCTGAAAGAGGCTTTAGTTTTAATAAAGATGGAGCCCTTGATATGAGAATGGATCAAACACAATCTCTAACCGCCGCTCAATGGCTAAAAGAAAGTAGTGAGATAGAGATTGCTGACGCTATTTATCTTTATGGTGAAGAAAAAAGAAGTCGAATTATTGCTGCTACAATTAAAAAATATCAAAAAAGCAATGAGATTAAAACCACTCTTGATTTAGCTAACCTTATCTCCTCCGTTGTTCGGTCTGGAAAAAATAAACACCCCGCAACCCGTTCTTTTCAAGCAATTAGAATTGTTATTAATGACGAACTAAAACAACTCTCTGAAGCTCTTGAACAAACAATTAAAGTATTGGCAGTCAATGGTAGGCTTTCTGTGATTACCTTTCATTCAATAGAGGATCGAATTGTCAAGCAGTTTATACGTAAATATTCTCGCCCTAAAGAAGCTCCCAAAGGTCTACCAATAAGAACTAATAAAGGAAATCAGTGCTCACTTAAAGATCTAGGAAAAATAAAGCCTTCTGAACAGGAAATTAGGACTAATAGGCGATCTCGCAGCGCCATTCTTCGTTTGGCACAAAAATGCTAATATTATTAAGAAAAATATGGATTATCAATGGATTTTTGATTGTATTGGTGATCTCAATTAGTTTGCTTTGCGTTTATTGGCATCACCAAATGTATCAGCTCCATAAAAAAGAAAATATAGTAAAAACCCAACATGAACAAATTGTTGCTATTAACAGGCAATTAAAAATGGAATATTCTGAACTTCAGAGTGGTGTCATTATTTACAAAAAATCACAAGATATTTTAATGATGCACAATCCAAACCAAATTAATGAGATGATATTATGAAGTTTACAAGAGTTCAGAATTATTGGAACAGACAAGCCCTAGTAAAGTATTCCTTCATTGTAATAATAGTTGTTTTTGTTTATCAAGCTATCAATATTCATTCTAAGCAAGTTAATGGCGCTTCCTTGCAAAATAAAGCCTTAACCAAGGCTGAAAAAACTTTAACTGAGAATGCTGTAAGGGGAAATATATTAGATAGAAATGGAAATATTCTTGCTATTGACTTGATTCAAAAAAGAGTCAATCTTGATCCGATGATTATTCAAGATGAATACATTCCACTATTAGCTGAAGCATTATTTATGCCTATAGACGAATTAAGGAGAATAATTGAAGAAAAGAGAATTAATCAGAGAAAAGAGTACATTGTCAAAGAAAACTTAGTGGTCACCGACCCAGTCCTTGAAAATATCTCTGAACTCAAAAAACTTCGGATTAAAGTGTGTAATTCAAAGTTAATTTCGCCTTCCATTAATTTATTTGAGAAAGCAAAATTGCTTGCTGGTATGAATGTAGCGTTGAAAGAAAAAGTTGAAAAAGTCAAGTGTGGTAAACAAGCTGTATCTGGAGTGGCGGTTCAATCTAGCAGGTTCCGATACTACCCCAAAACTGAATCTATAGCCCCATTATTAGGTAGAACCAATAACAATTATATTGGTGTATTTGGTATTGAAGCTGAGTTTGATCGTTATTTAGCTGGAGTGAACGGTATAAAAATAATGAAAGACAACAAATCTAACTCAAACATCTATCATCAAGCTGAAACACTTCAAGAGTTAAAGAATGGTGAAGACCTTCAGTTAACAATCGATGCAGACATTCAATTTCATGTTTATAACGCCATAAAAGAGTCCGCAGAATTTCATGAAGCGGACTCTGCTTCAGCCATTGTTTTATCTCCAAATGGAGACATACTAGCTCTGGCGAACTACCCTTCCGCAAACCCAAATGATCGCAAAAGCTTTGATGCTGAGGAATACCGTAACCGAGTCCTAGCAGACAAAATAGAGCCAGGTTCAACCATGAAACCATTCACCATGCTCCTAGCTTTAGACAAAGGCGTTATCACTGCAACAGATGATGAATTGATTGATGTCACTGAACGAATTGGAAACCATAGACCAGACGAAAAATATACTGAGATAACTGTAAAACTAATTTTAGAAAAATCTCACAACCTTGGAACTATCAATGTCTCCGAAAGACTCGAGAATGAAGACTTTTATAATGCATGGAAGAAACTTGGCTTTGGCGAATCTCTGGGATTAATGCCAAGCATTGAAAATCCTGGAATTTTGAGACACTTTAGTACTTGGGGTTTGACGGACAAGCGCTCTGTATCCTTTGGGCATGGACCAATGAATACCAATCTAGCCCAGCTAGCCAGAGCTTACTTGGTGTTTGCAAATGAAGGCGCTCTGCCTGCACTCAAACTGATAGAAGATGGAAATATTGATACCAAGAAGCAACAAGTTTTCAGCCCAGAATCAACTAAAAGAATTACCGAAATACTCGACTCAGTTGCTTCAATGAAGGGCTCTGGTTATCGCGCTATCATAGATGGTTATGATGTTGCAGGAAAAACAGGAACTGCTGAAATGGTGATAGATGGAAAGTATAGTAAAGAGGGTCAGAAACGCACCTATTTTGTTGGCTTTTCACCGGTTATTAATCCCAAATATATCATCGCAGTTCGGCTCGATTACCCTAAAAAATGTTTCGTTTATTGGGATCCAACTTTAAGAAATCGTTGTGAAGGTTCAAATTCTGCCGCTATGGCATTCAAGGTAGCTATGGAAAGAATCCTAGTCAATGATTTGGAGATTCAATCAATGTCAGAAAGTTAAGATTTTTTGTTGTAGTCAGAAGACATCTTACGACGACTTATATCATCTGCAATTTTCTTTTCTTCAGCGCTTGTTTTAGCTGATAGTATTGAGGCCTTTATTGATTTTCTTTGCTGATGATTTTCAGCGGCTGTCAGAGCAGACATAAACTCAATCTTGGCTTCATTTTCACTTAAGAACGGCTCCATTACGCTCAGTTTATTAAGCCGAGAAAAGACCATATTCTTATTTTCATAAGGCTTAATAAGAGCTTTTTTTGTAATATCTGGCTCAATTTGCGCAGAATGAATAAGCTCCATAAGAACATCAGATTTAGGTAATTTTTTTGCCCTCTCTTCAATTACCCCAGAGGATTCAGAGTCACAAACTAAAGAAGGATAATTTAAAACACAAGAGATCATTTTCGACATCAAACCTTTCATATTTGAACTGGCACTTGCAGTTATAACCTCGTTGTGTGGCGGGTCGGTGAAATCATTAATCTCATTTACTTGTCGTTCAAAGGCTGGTGGTTTACTCTGCACACTCTGAGTCAATGCCTTTTCGACATAAGAAACATCTTGACCGATAGTTTGTGCAACACCCTCAATTAACTGTTGTCGATATATCGGATAGCTAACCTGATGAATTAATAAAGCTGATTTTTCTAGAAACAGTGTTTTACCCTCAATTGTCTCAAATGGCACCTCTGACTTTATATGATCAAACAAAAAACTAGAAAGAGTTTGAGCTGTCTCAATTCGTTTTGTAAATGATTTTGTAGATTCATGTTTTATTAAAGTGTCTGGGTCTTCGCCTTCCGGCAAAATTAAAAATTTAATCACAAGGCCAGCTGTGACAATAGGCAGCGATGTCTTTAAAGCCTTCCAGGCTGCAGCACGCCCAGCTTTGTCTCCATCAAAGCAAAAAACAATGGTGTCAGTTGAACGAGATAGGGTTTTTAAATGAGCTGGGGTTGTTGCTGTTCCAAGGGTTGCAACTGCGCTGGTTATACCCTGTTGATGCAGTGCAATGACATCCATATAACCCTCTACAACTAAAATGTAATCAATCCTGCGGCTGTATTTTCGACAATGATATAACCCGTACAATTCTTTTGATTTGGAAAATAACGGTGTCTCGGGTGAGTTCAAATATTTTGGGTTGTCCTTGTTTGACAATACCCTTCCACCAAAAGCTATTACATTACCTTTAGCGTTATGAATGGGAAACATGAGTCGATTTCGGAAGCGATCATAATAATCATTTTTTTTGTCTTTTTTTGAAACCAACATTCCCATTGTTACAAGATCTGCAAGGGATTCTTCATTGCTTTTATAACTTTCATAAAGGTTGCTCCAGCCTGATGGTGCGTAACCTAACTCGAATCGCTTAGCGATAGAGCCGCTAATACCACGTTTCTTCGCATAATCAATTGCTTTCTTTTTGGTAGTAGATTGCTTCAGTTGTGATTGGTAAAAATCACTCAGTTCCATCATCAATTTGTTAAAACGCTTGAATCGAGAATCAACGGGCTTTGCCGTTTGATCATAAACTACTGAAATACCTGATTCACCAGCTATTGCTTCTACAGCTGCTACAAAATCCAAATGATCAAACTTCTTTACAAAATCAATCGCACCACCACTTTCACCGCAACCAAAACAATGAAATATCTGTTTACTCGGGACCACCGTAAAAGAAGGTGTCTTTTCTTCGTGAAATGGACAACAAGCCTTATAGTCCTTACCGGCCTTTTTTAGTGATACACGCTTATTGATTAGACCAACAATATCTACTCTATTAGACAAATCATTGATAAAATCTCTGTCAATAAATGGCATAATTTAGTTAGTAATTATTACTTTCGAATATCTTTATTTTAAATGATAAACACCAATTTTATTCACCCTAAATATTTTCCAACATGGATATTAATCTTGCTGATGCGAGTAGGAGTCTTTATTCCGTTCAGACTTCAAGTATTCTTTGGAAAAATAATAGGTAAGTTGATTTATCCATTCATGACTGAATTAAGAAAGACTGCCTATTCTAATATCAGCAATTGCTTTCCTGACAAGAAGCAACCTCAAGTCACACTATTAGTTAAACAGCATTTTGAAGCTATTGGTATTAGTCTCTTTGAAACTGCTAATGCCTATTATGCAAGTGACAAAAAAATTGAAAAAATGCTTATCATTAACAATGAACAATATTTCACCGAGGCACTAAAAAAAGAAGGGGGTATTATTCTGCTTTGTTCTCACTTTATGCCACTAATGCTTGGCAGTCGCGCACTATTAATTAAACATACAATTGCTAATATTTATCGACCACAAAATAATCAATTATTTGATCAGGTAATGGTTAGAGGTTATGTAAAAAATGGTGCTGTAATGATCAAAAGCACAGATACAAGATCAATTATGAAGGCTATTAATAATAGTCTGCCAATTTGGTATGCGCCAGATCAAGACCTTGGAAAAAACAATAGTATTTTTGCGCCTCTTTTTGGCATTCAAACAGCAACAGCATCCGCTACATCAAGGCTTGCAAAAAATAATAACACTCGAGTTATACCTTACTCTTTTATTAGAGTTAAGGATGGATATGAGATGTCCTTTGACAAACCTCTAAAGAATTATCCTAGTGGTGATGCAACTAAAGATGCTAGTAAAACAAATCAAATTCTTGAAAAGCAAATACTTAAAAATCCAGAACAGTATTTATGGATTCATCGGCGATTTAAAACAAGACCAGAGGGTGAAGAAAACTTTTATTCGGAAAACTAAAATTATTCTATTAGAAATAGTACAATGAAAGAAATTAGCGTATAATTTCCAACTTAATTTTTGCCACATATAACGATTTATAATGTCAATTGATACACAAGCTATTATTAAAGAATACCAAAAAGACACCAGTGACACTGGTTCAGCTGATGTGCAAATTGCACTTTTAACAGCACGCATTAGACATCTGACTGAACACTTTAAAACTCATAAAAAAGACCATCACTCAAGAATAGGACTACTGAGACTAGTATCTCAGCGTAAAAAATTATTGTCTTATGTTAAGAGTAATGACATTAACTCTTATGCCAATTTAATTTCACGCTTAGGGTTAAGAAAATAATAGCACAAGGATGAAAAAAATAAAAGCCCCTATTTTTGGGGCTTTTTTATTGCATGTCACTTTAAAATAGAATTATGGAACTATCAGCTACTTATCAAAAAATATCTGAACTGCAAGAGCGTTTAGATATTTTATCCGTACACTTAGAACTAGAAGAAAAACAAGATCGTCTGGAAGAAGTACATCGGGAACTAGAAAATTCTGAAGTATGGACAAACCCTGATAAAGCACAATCATTAGGTAAAGAAAAGGTAAAGCTTGAAAACTTTTGTAACGCTTTTACAAAGGCATCAAGTGTTCTTTATGATGCTAAAGAGCTTCTAGAGATGGCAGAAGGAGAGAATGACGAAGAAGCCGTCAATGGCATCGTTAATGATTTGAATGACATAGAGGCTTCAATCGCTTCTTTTGAATTTCAGCGCATGTTTGGTGGTGAGATGGACCAAAACTCGGCATATTTAGATATTCAATCAGGTTCGGGAGGAACTGAGGCACAAGACTGGGCAGAAATGTTATTACGTATGTATTTGCGTTGGGGTGATAAACATAAATACAAGGTCAAACTTATGGAAGTATCACCTGGTGATGTTGCTGGAATTAAATCTGCAACTATTCATTTCGAAGGTGAATATGCATTTGGCTGGCTTCGAAGTGAAATAGGAATCCATCGCTTGGTTCGTAAGTCACCATTCAATTCTAGTGGCAAAAGGCATACCTCATTTTCATCTGTATTTGTCTCTCCTGAAGTAGATGATGATATTGAAATTGATATTAACCCTGCAGATTTACGTATTGATACCTATCGAGCTTCTGGCGCAGGTGGACAGCACGTTAATAAAACAGAATCAGCGGTTAGAATCACACACTTACCAACATCAACAGTTGTTCAATGTCAGGATGGTAGATCACAGCATGCCAATAAAGACCAGGCCATGAAACAATTAAAATCAAAACTTTTTGAGCTTGAAATACAAAAAAGAAACAGTGAAAAACAAGATCTTGAAGATTTAAAGTCCGATATTGGTTGGGGTCATCAAATTCGCTCTTATGTGCTTGACCAGTCACGTATTAAAGACTTAAGAACTGGAGTTGAGAGCAGTAATACTCAAGATGTTCTTGATGGCAATTTAGATCAATTCATTGAGGCTAGTCTGAAAGCAGGCCTGTAATATATTTTTAATGCTCCTTTCGCCAGATCTTTGGATTCACTGGTGGTTTGAAAAAACTCCAAAACCCTAACTTATTTTCTTTAGCATAAGTCTCTTCAACCTTATAGGTATTGTCATAAGAATACGACATCCCGTCTTCAACCATTTTTTTCCCAATATCAGTCTCACCCTTAAATAATCTTATCAATATCCTATGATAATAATCAACGCCAATAGGTTTAATAACCAAATCGCCTGATTCACTTTCTAACAACTTTTGCAGATAATTTTTTGATAAAACACCACAATCTATCGATTGATCTTCTTCTATTTCACAAGTTTGTTTTATTTCAGGGGTATCAATTCCGGCAATTCTCATTTTTAGATTAGCTTTGTTACCTAGTTCTTCAGTCGGGGTTTGAGCTATATCTAGAAAAAGAACAATATTGATATTAACACTATCACCATCGACAATGAATAGAGGTTGCTTTGATTCGCCCGCAAAAATAAAACTATGGAGACTAAAGAATAAGCAAAAAATAAAAAGTTTCATCTATATGTAAGCGGCCGGTAAAATTGCCTCATTATAAAACAAAGTACATCAAATGAGCGCTATAGAGACAATTCAATTCAATGAAACTGGCATGGTGCCTGCAATAGCTCAAGATCATATAAGTGGTGAAATTTTAATGATGGCTTGGATGAACAAAGAAGCGCTATCACTGAGTATAAAAACTCAGCAGGCGGTTTACTATTCAAGATCAAGAAAAAAGCTTTGGTTTAAAGGTGAAGAATCAGGTCATAGTCAAGAAATAATTGAAATTTTTACCGACTGCGACCATGATGTCATATTGCTTAAGGTAAAACAAAACGGTGGTATTGCTTGCCATACTGGTCGCGCTAATTGTTTTTTTAATAAGTTGGATAATGATAAATGGGTCAGTATTGCTGACGTTATCAAGGACCCAAAAAAGATTTATGGATGAAATACTCTCAACTCTAGAAAAGATACTAGAGCAACGTAAATCAGAGACTGCTGATAACTCTTATGTTGCCTCTTTATACAATCAAGGCACCGATAAAATATTAGATAAAATCAGTGAAGAGTCTGCGGAAGTGATCAAGGCTACTAAAGATGAAGGTAAAGACAAAATCATCCACGAAGTGGCAGACCTTTGGTTTCATACCTTAGTTTTACTTCGCCACAAGAATATTAGTATTAAAGAAATTGAAACTGAACTAATCCGCCGCTTTGGCATATCAGGCCATACAGAAAAGGCTGCTCGAAACAAATCAAACGAGGAAAAAAGTAGCTAAATTTAATCTAGTAACTCAAAAGCACTTATAACACCGTCAGCAACATCAGCAATTCTTTTATTTTTGTCCATCGCCATCTTGCGAAGAGACTGGTAAGCTTCATCTTCAGTGATATTTTTATGCTTCATTAATATACCTTTGGCTTTTTCGACAGCTTTTCTTTCAGCTAATTGGCTACGAGTTGCATCCAACTCATCCTTGAGTGCCTGAAACTCCCTAAAACGGGCTATTGCAACATCGATAATGGGTTGCACTCGATTCTCTTCAAGACCATCAACAATATAGGCGTTGACGCCTGATTTGATAGCAGTTCCTGTCATCTTATCTCCAGAGCTCTCGGTAAACATAACAATAGGTTTGGGCTTGGTTTTGTTCACATCTCTCAAGTCTGCAAAAACCGCTTCGTCTGGAATATCTGCATTGACAATAACCACATCTGCATGGGTAATTTCATTACTGTTGGCAAGATTAGAGCTTCCATCAAGACGACAAATAACTTCATGCCCTTTATCTTGGAGTGCACGACGAAGAATGGCTGAACGCCCCATATTTCCATCAACCAATATAATTTTCAGTGCTGACTGTTTCATTGTGACCTCATTAAAAGGATCAATACTACCATTAGACATTAATATACCTCATCAGATTAGCAATTATGCTTGTATATACTATTTTTTGAATATATAACATGTATTGCTGTTTATCATTTGATCACTGTCAACTCAAATAAAGCTTTTGCTGGCGGCAGGAGAAGTAGCCGCCAGCTAAGCCGTTTGCCTCCTACCTAGTTCAATCATGATGGACAAACTGGCAGGAGGTCACATGAAGGTCACTACCCCCTCAAATCGCTTCTTTTAGTGTTCATAACTTCTAGTACTCATTACTTCGACACAAACTCCGGATAGGCTTCTAAACCGCACTCGATAAGGTCGACACCGTCTTCTTCCTCTTCTTCAGAGACTCGAATACCCATAGCTGCTTTGAGAGCTAGCCATAGTAATAATGAAGTGCCAAATACCCATACAAAGATGGTGCCTGCGCCAACTAGCTGACCGAAAAAGGAGGCACTGCTGTTAGTTAAAGGCACTGCCAATAGTCCCCACAATCCAACCACACCGTGAACTGAAATTGCGCCTACTGGGTCATCGATTCTTAGTTCGCGATCAAGCCAAACAATAGAAAACACTACAATCAAACCACCCACAGCACCAATTAGAGTTGCCACTAGAGCACTAGGAGTGTCTGGACCCGCGGTAATTGCTACAAGACCAGCCAAGGCACCATTCAGTGCCATAGTTAAGTCGGCTTTACCGAACCAAGCTTTTGCCAATAGAAGTGCTGCGATTACACCTCCAGCTGCTGCTGCATTAGTATTTAAAAATACCATTGCTACTGCATCGGCACTTTCTTTGCTGGCCATTGCTAGTACTGAGCCGCCATTAAAGCCGAACCATCCCATCCAAAGAATAAATGTACCTAAGGTTGCCAAAGGGAGGTTTGCACCAGGCATCGGCTTGGAGTTACCATCTTTGTCATACTTTCCTTTGCGTGGACCGAGTATAAGAACGCCTGCAAGTGCTGCCGCAGCTCCTGCCATATGAACGATACCTGAACCCGCAAAATCTAGAAACCCAAAGTCGTCGCCCAAGCTATATATACCAAAAACGCTTGCGCCACCCCAGGTCCATAAGCCTTCCATAGGATAAATAATGGCAGTAAAAATTGCAGCAAAAACAAAAAACGAGAACAACTTCATTCGTTCAGCTACCGCTCCAGAGACAATCGACATTGCGGTTGCCACAAACACTACCTGAAAGTAAAAGTCAGCTGCGTTTGAGTAAGTTTCACCCTCGCCACTAATGCCGTCTAGCAAAAATCCACCACCATACATTAAGTCGTATCCATAGACCATATACATCGTACAAGCGATTGCAAACAAGCCAATATTTTTAGTTAAAATTTCAGCTGTATTTCGACTCCTAACAAGGCCCGCTTCGAGCATAGAGAAACCTGCCGCCATCCACATCACTAGAGCACCCATTACTAAAAAGTAGAAGGTGTCAAGGGCATATTGTAATTCTAATATTTGATTTTCCATATCCCTCTCCTATATTGCTTCTGGACCGGTTTCACCCGTACGGATACGGACTACCTGTTCTAGATTTGTTACAAAAATCTTACCGTCGCCAATCTTTCCACCGTTGATTTTGCAAGCTGTTACTATGGTGTCAATCACCTCATCAACCTGATCCTCAATAATGGCAATTTCTAATTTAACTTTCGGTAAGAACTCAACTACAAACTCAGACCCACGATAAAGCTCAGTATGGCCTTTTTGACGACCGAACCCTTTAACTTCAGTCGCTGTAACGCCAGTTACACCAACCTCAGAAAGTGCTTGTCTAACGCTATCCAGCCTTTTAGGCTGGACAACTGCTGTCACCATTTTCATGTTAGTACTCCTATAAAAAAACAAAAAAAAAGCCTGCTACCTTATAAAAACACTAAGGTAGCAGGCCTCTATACCAGTTCAGCTCAACTTTAAACTGACGAAAAAAAACGCTTATCTAGGAAATTACCCAAATAAACGTCATTGTCTTTTATTAACAACCAGCGTCGGTCATTAAGTGCGAACCATTATAATTGATTTATTTATTTTGTGTTAAGTTTATTAAGGTATTCCTCTTCAGTCAAAATCACAACATCGTTGACCTTTGCAGCTTTAAGCTTTGATTGACCAACATTTTCTCCAATAATTAGAAAGTCAGTTTTAGAGCTAACACTTGAACTCACCGCAATGCCGTTTGCCTTAGCCTGCTTTTGTAACTCTGCTCGAGGTTGGCTCATTGTTCCAGTAAAAACAATTTTTTTATTTTGAAATGGGTGGTCATGTTGAATAGTTTGACTAACGAGTATGGTCTTTTCTAATTCAAAACCCCCAGAAATCAAAGCCTCATATTGAGGTTTAATTGAATCCAAGCCGTTAAAAATAACTTCAGCGGTCAATTCTGCAAAGCCTTCAATATTTGCTATATCTTCAACTGACAAATCAAAAACCTGTTCCAAAGAGTAATGCTTTAGTAAGTTTTCACAGTTACCCATTCCAAGTCTTTGCACTCCAAAGGCTGCCAAAAAGCGCCAATCTTCAACACTCTCTTGTCGAGACCTAATTAGCTGGTTAACTAGATTATTGGACGTTTTTTCACCAAATCCCATTGACATTAATTTACCTTCATCCAAAGCGTAAATATCATTCACTTGGCGAATACCGTTTTTATATAGTTTTTGTATTGTAGCTTGACCAAAGCCATCATTGTTTGCAAGCACTTTATAGAAGTAGACCATTTTGCCGACAATTTGATCGTGACAGGATTCATGATTTAGGCACATCAAAAAGTCAGACTCCCAAAACAATTCAGCTCCACAGCTAGGACATTGGGTTGGTATATCTACTTCTGCAGGTTTTAGAACTTTATTGATCTTTGGGATTACCAAACCGCTACGTGTTAATTCCACTACACTACCAGAACCTAGCCCCTGATCTTTAACGAGACCGTAATGGTGACCAGTCGCACGATATATGGTTGCCCCACTCAGCAGTGTTGGCTCGAGTTCAGCAACTGGCGTAATCTTTCCTGTCCTTCCTACTTGTGCAGTAACTGAGATAACTTTGACTTGGGCTTTTTCTTTGTTTTCTTTGAAAGCGATTTGCCAACGATGAAATTTACGGTTAGAGCCTATATGAGTTTTTAGCTCTTCATTGACAAGCTCAAAAACGACGCCATCGACATCAAAATCAACTCCACTTTCTAATTCGTTGACAATACTTTCAAAGTTGTCAGTGAATTCTGTGATGTCCCCCAGCCATTCCGGTAATTGAGTAAAGGGTACAAATAATGCAGCTTTGTCTGCTATCGCTTGTAAAGCAAACTGGTCTAGTTCCTTTTCCTTAATGAGGCTAGCTTGAAAATTTCGGGGATATTCGAAATGCTTGTTGAGGTGAGTCTCGAAATAACTTCTCTTGACAACAATTTCTCCAGCTCCTTGACCTCTCTCGGTGTCATTGTAGACCCCTAGCCCTCTTTCAAAAACTCTACTAATGTCACTACCTTTGTTGCCATCACCTCTAGTAAATAGCTTAAAACCATCGTCATAACCTGCAAATCCATCCAGCTTAGCTGTGCCTTTTATGAGAACATCTTTAGATGACAAATCAATCTCTTCAGCGGATTTAGTAATTCTTTCAAGCCACTTTTGAATTTCACTCCAAGAGTAAGCTTTATCAGTTGACAACATCCTTTCGGGAAGTTTTACCTTTTCTTCTGAAAAACCTTCATGTTCACTTTCCAGTTTCTGCAAAAATGGATGATTGGGCTTCCTCTTAGAAAGCGCTGTCAGAAAAACAAAGTCATAGTCCTGATCGCTGACAATGGGCTTGCCATCACGATACATATGGTTAGCAATGATACAAAATTCAGCCAATTCATCATCATGCAAATCACTAATCAAAATATTTTGATTAGCAATCTCTTGAACTTTTGTTTTGGAAAGCATGATTTAGAAAAATCTAGCCATTTGAATTACAACAATAAATATTAAAATTTAGCCGCAAGTTCATTAAAGAAATCAAAACTGTAATCAATCGTTTCTTGTTTGTTTTCTTCACTCAAGTCAAAAAAGATTACTTGGGAATATGTTTCATCAAGTTGCTTAACAGTCAACTGGTAAGTTTGACTAGGGGAAACCGTACTTAGCAATTTTGAGAAGAATCCTTTATCTTTGGTATGTTTAATAAAGTAACTCCCGTCTAAGGCATCACGGTCTTCGACATCGATGTTTAACTCGTCAAGACCCCAACCAAGATAGTTCCAAGCTTGTCTTTTATTGTACGGAAACACAAGTGTTGCATAACCACTTTCAGATTTAATAACTGACACTTGAGACTCTATCTTCTGATTGCTAGCAAGTATTTTATTAATAGATTCAGAGCGATCACTACCTAAAAATACCATAAGATGTAAAAGCATTTCTGTCTCTAGTTCAACATCCTTTTTGCGAGGTTGCCATACTCTTAGTTCCCCTTGAACAACTTCTCCAATTGAACTGAGTGTCAGATAAACCTCGGACTGATCAGGATCATCAATTGGCTCAATTCTAATACGATATTTGTCTGCAATGGGGAGCCCGTACTGTGTATTTAATAGTTTCGAAAGTCCGGCACGAATAGCGCCAAGTGATTTATCTGGCACGTTTGTGTCAATCTCTAAATAGTCTGTCTCCATGATGCCAATTTTTTGATTTTCTTTTTCAATCTGAAAGCCGAAGGATCTAAAAAATTCTTTAGACAGCGACCAAACCTCGCTAGGCGGCATATCAACCAACAGCCAGCGACGAAGATTGTCGCGCTTGACTTCAACATTCTGAACTTTGGTGATCTGATAACTATTCTCATCCACTTCTACATTCTCAGCGAACATTCCTTGAGAATTTGGCTTTGTTAGGTCAGGCGGAATGACCAGAGAATCAACGGTATCATCTCCCTGATAATTAACAACACGACTACCTAAGCCAATTTTTTTTACAGGATCTGTAACCATAGAACAACTTGTCAGTAGCGAAGCAATAAATATGACGACTAAATGTTTAATGTACTTCATATCATACAAGCCCTAATTTCTCTAGGTCATCCAAAATAACCGATTGGTATTCTTCAGATAATGCCAGCAAAGGTAGTCTAATTCCTTTGTGACATTTTCCCATCTTATGTAGAGCCCATTTAACTGGAATTGGATTTGCTTCCAAAAACAAGTGCTCATGCAGATTTTTAAGCTTTTTGTTAAGTTCTTTAGCTAAATCAGATTGGTCTGACATCGCTGATAAGTAAATTTTTTGAAGTTCTTTAGGGACAATATTTGCAGTCACCGAAATTCCACCATGACCACCACACAGAATAAAATCTAGCGCAGTTGCATCGTCACCGGTGAGTAACAAAAAATCCTCAGGGCATCGTTCAACCAACTGTTTAATGACAGAAAGGTTACCTGTAGCATCTTTAATACCGATAATATTCTCAATTTCAGCTAGCCTGACAGTAGTTTCTACGGACATATCAACTGCAGTTCTTCCAGGCACATTGTATAACAATTGGTCAATGTTCACAGTCTCAGCTATCAGTTTAAAGTGCTGGTAAAGTCCTTCTTGAGTTGGTTTATTGTAGTAAGGAGTCACCAATAAACAAGCATCAGCACCCAGGCCTTTTGCTTGCTGAGTGAGTTCTATAGCCTCAGATGTTGAGTTTGCACCGGTTCCCGCTATCACTGGAATTCTTTTTGCGGCGTATTCAATAGTATGCCCTACTACTTGAAGATGTTCATGGACACCAAGGGTTGCTGATTCACCAGTAGTACCAACAGAAACAATGGAACTTGTTCCAGCGTCAATATGAAAATCAATTAATTTTTCCAGCGAAGCATAATCAACCTCTCCGTCATCAAACATTGGTGTGATTAAAGCCACACTAGAGCCTAAAAAGGAGTGATTATTATTCATAGAAAGATTAATTCAAAAGATTGCTGAAATTATATACGATAGACCAAGCAATAACAATTCAAGAGGGCTACAAAACTATAGATTTATTTAAGCAAAAGATCAGGTCGCTTTTGCTTTGTTTTTTTGATTGATTGTTCTAAACACCAAGCATCTATTTTCGCCTGATCTCCGCTCACCAAGACTTTAGGAACAGCTTGACCATCGATAACTTCTGGTCGAGTATAGTGCGGAAAATCAAGTAAATTATCTGTAAAAGAGTCTTTCAACGATACTTCATTCCCTAAAACGCCTGACAGGCGTCGACTGATCGCATCAATCACAATCATTGCTGCCAACTCACCACCACTGATAACATAATCCCCTATTGAAATTTCAAAATCGATATCGTTCTCAATAACCCTTTCATCGACACCTTCATAGCGACCACAAAGCATTGTTATGGATTCAAAATTTGCCAACTCCTCTACCAAGTTTTGGTCGAGTTTTTTTCCCTGAGGTGACAAATATATGACCTTGGTGTTGGGACTTGATTGTTTTATTTTAGAAATACAATCTCTGATTGGTTTGACTTGCATTACCATTCCAGCACCCCCGCCATAAGGCTTATCGTCAACATTTTTATATTTATTTGAACTAAAGTCCCTTAACTGCCAAGTGTTGATTGAAATAAGCGACTTCTTCATTGCTCTGGCAATAACACCTTCTTCCTTTATTGCAGAAAACATTTCTGGGAAAAGAGTGATAATATCAAATTTCATTTCACTGAAGCTAGACTAGTATTTTGGTTAAAACTTTAGAATAAATTCTAGTTAAGTCTTCAAGGTCTTGAACCAAAACAGATTCATTGACTTGGTGAATCGTTGCATTAACTGGACCAAGCTCTACAACCTGAGTGCCTTCTTGCGCTATAAATCTTCCATCAGAAGTGCCGCCAGAGGTAGATAGTTCAGGTTCTATTGACTTCACATTACTAATTGCTTCGGCGCAAGCATCAACAAGCCTTCCCTTTGGAGTTAAAAAAGGGAAGCCTGAGTGCTGCCAATCTATCGAATATTCGAAATCATAATCATCCAAAATCTCAACAACTCTTTTTTGCAGTAGCTCTTTAGTTGTTTCAGTCGAATACCTAAAATTAAATAGCACCTCTAACTCTCCTGGAATGACGTTTGTAACACCATATCCAGAATGTATGTTAGAGATCTGTAATGAAGTAGCTGGAAAATGTTCATTGCCGTTATCCCATTCTTCATCACATAGCTGATTTAATGCTGGCGTTACAAGGTGTATCGGATTGTTTGCTAATTGAGGATAGGCAATATGGCCTTGTTTCCCCTTGACAGTTAAAGAGCCATTTAAACAACCTCTCCTGCCATTCCTTATTACATCTCCCAATATAGCACTTGATGATGGCTCACCAATTAAACAAAAATCGATTTTTTGGTTATTTTCTTTTAGATAATCCATCACTTTTACTGTTCCATTGATAGCAACTCCCTCCTCATCAGATGTAATCAAGAAAGCAATAGTGCCATTATGATTCGGATTTTCTTTAACAAAGTTTTCAGTTGCAGTGACCATAGATGCTAGACCGCCTTTCATATCTGCAGCACCGCGACCATACAAAAAACCATCCTTGATGGTAGGCTCAAAAGGCGCAGTATTCCAGGCATCTTCATTTCCAGCTGGAACAACGTCTGTGTGCCCTGCAAAAGCAAATAGAGGGCCACCATTTCCACGTGTAGCCCAGAAATTATCAACATCTCCAAATTTCAGCGGATGTATTTCAAACCCAATTTTTTTTAGTCGCTCAATCATTATTGACTGACAGCCTTTATCATCAGGCGTGACTGAGGCTTTGCTTATAAGAGATTTTGCTAGTTCTAATGTTTCACTCATGATGGCTATTTTACTTCTAAATTCAATACGGTATCTAGAGCCTCTTCGATTATGCTTCTATCAGGATGATCTTCGGGCATAAGGTAAAGAACTTTTTGCCAAAACTCGACAGCGCCATTAAGATTCCCTTCATGAGCTGCAACAATGCCTGAAAAGTATAAAACTTGAATAGATTGTGGATCAAGAATAAATGCTTCCTCAATCAAAGCCTTAGACTTTCCATCAAATTGGCCCTCTTGACTTGCTGCAATGGCACTGGCATATTGAAGTAACAAGTCAATATCGGTTGGATTGATTAAGTATGCTCTCTCGAAAGTTTCAATTGATTCATCAACATTATCAATAGCAACCTGTGCCATTCCAAGCATCTTCCATGTTTGAAAATCTTCTGGATTTTCAATTAAATAATCCTTTAATGTTTCAATACTGTCACTGATACTTAAAGGCTCTATAGATTTGTTTAAAGAACTGGGAATTGCCTTTGGAGCTAATTGAGAATATAACGATAATGATAATATTGCAATAAATAGAGCTGTGATAAATGACCATATCAAGGGCTTTATTTCTAAATTCTTAGACTCAATACTTTTAAGTTCTGAGGCTAAAGTTCCAATGATTTCATCTTCAGCTTCTTGATAATATGACTCCTCTATAAGTCCTAGACTCATATCTGAAGCAAGTTCATTTTGTCTCTGTCGATTAATGCGAATGTTTGAATCTTCATCACTAAGATTCACCCTTATAGGTTTATATAGAAACCAAGCTAAAAAGATACTTGATAAAACAATCATTAGAATCATTTGCCAGCTAAAGATCATGACTTAACCCTTAAAAAATATCGTCTATCAATCGCAGCAAATATAGCACCTAGGGCAATCATCAAACCACCCAACCATATCCATCTAACGAGTGGCTTATAATATATTCTTACACTCCAAGCGCCACCGCCTAAAGACTCTCCCAATGCAACGTATAAATCTCTGGAAATTGATGGGTTAATTGCGGCTTCTGTCATCGGCATACCTGTCTGATATTGACGTTTTTCTGGATATAATCGAACAACTTCTTTGTTGTTTTTTAAGACAGTTAAATCACCTTTAAAGCCCTTATAGTTATTGTTTTCATGACGACTAACACCATTAAAGACAAAATCATAACCAGCAATATTTTGAGATTCCCCGACACTCATTTTAATGTCTTTCTCAATTCCTAATTGAGTTGACACAGTTGCTCCAATAACAAACACTGCTATACCTAGGTGAGCGATAAGCATTCCGAAAAAAGCTAATGAAAAAATTGATTTTGATCTAATGCGGCTTATCAATAAAACCATTACGTGAACTAACATCCAAATGAAGAGTCCAATTGCAACTAAAACATAAACATTATCAGTTATGATAATTCTTGCAATTAAGATCAAAGCTAAAATTCCTAGCCAATATAGGCGAAGATACGAAGCTATCCTCATTAAATTATCTTTTTTCCAACGAACAAAAGGAATAATCGCCATTACTAATACTGCTGGCAGCATAATTGGTATAAATACTGCGTTGAAATAGGGGACACCAACAGATATTTTGCCAAGGTTTAAGGTATCAAGTATTAGCGGATAGAGTGTTCCTAATAAAACACTAAGCATTGCAGTAACGAGCAATATATTATTAACTAGAAGTCCAGTTTCTCTAGAAAATAGAGAAATTGGATTGTTTTTTTGTAACAAATTATAGCGCCACGCATATAACGCTAAAGAGCCACCAATAACAATGAATAAAAATATGAGGATAAACAAACCTCTTGTGGGGTCCGTTGCAAATGCATGCACTGACGTCAGAACCCCTGAACGAACTAAAAAAGTACCCAATAAACTCAATGAAAAACCGCCAATAGCGAGCAGTACTGTCCATTGCCTAAAAGTGCCACGCTTCTCACTAACACTGAGTGAGTGAATCAACGCTGTTGCAACCAACCAAGGCATAAATGATGCATTCTCTACTGGATCCCAAAACCACCATCCTCCCCAGCCAAGTTCATAATATGCCCACCAACTTCCAAGTATTATTCCAACAGTTAAAAATGCCCACGAAATCAATGTCCATGGTCTAGTCCATCTTAGCCATGAGCTATCGAGTTGACCTCTAATCAATGCAGAAATCACAAAGGCAAAGGGCACCGATAAACCAACATATCCCATATATAGCATGGGTGGATGAACTGCAAGGCCAAAGTCTTGAAGAAGTGGATTAAGCTCACGACCCTCTATGGGTGGAATCATTAAGCGCTCAAATGGATTTGAAGTATAAAGCAAAAAAAGTAAAAAACCAAAACTCACAGCACCTAACACAGCAAGGATTAAGTTTAGTAAATTTGAAGGTATTTGCTTTGAAAAAATACTTACTGCAATACTCCATAAGGAAAGAACAAAAACCCATAAAAGTAAAGAGCCTTCATGAGCCCCCCAGACGGCAGATGCTTTGTATAAGATCGGTAATTGCGTATTTGAATTTTCAGCAACGTACTTTACAGAAAAATCATTAGTTAGAAATGCATTCATTAAAACCAGAAATGCAACAATAATCCAAAAGCACTGTCCCCAAACTAAAGGCTTAGAAAGTTGCGCTAGTGATGATTTATTCTGATAAATACCAATTGAAGGCAAAACTACAAGCAATATAGAAAATATAAGTGCGAGAACAAGTGCAAAATGTCCAATTTCAATTAGCATAAATTAGTTTTTATGGTGCGGAAGGAGAGACTCGAACTCTCACGTCTTGCGACACTGGAACCTAAATCCAGCGTGTCTACCAATTCCACCACTCCCGCGAGGAGATTTGAATTATACCCAAATAAAATGATTTTTTGACCAATAAGAAATAGAAATCCATCTAGTCTCCAAACCAACTCAATTTTTCCCGAAGACTGACAACATCACCGACAATCATCAATGTTGGAGCATGAATTTCTTGTTTGTTAATTAAATCAGAAAGCTTTGATAAAGATGTCGAATAAACCTTTTGTTCTGTTGTTGTTCCTCTTTCAATTAAAGCAACTGGCATATCTTCACGCATTCCATGAGTAATCAGTTGTTGGCATATATGATTTGCACTAGTTAAAGCCATATAGAAAACGATTGTTTGCTGTTCTACAACAAATTCATTCCATGGTAGACTACTTGTGCCATCCTTTAAATGAGCGGTGACAAATCTACAGGACTGCGAATAATCTCGATGAGTTAGCGGAATTCCAGCATATGAAGCACAGCCAGAAGCTGCAGTAATACCTGGTACCACCTGAAATGGAATGCCATGATCAGATAACGTTTCTATCTCTTCTCCTCCTCGTCCAAAAATAAATGGATCTCCACCTTTTAGGCGACATACTCTCTTGCCAGATTTAGCTAACCCTACTAAGCGCTCATTAATATCTATTTGACGAGTAGATTCACTTCCCCCTTTCTTACCAACATATATTAGCTCAGCATCTCGTCTTACAAGCTCCATAATTCCTTTAGAAACCAGCCTATCATAAAGAACCACATCAGCTTGCTGCATCAACCTTAACGCTTTAAAAGTCAACAAATCAGGATCTCCAGGACCAGCTCCTACCAAGTAAACCTCACCTAAATTAATCTCTACTGAACTGGCAAGATGTTTTTCTATATCTGATTTTGCTTCTTCAGAACGACCAGCAAAAACTTTTTCAGCAATTACGCCCGAAAAAACAGATTCCCAGAACTTTCTTCTATCCTTTAAGTTAACAAACCTCTGTTTAACTTTTTGACGATACTCCCCTGCAATTTCTGCTAAATTTCCATAAGCACTGGGGATGATAGTCTCTAATTTTGCACGAATTATACGAGCAAGTACGGGCGCCTTGCCAGCTGAAGAAATAGCAATCACAATGGGAGACCGGTCCACAATAGACGGCATAATAAAGCTAGATAAATCTGGAGAATCAACGACATTGATAGGTATTCCTGACTCATGAGCTAGACTCGAAACCATAGCGTTAGTTTTATCGTCATCGGTTGCTGCAATAATAACGGACTGATTATCAATATCTGTCGACTCGAAGCGCTTTTCAATCAAATCCATAGCATTCTCCCTGGATAATTCTATTAAACCATTACAGAATTCAGGCGAAATGCACTTAATTTGAGCCTGCGCTTTCAGCAACAAATTGACCTTTCTTAGAGCGATATCTCCACCGCCAACAACGAGACAAGGCTTTTGACGTAAATTAATAAAAACAGGTAGATGATCCATATAATTAGCCAAATAAAAACTCTATTATAATGCTTTCATATAGGCGAATTGAGCATTAGTATAACCACTCCTTACGATTAAGAATAGATAGTAATGAACTCATGAGAATCTTTAAAGGCGCAGTGTTTTTCTGACAAAAGGAATGGTAATACTTTGCTTTGCTTGAAGCGAGGCCTTATCCAAATCATCCATAGCTGTTAATAAAACCTTGACATCTCTTGAATAATACTTAAATAGATATTCGTAAACTTTAGAATCAATACTTAAATTCCGATCAATCATTTGGTTATTTAAAATCAACATTGTTAACTTATCATTAAGCGGCTGTAATTGAAAAATGGTAGCCAAACCAAGACGAGTTTTGAGATCTTTCATAACACCCAATTCTGAAGGTAAATCAGTGCCACTGATTAACATTGTCACTGTTGCTTGTTTAGCTCTGTTATATAAATCAAAAAACAAGTCCTGTTGATTAGCATTAATCGCATCAATATTGTCAATGCTGATCCATTTTAATTGTTCTATAGATTCCAATACATGCGCTGGCAAAGAATTGTGACAATCAATATACATAGCGCTTTGTTGATCTGATAATGACCTTAAGGTTGCACCTTGTAATAGGTGCGTCTTTCCAAGACCTGAAGCTCCGTAAACATAGATTTCAGCTGAGGTTTTATCAAGATAAAGTTTTGCAATATATTCTAATAGCTGCTTGTTCCCAAGAAAATTGTCTAAGAGCATTTTAGAATCAAGCGAAATTGGCAGACCCAATTGATTCATTTCTTTGACTCTTGCAAAATAAATTTTTTAATCCACAACCACATATAATCTGCGCCACTGAGTGCGGTTGAAGTGGCAACAATAATAAATACTATTTCGAGCCATCCAGCAAACCCTACAATGAGCTGAATCAATAACAAAAATAGCACTAAAGCTATCTGCAAAACAGTATTAAATTTACTAATCAAAGTAGGCTCTAAAAGGTCGCTTGCTCCGCTCATTTCACCTAGGAAATAACCCAAGGCGCCAGCGACGATAATCACATCACGAACACAGATAAGTAAGAGTAACCAGAGCGGTAAAATTCCAACCCAATAAAGACTTACAAAAGTGCAAGTTAATAATATTTTGTCCGCCATCGGATCCAATATTGACCCTAGTCTTGATTGGAAAGAGAACTGTTTAGCAATCCAACCATCCAAAGCGTCGGTAGCACCAGCTAACAAAAATAGCAATGTTGCTAAAAGATATTGCCCTTTTAATAACGCTATAACAATGGGAACTGTTAAAATAATGCGTATTATTGAAAGCGCATTAGGTAGCATTGAAAAACTCATGATTATGCTTACTTCAAATCGTTGATTTATAGGCCTTAATTATACGGAAAAACCAAGATGTCATCATTGACTTACAAGGACTCAGGTGTCGACATAACCAAAGGGAACAAACTCATTGAGAAAATTAAACCCATCGCTAAATCTACCTCTCGTTCAGGCGTATTAACTGGTTTAGGTGGATTTGGGGCAATGTTTGAAATACCTCTAGATAGGTACGATAACCCTGTCTTAGTTTCTGGCACTGACGGTGTGGGCACAAAACTTATAGTAGCTGAAATGCTTAATAAACATGATACTATTGGTATTGATTTGGTTGCAATGTGTGTTAATGATCTTATTGTTCAAGGTGCAGAGCCCTTATTTTTTCTGGACTATTATGCAACGGGGTCTCTAAATCCAGAGGTTGCTACATCTGTCATTTCTGGAATTGGCAAAGGTTGTATACAATCTGGATGCGCACTAATCGGTGGCGAAACTGCCGAAATGCCTAGCATGTACCAGGGGGAAGAATACGATTTGGCAGGATTTTGTGTCGGCATAGTAGAAAAGAATAAAATCATTGATGGCTCTAGGGTATCTGTTGGTGATCATATGATTGCTCTTGGGTCATCAGGCCCTCACTCAAATGGATATTCTTTGATACGCAAGGTAATGAAAAAAACAAAACCCAGCTCTGAGCAACTCGACTCTCTTATAGAACCGACAAGAATTTACGTTAAGTCAATACTTTCTCTAATCAATAAACTACCCGTGAATGCAATATCACATATTACTGGCGGAGGTCTATTAGAAAATTTACCAAGAGTACTACCAAGCCATCTTGCTGCAAAAATAAACCCAACCTCATGGGAACTGCCAGAAATCTTTCGATGGTTGCAAACTGAGGGCAATATAGATATAACTGAAATGTATCGAGTCCTTAATTGTGGCGTGGGCATGGTTGTAGTGGTTCCCAAAGATACTTCTCAAAAAACCATTGACCATCTCAATTCGTCTGGAGAAAAGGCTTGGCTAATCGGCGAAGTTGTCAAATCAAACGGTAAGCAAGTTTTAATCTAGTCAAATGAATGGGGTTGTTTTAATATCAGGTAACGGTTCCAACTTGCAGTCAATCATTGATAATGCAAACTCGATTGATTTAAAAATTTGTTGTGTTATTAGCAATAAAACGGATGCTTTTGGTTTAAAACGCGCTGCAAAAGCAGGCATTCCTTGTGAAGCTTTAGATGAAACGTTGTTTGACTCAAAACTTGATTTTGACCAAGAAATCATGAAAGTCATCGATAATCACCAACCAGAAGTAATCATTTTAGCGGGTTACATGAGAATTCTTTCTGTTGATTTTATTTCAAAATACTTCGGCAAAATACTTAATATACACCCCTCACTGCTACCAAAATTTCCAGGACTCAATACACACCAAAGAGCTATTGATGCTTTTGAAAAGAAGCACGGTGCGAGTGTACATTTTGTAACAGAAGAGCTTGATGGTGGACCTGTGATTGCACAAGAATTTGTGAATATTGATTCTACAGATAATGCGCAAACCCTTGCAAAAAAAGTCCTTGACAAAGAGCATGACCTCTACCCAAAAACCATTCACTGGTATACTCAGGGCAGACTAAAACTTATAGACAAAAACACAGCCACGCTAGATAAAAAGACACTATGAAAAAGACTTTCACGCTTATTTTAAGTTTGTTCATTACACTTCAATGCTACGCACTTAGCTCTTATACTGGAGAATATAAGCTCTATGCAAAAACTAAACTAGGTAGTATGCATATTGGTGCTGCTCAATTTGTGTTGGACGTAGATGGCAACAAATATATCTACACAACTGAGGCGCGCACTTCTTCGTTGTTGAAGGCTTTATACGATTACTCTAGATCAGAGCAAAGCATTGGCGAAGAGATAGATGGTGAGTTGATAAGTACTCATTTTAGTGTTGTTGAAAGGATAAAGGATGAGGTAAGGAAAGACTATGAATTTACAATCATTGATAGAAAATCCGTCATTTCTAGTACTGGAAAAAAATGGACGATTGATCCGGGAAACCTTGTTGATCAGCTAAGTGTATACCTAGCACTTTCAATCGACATTCAAAAAAATCCTGGCCAAGTAGAATTTATTTACCAAGTCGCAGACGAAGATGGAGTTGAGTATCAAAAATTTTTACTTGAGGGATATCAAACTGTTTCTATTAAAGAAAAAGAGATAGAAACTATTGTAATTATTTGTCCAGAATTGGAATTAACACTTAACCTTTCTATAGAGCATAATCTCCAACCTGTACTCATTCATAAAATTAACGGAAATAGTGAATTTAAACTGGTATTAAAAGAGTTTAAAAAACCCACTTAAAGGTGTTTTTTTAGGAATTTTCCAGTAAAAGAGTTTTGTGATTGGGAGATCATCTCTGGTGTTCCAAATGCAATAATTTCACCACCTTTATCGCCACCTTCGGGTCCAAGATCTATAACCCAGTCAGCTGTCTTTATGACATCAAGATTGTGTTCAATGATAACAATTGTATTATTACGATCTCTGAGTCGAGCAATAACTAAAAGTAGTTGTTTGATATCATGGAAGTGAAGACCACTGGTGGGCTCATCCAAAATATATAGTGTTTGCCCGGTATCAGATTTAGAGAGCTCTTTGGAAAGTTTCACGCGCTGAGCCTCTCCACCAGACAATGTTGTCGCATTCTGCCCAAGTGTGATGTAAGATAATCCAACATCCAACAAGGTTTGAAGTTTTTTTGTAATTTTGGGTATAGCATGAAAAAATTCTAGAGCATCTTCTACCGTCATCTCCAAAATCTCAGCGATAGTTTTGCCCTTGTATTGTATCTCTAGAGTTTCACGGTTATATCTACGACCACTACAAACATCACAAGAAACATAAATATCGGGCAAAAAATGCATCTCTACCTTAATAAGGCCATCACCTTTACAAGGCTCACATCGACCACCTTTGACATTAAAGCTAAAGCGACCCGATCTATAACCACGAGAACGTGATTCAAGTGTCTGAGAAAATAGATCACGAATCAAACTAAAAACGCCTGTATAAGTGGCCGGATTAGATCTCGGAGTGCGACCAATAGGACTTTGATCAATGTTCACCACTTTATCAAAGAAGTGCATTCCATCAAACCCTCTGAATGGAGCTACCTCAACTTGAGCACGGTTCAAAATTTTTGCAGCTAACTGATGAAGAGTGTTGTTAATTAAGGTAGATTTTCCTGAACCTGAAACCCCAGTGACACAAGTCAATAAGCCTACTGGAATCGCCAAATCAACATTCTTCAAATTGTTTCCGCTTGCACCTTGTATTTTTAACCATTCATTGGCATGTTTTCTTTTATTAGGCACGTTGATTATTTGGCGGCCACTTAAATAGTCTCCTGTTAGAGACTTGGTACTAGCGATTACTTCTTCCGGATGCCCAATAGCAACAATTTCTCCGCCATGAATCCCAGCGCCAGGACCTATATCAATAATATAATCAGCTTGCCTAATGGCTTCCTCATCGTGTTCTACAACTATTATTGTATTGCCTAAATCCCTTAGATAAGTTAGTGTGTCTAATAATTTTTGGTTATCGCGCTGATGAAGACCTATGGAAGGCTCATCTAAAACATACAAGACACCGATTAAACCAGCGCCAATCTGAGAGGCTAGTCGAATGCGTTGTGCTTCGCCTCCAGAAAGAGTGTTGGCTTTTCTCTCCAAGCTAAGATAGTCTAGTCCGACATTAATCAAAAAATGTAAACGTTGTGAGATTTCTTTGAGAATCTTACTGGCAATTTGACCACGCTTCCCATCAAGTTCAATACAATCAAAAAAATCATATATCTGATTGATTGAAAGTCTAGTTAAATCTGAGAGATTCTTATTTTGGATAAATACATTTCTTGCTGCTTCATTGAGCCTGTCACCATGGCAACTGGCACAAGGTTTGCTAATAACATATCTGGATAAGTCTTCTCTAACAGACCGTATATCGCTTTCCTCATAGCGACGAATCATCCTTGGAATGATTCCCTCAAAAGGCTTTTTCTTGTTTGACCAACCCCTCCTACCTTTTATTTTGGAAAAATCTATTGATTGTTCTCCACTACCATAAAGAATGATATTTTTATGTTCATCTGTTAATTCATTAAAAGGTTGCTTAATACTAAAATTGTAAAAGTCACCTACTAATCCTAACATTTGATAAAAGTAAGCATTATTTTTACTCCAACCATATATTGCACCATCCTCTATACTAAGTTCAGGATTAGCTACCACTTTTTCTTCATCAAAAACATCTTTAACTCCCAGACCATCGCATGTTCCACATGCACCTACAGGATTATTAAATGAAAAGAGTCTAGGCTCTAATTCATCTAAAGAGTAGCCGCAATGTACACAGGAAAATTTTGCAGAAAAAGTCATCTCTTCCCAGACAGAATCAGTATCCATGGGAATCACTTTTACAATACCTGAACTCATATTTAGTGCGGTTTCTAAAGACTCTGACAATCTTGAAGTAATGTCTTGGCGAACCTTTAATCGGTCAACAACAATCTCTATTGTGTGACGCTTGTTGCCATCAAGTTCAGTTAATTCCTCAAGATATACAATTTGGCTATCAACTCTTGCTCTCAGAAAGCCTTGATGTGAAAGCTCTTGCAACAACTTTTGATGACCACCTTTACGATTTTTCACTATAGGAGCTAAAATCATAATTTTGTCACCTTCCGGCAAGATGAGTATCTCATCCACCATCTGTGAAATAGTTTGAGACTCTAAAGCAGTTTTGTGTTCTGGACATCTTGGCGTCCCTACCCTAGCAAATAGTAATCTTAAATAATCGTAGATTTCTGTGATAGTTCCAACAGTGGATCGAGGATTATGAGAAGTAGCCTTTTGCTCAATCGAAATAGCTGGAGATAGTCCTTCTATATGATCGACATCTGGTTTTTCCATTAACGATAGAAATTGTCTGGCATAAGCTGACAATGACTCGACATAACGACGTTGGCCTTCAGCATAGATTGTATCAAAAGCTAATGATGATTTGCCGGACCCAGAAAGTCCCGTAATGACTACAAGTTTATTTCTAGGAAGATTGACATCAATATTCTTTAAATTATGAACTTTGGCGCCACGTATGCTTATTGCATCCATAAACTCAGTTATTTTATGAGGGACAAAGGGTTCATTATACGCACGCCTTGTGTAAAATCACTATTTTGTTAGTTGCTAGATTAATGAGTACATAATGGAGATTAACAATGATCAATGAAATTCATAATGATGCTAATGACCGTATGAATAAGACCCTAGCTTCACTGGAGGGTGACTTTAGCAAAATTCGAGCTGGTAGAGCACACCCTTCACTTCTTGAACAAATTCACGTTGAATATTATGGCACCATAGTACCCATCTCTCAAGTATCAAATATAACTACAGAAGACTCAAGAACACTAAAAGTTACACCATGGGAAAAAGATATGGTTGGGCCAATTGAAAAGGCGGTAATGACTTCTGATTTGGGACTAAATCCAAACTCGATGGGTCAAGTTATTCGTATTCCCCTTCCACCACTCACAGAAGAGCGACGAAAAGAATTAGTACGCGTAGTTCGAGATGAGGCAGAACATGCAAGGGTAGCTGTTAGAAACATTCGTAGAGATGCTATATCAGATTATAGGGAACTACTTAAAGAAAAAGAAATATCAGAGGATGAAACCCATCGAGCTGAAGAAAATATTCAAAAAATTACTGATCAACACATTGGTTTGATTGATAAATCTCTCAGTGATAAGGAAAACTCATTACTAGAAATATAGGTGTTAATTTTTTGCAAGCAATGTTAATTGCCTAATGAGCTAACACAGGTAATATATTTATCCCATCTATTTGCAGTGAATTCCGTTCCGTGCTTAACCTGTGGACCTACATTACCCAAATAACCACCTGCTAATGCTTTTTTAAACAGTGCAATATTACTGTCTGACAAATTCAAAGTATCTTTACAAAATTCATGAATTGCAACGGTTACTATTTCTCCAGATATTGCTCCAATAAATTTTTCTTCTTCTAATTTAGCAGTGGCTTGTGCTATAAGTTCTTCTACAAGATGAGATTTGAAATCATCCTGTTCTACAACTTCTTCGAGTTGTCTTACTAAATCTTCCTTAATTTTGGCAACCCTGGCATCATAAGCAACTTTGGCCTGATAAGCAGCAGTAGATGCAGCGGCAGCGGCTCTCTCTTCGGCAAGCTTCTTCTGGAAGGCTTCAAGTGCAGCTTGTCTAGCCAGCTCTTCTTCAATTTCAGCCATCATTTCTGCAGCAGCAAGCTCGGCAGCTAGTTTGGCTTCAAAAGCTGCAATTTCTTGCTCTATCGCTAAAGCTTCCATAAGTTCTTCGACCATAGCATCGTAAGCAAGCTTGGATTGGTATGCTGCAGTAGATGCAGCGGCAGCGGCTCTCTCTTCGGCAAGCTTCTTCTGGAAGGCTTCAAGTGCAGCTTGTCTAGCCAGCTCTTCTTCAATTTCAGCCATCATTTCTGCAGCAGCAAGCTCGGCAGCTAGTTTGGCTTCTTCAGCTGATTTTTTTGGCGAAAACACCATCTGTTGAGGTTCTTCTTCAATAGAAACTATTAATTCGGAACAAGGGATGGATAAATCAATAATAAACTCTTTAACGATGGCAATTCCAGAAGAAGACCCTTCGATTGTTTCATTTAATAAAAAAGTTTTAAAACCCGTACTAGCATCTTGATGATAAGTTAATTTTTGCGTTTCAACATCATAAGAATCTACAATTGCTTGTACTCCACTAGAGCTGGTAATAATTTCTCCTTCAGTAAAAAAGGCGCCCTCAGATATAATCATTAATGAAGATATTGTGCTAACTTCAAATGAATTAATATCTGATTGATCAGAACAAGGTTTATATTCTTCTATCAATACCTCATCCAATGATTCCATCAATAGTGAGTCGCTTTCATTGCCGCCAGCATGAATGGTGATCGATATAAAGAATATAAAAAGAAATTTGATTAAATTATGAACTAAATAATTTTTCATAAATTCATTTTAAATAAAAAAAACCCAGAGCAAGCTCTGGGCTTTATTATTTGTTAAGTTTTTCTACGCTTCCATTCGATATGAAGGAAGACTTATTAACAATATTAGTAATCCTCTACCTTAAAAGGGATTTTTATAACCCAATGCACCAATACAGCTTGCATATTCATCCCATCTGTTTGCTGTAAATTCTGTTCCAGCAGTAATTTGAGGACCTACGTTAAACAAATTACCAGCTTCCAATGCTGTTTTAAAAAGTGCAATATTACTATCAGATAAACTTAGTGCAGCTTTGCATTCTGCATAACGAGACAGTTCAGCTTTAAAGGCAGCTAGCTCTGCAGCAGCGGCTTCGGCAGCGGCTTGTTTTGCAGCAAGTTTAGCCGCTCGTTTAGCTTGATTGTCCTTGATAATCTGATCTTGTTGCACTCTGGCTTGATAAATTGCAGTTGCTTTAGCGGAAGCGGCTTTCTCTGCTTCCAGTTTTGCTAGGAATTCAGCAAGTCTCTGGGCTTTAAGGTCTGCTTCCAGTTCGGCCTCAAACTCAGCTATTTCTTTCTCCAAAGCATCAGAAGCAAGGTCTGCTTCTAATTGAGCCTCAAACTCAGCTATTTCTTTCTCCAAAGCATCAGAAGCAAGGTCTGCTTCTAATTGAGCCTCAAACTCAGCTATTTCTTTCTCCAAAGCATCAGAAGCAAGGTCTGCTTCTAATTGAGCCTCAAACTCAGCTATTTCTTTCTCCAAAGCATCAGAAGCAAGGTCTGCTTCTAATTGAGCCTCAAACTCAGCTATTTCTTTCTCCAAAGCATCAGAAGCAAGGTCTGCTTCTAATTGAGCCTCAAACTCAGCTATTTCTTTCTCCAAAGCATCAGAAGCAAGGTCTGCTTCTAATTGAGCCTCAAANTCAGCAAGCTCTTNCTCTATTAGTCTTTGTTGATAAGCAGCAGTTGAAGCTGCGGCAGCGGCTTTCTCTTCGGCTAGTTTTTGCTGGAATGCTTCAAGAGCAGCTTGTCTAGCTAGCTCTTCTTCAATTTCAGCCATCATTTCTTGGGCTGCAAGTTCTGCTTTCAATTGTGCTTCAAAAGCTGCAATTTCTTGCTCTATCGCTAAAGCTTCCATAAGTTCTGCAACCTTGGCATCGTAAGCAAGCTTGGATTGGTATGCTGCAGTAGATGCAGCGGCAGCGGCTTTCTCATCAGCAAGTTTTTGCTGGAATTCATCAAGAGCAGTTTGCTTAGCGAGTTCTTCAGCAAATGCATCAAGAGCAGCTTGATTGGCAAGGTCTTCAGCTAGTTGCGCTTCAAAGGCAGCTAGTTCCTCATCTAAGGCTTCATAATACTCCTGATCACGATCATCTCCACCAGCAAAGACGTTAAATGCCAAAACGAAGATAGTAAAGAATTTGATTGATTGGTTTCTCACACTAACCTCCAAAAAAGTTAAAAGAAGTTTTTTTTATTTATTCACTTATTTTATACTAGATATATTTTTCAGATTAATGTAATTAGTGAATTTCTTTCTTGATGATTTATCGACATTTTTTGATGATTCTCTACTTAATAAAATCTCAAAAAAATGCCTAGAAATTAGCAACCAGTCCTATCAAGTCAATAATGGTAATATCCCTAAATGGTCCCAAGCCATTGACACTATTGACGCCTTCCCTAAAGGCAAAATTGCTCTAAAGAAACCCTATATCAGTATTAATCACGATAGTATTGACAATGAATCATTAACGGCAGAACTCCGAAAACTTATACCGTGGAGAAAGGGTCCTTTTATGATTAATGACCTTGTGCTAGCAAGTGAATGGGATGGAGATATGAAATGGCAACGCATAAGCAGACATATCAAACCCCTAGAAAACAAACGTGTGTTAGATGTTGGCGCAGGAAACGGTTACTTTACTCTCAGGATGGCTATGGAAGGGGCAAAGCGGGCACTAGGTATTGAACCTTTTTTGCTATTCAATTACCAATTTAGAGCCATCAAATCAATGATCAAATCTCCACTGAATGCTTTATTACTTCCAGTAAAGCTAGAAGAAATGCCAAAAATTGCTATTTTCGATACGGTATTTTCTATGGGTGTTTTATATCACCAAAGAGACCATATGGCTCACTTGTCACAATTACATGAATTGATGGTTGCTGACGCTGAACTTGTTTTAGAAACCCTTGTAGTGGAAGGTCCAGAGAATTTCGTGCTAGTCCCTAAAGGTCGTTACGCGCAAATGCGAAATGTTTACTCCATACCAAGCATTAAAACCCTTGAATCTTGGTTGAACGATGCAAACTTCAAAAATATAAGAGTTGTTGATGTTTCTAAAACTACAACAGCTGAACAACGTAAAACCCCCTGGATTGGGGAAAATGGATCTTCCTTAGAAGATTTTCTTGATCCAGATGATGACTCTCTTACGATTGAAGGTTACCCAGCACCTACAAGAGCAATTGTCGTTTGTGAACGCTAAATTAATAGATCTAAGTGGTTGGCGTATAATTTCCTTTTGATTTTGAGGCTTGCTATGATTTATCGTTTATTGCTGGGCTTAACTTTTCTCTTAAGCCTTAATAATGTTGGAGCTCAGTCAACACCCAATGTTGTCGTCAGTATTAAGCCGATACACAGTATTGTGAGCGCCCTCATGGAAGATGTTTCAAGGCCCCAACTGTTGCTAGAATCTAGCGACTCTGCACATACTTTTCACCTTAAACCTTCTCAGTTAAACTTACTTTCAAATGCAGATCTTATCATAACCATTGGAGATGATTTTGAAACGGGTCTCAAAAAAACTCTTGGAAATATCAAAGATGGATCTCATGTTATCGTGAGTGAGATCAATGACCTTCATCTTCATAATTTTAGAGATGTAGATATAAATGAAATAAATAAAGATGAGAAAGATGAACATACTGATCATGATGAACATACTGATTTTGATTTACATCTCTGGTTAGACGTTGATAATATGAAAAAAACTGCGCAATATATAAACGAACAGTTAATAAAAATAGATCCCAATAATAGCACCACTTATAGAACTAACCTTGTGAATATTCATTCAAGACTCAAAAAATTGAAATCAGAACTTGATCAACAAATAGCACCTTTCAGGTCAGAGCGATTCGCAATATATTCAGACACATTACAATACTTTGAGAAAAGTTTTCATTTGCAAAAACCGGTCATCATAACGCCTTACCATGGCGCTCGACTTAGTATTTATAGAGCCCTAGAAGCTAGAAATAAAATGAAAGATTTGAAAATTAAATGTCTACTTTATGGTCCCGACAACACTTCTAAAAAGGTGAACGTTTTGTCAGAAGGCTTGCCAATAAAAGCAGTCAATATTGACATCCTAGGTGCTAAACTTGATGCAGGTTCAGATCAATATTTTAATTTAATGGAAGGATTCTCAAGTCAACTGGTCGAATGTCTAGGGTAAGGACAACATTTAATAAGGCGTCATCCAAATACGATGACAGCGCTTTTCTACAAAGCGAGATTTCACATCGCCTCGCAAAAAAATTGAATGTTATCTCAATTAATCCAAAAACAATAATTGATCTGGGCTCTGGAACTGGATTCCTAAGCGAAAAAGCAGTTAAAGCTTTCCCTAACGCTACATTAATCTGTATCGATTTCGCACAACAGTCTTTGTTATCCAATGTTCATGACTTAAAGGTTTGTGCTAATGCTTACCAATTACCTTTCACCGATAACAGTATTGACTTTACTGTCTCCAATTTGATGATGCAGTGGTGCCCTGACCTGAAAACACTTTTAGATGAATGCTTTAGAGTTCTTAAACCCGAAGGCTTATTCCTTTTTTCAACATTTGGTCCAGATACTCTTAAAGAGTTAAAGCGTAGCTGGTCTGTTGTCGATAGCAATCCACATGTCAATGAGTTTACTGATATGCATGACATTGGCGATCAAATGCTGCAATCGGGCTTTCAAAGCCCAGTAATGGAAATGGAAAGGTTAACACTGACCTATGACAAAGTTATCGATTTAATGCATGATTTAAAAGGTATCGGCGCTCAAACCGTCCACAACCGTTCAAAGTCTTTAACCGGTAAAACAAAATTTAATAAGATGATTGAAATGTATGAAAGTTATCGAAAGAACGACAAGTTGCCTGCAACCTACGAAGTTATTTATGGACATGCTTGGAAACAGGAAAAGCACTTCGGAGAAATCTCTCTAGATAACTAACTATGTTATTTTCGTACTCGTCTTTAATAAATCTCCGACCCTGACGACACAATCTTGATCTGAAAGCAGGATTGCGTTTTGACCAAAAAATGCGCCATAACTTTCAGAACTAAACTTCAGTGAAGTGAGAGTTGCAAGAGGCTCTTTGAAGTCTATGATTTCTCCGCTATCTTGATTGATTGTTGTTATTTTGCAGCGCTTGCATGGCTTCCTCAAACCGAACTCATAGTGACCGTCTTGGGAAATCAGATCAAGAGATGCTTGGTTCTCAATACTGGTCATATCGCTTATAACTATGTTAGGTCTAAAGCGAGCCATTGTAACCTCTTTCTTTCCATTTTCTCTGAGACCCTTATTTAACTTCTTCAACGAATCCCAGGTAGTTATGAGGTAGGGAAATTGATCGGAAAATGAACTCTCGGCTTCACGACCGTGAAGATATTTTGCTGGCACTGGACGTTTTCTATCGGAACAAAACCTCACAAGCCTCAACGTTTTTCCTTGCCAAAATCCGAGCTCATCGGTTAACCAATATGAGGCAGACTCTCCTTCGTCATATGCATCACAAATATCGTCCCAAACAGACACTTGAACTGACTCTTCTCTTGCAACGTTGAGATCAATCTTGAGTTCGTTACCTTTTGATGACTGTAACAATAAGAAATCTTTAGAAATGCTCACAGTTATGGTCGCCATTACTTCAATTTGGCGCTGCGTTAGGAACTGATAATCGCTATCTGTAATCATCCACTCGCGATCATACTTGAAGCCTCGCAAGCCAGTTTCTGCTTCCTTTAGCGAAATACCTTTGAGTGATTTGACGGGATAAATATATATGTCTGTAACTTGAATCATAAGCAACAAATAGACAAACTTATTGTTTCAATTTGTAACCTGATTTAAAAATCCAAGCCACAACACCGATACATGCACTCAAGAAAACGATTACCATCAATAGGCTTATGCCTACACTGACATCGGAAATCTCAAAAAAACTCCAGCGGAAGCCACTGACCAAATAAAGAACTGGG
>KB889758.1:0-86750 GCA_000372785.1 gamma proteobacterium SCGC AB-629-P17 | reverse complement strand
GCTTGAAAAGGCGGGCGTTAAGTATATTCTTTCATGCTGGATAGACCTTCTAGGCATTCCTAAAACTAAACCTATTCCCATCTCTGAGTTTGAGTTATTGTGCGCTGGAAAAGGCCCTCAATTTGCTGTTCATTCCGTTTCTTTCGTTCCAGAATTAGGACCAAATGACTCTGATCAGATTCCAGTCCCAGATCTTGATAGTTTGATGATCTGTCCTTGGGATAAAACCTGTGCCTGGGTTTTTTCTGATTTATGGTGGGAGGATAAACCTTACAATTTATGTCCCCGTCAAGCACTAAAAAGAGCTGTGAAGAATGCTGAGGATGCCGGATATAGAGCTTTTTGTGGTATCGAACCCGAATTTATAGCAATGCGTTGGGAAAACGGTCAACCTGTCAAGGCTATTGATGACGACCCTTTGCCTGGTGAAGGTGTTCGACCACGCCGCCAAGCCTTTGGATATGACGTGGAATATAGCATTGACTCTATGGAATTTTTTGGAGACATGATTGATACTCTTAATGAATTAGGTTGGGGGTTGAAGGATGTTGTTTGTGAGGGTGCATATTCTCAGTTTGAACTCGACTTTACTTATACAGACGTACTTCAAATGGCCGATCGTTTGGTATTTTTAAGAGTTTTGCTCAAAGAGATTGCAAAAAATCACGGCATGTTTATTACTTTTATGCCGAAACCAACAATTGGAGATTGGCGTTCTGGTGCCCACATTAATTTCAGTTTGACAAGTACTGCGAAAAGTAAAAATATATTCGAGGGAAAGAATGGCAAGTTTTCGGATGCGGCCTACCATGCAGTAGGTGGTTTGATTAAGCATGGATCAGAAATTACAGCCGTGGCATGTTCCACGGTCAATTCTTACAATGGATTGGTTCCTGTAGTGGGAGGGTTTGAAGGTGGAGTTCATACATGGGCCCCAACTCAAATGGCATATGGAGATAATAACCGTTCATGTATGCTTCGACTTCCACAAAATCGTTTTTGTATAGAGAACCGTGCTGCCGATATGTGTATGAATCCATACTTATCGTTGGCTTTGACTACTGCTGCATCTATAGATGGAATTAAAAATAAGATTGATCCAGGTAAGCCGTTAAATGTCAATCTTTACACCTTAAGTCCTGAAGAAATAAAAGCCTCTAAAATTAAATCTCTACCTCGAAACCTTCTAGAGGCCATTGAGAAACTTCAGCACGATGATTTTGCAAAAGAGGTTTTAGGTGAATCAATGCTAAACCAATTTTTTGCCTACAAGATGGATGAATGGGATCGTTATCACCAGGCCGTTAGCGACTGGGAAGTAACTGAGTATTTAAGGCTTTACTAAATTAGAATAGTTTTGATTTAATCAAGTGTATATTGATAAATGCACTTGACTCAACCTTGAAACAGTAGTTTCAATTGTAAAAATAAATTTATGAGGATTTCAATATGACTATCAATCTTTCAAATATTGCCAAGAAACGCGGTATCGAATATTTTTTGATTAGTTTTGTCGATTTGTTCGGCAACCTGCGCTCAAAATTAGTACCTACAAGGGCCATCGATGGTATGCAAAAAGATGGTGCTGGTTTTGCTGGTTTTGCTGCCTGGCTGGATATGACTCCTGCACATCCTGATATGTTTGCTATTCCAGACCCTAAAAGCTTTATTCAGCTTCCCTGGAAGCCCGAAGTTGGTTGGCTAGCTTCTGATCTGTGGATGGATGGCAAGCCAGTTGAAGCTTCTCCAAGAGTTGCGCTAAAAAGGCAGTTGGAGCAAGCTGAAAAGCTTGGTTTTCGGATGAAGACGGGAGTTGAGTGTGAATATCACCTGATCAATAGTGATGGTACAGGTATTGCCGATACTAAGGATCAACAAAGTAAACCTTGCTATGACCAGCAAGCTTTAATGCGACAGTATCCTGTCATCAGTCAGATTTGTGATGCCATGATTGAACTTGGTTGGGGGCCTTATCAGAATGACCATGAAGATGCCAACGGTCAGTTTGAAATGAACTGGGACTTTGATGACGCATTGAAAACAGCTGACCGTCATGTCTTTTTCAAATTTATGGTCAAGTCAATAGCAGAACTTCATGGAATGAGAGCGACCTTTATGCCGAAACCTTTTTCTCATTTGACTGGCAATGGTTGTCATTCACATATCTCACTCTGGAATTTAAGTGGCACTCAAAACTTATTTGATGGGAACAATGATTCCCGTGAACTAGGATTGTCACCTTTGGCTTATCAATTTCTTGGTGGCATTATGCATAGTGCTGATTGTTTGGCTGCAATCTTCAATCCTGCAATCAATAGCTATAAGCGTATCAACGCGCCTCGGACACTTTCCGGTGCTACCTGGTCTCCTGACTCTATAACCTATGGTGGCAATAACCGTACTCATATGATCAGGGTGCCTGAAGCAGGGCGCTTTGAATTAAGATTGATGGACGGAGCAGCTAATCCCTATTTGATGCAAGCAGGCATCCTTGCCTGCGGTCTTGATGGGATTGAAGGCAACCGTGACCCGGGCGATCCTCTAGACATTAATATGTATGAACTGGGCGAAGATATAAAGGGTTACAAGCAGTTGCCTCATAATTTACTTGACGCGATTCGTCTTTTTGAGGGTAGTGATGTTTTGAGAGAGAGATTGGGAAGCGAACTGGTTGAGGCTTTTGTAAAATTAAAGAAAAACCAATGGGATGATTACACTTCACATTTAACAAAATGGGAACTTGATAATACCTTGGATTGCTAGTTATTCTTCAGAAGTCGAATCAACAAACAAATTAAGACTAAAGATATGGCACTGTAATGGATTATGAGAAGTATGAATTAGATACTGTTTCACTATTGTCAGGAGGGAAGCTTGATTCAGCTTTCTTAATTTATAAAACCTACGGCAATTTAAATAAAAGTAGAGACAATGTAGTTGTATTGCCAACTTTTTATACCGGCTCTCATCAAAGAAATGAGGGCTTTTTTGGTATTGGTAGAGCAATTGATCCAGAGAAATATTTTGTTGTTTCTATTAACATGTTTGGTAATGGTTTTTCCTCATCGCCTAGCAATACGCCAGCTCCTCAGGATGGTCCTAGGTTCCCACACATATCACTTTGGGATAACATTGCCTGTCAGTATAAGTTACTTACCGAACACCTAGGAATAGATAAAATTGCTCTTGTCACAGGTTGGTCAATGGCTGGCTGTCAGGCATATCAGTGGGCTGCGCAATATCCAGATTTCGTCGATGCTATTTTGCCTTTCTGTGCTTCGGCAAAAACATCAACGCATAACTACGTCTTTCTTGAAGGTGTTAGAGCGGCGCTTTGTGCAGACCAGAATTGGAATAAAGGCGATTATGACTCACCTCCAGTTAATGGACTTAAGGCTTTTGCAAGAGTCTATGCGGGCTGGGCTTTCTCTCAAACCTTTTATCGTGACTCTTTGTTTCAAGAAATCGGTTATGAAACTATGGAGGACTTATTAATTGATTGGGAAAATGACCATGTTGAGAACTGGGATGCCAACAACCTCTTGGCTAAACTTGCAACATGGCAGGCAAGTGATATTAGTGTTGGTCCTCTTTATAATGGTGATTTTGAGATGGCATTGAAGTCAATTCAGGCAAGAACTATCTTGATGCCTTGCACTCAAGACCTCTATTTTCCACCTGAAGATAATGAAATTGAGGCGAGTTATATATTGAATGCTGAACTTCGTCCATTTGATTCTCCATTTGGGCACTGTGCAGCTAACCCAGGAAACGATTCTGGTTTTGAGGCTGCACTTGAGAGAGCTATCGGCGATCTACTCGAAACATAAAAAACGGGAATGATATGAAAATTACTTGGGATGATTTTGAAAAAGTTGATATAAGGGTTGGCACGATAATCAAAGCTGAAGATTTTCCTGAGGCTAGAAGCCCAGCTTATATCCTGCACGTTGATTTTGGTTCAGAGGTCGGTATCAAAAAGTCTAGCGCTCAAATCACAAATCTGTATACAAAAGAACAGCTTGAGAATAAACAGGTCATGGGGGTGGTGAACTTTCATCCCAAGCAAGTCGGTCCAATTATGAGTGAATGCTTGGTTTTAGGTTTCTATAACCAAGATAAATTTGTAGTTTTGGCAGAACCTGATATGCCTGTTGAGAACGGTGCTCGTCTTCTATAACTAATTTTATTAATAACTTATTAGCTATAAAATAACTGAGTACAATGACCTCTATTTTTTTATTTAAATAATTACATTTAATGAGTTCAATTGTTTCCATCAAAGACCTTTCAAAAACCTATAACTCAGGTTTTGAAGCCTTAAAAAACATCAATTTGGATATTAAAAAAGGTGAGATTTTGGCATTGTTGGGTCCAAATGGTGCAGGGAAAACGACCTTAATTTCGACAATCTGCGGTATCGTTTCACCAACCTTGGGAACTGTTACTGTTGATGGCAATGACATCATCAGTGATTTTAGAAAGACAAGACAAATGATTGGTCTAGTTCCTCAAGAGCTCACTCTTGGTGCTTTTGAACAGGTATTTCAGACGGTAAGTTTTAGTAGGGGATTATTTGGCTGTAAACAGGATGATGACTATATAAATCAACTACTCAAAGACCTCTCTCTTGATGATAAAAAGGACACTGAAGTTCGAGCGTTGTCTGGAGGGATGAAGAGGCGTGTGCTGATTGCCAAGGCACTCTCGCATGAACCTCAAATATTATTTTTAGATGAACCGACAGCGGGGGTTGATGTTGAACTCAGAAAAGATATGTGGAAGATTGTTCGTCAGCTGCAAGACAAAGGCGTAACCATTATTCTTACAACGCACTATATAGAAGAGGCAGAGGAAATTGCTGAGAGAGTCGGAGTGATTAATGACGGAGAGCTCCTAGTGGTTGAGAAAAAGGAGCTCTTAATGGAAAACTTTGGCAAAAAACAACTCGTCATCGAGTTAAGGGAGGAGGCCAAAGAAATTCCTCATGTACTTCATAAACATAATGTGGAGTTAACGGATGATGGCTTGAATATTAGCTACACTTATGACGCAAAAAATGAAGGGAGTGATATTCAAGAGTTACTCAAAGAAGTTTCAGACTCAGAGTTAGAGCTTAAGGATATTAAGATCAATCAGAGTTCACTGGAAGATATCTTTGTAGATTTGGTGAAAATAAAATGATGAATTTTAGAGCGATAAAAGTGATTTATTTGCATGAAATGTTACGTTTCTGGCAAACACTTTTCCAGAGTGTTGCTTCACCGATACTTTCAACGGCCTTGTATTTTGTTGTCTTTGGTGCAGCAATCGGATCCCGGATATCTGACGTTGATGGCGTATCGTATGGGCTCTTCATTATTCCCGGTCTGACCATGCTTTCAGTCTTAACTCAGAGCATTTCCAACGCCTCGTTTGGAATCTTTTTTCCAAAATTTACGGGCACTATTTATGAAATTCTTTCTGCTCCGATCTCGTTTTATGAAGCCTTGATAGGGTTTGTTGGAGCGGCTGCAAGTAAGTCTTTGTTTTTGGCGGCTATTATTCTAATTACGGCGAGCTTTTTTGTAGACCTCAACGTTGCGCACCCATTTTGGATGTTGGCATTTCTTATATTGACCTGTGTGGCTTTTAGCCTATTTGGTTTTATTATCGGACTTTGGGCAGAAAACTTTGAAAAACTGCAAATCGTACCATTACTGATTATTACCCCTCTAGTTTTTTTGGGGGGCAGTTTTTACTCTATAAGCATGCTGCCACCTTTATGGCAAAAAGTGACCTTATTTAACCCAGTTCTTTATTTGGTCAGTGGCTTCCGCTGGAGTTTTTTTGAGATTTCCGATGTCAGTGTAGGCATAAGCCTATTGATGGTAATCGTTTTCTTGAGTGCATGTATCGGTGTTGTGGCTTGGATTTTTAAATCAGGTTACAAATTGAAACAATAAGTTTGTCTATTTGTTGCTTATGATTCAAGTTACAGACATATATATTTATCCCGTCAAATCACTCAAACTCAGAGATGGGAATAGGTTTAGTTTTAGGAATGCCTAGAAGGTCTATCCAGCATGAAAGAATATACTTAACGCCCGCCTTTTCAAGCTTCGCTTTGGCTTCATTAACTCGCTTTTTATCTGGAAGCGCCTCTGACATTAAAGTTGGATATATGTTTGCCATTATTGACTCCTTTTGAGGTATAGTTTGTTGAAAAAAAATCACTATACCATATTATGACTGATTATTTTATTTTGATAATATCAAGAGATCTTTACTGATGAAAGATACTAAAAGTCAAAATGGAACTGATTTGAAAGGTTTTGCTGGCTATAGTGTGACACTTTCAAACGAGATCGATGATGAAATAACCAGAATTGGCCGAGGAACGCCAGCCGGAGAATATCTAAGGCGCTATTGGCAACCAGTATTTATTTCTTCTGATTTATCAGAACTCCCTGTTGCAATAAAAATACTTGGAGAAGAACTTGTCTTGTTTCGAGATAAAAGTGCTCAGTTAGGACTAGTTCACAAACACTGTCCACATAGACAGGCCTCTCTAGAATTTGGAATTTGTCGTAAACATGGCATTCAATGCTGCTACCACGGCTGGCACTTTGATGTCGATGGCACATTAATCGAAGTTCCTGGTCAACCAACCGCCACCGCAGATATGATAAAAAATAAGGTGCGTCTAGGCGCTTATCCTACTTTCGAATTTAAGGGACTTATCTTTGCATATTTAGGCCCAATTGATGAAAAGCCAGAATTTCCGATCTATGATAGCCTCGCATTTGAAGATATGGAACTGGTTCCTTACAAAGCGCCATTTAACTGTAACTGGCTTCAAGTACTGGATGCTATTGTTGATCCTATTCATACCGCCTTTCTTCACTCCAATATGAGTCGTCAACAATTTTCGGAGGGTTTTGGAGCGGTGGGCCAGATGGACTTCTTCGAGCGAGATAACTGGATATTGGGCTGCAACACTCGCAGAGTTGGTGACAACGTTTGGTTTCGAATCAATGAACTTGTTTTGCCAAATTTTACTCAGGCAGGAGCAGCCTTCAGAGCAGATGGCACAAAACAAATCTATTACGGACGAAGCTCTTTCAGTCGTTGGGTAGTACCAATTGATGATGAAACAACCATCTGTTATGCTTGGGCTAATTTTGGTAAACGTGGTGATCCCCAATCATATAACACGCCAGAAGGTCCAGAGCTGATTGAACAGGGCGAGGTTTTCGATCGACCATATGAAGAACGACAGAAATTCCCTGCAGATAGAGAGGCTTGTGAAGGCATGGGTGCCATTAACATTCACAAGAACGAACATCTAGTAAAAAGTGACCGCGGCGTTGTTATGATGCGTCAACGAATAAGGAAGCAAATTAGAACCGTAGTTGCCGGCAATCAACCCTACCTTGCCTCACAAATTGCGGGAATGCCGATCCCGACTTATGGTGGTGACTCTGTTCTTTCAATCCCTAAAAATAAAGAAGGTGATGATGCATCTTTACTCAGCAAACTTGCACACGAGTTTGTTGACATTCAGTTTCAGGTTGATGGCAAATCGGAACAACAAAGAATTAAAATTGTAACTGCAGGATTGAAGGAAATGCAGTTAAGGCATAATTCAAAGATTAAATAAAAAAAGACAGGAACTTATAGCATGCAAGATAGAAAAGTAAAAGTGCATTTCAAGAGCAATCACGCAGACCCCAAGTCCTTTCCTCCGACAATAGAAGGGGAATCTGTTTTCGCTTTTACGGAAGCAAGATTTAACGAAGCTCTTGAAAATTACCCCGACTTGAAAGGAAAAATTGAGCCAGTATTTGACTGGGATTTGAATAACTTTAATGAATCGATGAAAACGGCAGAGGTGCTTGTATGTTGGGATTTTCCTACCAATAACCTTGCCGAAATAGCGCCTAACCTACGTTGGATTCATATCACTGGTGCTGGTGTTGAGCACCTCTGTCCGATGGATTGGCTTCCTAATAATGTTTCAGTTGTCAACAATCGAGGTGTGCATTCAGAAAAATCGGGTGAATTTGGTTTGATGAGTGTGCTTATGCTTCACACTCATATGCCACAGATTATTGCAAATCAACATAACAACCACTGGGAATCAATTTACTCTACTCCAATAAAGGGCAAGACTTTGTTGGTTATTGGCGTTGGAAATATTGGCTACTCTGTGGCAAAAAAATGCAAAGCACTTGGAATGAATGTTACTGGTGTCAGTCGTCACGGAAAAACTTTAGAAGATGTACATGAAATGGTATGCACTGATCAATTGGACACAGTATTACCGAAAGCAGATTATATTTTTATGGCTATCCCAAATACCACTGAAACTAATAACTTATTGGATGAAAGACGGCAATCATTAATGAAACCTGGCGTTGGTATTGTTAACGTAGGTCGCGCTGCTACAATGGACTATTTAGCCTTGGTTGACAACCTAAATTCAGGTCATATTGGGGCTGCAATTATCGATGTATTTGACCCAGAACCGCTACCCAAAAACTCACCTTTGTGGTCCGCTCCTAACCTCATGGTGATGCCTCATATTTCTGCAGATGATGGTGACACCTACATTCTACAGACTCTCGACTTGGTTCTGATGAATATGCGTCGTCACCTTGCCAACCAAGAACTCAAGAACCTAGTGAGACCTGATTTAGGCTACTAAAAATAGAATTTTCTTTTAATTTTTTGGCATGTCTTCTGGGTCAATGCCAGGAACAAAAGTAATTCCCGCTTGTTGTTTCCAGTCATGCGGATAGGCGGCATAGAATATGACACACTTTTCATCACATTCGTATGCGATCGAATTATCCCTAGGTATATACAAAACATCGCCAGGCGTACAAACATAGGACTCTCCATCACAGGTCAATCTAAAGGTGCCTTCCATGCAATAAATAATTTCATCACAAGTTAATTCCCAAGGTACTGAAACTTGATTTAAAAAATTGAGACCACCACACATCGTGTCACTGACAGCACTGGTGACAAAAGGCTTGATATAGGTTTGTCCTGGTTCCAAAGTGTGTAAACGGTGTTCTATATCACTAAATTTATAGAGTTTTGGTTTATTATCTTCCATGATTTTCCTTATTGAGTTAAGTTAAGTTTTTCATTCAATTCAACAACATAACCGTCCGGATCTTCTATAAATGCAAGGATACGGGTTCCAGCATTCATTGGTTTAGCTGGACTGATAATCTTTGCTCCTTGGGCTTCGAGGTCTTCAACAGCTTTATAAACGTCAGGTGTTTCGATACAGATATGACCCCAGCCATTACCCTTGTCATAATGCTCCTTTTGACCCCAGTTATGTGTCAACTCCAATGCTGGAAATTCAGTTTCGGGTCCATAGCCCACAAATGCATTGGTGTAGCTGCCACCCGGATAATCAGTTCTTCTCAAGACTTGCATACCCAGAATGTCACAATAAAAATGGATTGATTTTTCTAGGTCTAGAACTCTTATCATTGTGTGAGCTAGTCTATAGCCATTATCATTACTTTCAGTAGACATATGTCCTCCTTTAAATGTTTTTTGATTTTTTCATTACAGCCTCTGCGATCATTGTCTGGAATGCACGAACGCTATTCTCCCAATGAGGCGAAAGAAAGCCACCTTCCTTTGCTACTGGTGAGGCACGACCGAGTTGCATTCTTTCGCAAATTGCATGGTCTTCTTTATGAACATCCCACCATAATTTTTTCACTGCATCAACGTCTTCTTTTGATAGAGTTTGCCCCTCAGTCGTATAGATAACTCTTTTCTGCTGAGTGTGCCCTGAGTCAACTGGAACATTCAAGTAGACACCAATCTGGTCAGGGAAATATCGACCAATAATAAAGTTAGGAAATAGTGTGAGGTAGCGTGAACTCACAGAAAGGCTGCCTTTTACTTTGTCTTCTTCATCCAGTTCAACAGCGCTCCCTAAACAGACATCGTCAACGATAGTGTAATGGTCTTTGAGTGGTTGATTTGTTGTCGTACGATGAACGAACTGAACATGGTAAGGCTCAATATAGTTTTCCATTAGAAACTTCCAGTTGGTTGAAATTTCACCAAAATCAAGTGTCGCAACTGGTTTAACTTGTTCAAAGTTGATATCATCAAAATACCTAATCAAGGGCGCTGAATACTCCTCAAATTCTGGCGCATCGGCATTAAGGTTAACGAAAATCCAGTCATGCCAGATAGCCATTCTTACTGGTTTGAGGCCATTTTCAGAAAACTCAAAACCCTCAACCTGATGCTCTTCTCCAGCAAAAAAAGGAGTTGCACAAAGTTCCCCATCCAAATTATAAGTCCAAGAATGATACGGGCAACGCAACTTAGTCCCCACATTTTTTGGCTCATCAACCAATTTCAGGCAACGGTGTCTACAGGCATTATGAAAGGCATTAATTTCACCAAGCTTGTTCTTAATAAGGACTAAGGGTTGGCCGGCAACCGAAAATGTAATAACATCACCAGGCTTTTTGAGTTCATGAACAAATCCCACAAAAACCCAATTCTGAGTAAATACGGTTTCGGACTCAATTTCCCAGAACTCAGAATCATTATAAGCTACAGCAGGAAGACCATGAGCAGGCACGCTGCTCTTCAAAAATTTTGATAATAAAATGTCTATTCTTTCATTCATAATGACACCTTAAATTTAATCATATTTTTTACCCCATCGCTCAAGAGAAATTGTAGCTAACAAAATTATTAGCATGCCTATCCACTGAGAATAGCCGAGTACATTTTGCAACAACACAACGCCAAGAATGATAGTAAAAACTGGCTCCATGTACATCACATTAGCCGTGCGAACAGGACCAATTTTTGCAATAGAGTGAAAGAAAAAGTAAAAACCACCAGTCATACCGATAGCTGAAGCAAGACTCCACATTAACATCGGTGCAGTTAGTGATGCTATTGGTGCTGCAGTGGTCATAAAATAAATTATTACAAAAACCGTTGTAGGCAACACCATAATATATTTAATTAAGTCCCACCCTGGGCTCACACTCTCGTGACGAGAGAGAATATTAACAAAACTCTGTGCAACTGATGCAAACAAACCCCAAAAAACACCCCACAAATTCCAGTCACTAGTTTCACTCTGAACCATCACCCATATGCCCAGCAAAGAAGCTAATAGAGCCAAAATCGACAATACATCAATTGACCTACTCCTAATTAATGAATTAGCGAAAAAAGTAATGATTGGGAACGTGTAAATTACAACCACAGCCAAACTTAAAGGGATTAGTTTGATGGAATACATGTATGAGCCAACAAATATTGCTTGAAATATGCTAATTAACACTAACCGTATTCGAGCTTCCTTAGTTTTTTGTTTTTTGGGTGACTTATCTAAAACGCTCGACAAAGATAGAGTGAAAATATAACGCACACCAAGCAACAAGAAAACGCTACCTCCTACTTTATAAAAGTATGGAACAGCTGCCGCTGCAAGCGAGAAGCTAAAAGCTGAGATTATTGCTGCAAGTACATTTGTAGAAAATTTATGGCTCATTGAAAACACAAATTTGCCTTGAAATGAAAGCCTGCATTTTATAACCCATTAAGAGTTATCGTCAAGAAGTAAATTTAATTACTAGAAAGCTGTTGCCTTAAATAGCTTGGCTGGTTTGTTGTAATTGAAGCCGCCCCCCACTTCAGTAATTGTTCAGCAACTTGGTTGTCATCAATAGTCCATGAGTGGTACTCAAAACCAGCTTTGGATATACTGTTAACAAGCTCTTTAGAGCTTGTATTGTTCGAGCCAAGACCATCTGCCTTAATATCTTCTAAAGTATCTAGAAGCTCGTAGATGCTGACTGGCTCATTCACGTCATATAACCAAAACGCTTTAATATGAGGCGCAATTGATTTAAAGGCTCTAATCACTTGATTATCAAATGCCATGATTGAAATTTGTTCCTTTCGAAGATCCGAATCTATTATCAAATTGATAAGAGTAGGGACGATTTCAGGACCACATTTAATCTCGATATAAATACCTTTATTGTTAGTTATTGTTTTAAAGACTTCGCTAAGTAGGGGGATTGACTGAGGAGCTAAATCACCTTTAAAGTGTGCAGATGCATCGAGCTGACTTAATTCAGCATAAGTGCTTTCTGCAACAATCATTTTTTCACCACAGGTGCGAGAAGTATCCTCGTCATGAATACAGACAATCTGCCCATCTTTAGTAAGACGAAAATCACCCTCAATCGCATCAGCGTTCTGCAACCAAGCTAAGCGAAATGCCTCAAGAGTATTTTCAGGTGCATCTTCGGAAGCACCTCTATGCGCAACAATCATTGATCAATCTCTATAAATACTTTCATTATAAACTCTGTGATTTATAGTTGACTCTTAACGCGCTCCTAAACTACTTAGGCAATTTGGCTAATGATGCTTGATTTTTTAAAACAAAGAAATGGCCAACTCCATCCAGTAGCTTGGCATTAAACCAAGAACTAGAATCAAAGCTCCATTGATGGAAAGAATAATGCGCATATCCATGGGCGCTGATACTGTAATTTCTTTTTCAGCATCATCAAAGTACATTGTTTTGATAATTTGAAGGTAGTAATATGCACTGATTACAGCAAATACAACAGCAGCAACCGCCAAATAAACATAACCTGCTGAAACGACTTGCTGAAGAATAAACAACTTAGAATAGAAGCCAATAAATGGAGGCACGCCAGCCATTGAAAGCATAACAAATAGCATTAACAAAGCAAACCACGGTGAGTGTTTGCTCAAGCCCCTAAAGTCAACAATTTGATCTGCCTCAAATCCTTTTTTATTCAAAACAATAATAATCCCAAAAGCTGTCAAACTCATTAATACATAAGCTAAAACATAAAAGGCAGCAGCACCATAACCTTCAACGACACCGGTTATAAAACCAAGCAAAATAAAACCAATATGCGAAATAGTTGAGTACGCCAACAAGCGTTTTATATTTGTCTGCATCAAGGCAACTAATGAACCTAAGCCGATAGAAAGAATCGCAAGAATCATGAACAAATCTGCCCAATAAGCTTGCAGCGCGCCTAAACCATCAATAAGTAGGCGAACAAACATAGCGGTTGCAGCAATCTTCGGCACAGTGGATAAAAACATTGTGACTGAAGTTGGTGCGCCCTGATAAACATCCGGTACCCACATATGAAATGGAACAGCACCGAATTTGAATGCAACACCAATTACTAAGAATACTAAGCCAAAGTTAAGAATAAGTACTTGCTCAGAATTCAAGTTTGTAGCCGTTGCAAATGCCGCAATTTGACTAATATCTAGACTGCCTGTAATACCATAAATCATCGACATGCCATAAAGAAGCAAACCTGACGCGATTGCACCAAGAACAAAATACTTTAACGCCGCCTCTACTGCGACAGCTCGATCTCTAGCGATCGCTATAAGTGTGTACAAAGACAATGACATAATCTCTAAGCCTAAGTAAATCGTCAGCATACTGTGGGCAGAAACCATAACCATCATGCCAAGCACTGAGAGCAGAGATAGAATAAAGTATTCACCTTTCAATAAACTATGTGCCCTTAAATAATATCGAGAATAAACCAAAGCTACTATACTAAAGACCATCATAAAGACTTTGAAATAAGAGCCGATAGTGTCAAGTACAAAAGTGCCATCAAAAATAATTGCCGATTCACCGATTAGATTAAATGCTAAGTAGCCAGTAATCGCTAATGTGGATTGAGTTAAGTAATAAGTAAGATTTTGGAAGCGCTCAGAAACAAACAAGTCAAGTAGCAATATTAATGCAATAGCAGCTACCATAAACAACTCTGGAAGCGCAAAAAACAAGTCGGCAGTATTGAATTGATAATCTATCATAATGCCACCGGTAGTTTGGTTGTGAGTGCTTGTTCAAGAAGGTGAACCATTGAAACATGCATCACTTCAATCAAAGGTTGAGGATAGACACCAACAGCTAAGACAGCTACTGCCAGAACCCCCAATATAAAAAACTCTCTTGTATTAATATCATTTAAGGTACTAACATCTGAATTCACTATAGGCCCCCAGAAAACTCTCTTCACCATCCACAATGTGTACGCTGCTCCGACTATTAAAGTCATTGCCGCAAAGAAGGCGTACCAGAAATTTGCTTGAAGCGAACTTAGAATTACCATGAACTCACCTACAAAGCCTGAAGTACCTGGAAGACCTGCATTTGCAAGGGCAAACAAGACTGCAAAGCCAGTAAATTTTGGCATTGAATTAATCACACCACCGTAGCTAGAAATTTCTCTTGAATGTAGTCTTTCATAAAGAACACCAACAACCAAAAACAGTGCCGCTGAAATAAAACCGTGAGATATCATTTGAATCATTGCGCCTTCAAGGCCAAGGTAAACACTTTCAAGGCTACCACCAGCTATCGAGTGAATTTGACCATCTGTACCCATCTTAACAACTGAGAATAGTGCGAAAACACCTAATGTCACAAAACCCATATGAGAAATAGAGGAATAGGCAATAAGCTTCTTCATGTCTTTCTGCACAAGTGCAACAAAACCAATATAGACAATTGCAATCAATGAAAGAACAATCACTACCATTGCAAACTCTGATGAAGCGTCAGGTGTTATGGGTAATGAGAAACGGAAAAAACCGTAACCACCCATCTTCAACATAATTGCAGCTAATATGACCGATCCACCGGTTGGTGCTTGCACATGCGCATCAGGCAGCCAAGTGTGCACCGGAAACATTGGCACTTTGACTGCAAATGCTAAGAAAAATGCCCAAAAAATCCAACTTTGCTCAGTGAGTGTCAACGGCAACTCATTAAGCGCATCCAAAGAGAACGAACCACCTTGGATGTACATGTATATTAGTGACACCAGCATTAATACCGAACCTAGAAATGTATAAAGGAAAAATTTAATTGCAGCATAAACGCGATTCTGACCACCCCAAATACCAATAATGAGCAGCATTGGTATGAGTGATGCTTCCCAAAAAACATAGAACAGTATTGCGTCCAGCGAAGAGAATACGCCAATAATAACACCCTCCATTATCAAAAATGCTGCCATATAGTCAGCCGCTCTATTTTGAATAACTTGCCAACCAGCGATGATGACCAAGAAGGTTGATAAAGTCGTTAATAAGATAAGGAGCATTGAAATACCGTCAATACCAATATGGTAGTTGATATCAAACTGAGATATCCAGACAGTGTTTTCAACAAACTGCATTCCTTGGGTTGAGGTGTCAAAGCCAGTCCAAAGATTCAATGACAACGAAAACACAATAATTGAAACTGCGACACTGGCCCAGCGGGCTAAATTACTTCGACTGTTTCCAATAACTAGGACTGAGACGCCTCCCACTATTGGCAACCAAATTAACAAACTAAGTATCGACTCCATACTATGAACCTAATTGAATGAGCGGGTTTTCGTTAACAACAAGAGCCCAAGTTAAAACAAGCATTAGACCAATAATCATAAAAAAGGCGTAATGATAAAGGTAGCCAGTTTGAACGGGCCGAATAACCGAACCCATAAAACGCATTAATCTTGCACTGCCATTAACTACAATTTGGTCAATGATTGTCATATCCGAAACCCGCCACAAAAATTCGCCAAGCTTTCTGGAACCCTTGACGAAGACAATATCATTCAAACGGTCAAAGCCGTAAAGCGATTCCAGCACGTAGTTTGTACGATGGAAACGTTCTTGAATTTTCTTCGCCCAATCTGTTCGATAAAGCGAAAATAACCAAGCAGCCAAACTACCACCAACCATCATCCAGAAAGGAACAGTGACAATTGCATGAAGCATCAAGCTAAAGGCTGAATGGAAATGCTCCTTCAGAGCTGCTACAGAGCCATGCGCGCTAGCGTCAATATAAATAGAGTTTTCTAACCAGCCCGTGAACAACATCGGTTCAATTGTTAAATACCCAATAATTACAGAAGGTACAGCCAAAACAATTAGTGGCACGGTAATCGATAACGCAGTTTCGTGGACATGCTCTTCGGTATGTTGGTCAAGACGAGATTCACCATGGAACACAATAAAAAACATACGTAACGAGTAGAAAGCTGTAATAAACACACCGAAAACAACCGCACAATAAACCCAATCAGCGAACGGTAGATTGGAGAAATGAACCGCTTCAATAATCATATCTTTTGAATAAAAACCTGCAAAACCTGGGAAGCCAATCAACGCAAGCGTTCCTATCAAAGCCGTGAAATAAGTAATTGGCATTTTCTTTCTGAGTGCACCCATTTTTCGGATATCTTGTTCATGGTGCAAGGCAACAATCACTGAACCCGCAGCCAAGAACAATAAAGCTTTGAAGAAAGCATGTGTCATCAGGTGAAAAATAGCGACAGAGTATGCACTAACACCTAAGGCTACAGTCATGTATCCTAACTGAGAAAGTGTTGAGTATGCGACAACACGCTTGATATCATTCTGAACGATACCCAGCAATCCCATGAATATTGCCGTAATCGCTCCAACCACCATCACAACGGTTAATGCCACATCACTGAGTTCGAAAATAGGCGACATACGTGAGACCATAAAAATTCCAGCCGTAACCATAGTTGCCGCATGGATCAAAGCTGAAATAGGTGTCGGACCTTCCATTGAGCCTGGCAGCCAGACATGCAATGGCACTTGTGCTGATTTACCCATAGCGCCTACAAATAACAGCAGACAAATAACTGTAATTACTGAAATATCTCCAAAGATTGTTTGCCCATTTACTTGATTAGCTAGGGTAAATGTTTCTACGTAATCCAAGGTGCCGAAAAACATTAGCAAAACCGCTATCCCTAAAAGAAAACCGAAATCTCCTACTCTGTTAACTAGGAAAGCTTTTAGGCTTGCTTCAACTGCTGATTCTTTATGGTGCCAAAAACCAATCAAAAGATAAGAAACTAGACCCACAGCCTCCCAGCCAAAAAATAGTTGCATAAAGTTGTTCGAGATCACCAGCATAAACATTGCAAAAGTGAATAGAGAGATATAGCTGAAAAACTTTGTGTAGCCTTCGTCTTCTTGCATATAGCCAATCGTATAAATATGTACCATTAAAGATACAAATGAAACTACAAGCAACATCACCGATGTTAGATTGTCTACAAGAAAGCCAACACTCATATTCAGTCCACCAACCTGCATCCAGGTATAGATATTTTCATTAAATACTTCAGCCCCCTTAAGCACATGATGATTGAAGACATAAAGCGCCAAAACCGTTGAAACTGTAACACCAAAAATGGCAATAGAATGGGACAAAGTTCGACCCAATCGGTGACCAGCAAGACCAACTATGATTGCACCAATTAGTGGTGCTAGAACAATTGTTAAATAGATATTTTCCATAACTAGCCTTTCAAACTATTGGTCACATCAACATCGATCGAACCACGATTTCTGTACATCAAAGTCAGAATAGCCAGACCAATGGCAACTTCCGCCGCTGCAACAGTCAAAATAAAGAAGACAAATATCTGACCCGCCACATCTGAGGAGTAATAAGAAAATGCAATAAAGTTTGTGTTGACTGCTGCAAGGATTAATTCAACACACATCAATAACATAATGATATTAGTCCTGTTGATAAAAATACCCGCCAAACCAATACAAAAAACAATGGCACTCAAAATCAGATAATCAGAAAGTGCTATCATTTCGACTCCTTGGACTTGGATGACGAAATGGAAGCCAAACGCACTCTGTCTGATGCCTGTACACTAACCTGCTCAGAAATATTTTGCCTCTTACTTCTGCTCTCTTTGCGGTGCACAAGGGTAATGGCGGCAATGATCGCAATTAATAATAAGACAGCTGCAAGCTCAAATGGGTAGACATAGGAGGTATATAAATCACTTGCCAACTCAGTGATATTGCTATAGTCAGCAACATGCCTAGCAGGCTCCTCAACAGCTTCAAGATCAAACTGTCCAGCACTTAAAACAAGTGCTATTTGGACAATAACAACCATCGAAACAAAGATTCCAAGTGGTAGATATGTAGTAAATTTTGCTCGAATCGTTGACTGATCAATATTAAGCATTTTTATTACAAACAAGAAAAGCACCATGACAGCGCCTACGTAGACTAGAATCAATGTGATTGCCAAAAACTCAGCTTCTAACAATAGCCATAAACTTGCCACACTGAAGAAAGACAAAATTAAAAGCATTGCCGCCTTCAGTGTATTCCTTGCAATTACCAGCATCGCAGAACTTGCAACGAAGCAGAAACCAAATACATAAAACAAAATTGATGAAAATTCCATAATCAGCCTTTATCTGAACTTTGAGTCCTCTTGTCTTGCTTTACTGATAGCCTTTTCGTGCTTATCACCTACCTCCAGCAAACCTTCTTTGTCAATGATACTGCCCTCTCTAGACTCAAATGCATAGTCGAAGATGTGGGTCCCAACGATGGCATCTACTGGACAAGCCTCTTCACAAAAGCCACAGAAAATGCACTTAAATAAATCAATGTCGTATTGCGTTGTTCTGCGTGTTCCATCGTCCCTCATCTCGGACTCAATGGTAATTGCATTTGCAGGACACACCGCCTCGCACAATTTACAAGCGATACAACGCTCTTCACCATTAGGATATCGGCGCAACGCAAGCAGTCCTCTAAACCTAGGCGAAATCGGTGTCCGCTCTTCAGGAAACTGAACGGTAATTTTGTCATTGGTTAACTGTTTTCCAGTAATCTTCATCCCGGCACGAATCTCACTTAACCCGAAATCTTTTATAATTTTTTTAATTTTATTAATCATTACTTATCTACTCCTTAGAACCAAGGTCCTAAATGAAGTTGGGTCATCAAAGCCACAACCATAATCCAAACAATAGTGAGCGGTAAAAACACTTTCCAACATAGACGCATAATTTGGTCATAACGATATCTTGGGAAGGTTGCCCTAATCCATAAATAAAGGAACAGGAAGAAGCTCATTTTCCCAAGCAACCATACTATGTCTGGCACAAATGTAAAGAATTCTTGTAAATATGGCACACCTTCAAATGGAGAATGCCAACCTCCAAAAAACATCAATACTGCGAGCGCTGCCATCATAATCATGTTGATATATTCGGCCATAAAGAATAATGCAAAACACATACCTGAATACTCAACATGAGTACCACCGACAATTTCTGATTCACCTTCGACGACATCAAATGGAGCTCGGTTCGTTTCTGTTAATGCAGAAATCCAGAAAACAATCATCATTGGAAATAATGGGATCCAGTACCAATTCCAAATACCGCCAGACTGGCTTGAAACGATTTCGTTTAAATTTACAGAGCTTGCTGCCATTACCACTGTAACAACTACAAATCCAATCACAATTTCATATGAAACCAATAACGAGGCACTTCTTAATGCCCCCAATAATGGGTATTTTGAGTTGGAAGCCCATCCCGCTAAGATGATGCCATAAACACCAACAGAGCCAATCGCTAGAACATAAAGCAGACTGATGTCCAAGTTGGTGATGTAGAAGTTTTGCCCCAGAGGTATGACTGCCCAGATTGCAATTGCTGGTACAAAAGCTAATATCGGTGCCAATACAAATAAATAAATATTGGCCTTGCTTGGAAAAATGATTTCTTTAAACATCATTTTGAATACATCAGCAAATGGCTGCAATAGCCCAATTGGGCCGACTCGGTTTGGACCAATTCTTAGCTGCATATAGCCAATCACTTTGCGCTCAGCATAAGTCATGTAGGCCATCATAATAATCAGTGGCAATATTAGTGCGACGCCTTTGATGAGGAGGAGAAGTACAACTGCGAGACCACCATCAAGCCATGGTACCCATTGATGTACAAAATCTACAAATCCTTGCCACATAATCTATACCACTCCTAACTGTCTTGGAAGATGAGTGTGAACAAACACACAACCTTCCGCTACTGATTCGTTAATATTGACTGGGACACCCTTATACAGGTCACCTTCTGAGAGTTTTAATAATTTTGCAGTCGCCTTGCAAACCGAAGCCTCATTCATCTTGCCAATCCGTGTTTGTTGTAATGAAGAAGCATGACGAACAACTACATCACTAGCATAGGGTGTGTATTGCCAAACAGTAGTAACATTCGGCATTTCAGAATTGCTAGTAGGAGCCTCTATCTCGGAGACACTAGAGGTTATAGATAATGCTTCATCAGCTATCTGGGATGAATCCGTAAAGTCAAAGCCTTCTAGATTTAGCAAATCCGCTAAAACTTTAATTACTTTCCAGCCTGGTTTCGATTCTCCAGCACTCTTAATTGATGCACTATAGGACTGAGCAAGATTGTCTACATTGATGTGTGTACCAGAAGTTTCATAGAAACTTGCAATTGGTAAAATTACGTTTGCAAAACTCAAAACCGATTCATCTTCAAAACTATTCATAACAATAACAAATGCATCATCACGGCTCAAATGTTCGATTGCATTTTCTGGTTCAATACAGTCAAAATTCGGATAAACATCGAACAAAACAAATGCAGTCAAATCAGATGAAAGAATTTGTAGAGCATTTTTACCGTTGTCAGGCTTAAAATTCACCCTTTCTGCAGAATGTGCATTGCCCGTTAAACTTGCATTTAGCGTTTTTGCATCCGCGGCTTTAGCGATTTCAAAAACCAGTTTAGCTACTTGGTCCGAGCATCTATTGCCATTCACATGCTCTCCAAGTACAACCACTGGATGATCGGCATTCAAAAGCGCATGAGCAATATCAATATGGGCTTGATGAACAGTCACAGAATTTAGGTGGTCAGGCAAGGCTTGTGAACTTTTATCGAGCAACGCTTTTAAGACAGATGAAAGAGTAGCTACAGTATTTTGTGGGGATGTTAATAGAGAATGACTGACGCGATAATTGAAATCAAAAGCCTTCGCATTTATAGTCGAAACCCTCGCACCATTTAAAGTCGCCTTTCTAATACGATGATTGATCATTGGCTGCTCTAAGCGTAAATATGAATTTACAATAAGCGCATAATCGATTGCCTCTAATTCAGTTAAAGAAATATTTGATTCTAATACTTTCGCGTGATTCGGATTGGAAGCATCTAGACGATAATCAAGGTTATCTGATTCTAGGCTTCTTGTAAATTTTTGTAGCAAATATAACTCTTCAAGAGTTGCGTTTTTGGATGCAAGAGTACCAAATTGTGGTCCTTCTTTGGCGTGCTTTTTTATGCCGTTTGTTGCAAAATCTAGTGCATCTTCCCATGAAGCATCTTGCCATTCACCTTTGATTTTAATCTTAGGAATCAAGATGCGATTTTCACTATTAAGCCCTTGGTATGAAAAACGATCTCTATCTGAAATCCAAGTCTCATTGATGCTTTCATTGTCTCTGGCAACTACACGCTTGACTTTGCTTTTATGTGTTTGAGCAAAGATATTTGAACCCACTAGATCATGACGCGCAATGGTCTGAATCGAGTTCATTTGCCAAGACCTAACCTCATAACGGAAAGGTTTAGAGGTTAATGCTCCGACCGGACATACATCAATCATATTACCCGAAAGTTCTGACTGAATCCCTTCTGATAAAAACGGTTCAATCTTCAAATCTTCGCCTCGACCTGTAGCACCCATTTCAACTATACCTGCAACTTCTGCACCAAATCGAACACAACGTGTACAGTGGATACATCGTGTCATATCTGTTTGAATAAGGGCACCTATCCCTTTATCATCAACAATACGCTTACCTTCGGTAAACCTTGATATGTCAGAACCATATTCCATAGCAACATCTTGTAACTCACATTCACCACCTTGGTCACAAATTGGACAATCCAGTGGGTGGTTGATTAACAAAAACTCCATAACAGCCTTTTGTGCAGTTTTAGCCTTTTTATTCTTGGTATGAACTTTCATCCCAGCAGAGCTTGGTGTTGAACATGCAGGTTGTGGTTTTGGATTACCCTCTATATCGACTAAACACATTCTGCAGTTTGCTGCTACAGATAGTTTCTTGTGGTAACAGAATCGAGGAATATCGATACCCTCTCTATCCGCAATTGAAATGAGACTCTCACCTGAATATCCATGTACAACTTTACCGTCGATTTCGATTTCAATATCAACCATCGTTTTCCACCATACTTTTTCCGTGTTTGATGTAATATTCAAACTCTTCTCTAAAATGTCTAATAAAACTCTCAATGGGCATTGCAGCGCCATCAGCCAAAGCACAAATGGTATTGCCTAACATCTTATCCTGCACTGAAAGTAGAAGCTTCAAGTCTTCACTCTTTCCCTGGCCATCCATAATGCGTTTTAGGACTCGATACATCCAGCCTGTACCTTCTCTGCATGGAGTGCACTGACCGCAAGATTCATCGTAATAAAAGTGCGCCAAGCGCGTCAAAGTCTTCACCATGCAGGTTGTATCATCCATCACAATAACTGAACCGGCTCCTAACATCGACCCTGCCTTTTCAATGGAATCATAATCCATTGTCATTTTCATCGCCTCTGCTGCAAGAATTAATGGTGTTGATGAACCTCCAGGAATTACCCCTTTAAGAGTTCTTCCTTTCTTTAATCCACCAGCCAATTCCAACAATTCACTAAAAGGTGTCCCCATTGGAACTTCAAAATTAGCAGGATTCTTGACATTACCAGTTACAGAAAAACACTTGGTACCACCTGAATTTGCCACACCTAGATCAGCAAACCATTGGCCACCTAGAGAAAGAATTTCAGGTACTGATGCAAAACTCTCAGTATTATTGATGGTTGTTGGTTTTCCATAAAGGCCTACATTTGCTGGGAACGGTGGCTTAAATCTTGGTTGTCCTTTTTTACCCTCAAGTGACTCCAATAGTGCTGTTTCCTCACCACAAATATAAGCACCTGCTCCTAGGTGTGAATAAAGATCAAAACACACCTTACTGCCTTTAATGTTAGTGCCCAATAAGCCAGCTTCATAAACCTCTTTCAAGGCCTCTTCAAAACGGTAATAAGGCTCCATGAACTCACCACGAATATAGTTATAACCCACTGTTGCATTCATCACATAGCCTGCTATAGCCATCCCTTCAATGACTGAGTGAGGATTAAATCTTAAAATGTCACGATCATGACAAGTGCCCGGCTCTCCTTCGTCAGAATTACAAACCACATACTTCTGTCCCTCTTGGTTGCGAGGCATAAAACTCCACTTTAGTCCTGTTGGAAAACCAGCACCACCTCGCCCCCTTAGACCTGAAGTCTTTAACTCTTCAAGAATCTTCTCGGGTGATAGCTCGCCATGAAGAATTTTGTGCCAAACTTTATAGCCGCCCATGGTTTCATAAGTCGCTAGACTTGAAGGGTTATCTTTATCTATGGTTTTCAAACAAATGTTATTCACTTTAGACCATCCAAAATCTCATCAACACGTTTTTCTGTTAGATTTTCGTAATATTGGTCACCAATTTGACACATTGGCCCACCTACACAGGCACCCAAACATTCAACCTTTTTAACACTAACCAGACCATCCTTACTTATCTCACCCGTTTTGACGTCCAATTTTTCCTCTAAATAAGAGATTAACTCGTCCGAGCCGTTTAGCATGCAAGATATATTATGACAAAAGCGAATCACATGTTTTCCTACCGGCTTGTTGTTGTAGTTTTCATAAAAGGTGGCCACCTCTTGAACGCTAATTGCGGGCATTTCAAGGTAATCTGCAACAGCTTGTATTAACTCATTTGTTAAACTCCCGCCATTTTCCTTTTGAACAATCGTCAGCGCCTGCATCACAGCAGAGCTTTGCTTCCCTTGAGGATATTTTGCTACCCAAATGTCAATTTCTTTTTTCGCTTGGTCCGAAATCATCTATCAATTTCTCCAAAAACAATGTCCTGTGTGCCAATAATCGTTACCACATCTGAGAGCATGTGTCCTTTGGCCATCTCGTCTATGGACGCTAAATGAGGAAATCCAGGAGCCCGCATTTTGACACGGTAGGGTTTGTTGGCACCATCAGAAACTAAGTAGACGCCAAACTCACCTTTAGGGGCTTCAACAGCTGAATACACTTCACCTTCAGGCAGGCAGTACCCTTCGGTGAACAATTTAAAGTGATGGATCAATGACTCCATGTCATCTTTCATATCGCCCCGACTAGGTGGAGATACTTTATGGTCATCAGACATAACGGGGCCGGAGTTAGATTTTAACCATTTAACACATTGTTTAATAAGGTGGCATGACTGGCGCATTTCTTCCATTCGCACCAAATAACGGTCGTAGCAGTCACCCGTAACACCAACAGGAATGTCAAACTCCAATTGATCATAAACTGAATAAGGTTGGTTTTTGCGAAGATCCCACTCAACACCTGAGCCACGCAGCATAGGTCCGGTAAAACCTAACTGCTTTGCACGATCTTCAGTAACAACGCCAATATTGACTAGGCGCTGTTTCCAAATCCTATTGTCTGTCAAAAGGCCAGAATACTGGTCGATGCTATCTGGAAAATTTTCAGCAAAATCTGAGATAAATTCAAGCAACGATCCTTGACGATTTTTATTCATCTCCTTGAGTTCCTCTTTTTTGCGTAATTTTGACTCAAGATATTGAGGCATCTTATCAGGCAAGTCACGATAAACGCCGCCTGGACGATAATAAGTCGCATGCATCCTTGAACCACTGACTGCTTCATAACAATCAATTAACTTCTCACGCTCTCTGAAAGCATAAAGGAAGACACTCATTGCACCAACATCAAGTGCATGTGTACCTAACCACATCAGGTGATTAAGGATACGAGTGATTTCATCAAACATCACGCGAATATATTTTGCACGCTCAGGTACCTCTAATCCAAGCATCTTTTCAATCGCCATCACATAGGCATGTTCATTACACATCATGGAAACGTAGTCGAGCCTGTCCATGTAGCCAATTGACTGGTTGTAGGGTTTTGATTCTGCTAATTTCTCAGTACCTCTATGCAAAAGCCCGATATGAGGGTCAGCACGCTCTATCACTTCCCCATCCATCTCAAGAATAAGCCTCAACACGCCATGTGCCGCAGGGTGTTGTGGCCCAAAGTTAAGGGTGTAATTTCGCATCTCTGACATAGTTATTTCCTTATAACCCTAGGAACGCTGACATTCGGCTCTATACTTACTGGCTCATAAACTACTCTGCCTAATTCTTCGTCGTAGCGCATTTCGACTTCACCAATCATTGGAAAGTCTTTTCTAAGTGGGTGGCCAACAAATCCATAATCCGTCAAAATTCTGCGCAAATCGGTATGGTTCTCAAACAAGATACCAAATAAATCAAAGGCTTCTCTTTCATACCAATCGGCCGAATTCCAAATACCTGTAACAGACTTAATCATCAGCGAGCTATCTGGAAGAAGTGCTTTTACTCGTAGACGATTATTGTTTGAAACTGACAATAAATGGTAAATAACACCAAATCGATTGCTTTGTTTTTTTTCAGAAAGTTGTACTTCACGGGCGCGACCATAGCCAGAAGAACTAGCATTACCATCCCAATCTGATTCTCCATAAGAAAGGTAATCGATACCGCACAAGTCAACCAAAATATCGAAATCAAACTCATCTCTTAGTTGGGTACAGATTTCCATAACACTATTGCTATCAATTGTCAAAGTTAACTCATCAAAAGAGTCGTGAACGTTTTTTCTGCCAAATGCTTTGATTAATTGTTGTTTTAATTTTTTCATAAACTAGCTTCGAGCAATGGTATTGGTCCGACGTATTTTATCTTGCAGTTGAAGTATTCCATACAGCAGGGCTTCTGCAGTAGGTGGGCAGCCAGGTACATAAACATCAACCGGTACAATTCTGTCACAACCCCGAACAACCGCATAAGAGTAATGGTAATAACCACCGCCATTAGCACAGGATCCCATAGATATGACATACCTAGGTTCTGGCATCTGATCATAAACTTTGCGTAAAGCAGGTGCCATCTTGTTTGTTAAGGTTCCTGCGACAATCATCAAGTCAGATTGACGAGGTGTTGGCCGGAAAACGATACCAAAACGGTCGAGATCGTATCGTGATGAGCCAGCTTCCATCATTTCAACAGCGCAACAAGCCAAACCAAAGGTCATTGGCCAAAGAGACCCAGTGCGCGCCCAGTTGATTACCTTGTCCAGCGAAGTGGTCACAAAGCCCTCTTTCATTAAACCTTCAATAGCCATAATAAATTCTCATTACTCCCACTCTAGAGCACCCTTCTTCCACTCGAAAATAAAACCAACTACAAGCAACAACAAGAAAACGGACATTCCTATAAAGCCAAACCAGCCAAGTTTCGATTGAACGACTGCCCAGGGGATAAAAAAGGCAACCTCTAAATCAAAAAGGATGAAGAGAATTGCTACAAGATAATACCGCACATTAAAATGCATTCTTGAATCTTCAAATGCAGGGAAACCACACTCAAACTGGGAATTTTTCTCTTCATCAGGTTTGCTAGGTCCAAGAAGATAACCAACAAGTGTCAGCCCTACACCGAAGGCAATTCCTAAGAAAATAAAAACGAGAATAGGTAAATAATTTTCTAGCACTTTTTTTGTTAGTTTGAACCACAAGAGATTATAACAACTTAAACAAAAAAATCCAGAAAAAAGTGCTAAAAACCAGCAAAAGAACAGGTGTTAACCTACATATTTAACTGTGTACCTCCAACAGTCAGCATATCTACCTTCAAACTAGGCTGACCAACCCCAACCGGAACGGTTTGACCCTCTTTACCACAAACGCCAACACCTGAATCTAATTTGAGATCGTCCCCGACCATAGAAATCTGATGCAGTACCTCATCACCTGACCCAATCAATGTAGCCCCCTTAATGGGTTTAGTTATCTTGCCAGCTTTTATCAGATAAGCTTCATTGGCTGAAAAAACAAATTTTCCAGACGTAATATCAACCTGCCCACCATCAAAATTTTTCGCATAAATGCCATCCTCTACTGAAGACACCATATCCTCAAAATGATCCTCACCATTTAGCATGTAAGTGTTGGTCATTCTTGGCATGGGGATGTGGGCATAGGACTCACGTCTTGCATTACCGGTACTGGGTTGACCCATGAGGCGACCATTTAGTTTATCCAGCATGTATCTTTTCAATATTCCATTCTCTATTAATACTGTCTCCTGAGTTGGAGTACCCTCATCATCAACTGTCAAACTTCCACGACGATTTTCTATTGTTCCATTGTCAACAATGGTGCACTTTTCACTAGAAATCTGTTCGCCAATTCTGTTACTAAAAACGGAACTACCCTTGCGGTTAAAGTCACCCTCGAGTCCATGCCCGATTGCTTCGTGAAGCAACACACCTGGCCAACCAGAGCCAAGGATGACAGGCATTTTACCTGCAGGTGCTTCTATTGATTCCAGCGCTACTAGAGCTAATCGAAGAGCCTCTTTGGTGTAAGTTTCAGCTAAAGAGTTGTTGACAAAGTATCCATAATCATAGCGACCGCCGCCGCCACTTGAGCCTTGCTCAATTCTGCCATTGTGCTCAACAATGACAGTTACATTGACTCTTACCATTGGACGGCAATCCATTTGATAAACACCATCCGTAGAAGCAATTAAAACCTCGGTGTAAGCACCGGAAAGTGAAGCACTGACTTGAACCACTTTGGGTTCTTTTCGAGCAATCGAGTTAATCTGCCTCAGTAATTCAACCTTTTCTTTTGAGGTTAAGCTCTCAAGTGGGCTTAAAGCTGGATACTTAGAAGGATAATCTCTACTCTTAAGAGGGTTTGAGTTTTGAACTCGAGTGCTACCAGATATTCCTTTTGCAAAATCAATAGCGCCCTGGATTGCCTTAAGATTCAAGTCATCTGAATAAGAAAAACCTGTTTTATCTCCTTTAACACAACGCACACCAGTACCGTGACTGATACTATATGATCCATCCTTGACGATACCCTCATCCAATAGCCATGATTCTGCTATTGAGTGTTGAAAATATAAATCAGAATAGTCAGCGCCAGTTTCAGATAGGGAATTTAGTAACCCATAAATCCTATCTTTAGTAATACTATGATCATTAAGTAATTGATTTATCATAAAACTTTCACTCCATCTAGTTTTTCGATTACGGGATCAGACCAAGGCCCTGTAATGACAAAGGTAATCTCAACAACATTATCAAATAAAGAACTAATAATTTCACCACCAAAAAGCATCTTATCGGCAGCCCATACACCAAAACCAGCCAAACCGCCGCCAGCTAAATAAGTCGCCAAGGGTATGGTATCAGCAATTGAAGGTTGGACATTTGCTGCTAAATTGTAATCACGCTCAATTAAATCTACATAACCCGTCAACTCGATGTCGCTTTCCTCACTCTCGACTTGAAAGTATTCAATCTTGGCCTTACCATTGTTTACCAACAATTTAACATTAATTCGGTCATACACAAAGCCCTGCTCTCTAAGTTCACTTCTTGACATTCTCATCCTATTCGCGATTGACTCTAAATTAATAAATGAGAGCAACTTAAAGAAGTTTGGATCCTGATTAGTAAAGACTCCCTCCTCAATATCAGTTGTCATAAAACCGCTAATTCTTGGTATCGTTGCTTCCCAGGGATTGCAGTCGCAAAATAGACGAACATCCGCTGTAAATTCGCCACCGCTGACCGGTTCATCTACGCCAAATTTTACCAAGAAGTCAGATAGGTTTCGATGTGAAGCATTTGCTCTTAGTGCCGTCCGACCATCCAGCCAGGTGCCATTAAATATCAAGTCCTCTTCGCTTAGCCCAACATTTTCAAATATCAAGTTACTGATTTCCATGACTGAACCATGACTAATCAAATCAGCTTCAAGGTTTGGCACATGTTTCCCATTTACTACAGCATCCTTTGATATTAAGTGAAAGCTTGGAAAATTTTCTGGAGAAATTTTCCAAGGACTATTGATTTCCTCGACAGATGTTATATTGAGACCACTCAATTTAACAATGCTTGGATCATTATCACGTAGTGAAAAGTCGACACTCACTTGTAGGTCTTTTGACTCAATTTGAGTATGCCATTCATTACGCGTTTTCTTACTAACATAAGCATCGATGTTATGACCTGGATGACTAATTTTTACCCTCATTGTTGAAGATTTGTTATCAATCCAGTCATTAGGGTTTAAGGCTAATTCAAATAACTCACCACCTATTTCACCCTTGCCTTTGGTTTGTATTAAGCCATCATGGTATGAAATCTGTGAGTTGTATTGTTTAACGGAAAACTTTTCATCAAATATACTTAAAGTATTGTCGGTTACATACATGTCAAAATCAATTCCAAATTTTTCCTTATTATCCTGTTGAAATGGTGCGACAACAGTGACATTACCCCAAATATCACCACTCAATTCAAATTCCTTTAGATAGTCTTTAACTCGAACTGGGACTGGTGACTTCTCTATAAATTGAGAAATTGTCTCACTGTCTGAATTAAATCTACCGTTTAATACTAATTTAGCTTCAGACTTATTAAAATTGCGAGTAGAAATATTTAAGTAGTTTAAATCAATGTCTTCAAGTTTGGCATTTCTTCCAGTTATATTGACATAATCATTGGAAAATGTTACTTTTGCATTTAGACCTGTTATCGGCATCCAATCAGGATTCACATTTAACTTGGCATCTTTAAGGTTAGCTGAAAACTTTGTATTTGGAGTTTCAAGCTCACCAGATATATTAAACCGTGTCGTCAGCATGATGTCTGTCAACATACCCTCTGTGATAACTTCATCGAGCCATTTGGTACTGTGTGTGTTCGCAAGTGCTTCCGGAATATTTTGATTGATTTTAGTGACATCAATATAATCAATATAGCTTTGAAACTCTAGATAAACTTTATCTTGTTCTGAAAATATTTTAAGTTGAGCTGAAAGATTAAAATCTTCATTCTTTATCGTAAATGGAATAACGGCAACCCTATCAGCTCTTGCCTTTTTAACATCAATACTGGTTTTGATGTTTACTGTGTTGCCTAGTTTTGGTATCTCAGAATCAATAATAAGTGGCTGGTTCTCCATTGACAAAACAATCTTCTCTTGGTTCCTTTTTAATTCTATAGGTGCAAGTTGGACTGATTCATCGCCAATAAGTACTGTACTATTCACTGATAGGGTTTGAAGAGCTAGTATGCCTGACAAACCCAAATTAGAAAATACTGAATCCGTATTGATAATAGATATATATTCGTCAATAGAAGAGGTATCAATGACCAATTCATTGATATCGATGTGACCAGGTATTTCAATTCCTCTATAAAGAGCCAATAAATTAGCATCCCATCGCAACACATCAATTGACGCTATCGGATTTAACCCTGCAGCACCAATATCGAGCCCTCTAACCGCCAACAAGAGTTCGTTGTCTTGGAATTCGAGTGACAATTTATCAACTCTAACCTCTAAGCCACTAATTTCGGAAAGTCTGTCCTCTAGGGAAGTTTTAATTGTTTGTGGGAATGTGACAAAAAATGCAATAGTCAGCAACAAAAGTACTGAAACTATGGCAGTTATCCAGGTACTTATTTTTAGTAAATTAAGACCTCTGAGGAGAGTTTTTTTAAGCATATTTCTGTTGTATTCGACTGTAGGCAATTATAACCAAATGTATAATATGCCGGAATTTAATCGAATTAACAAGGAAGATACAATGAGTCAAGCTACCAAAGGTTCTACAAAATTAATGATTGCCGTCTGGGCTATTGTTATGCTTTTTATTGGTTTTAAGTCCTTTAACGCTTCTAGCGATCATTCAGCTAGCAAAGATTTTCAGGTCGATAATGCAACAATAGAACGTATAAAGCCCATTGGAGAAGTTAGTATTGATAGCTCTAGTGCTGTAGCTTCAACTGATACCTCAAATCAAACTGAACGCTCAGGTGAGCAAGTTTACAGTAAGTGCCAGAGTTGTCACGATTCAGGCATCATGGATGCACCAAAGTTTGGCTCTCTTGAGGATTGGGCACCAAGAATCGAACGTGGAATTGATGATCTTCTTACGGTAGCCATTGCCGGTAAGGGTGGCATGCCGCCAAAAGGGACTTGTATGGACTGTTCAGACAACGAACTTAAATCCGCCATTCAATACATCATTGATAACGCCAAATAAACTTTGATCAATAATTAGGAGCTTCGTGTCTGAAAGATGCCCAAGCTCCTATTTTTTTCTACGTCGTGCCATGGCAGTATTCGCCCATTCATGGCGATATAAACGCCCGCTTTTAGTAATTGCATTGAACCTAAAGCACAACCAAAATTAAAAAATGCATCAGAATCATTGACTGTATAAGGCACCATCGATCCAAATAAAACGATTGTCTTGTCAATAGAGTTCTCTCCCAATAGTCTAGCAGTTTCACACATCGTGTCAGTCCCATGAGTAATAAGAATGAATCTTTCATAACACTTAACACACTTCTCTAAAATTAACTCGCGGTCAGCATCAACCATGTCCAGGCTATCTATTAATAGCAGCTCTTCTATCAACACATCTATTTCTAGTCTTGCCCGTGAGAGTATTTCCGGAAAATGAGTTTTATCAAATTCAAGTTCACCGTTTGATTGATTGTAAACCTTGTCAATAGTTCCACCGGTAATAAATAATCTAATTTTCATATTGTCATATCTCATTAAAAGTATTTATCTCGTAATATGATGTCAATCAATTATATTCTCTCTCACCAAAAATATCGGTACCAACTCTTACGAAAGTGGCGCCTTTCTCTATCGCTAGCTCCAAATCGGCAGACATTCCCATTGAAAGAGCATCCAAATCGGGATATTTTGATAGCAATACGGACATTTTAGTAAAACTATCAGCAGAATTATCCGGATTTGGAATGCACATAAAACCTCTTAATGCAATATTTGGTAACTTTTTTATTTCCGGAACAATTTCTTCAATATCCTCTAGAAAAAAACCAGACTTGGTCTTTTCTCGGTCGATGTTAACCTGCAATAGGACATTCAATTGGTCCAGCTTGGAAGGTCTTTGGTCACTAAGCCTCTTTGCAATCTTATATCTTTCTACACTGTGAACCCAATCAAATTTTTCAGCAATGCTTGCAGTTTTGTTTGACTGTATCGGACCAATAAAATGCCAAACCAGATTCTTTTCTTCAAACAAATCAATCTTATCCAGAGATTCTTGAAGATAATTTTCTCCGAAATGCATTTGTCCTGCATCTACAGCCTCTTGAATTTTAGTGACTGAGTGAGCTTTGCTAACGGCAATCAACTGAACTTTTTGTTCGTGCTTAACCGAATCGATTCGTGACTTTACTTTTTTAAGATTCTCAGCAATCATGAAAAAACTGTTTGTGCATCAAACACAGGACCGTCAACACAAACTCTCCTCATGGCTGGACCGTCATCAGTTTGAACTTCAACTACACAACCAGCGCACCCACCCACTGCGCAAGCCATATACTCTTCTAATGAAACCTGACAGGGTAAGTTGTAGTCTCTAGCTAATTTAGCTACCGCTTCCAGCATCGGGTGTGGTCCACATGAATAAACCTCAACTTGCGACAAATCTTCTTTCGACAGAGTGTCTAAATATTCTTTCGCTAAATCAGTTACATAACCCTTATACACGCCTTTAAAGTCCTGCAAACTTGCTAATCCACAAGCCACATTCCATTCTTCCAAAATTGGCATAGTGTGCGTTGTTGAAGGGCAAGTATTACTTATTTCACTAGGTTGTGGTGTGAAAGGAAACGGTACTTCAGAACCCAAAATAACAAAAGGGTTGTATTTATTGTTGTTTTTAATTTGTTGTGCAATAGCAATTATGGGTGGCATACCTACACCGCCACCTATTAGAAGTGGATTTTTTTTATCAGTCACTCGAAAACCATTTCCAATTGGGCCAATGACGGATAACACGTCGCCTATTTTGCACTCAGCTAACTGCCGAGTTCCTTCACCCACAATCTTGTAAAGCAGATCGAAGGAGCCATTCTCCTTATCGATTGACATAACTGATATAGGTCTGCGCATAGCTATGACGTCTGATACTGTAATATGCACAAATTGCCCGGGAATAGTTGTTTGAGCAATGTCAGAAGATGATAATGTTAGGATATATTGCTCACCATCGTATTTATAGTGAGCTAAAACCTGGCAATCATTAACACCAATTGTTTCTCGATTACTGTTTGCCATTTCGGGTAATCAACGTTCCAACACCTGAATCAGTGAAAATCTCTAAGAGTACTGCATGAGATACACGGCCATCAATGATGTGACTCCTCTCTACACCTTTCTCAACCGCTGAGAGTGCACAGCTTATCTTCGGCAACATACCGCCATGAATCGTACCGTCATCTATCAGTTTTTTTACTGTTGATGAATTCAGTCCAGTCACAAGCTTGCCGTTATTATCTAACAAACCTGCAGTATTGCTAAGTAGAATTAGTTTTTCTGCACTCAGAGCCTCAGCGATTGCACCTGCCACTAGGTCTGCATTAATATTGTATGATAAGCCATCTTTGCCAACTCCAATAGGAGCTATAACAGGAATAAAGTCACGCTGCAACATTAAATCGATAACTGAAACATCTATTTTATTAACTTCTCCAACATGGCCTAGGTCGATAATTTCAGAGGTTGGTTCGATTTTACTTTTTAATTTATTTGCGGTAATAAGACGACCATCTTTCCCTGTTAAACCAATTGAGTTGCCCCCATGTTGGTGAATTAGGTTGACAATACCTTTGTTGACCAAACCACCGAGGACCATCTCAACAACATCCATGGTCTCACTATCAGTGACACGCATACCATCAACAAATTGACTATCTTTACCTAACTTTTCAAGGGTTTTCCCGATTTGAGGTCCACCACCATGAACAACTATAGGGTTCATCCCTACAGATTTCATGAGCACAATATCTCGTGCGAAACTAGACTTTAGTTCTTCATCCACCATGGCGTTTCCGCCATATTTAATAACAATTGTTTTGCCTTTAAATTTTTGAATATAAGGCAAAGACTCTGTAAGGACGTCAGCGATTTTATGTGATGTCATAATCTATACATATCTAAAAACTAGCGAGTATTTTAACAGCCAGCTCAACTAATGACAGGCTTTACCTAATTTTTTTAATCTCCAATAATTGAAGGGCCATGGGGTTATAAATCCAAAAAATAAAGCAATCGGCAATACTGACCATTTAAATATGGCTCCTCCCGTCAATAAATAATCGACCAAATTCATTGCTAACTCCATGGACAACATAGAAATCAAACTCATCCCTAAAGCAGTTTTAATGGCATTTCCAAATCTAATTGATTGCCTCATCAATATGTATGTTTCTAAAAGAATACTGACAATGATGCCGTTCAACATCGCCAATGCAAAGATGATGATTACTGACACACCGCTATCTTGCATGACTGCGATGGTGCCAAAATCTCCTATGGCACAGCCAATCAAACACCACTTGGTGTTATTAGCGCTAGTCCGCCAAGTATGTTTACAGGACCAAAAATTATCACTCATAATCTAACTTGAAATATTATATTTTTGTGTTGCATTAGGCCATAGACTTTATATATAGTCAAGAAAAGACTTATTAAATCTGTAAATTACTACTATCACAAAAATATTTCCTGCAATTCATTTAAAAAATTAAAACCCTTTGTGGTCGGTTTGATGCATTTTTTTTGAATTTTTATTAAATCTAAATCAATCGCTTTGTCAAGTTTGGAGCTTAACACTTGAAATGGTTGACCTGTTCTTGTTTCAAACAATTCGACATTAAATCCATCCTTTAATCTAAGACTATTGAGCATAAACTCAAAGGTTATATTATCAACAATCTTGATAGGTGATTGAATATCATTATGTTGAAATTGGTTTAAGTAGTCCCTGGGAGATTTGGGCTTTAATGTTCTAAATACCTTTTTTGCCTTAATGTCTGTAATTTTTCCGTGAGCTCCTGCACCAATCCCAAGATAGTCACCAAACTCCCAGTAGTTGATATTATGCTGGGAAGGTGTTTTGCCATAGGCTGATATTTCGTATTGCTCAAAACCACTATTCTGTAACAGAGCTGCGCCTTTTTCTCCCATCTTCCAGATATTGTCTTCTGCAGGTAGTTTAGGGGGATATTTTGCAAACAAAGTGTTTGCTTCAAGTGTAAGCTGATAGAAGGAAATATGACTTGGTTGAAGTTCAATAGCGCATCTCAAGTCTTCCATACAAAGCTTAATGGTATGATCCTTTAATCCATACATAAGATCTATATTGATGTTTTCAAAGCCAACCTTTTGAGCTTCACCAATAGCTTGGATTGCCTCTCTAGAGCCATGAATCCTTCCCAAGAATTCTAAGTTTTTATTATTAAATGACTGCACACCAATCGACAAACGGTTGACACCAACCTCTCTAAACTGGGCGAACTTGTTAGCATCAAATGTGCCGGGATTTGCTTCAAGAGTGATTTCAATATTATTGGGTATGGACAGTTTCTGTCTTAATCCTTTGAATAATTCTCTTGCATCATCGACACTCATTAAACTTGGAGTGCCGCCGCCAATAAATATCGAATGTATCTGTCGGTTTTGAAGGTATTTTAGATCACAATCCAAGTCTCTAATCAAAGCAGCAATATAGTCGGCTTGTGGTTCACCCTCATGTGAATTAAAGTCGCAATAGGGGCACTTCTTGACACACCAAGGGTAATGGATATATAGAGAAATTGGTGGTAGCTCTAGCAAACTATTCGAGAGATAAAAGATGCTTTAAGATTTCTTGTAGTGCTTGACCACGATGTGATTTCTGGTTTTTTTCCTCTGCTGAGAGTTGTGCAGAAGTGCAATTTAGTTCAGGCAAATAAAAGATAGGGTCATATCCAAACCCATTTTTACCTTTAAGTTCACGCAATATTTGACCCTCCCAAGATTTTTCAACAATTATCGGCTCAGGGTCACTGGCATAACGAACAAAAACCATCGCACACCAAAAACTTGCACCACGATCATCCTCATTATCCATACGTGAAAGTAGTTTCACAATATTGTCTTCGTCTGTCGCATTTTCACCAGCATATCTAGCAGAATATATCCCTGGTTCACCGTTCAATGCATCAACAACGAGTCCGGAATCATCGGCTAGTGTTGGAAGTTGGCTTTGAGAAGAAGCGTTTCTAGCTTTAATGAGTGCATTCTCAATAAAACTAGCACCGGTTTCTGGCACCTCTTCTACTTTCATATCAATTTGAGAGACAACATTGTATTGACCCTCTAGCATTGAATTAAGTTCTCTCACTTTACCAAGATTGCTTGTAGCGAGGATTATTTTTTTCATAGTGTATAATCTTTTTGAACTGAAAAAATGGAACAAAAGATGACCCAAGACGAAATGAAAATTGAGGTGGCAAAGGCTGCACTCAAGTATGTCGTTCCTGACTCTATTATAGGCGTAGGAACAGGGTCAACAGCAAATTTTTTCATCGATGAATTGGCGACAATTAAAGAACGTATCGATGGTGCAGTGGCCAGCTCAGTCGCCACGGCAAATCGCCTCGAAGACCATGGCATTACTGTGTTCGATTTGAACGATGTTGAGGAGATTTCAGTCTACATTGATGGTGCTGACGAGTCAGACAAACAGTTAAACTTGATTAAAGGTGGTGGTGGTGCTCTCACCCGTGAAAAAATAGTTGCTGCAGTTTCTAGCCAGTTTGTTTGCATAGCGGATGAATCAAAACTTGTAAGTGTTTTGGGAGATTTCCCTTTGCCAGTCGAAGTTATTCCGATGTCAGCTAACTACGTTAAACGTCAAATTATTAAAACGACTGGTGGCTCACCAATTTTAAGAGATGGCTTTACTACCGACAATGGAAATCTAATACTGGATATCCATGACCTCAAAATTGAAGACCCGAAAAGACTTGAAAATCAACTTAACAACATCGTGGGTGTAGTTACAAACGGCCTATTTGCTATTCGAGGCGCAGACATTCTACTTTTAGGTACAGCTAATGGGGTTCAGACTATAACCCCTTTAATTGAAAATTGACTCTTCAGTCCTAGAGGAATAAAATCGACTAACGACTACCATGAATAACTTCACACCATATAGTGCCTTACTAGGCGGAATAATAATAGGACTCTCAGTAGTGCTTTATTTCTACACTACAGGTAGACTAGCAGGAGTCAGCGGTATAGTCGAAAACGCTATCACTAAAAAAGCCAATAGAATATCCAATATCCTTTTCCTATTAGGACTAGTATTAGGACCGATACTTTATTGCTACGCTAAAGAACCATTAGCTATTGCATTGACCCTGCCTGATCACTCTTTTACTATAACTGACTCATACCCATTAGTCATTATAGGTGGACTCTTGGTAGGCTTTGGAACTCGACTTAGCGGCGGCTGCACATCTGGGCATGGCATATGTGGCATTGGCAGACTATCGATTAGCTCTGTGATTGCTACAGTAATCTTTGTTGTTGTTGCAATGATTACAGTGACAATACTTCAACAATTTGGGATTTATTTATGAACGATAAAGTAATCTCATTATTATGTGGAGTTATTTTTAGCTTAGGGCTTGTTGTATCTGGAATGACAAATCCATCAAAGGTAATTGGCTTTTTAAGTATTACACATAACTGGGATGCCTCTTTAATGTTTGTTATGGGTGGCGCTATATTAATTTTCGCACCATTCTTTTACTTTTTAAAAAGTAGAGAAGTGTCAACATTAGGCATGAAGATTGAATTACCTTCAAAGCAAGCGGTAGATAAAAAATTACTAATCGGTTCAGCCTTGTTTGGGGTGGGTTGGGGCCTTGTAGGATTATGTCCTGGTCCTTCAATATCCGCCTTAACTAGTCCGGGAATATCTGGCTTTGCGATGTTTGATCCTATTATATTAATATTTTTATTTTCTATGGCAATCGGCATATTAGTTAATCAAAACTTACTGCAGAAAACAATTCAGAACAAGAATTAAATGAACGATTTTTCGGAGGTTGTATGTCACATCAAACTTTAGATATGTGTGGTTATAACTGTCCTATGCCTATTTTAAAAACAAAACAGGCACTTGCAAAAATGAATACTAAAGAGACGATTAAAGTCATATGCACCGACAAGGGCTCAAAAAAAGATTTTGTCGCCTTCTGTAATCAGTTGGGACACACATTAGTCTCTCAAGAGGATGAAGGAAATAAGTTCATTTTTTATATTGAAAAAAACTAACAAACTGGAAATTTATGTCAACAACTAATGAAATGACACTTATCGCCTCTAAGGGCACGCTTGACTGGGCCTATCCGCCACTAATTCTGGCCTCTACTGGTATTGCAATGGGGAAAAAAGTATCTGTCTTTTGTACCTTTTATGGTTTAAATCTTTTACTTAAAGACTTATCGCATCTTCGAATATCGCCTCAAGGAAATCCAGATATGCCTATGAAAATGCCATTTGGGCCTAAATGGTTTCAAGGAATTAATTTTGGACCAAAAATTCCAAATATTATGTGGAATATTCCTGGTTTAGAGTTATTTGCAACCTCAATGATGAAAAAAACCATGAGGAATAACGGCATCGCCACAATTGAGGAATTGAGAGAGATTTGTATCGAAATGGGTGTTAAATTCATCGCCTGCGAAATGACAATTGGCATGTTCGGATTTGCAAGAGAAGACTTTATTGAGGGTATAGAGTTTGCCGGTGCTGCAACCTATCTTGACGTAGCTCATACCTCTAATCAGGACTTATTTATTTAGACCTACCTCCAGTTCAAGATCTCCCAACCTTTCTTTTCGGCAATTTTTGTTAATATTTTGTCGGCATTAACAGCCACCGGATTGTCGACTAGCTCCAAAAGTGGAAGGTCGTTGTGAGAATCAGAATAAAAGGTTGATCCGGTTAATGTCTCTTCATTTTTTTGAAGCCAGGGCATTAGTTTATCAATTTTTCCCGCTTGAAAACACGGTATACCCGACACTCCCCCTGTATAACGACCCTCTTTAATTTCAGGCTCTGTAGCAAGCAAATGGTTAATCCCATATTTCTTGACAATCGGCGCAGTAACAAAACTGGTTGATGCTGTAATAACAAGCACAGTGTCAACTCTTTCTTTATGTCGATTAATACAATTTTGAGCTTTGTCTAACAGAATAGGCTCGATTTTTTGAATCATAAATCGATGATGAAGTTCATGGAGTTCAGCCATAGAATAACGAGAAAGTGGCTCTAGACAAAACTCTAACCAAGCATAGATGTCCAATGTTCCCAAATCGTATTGCTGGTAGAAATATTCATTTTTTTTACGATAAGCGTTGGCATCAACTATACCCTCTTCACCTATAAATTCACCCCACAAGAAATCACTATCACCACCAATTAGAGTGTTGTCTAAATCAAATATTGCTAGAGACATAATTTTTCCTTTAATATTTTTATTACTTCCTCATTAGATTCCACTAGCGCAATCAAGCCCAAATTTTCTTTCTTTACATAGTCACTCTTTACCATATCATCTAGCCATACCATTAAGGGTTGCCAGAAACTTAAGCCAATTAAAATTACTGGAATTGATTGCATTTTTTTTGTTTGAAGTAGTGTTAGAACTTCGAACAATTCATCGTTGGTACCGTAACCTCCAGGCAAGAAAATGCAAGCGCTGGCATTCTTAACCAGCATTATTTTACGTGTGAAAAAATGCTTAAACGTTAAGCAATCGTCTAAATATGGATTGGGCATTTGTTCAAAAGGCAACTCAATATTGATACCTACGCTTTTGGATTTTCCTTCAAAAGCTCCCTTGTTGACTGCCTCCATGATGCCTGGACCTCCGCCAGTAAAAACATTGAACCCGGAATTTGAAAGCAACTTTCCTAGCTTACAAGCTTTTTCATATAAAGGGTCGGTTTCTTTAACTCTGGCAGAACCAAAAACAGTAATATTATTTTTATAGACTGATAAAAGCTTATTTGCACTTTCAAGTTCAGCACTGACATTATTCATACTCATAGTTTAGAAAAGGCGACTGAGGCAGCATCGATAGTCTTATCTAACTCTTCTTTGCTATGAGCTGCAGAAATAAATCCGGCTTCATAAGCTGAAGGTGCAAAATAAACTCCCTGCCTTATCATTGATTTATAAAACTTCTTGAATGACTCAATATCACAATTAGATACTTGAGAAAAATTAGTTACTTTTTCTTCTGAGCTAAAGAATAGCCCGAACATTCCACCAACGTTATTGCTTGTCATTGGAACATTGTTCGTATTGGCAGCAGCCACAATACCATTGACCAAATACTCTGTACTCTCACTCAAGTTTTGATAAAACGAATCATCCGCCTCTAAAACACTAAGCATCGCAAGGCCCGAAGCCATAGACAATGGATTGCCCGAAAGTGTTCCTGCCTGATAGATAGGGCCAAGAGGTGCTATCTCGTTCATGACTTCATGGCGACCACCAAAAGCTGCAACAGGCAAACCACCACCAATCACTTTACCTAAGGTTGTAAGGTCAGGCTTAACTCCGTAGTAGGTCTGTGCGCCACCTAGCGCAACACGAAAGCCTGTCATCACCTCATCGAAGATAAGCAAACTTCCATAATCATCACAAAGCTTACGTAGACCCTGAAGAAATCCTTCCTTGGGAGGTATACAATTCATATTGCCTGCCACTGGCTCAACAATAATGCATCCAATCTCCTCACCCATCTTTGAAAACAGCGCTTTGACGGAATCTAAATTGTTGTATTCAAGGGTTAAGGTGTGTTTTGCCAAATCATTCGGAACACCTGGTGAGGTAGGCACACCTAAAGTGAGCGCACCTGAACCAGCTTTCACCAATAAAGAATCAGAATGGCCGTGATAACAGCCTTCAAACTTTACAATTTTGTCTCGTTTTGTATAACCGCGAGCCAGCCGGATGACACTCATAGTTGCCTCAGTACCTGAGCTAACCATACGAACTAGCTCGATAGAAGGCATCAATTGACAAATTTTTTTTGCAAGCGATGTCTCAATCTCAGTAGGCGCTCCAAAACCCAGGCCCTTATCCAATTGAGCCCTAACAGCATCAACAGTAAATGGATTCGAATGTCCCAAAATCATTGGTCCCCAAGAACCAACGTAATCAATATATGCATTCCCATCTACATCATAAAGAAAGGGGCCCTCACCTCGCTCAAAATAGATAGGCTCTCCCCCAACTCCTTTAAAGGCACGGACTGGGGAATTAACACCGCCCGGAATATAATTTTTCGCCTCATTGAATAAAGTCGATGATCGATCCATTAAATGTCCTGTGAATTAATAATGATTGGATACTTTTTTAAGTGGGTAATATGTGACCAAACAATGAGGATATTATCCAATAATAATTTTATATTTACAGTCGTTTGTGACATTGAAATCGCACGACCAATGTCATCCAATAATTTGAACAGGTGGCTAGCGGGTGTCTTAGTGATAATTTTATTCAGTTCCAGTTGAGCGCTCTCACGTTTAATTGCCTTTATCCTTATGCCTTCAGTCACTAGTTGCTGCAGACAGCTCAAAACTTGTAGTTCATTACCGTCAAATATTTCAGTTTCAGTAGCCTTTGATGGATTGAGTGCTATCTCCAATAAAAGATTTTGCCAATTTTGATACTGAAGAAAATGATCTCCTTGAAGATCTTCAACTGCCTTAAATGGAACGCCATGGGCACTCTCTAATAATTGAACTGCATCAAAATCATCCCGAGTAGCTTCATCAATTTGCTGCGATAACCACTTCACACTCTCTTCACTATATGTTTGACCAATATGAACGGTCTGACATCGAGAAAGTATTGTAGCCGGAAGCGTACTTGAGTTATGGGCCAACAGAATAATAAGGGTATTATCACGTGGCTCCTCTAAAGTCTTTAAAAGGCTATTGGCTGCATTCGTATTCATTTGATCTGCATAGAAAATCATCCCAATCTGGAGTTCTTCTGCTGTCTTGCCTAAAGATTCACAGAATGCACGAACCTGATCTACTCTAATGTCTTTTGACAGAGCGCCTGAATCATTTAATTCAGAACAGCAATAAATCAAATTTGGATAATGTGATCTTCGAATCAAGGTACTGTGATCCAGTAACTCTCTTGGATTGTCTTTTTTTATAGCTCGACAATAACTACATACTCCACAAGAGTCATCCTTGCAAAGGAGGGTCTGAATAAGTTGCTCTGAAAGTTCAAATTTACCGATTTTTTCAACACCAGTAATTAATAGTGCATGTGGAAGATGATTTTGATCAATCATTTTTCTGAGCTCTGAAAAAGCACTCTGATGCCAAGGCAAAATCATAGAGCCTCTATGAATGATTGAATTTGTTGCTGGACCTGCTCGATTGACTGAGAAGCGTCAATTAATTTAATGCGTTCAGGATAGAGCTTCGACCTATCAACAAATACAGACCTGACTCGCTCAAAAAAATCACGCTCTTCTTTTTCAATGCGATCTTTTGATTGTCGTGATTCAATCCTGGTCATGCCGATATCAACACCTACATCCAACAACAATGTCAAATCCGCTTGAAACTTGCCCTGAACCCAAGATTCAAGCTCGGAAATGCGGTCTAAATTGAGTTCTCTGCCACCACCTTGGTAGGCGAATGATGCATCTGTAAAGCGGTCACTAACGACCCACTTGCCGGCATCTAAAGCAGGCTTGATTTTGTTTTGTATGAGTTCATTGCGTGAGCTAAACATTAGCAATAACTCTGTATCGCTATGCATTCCCTCGTTATCAAGGCCCAGCAATAGGGATCGTATTTTTTCTCCTAAATCAGTCCCACCCGGCTCACGAGTTTTTACAACATCGATACCTTTTCGATGAAGATAGTCACAAATAAAAGCAATTTGAGTACTTTTACCGGCACCTTCGACTCCATCTATGGTGATAAATTTTCCCTTTTTCATAACGCTAATTTTAGACTAGATATTATTTGAATACCTCTTGATGTTGTCTTTATGTTCTTCGTAATTTGATGCAAATGCATGACTACCATCCTTTTTTGAAACAAAATATAAATCCTTACCTTCATTTGGATGAAATGCAGCATACAAAGATTCATAACCAACTGAAGAAATCGCACCTGGTGGCAAGCCATTGTATTTGTAAGTGTTATATAAACTATCAACCTTTAAATCACTTTTCTTGAGTGGTGCTTGGTAAGTATCACCCAAAGCATAAATAACTGTTGGATCCGTCTGAAGTCGCATCCCTTGCTCTAATCTGCGGACAAAAACACCTGAAATTAAAGTTTTTTCTTGGTCAAGTGCTGTTTCTTTCTCGATTAGAGAGGCTAATATTATTGCCTCATATGGAGATTTAAAAGGAAGATCTTTAGTTCTGTCGGCCCATAACTCATTAACCTTACCTTGCATCACTTGAAACGACCTCGCTAAAACATTTCTGACACTTTCACCATAATTAAACTGATAAGTTTCAGGATAAAACCAACCGTCATAAGGTCCCGCAATACCAAGAGATTGCATAATTTCTTCAAGTGTATCTTCCGATCTCAGGCTTGAATCTGAACTCAACTGTTCAAAGTAATGATTCAGTGTCTTTCCTTCTATAAGTGTTACCTTCGTAGTGATCACATTGCCACTTGAAATATTCTCAAGAAAATTTAAAACACTCATATTAGGGTCAATTTGATAATAGCCTGATTGAAGTTTTTGATTGGCTCCAATAAGCTTGCTTAATGAATTAAAAAAAAGCTCAGAGTTGATCCATTTTTTATCGCCTAAGTCTTTAGCAACAGTACCTATCGATGCGCCATGATTGACCTGATAGATTTGCTTTTCTTTGACGAGCATATCCTTTGATGTCCAGACCCAAAAACTAATCAACAAGAGGATGGCCAAAGCCAATAATCTTGAATATGTTTTATTTATTGTTGCTAAATGCATTGCCAAGAATTACTGTCTTTCCTTTTTTCTGTAAAGGCATCTTTAATTTTCTGTGTAATTGGACTTTTACCAAAACCGATATCGCCTATCTGACTGATGGATTGAATACCTATAATACTATTAGAGATGAAAACTTCATCAGCTTGACTTAATTCCTGGGCAGAAAGTGTGTCAATTTTTACCCTAATACCTAGAAGTTTAACCAAATCCAAAATAACAGCTCGTCTTGTTCCTTCCACACCACACTTGTCCAATTTCGGAGTAGTTAGTGTATTGCCATGAATTGCATAAATATTGCCTTGAGTTACTGATATAACGTTATGATTTTCATCCAACATAATGCCTTCATCACTTCTCAAGCCCGCTCGAGCCAATACTTGCTCTAATCGATTGCAGTGCTTTATTCCTGCCAATTTTGGATTCGAATCATAGCCACTTGGGCAATACTCTAGAGAAAATGAATGATTAAAGGTGGCTTGTTGCAATTCTGAGACAATAACAGCACGAACTGGCTTGATGTCATCCTTAAAACCATAACCTCTTAGTGATTCTCCACGAGATAGAATTAACTTAACAACGCAGCGGTCGTAACTGCATAAAGATAGAGCATTTTTAACATCACTCAACCAAACCGACTCATCAACCTTACCTATTTTTAGCTGTTCACAGCCTCTATTCAGGCGAGCAAAATGATTTGTCCAAAAAAGTATTTTTTTATTTTCAACCAAACAAGTTTCAAACAATCCGTCTCCGAACTGCGAGTTGCGATTAAAGATGCTAATCTTAGATTGCTTTGCACCATTAATTAAAACAATTGGGGTCATATCATGAGAGTTAGTCGCTTACACAATCCATTATAAACAAAGTGCAAGAGAGCTTTGCACTACCTCTAGCAGGTTTATAATAGGTGAAACAATTAAGAAAGTAAAACGAACATGGATGAAGTGCTTAGAAGGCTTGCGAATAACTTGCTCGAAAGCTGCAAAGACTTACTTCCAATTGTTTTAGTAGTCGCTTTTTTCCAAATCATAGTGCTTAAGCAAGCCATTCCTGAAATAGGCGTCATACTTTTAGGAACCTTGTCAATTCTTCTTGGTTTGACTTTTTTTGTTTCTGGTCTTAGGTTGGGACTTTTCCCTATAGGAGAGAACCTTGCCCATTCTTTTGTAAACAAAGGTTCATTGTTTTGGTTACTATTGTTCTCTTTTGCACTTGGCTTTGGATCATCCATAGCAGAACCTGCACTCATGGCTGTATCACAAGAAGCTGCAATTGTTGCTAGTATTGGTGGCATTATTGAAAACAATGAGTTGGCTATCAATAAATATTCACTTGAACTAAGGTTGACCGTTGCACTTGCTGTTGGTTTGTCAGTGATGCTCGGTGTTATAAGAATCTTAAAAGGCTGGCCCTTACAATGGTTGATTATCCCAGGATATGTTTTAGTGATGGTTGTTACATTTGTCTCTCCTGATTGGATTGTTGGCGTTGCTTATGACTCTGGTGGAGTCACAACATCAACGGTTACAGTGCCTTTGGTAACCGCGTTAGGTGTTGGATTAGCGAGTAGCATTCGAGGTAGAAATCCGCTTACTGACGGATTTGGAATGATTGCAATCTGCGCACTCTCACCGATTATTGCAGTTCTAATTTTTGGGATTGTTTTATGATTATTCTTGAATCTTTCATTTCTATGTTTTGGGATATAGCTCCTATCATTGGAATGATATTAATCTTTCAACTATTTATTATCAAAGAAAAAATACCCAATCTAGCTCAGACTTTATTTGGCATCTTTATGGTTTGGATAGGACTAACTTTATTTATTGTCGGACTAGAAAAAGCACTATTTCCAATAGGGAAAATGATGGCCACCCAATTAACTTCGCCAGATTTTCTTGGTAAAACCGAACTGAATTGGAATGACTACTATTGGGTATATTTATTTGCAGCAAGCATGGGCTTCTCAGCAACCATTGCTGAGCCCTCTCTTTTGGCTGTATCAATTAAAGCCAATGAGGTTTCGGGTAACTCAATCCGAGTTTGGCCTTTGAGAATTACAATAGCCCTTGGAGTGGCGATTGGTATCGCACTTGGGAGTTATCGAATTGTTGTTGGTCTACCCCTTCATTACTTTATCATTGCTGGCTATGGGCTTGTCATCGTACAAACTTTTTTCGCTCCAAAGCAAATTATCGCACTAGCTTATGACAGCGGTGGTGTCACAACTTCAAGTGTCACCGTGCCTTTGGTAGCTGCTTTGGGGCTTGGCCTAGCAAGCACAATAGAAGGTAGAAACCCGCTCATTGACGGATTTGGGCTGATTGCCTTTGCAAGTCTATTTCCTATCATGGGAGTATTGGCTTATGCTCAAATTAAACATTTAATTAACAAATAAGGAGGATGTAATGCACTTTAAATTAATAATCGCTTTTGTTGATAGCGCTAAAACCGATAAAATTTTGTCTGCGGCACGAGAACATGGGGCTACAGGTTCAACTGTTATTTCTCAGGCAAGAGGTGAAGGTGTTCATGACAAGAAAACTTTTTTAGGATTGCATATTGAAACACAAAGAGATGTTCTCTTTCTTTTAGTGGAGCAACATAATGCGCTAAATATTCTTGAAACTGTTAACGAGGTAGGAGCCTTCGACAAAGAGTCACATGAAGGTATTGCCTTTCAAATTGATGTTGAAGATGCAGTTGGTGTTATGCATCAAATTGAAATACTAAGTAAAAACATAGAGGAGGAAATATGAAAAATGAATTACTAGTAAAGGATGTAATGTGGAAGGATGTTGATATTGTAGATCGTAATCTGAGTGTTCAGGATGCCTTAGATACTATGCAGTACAAAAAAACAAAAATGCTAATAGTTGATAAGGCTCACGAAAACGATGAGTATGGTGTAGTTTTAATAGCCGACATTGCAGCAAAGGTGATTGCTAAAAATAGGTCTCTAGATCGAGTCAATGTTTATGAAATAATGAATAAACCAGCCATTTCAGTTCACTCGACAATGTATATTCGTTACTGTGCCAGACTGCTGACTCGTATGAATATATCACGTTGTCCAGTCATTGATGAAGGCAAATTGGTTGGAGTCGTTAGTCTTACAAGTATAGTATTTAGGAATAATGAACTCAGAATGAATCAATAATTTATAGCCACATTATGAAATGTAGAAATGAATATTCTTATATTTGCTCCATAATATATTGCGTTAAAAGAGGCACCGGTCGACCTGTTGCACCTTTTTTTGAACCACCAAGCCAAGCAGTACCTGCAATATCTAGGTGAGCCCATCGATAGTCTTTGGTAAAGCGAGCAAGAAAACAAGCAGCTGTTACAGTGCCAGCTTCCCGGCCACCAATATTCGCCATGTCTGCAAAATTAGACTTAAGCAACTCATCATACTCCTCATCTAAAGGCAATTGCCAGAGCGTATCCATAGCATCACCGCCTGCCTTTTTCAAATCATCTGCTAAAACTTGGTCATTCGCCATTAACCCGGAATGATGTTTACCTAATGCGATAATCACAGCTCCAGTAAGTGTTGCAATATCAATCACAACTTTCGGACTAAACTTTTCACAATAAGTCAATGCATCACATAAAATGAGCCTTCCTTCAGCATCTGTATTTAGAATTTCGACTGTTTGACCCGACATAGTTTTAACAACATCGCCAGGCTTAGATGCGTCGTGGGCAGGCATATTTTCAACAGTAGGCACCACAACGTTAAGGTTAACTTTAAGTTTCATCTCAACAACTGCCCTCATAACACCTAAAACCGATGCTGCTCCACACATATCGAACTTCATTTCATCCATCTTAGCGCCAGGCTTCAATGAAATTCCGCCACTGTCAAATGTCACTCCCTTGCCTACCAATACCACTGGCTGTTCCTCACCTGCATTATTGTAACTCAGACTAATTAACTTGCCAGGCTCAGAAGAGCCTTTAGATACCGAAAGCAAAGAATTCATACCTAATGCCTCCATATCGGACTCTTCTAGAACTTCACACTGAAGCTTATAACTCTTAGCCAACGACTTTGCTGTTTCAGCCAAGTAACTAGGCGTGCAAATATTAGACGGTAAGTCTCCCAATCTTCGAGTTAAAGCCATTCCATTAGCAATCGCCAAACCTTTATTAATTTCTGTGGCATCATTATTTTCTGAATAAATACTTATTGCTTCTAGAGTGCCTTTCTCATTTTTCTCCTTAGCGTCAACTTTTTCGACTTGATAGCTTGCATTTTTCAGTACCCGGGCTGTCGTTAACTGCACCCAAGACTCATCACGATTATCAATTTGAATATCTGGTATCACTACATTTTTCACCTTTGCATCAGAGAAAGCTAATGAAAGTGAATTAAGCACTTTCATGTAGTTCTTTTCGTTGAGTGATGAATCACCCAAGCCGACAATCAACAATCTCTTTGTTTTATAACCACTCACTTGACTGAGCATCAAAGTTGCTCCAATGATTGCTTCAAATCGGTTCAATTCTAATAGTTGCTGAAGCTCCTTATTTTGATGAGTTTTGTCCTTGAAAATAAATGCTACGGCGCAGTCACCACTGTAATGTTCTACCGTCTGATGTGTGACAAAAAATTCCATTGCCTTTCCCGCAAAATTATAATCCTGATATTCTACCAAAAATCTGTAAAATTTACTTCTTTAATAATGAATTTTCACTATGTATAAGTCACTTTTGTTGTTGTTTTTGTTATTTGCAAACTCTGCTCATGCAAATATCGAAGAAATCATTAACCAATTACAGCCATTTTTCCCAAATATCAGTGCCGAACAAATAAATGAGTCACAACTTGATGGGTTTTATGAAGTAATCATTACTGAACCCAGAATAGAAGTCATGCATATATCTTCCGATGCCCGATATGTTTTACAAGGAACTGTGACAGATTTAGTTACAATGTCCAATCTTACTGCAATGAGAATCAATGCTATAAGCAAGCAGATACTTGATAATATTGATGAAAACAGCAAGATTGTCTTTAAAGCGGTGAATGAACAGTATATTGTTCATGTTTTTACAGATGTTGATTGCCCTTTTTGCGCAAAATTACATAACAATATAGCAGAAATGAATTCCTTGGGTATAACAATAAAATATTTAGCTTCACCACTAGAGCAACTTCATCCTCAGGCACAAAGCGCTATGGAAAAAATTTGGTGTGCAGAAAACAGGAATCTAGCCCTACATAACTATAAAATACAACGCATTTTTCCAATGAGTGAAGATTGTGAGAATCCTGTCGCTCAACAATTAGCGATTTCAGAGCAATTGGGTGTCTTTGCTACACCTTCAATATTCTTAGAAGATGGTACCAATATACCTGGCTACCAAGAACCAGAAGAGCTCCTTCAAAACATCATACAAACTCTTGCTCAATAAAACAAATGCTAGAGTAATAGCTCACCAAGCAATTTGTTCAATTGTTGTAAACAAAAAATCTCTCTCTGATGGCATTTTTCCAGTAGATTCTGATGATTTATCTTATGCGAAATCTTTAACTTTTGGCTCCATTCGGTTTTATCATCACCTTAACGACGTCATAACACCTCGTCTAAAAAAGCCATTGGAAAAAAAGAATCTTGACATACATTGCTTACTTATTCTGGGTGCATATCAACTTATTCATTCTGATACCCCAATACATGCAGCAATCAACGAAACTGTAGGTGTTGCCGAGGTTATCGGAAAACCTTGGGCAAAAGGCTTTATTAATGCAATACTTAGAGACATTGATCGAAACCAAGAGATTATTGAGAACAATAAACATTACTCTCATCCAAGTTGGTTGATTAAAAAACTAAAGAAAGATTATCCAAAAAACTTTCAAGAAATTCTCATTGAAAACAACAAAAAAGCACCAATGACGATTCGCGTTCATCCATCGATTCAGAAGGATGATTACCAACAACAGTTACAAGAAATAAATATCTCCAGTCAATCTTCCACTATAGCACCTCAAGCTTTAACTCTTAATAATGCTGTTAGTGTGACTAAGTTACCTGGGTTCAAAAATGGCTCTTGTTATGTGCAAGACACTTCTGCACAGTTAGCAGCACTATTGATTTCACCTAAAAAAGGCGAACTCATTCTAGACGCATGTAGTGCTCCAGGAGGTAAGGCAACACACCTAGCTGAACTTTGCCCAAAAGCTAATATCATCGCACTAGATAATGACAAACAGAGACTCTCAAAAGTTCAAGAAAACCTTGATCGGTTCAAAAATCAAAATATCACTATCCAACAGGGGGATGCAAGAGACCAAGAATGGTGGGATGGTAAGCTCTTTGATAAAATTTTACTAGATGCTCCCTGTTCAAGTACAGGAGTTATTAGGAGACACCCCGATATTAAGCTACTAAAAAAACCGAAAGATATTTCTCAAATTACCAAAACTCAATCTTTAATTCTTGGAAATCTCTGGGAAGTTTTAAAGCCTGGAGGACAACTACTGTATGCAACTTGCTCAGTACTAAAGGATGAAAATGTTCACCAGATTAGTCAATTCCTAGAGAAATTTGAGGATGCAAAAAATGAAAAAATAACACTAAATTGGGGAGCTGGTGATATTGGGAAACAACAACTACCTCACAAAGAATATGACGGCTTTTACTACGCCAAGCTCATTAAAAATCACTGATAATTCTATTCCTAGTTACTTCTCAAGAGCAATATCTAGAACTTGATCGATCCATTTCACTTTTATAATCTCAAGGTTGCCTTTGATTTTGTCTGGCACTTCAGATAGTTCACGCTCATTATCATCAGGAATGATTACAGTTTTAATACCACCCCTCAAAGCAGCAAGTAGTTTTTCTTTTAGACCTCCGATTGGTGTAATCTCACCTCTAAGTGTAATTTCACCCGTCATAGCTACCGCAGCCTTTACTTTTCGACCTGTTAATACAGAAACCAAAGCGGTGCACATTGCCGCACCAGCACTAGGACCATCTTTTGGTGTCGAGCCATCTGGAACATGAATATGAATATCAAGCTTTTCATGAAAGTCTTCAGCAATTCCTAGGACATCTGCACGCTGACGAGTGACCGACATAGCTGCCTGAATAGACTCTTTCATGACGTCTCCTAATTGACCGGTGTAATTTAGCTTGCCTTTTCCTTTATAGGTAGAAGCTTCAATAGTCAACAAGTCTCCGCCCACCGATGTCCACGCTAGACCAGTCACCTCGCCAATCTGGTTATGCTCTTCAGCCAAGCCGAAGCGATACTTTTTCATTCCTAAGAATTTCGGCAAACTCTTGGAATTAATTATTGCTTTTGCCTTGCGCTTTTTGAGAGTTAGATCCTTGATTACCTTTCGACAGATACTACCAATTTCTCTGTCAAGGTTACGGACACCAGCCTCTCTAGTGTAATAACGGATAATGTCCATTATTGCGGAGTCTTTAAAAACGATTTCGCTATTTTTGACACCATTATTTTTCATCTGTTTTGCAATCAAATGTTGTTTAGCAATTTGTAATTTTTCATCTTCCGTGTATCCAGAAATCTGAATTATTTCCATACGGTCTATCAGCGCTTGTGGCAGATCTAGAGAGTTCGCAGTTGCAACAAACATCACCTGTGATAGGTCATAATCAACCTCTAAGTAATGGTCATTAAAGGTATGGTTTTGCTCGGGATCTAATACCTCTAACATAGCTGATCCAGGATCACCTCTAAAGTCGGATGCCATTTTATCGATCTCGTCAAGTAAGAAAAGTGGGTTTTTGACTTTAACTTTCTGCATTTTTTGCACAATTGAGCCTGGCATTGCGCCTATATAGGTTCGTCTATGCCCACGAATCTCTGCCTCATCTCTTACCCCACCTAGTGCCATTCGAATGTATTTTCGATTTACTGATCTGGCAATAGACTCTCCCAATGAAGTTTTTCCAACTCCAGGAGGACCAACTAAACAAAGAATATTTGCTTTATTATGTGTCACACGAGTTTGAACAGCTAAGTGTTCCAATATTCGTTCTTTAACCTTAATTAAACCATAATGATCATCATCCAATATTTTTTGCGCCTTAATTAAATCTTGACTGATTCGTGTCTTTTTGCTCCAAGGCACTGAACACAAATTCTCGATATAAGTTCTGATGATAGATGCATCAGAAGATTGAGAAGACATTCTCTGCAGCTTATTCAGTTCTCCTTGAGCTTTATTCTTAGCTTCTTTGGGCATTTTTGCTTTGTTGATGCTTGATTGCAATTCCTCAATTTCATTTTCATCATCAAGGGTGCCAAGCTCTTTCTGAATGGACTTCATTTGTTCATTCAAATAATAGTCTCTCTGATTAGATTCCATTTGCTTACGAACTCGGCTTTGAATTTTTTGTTCAGCACCAAGAACATCTAGCTCACCTTCAAGAATTGTAAGAATTGCTTCTAATCTATCTTTAGCTAGACCACTCTCGAGGAGTTCCTGCTTTTCTTCAACTTTCAGATTAATGTTTGCAATGATGACATCACTAAAACGTTCAATGTCTGTAATTTCTTTAAGTACTTTGTATACTTCCTCTGGAATTTTTTTGCTGAGTTTTATATATTTCTCAAAATTTTCTAGGGCCAGACGCATCATTGCTTTGATTTCTGTGTCATTCTCAAAGCTTAATACACAGTCACTCAGAATAACTTCAGTATGCTCTCCTAATTCAACAAACTCTTCAATTCTAGAGCGCCTAACTCCCTCAACCAAAACTTTTATAGTTCCATCAGGTAGCTTAAGTAACTGCAGGATTGTCGCCAAAGTGCCAACCTTGTGAAGATCTTCATTTTTAGGATCTTCAATAGCTTCATCTTTTTGAGTGACCAAGAAAACATGCTTATCTGCTTCCATGGCATGGGTAATTGCATGAACTGAAGATTTTCTGCCAATAAAAAGTGGGATAACCGTGTGCGGAAAAACAACCACATCTCTAAGCGGTAATAGAGGTATTGATTGCCTCTCTAGGCCATTTGACTCTGTTGCGATTTCTGTTCCCATAATAATGAAACACCTTGCTTACCTAATAATCTCTTTAGATAGTGTCGAGTAACGTTAATTTCAAGTAGCCACTGACCAAATTCATTCATTTTTTCTTTCTGAATAAAGCCGACTTTATGAATTTCACTTCTAATATAAGCTGACTGAACATCTAACTGAATGCCAGCATAAGTCATCATACCACTAAGACGTTCAGATAAGGCTTGATAAAGCAAATCTATACCCTCTCCGGTATGGGCTGAAAGCCATACTCGGTATATATTTCCTGAATAGTCTTTATCTACTCTTGGATGAAAATCACTCATTTCATCAATCTTATTCATCACAATTATGCTCGGAATTTCTTGTGCCCCTATTTGTTCAATAATATCTTCAACCTGTTCAATTTTGTCACCATTATCCTTATCTGAAGCATCAACAACATGAAGAAGAACATTAGCCTGACGGGTTTCTTCAAGAGTTGATTTGAATGCAGCCACAAGCTCATGGGGCAAGTCTTGGATAAATCCAACTGTATCTGCGACAACCGCCTCTCCTGCAGCTGGAAGAATAACTCGACGAATAGTAGAATCTAGAGTTGCAAAAAGCTTGTCGTCGGCATAAACATGTGAATTAGTTAACTGGTTGAACAATGTCGATTTTCCAGCATTTGTATACCCGGCGAGTGAAATCATAGGTAGGTCTTTTTTGCGTCTTGATTTTCGACTCAAGTCGTGCTGCTTGTGGACCTTTTCGAGACGCTTGCCGAGATACTTAATACGTTTTGAAATTAATCGCTTATCTGTCTCAAGCTGAGTTTCACCAGGTCCACGCAGACCGATACCACCTTTTTGTCTTTCTAGGTGTGTCCAACCCCTGACCAGACGAGTGGATAGGTGGCGTAATTGCGCCAATTCGACTTGCAACTTACCCTCAAATGACTTCGCCCTAAGCGCAAAAATGTCTAGAATTAAACCAGTTCTATCCATCACTTGGCATTTCAAGGCTTTTTCGAGATTGCGCTCTTGTGTGGGTGAAAGTTGAAGCGAAAAAATTACTAAATCAGCTTCATTAATGCTCACAATGGATGCTAGCTCCTCAACCTTTCCTTTACCAACAAAGAATTTAGCTTCGGTAGAGTTCCTTTTAACTGTGATGGTTTGAACAATATTGAGACCAGATGACAAGGCAAGTTGCCTGAACTCATCCATTCCATTCGGTTGCTGGCGACTGGAGGTAAGCTCAACATTCACTAACACCGTTCGTTCACCTTGACCTACGGAATCTTTTTGACGGTCAAACAACTCCATAGGCATTATTGAGTCATCTGCTTAAAAAAGTGAAAGTCATCAACTAGCTTTTTTAATATTATTTATTTTTTTTTCAGGCAAATACATAACCATCGGCTGTTTTTTTCCTTCAACCACTGCCTTATCAATAATAACTTCTTTTGCGCTTGTAGTTGAAGGCATTTCATACATAGTATCCAATAATAGGTCCTCCAAAATAGCTCGTAAGCCTCTAGCACCTGTTTTTCTTTCAACGGCAAGCTTTGCAATAGCTACTAATGCAGTTTTTCTAATCGTTAGCTTCACGCCTTCGATTGCAAAAAACTGTTGAAATTGTTTGACGACAGAATTTTTCGGTTTTGTAAGGATCTCTACCAAAGCATCCTCATCAAGTGCACTAAGCGAAGTATGAACGGCTAGACGTCCAACCAGTTCAGGAATTAAACCAAATTTAATTAAATCGTCTGGCTCCAACAATCTGTATAGTTCAGCGAGTGTTTTTTCACTTTGCTCATCTTTGACATTTGCAGCAAATCCAATACCAGTTGCTTTTTCAACTCTTCTGTCTATAACTTTTTCTAAACCATCAAATGCCCCGCCACATATAAACAATATTTTTGAGGTATCGACGTCAATTGTTTCCTGGTTTGGATGTTTTCTGCCACCCTGCGGGGGTACGGAAGCAATTGTACCTTCAATCAATTTGAGCATTGCCTGCTGAACACCTTCACCAGAAACATCCCTAGTAATAGAGGGGGAGTCAGAACGGCGCGAAATTTTATCAATTTCATCAATAAAAATAATCCCCTGTTCAGCCCTATTTGGATCAAAATCACACTTGGCTAGCAAGCTTTTAATAACATTCTCTACATCGTCCCCGACATAACCTGCTTCCGTTAATGTTGTTGCGTCAGCTACAGCAAAAGGGACATCCAGAAAACGCGCTAGGGTTTGAGCAAGAAGGGTCTTGCCACTGCCAGTAGGACCAATCAGTAAAATGTTGGATTTATCCAACTCAACTTCGTTGGAGATGTAATCGGTCTTTAAACGCTTATAGTGGTTGTAGACTGCGACTGACAAAACCTTTTTAGCATGAGATTGACCAATAACATATTCGTTCAAGAAATTAAATAACTCTTTTGGTGTGTAATTCCAGTCCTGATGTTGGTTTTTTTTCTCTTTATTCGTTTGTTCTTGAATTAGACTATAACATGAGTCAATACATTCGTCACAAATGTAGACTCCAGGTCCGGCTATTAAGCGGGACACCTCATCTTTGTGTTTGGAGCAAAATGAGCAATGCAGGTCTTGTGTATTTTGTGCCATAGACAAACTAAGAGTTATCGTTTTTTGAGTACTTTGTCAACGAGTCCATATTTTGCGGACTCCCTGGCTGACATGAAATTATCTCGATCGGTGTCCTTTTGAATAGTCTTCATGCTTTGACCGGTATGTTCTTTTAGAATGGAATTTAGCTTATCTCTGGTCTTCAGAATCTCTTGAGCATGAATATCGATATCGCTGGCTTGACCAGAAAACCCCCCTAAAGGTTGATGAATCATACATCTGGCATGTGGCAGAGCAAACCTTTTTCCTTTTGCACCAGCAGTTAGCAACAAGGCGCCCATACTTGCAGCCTGGCCAATACAAAGTGTAGAGATATCAGGCTTGATGAACTGCATAGTGTCATAGATAGCCAAACCAGCTGTAACAGAGCCGCCTGGTGAATTGATATATAGATGAATATCCTTATCGGGATTTTCAGATTCTAGAAAAAGAAGTTGAGCGACAACAACATTTGCCGTATAGTCCTCTACAGGGCCTACCATGAAAACAACTCGCTCCTTGAGTAATCGGGAATAGATGTCATAAGCTCTTTCAGTTCTACCAGAACTTTCAATTACCATAGGGATTTGATGTAGGTTTTGTATTGACATAATTAATTTTGTGGGTTCATAATTTCTTGAAAAGTCTTTTCAGTAACATTGACTTTAGCTTCAAGTGCAACATGTTTAGCTACAAGCTCCTCAACAACAATCGACTCAACACCTGCCAACCTTGAAGGGTCAGAGTTATACCAATCAATCATTTGTTGCGCACTTTCGCCATACTGCATGGACATTTCCTTTAGTTTAGCATCAACTTGCCCTTTTTCAGGCTTGATTTCGCTATCATTCGCAATTTTATTGATTAATAGACCTAACTTTACTCGTCTTGATGCCTCTTCTTGAAACATGGCTTCAGGAAAGTTGCCTTTTGAAGGCATCCCTTGTTGTTCCATCCTTGCTTCCATGTCTTGTTGCAACTTCATAGCTTCGGTACTAACGCTGCCTTTGGGAACTTCAAAGTCATTTGCAGTTAAAAGTGCAGTAAAAGCGGCATCTTTGTTTTGTTGAACTATACGAGAACTTAACTCTAGTTGCATTTGCTTAGACATGCGACTTTTCATTGTCTCGAAATCCTTTTCACCATATTTTTTAGCGAATTCGTCGTCAAGCTTCATTTCTTTGGGTGAGCCCACTTCTTTAACCTTTACTTTGAATAAGGCCTCTCTTCCAGCTAAATTTTCAACATGGTAGTCTTCTGGGAATGTCGCTTTAACTTCTACCGTCTTGCCTGCAGCGACATCAATGAGACCTTGCTCAAATCCTTCAATCATTGCACCACGCCCAAGAACGATTTCAAACCCCTCTGCCGCACCACCTTCGAATGACTCGCCATCTAGCAATCCCTCAAAATCAATTATCAAACGGTCGCCATTTTTAGATTTACGTTTAACGGTTTTGTATTCAGTCGCCCTATCTTGTAGATCTTGCAATGCTCTTTCTTCATCTTCATCAGAAACTGTTGCATTTATTTGATCAATATTCAGGTTCGATAATGGTGCCACACTAACTTCAGGATAAACCTCAAACTCAATTGTATAGCTAAAGTTATCACGACTTTCTGTGTCTACATTAGTTAAAGAGGGTTGTGCAGCAGGAGAAACGTCAGCGTCTGCTAATGCCTCTTCCAAAGTTTCAGTCACTACTTCGTTTGTAGCGTCTGCTTTAGCGCCAGCACCGAAACGTTGACGCAGAATTGTCGCCGGTATCTTGCCCTTTCTAAAACCATCAATGCGGGCTTTTTTGGCAAGGCTTTGTAAAATCTTATCCGTTTTCTGGTTGAAAGTATCTATAGGCAATTCAACTGTCAGCGATCTTTTTAACCCTTCAAGTGTGCTCAATGAGGTCTTCATCTATCTAATCCGTATCTAGTGTAAAAAAAACAAGAAATTATACAGGATTTTGCTAACCAATAAAAAGGGCAGTTTAAACTGCCCTTTTAGTGAAAAAAACTCAACTAAAAGCGTGAACCCGCATAGCTCACCTGATACTTTGACTGAGACAACCAGTCTGGGTTTGCCTCTATACCCCAGCCCGGCTTATGATCCATTAATAGCCGACCTTCAACTATTTTAAAGCCTGGCGAAAATATATTGTCTTGCCAAGGGTAGTAATCTAAACCTTCAATTGAGAATTCTAAGTACTTACCTGCATTAGTGATAGACCCCATAATATGTGCAGAAAACAATGTTACCAATGATAAGTTAGCAGAATGTAGAGTTACAGGTAATTGCGCCTGTTGTGCTAACTTAGCAACCTCTAAGGTGCGACTAATGCCACCCATATAACAGACATCGGGCTGTACAATATTCACCACTTGCGCGTCTACCATGTGCTTCCAGATACGCATATCGTTATCCTGCTCACCACCACTTATATCAATATCTAGGGAATCTTTAACTTGACGAGTCCAGTCAGGTTTCCAATATGGACAGGGTTCTTCAAAATGGCTGACACCATAATCTTGTAACATATACCCAACTTCAATGGCTTTAGCTGGTGTATAGGCACTATTGGCATCCACCAGCAGTGCTACATCATCTCCCAAAACCTGGCGCACTTGCTTCACAATATCCTCTGTACGACCTGGCCACTGATCCAAGTCATGGCCACATTCTTTCCCTATACGGAATTTGAAGGCTTTATAACCATGCTTCTCTTTAAGCTCAAGAAAACGTTCAGCTTCAGCTTCAGGCGTGATTTCTCGCTGCATACTCGAAGCATACACTGGCACGGACTCAGGATTACCACCCAAAAGTTGGCATACACTCTTGTTAGCTCTCTTGGCGTGAATATCCCAAAGTGCTGTATCTAGTCCACATAAACCACGATAAAGATAGGTGCCAGGGAACTTATGTTCTCGCTCTAAGACCTCTCGGTTTAAATCAGTGATGTCGAGACCACTCCAGCCTAACACATGAGGAGCCACTTGTCGGTGCACCACTTGAGCACTTATGTCGGCATTGTAGGTAGTAGTTTGCCCCCAACCCTCATCACCTTCGTCGGTACGCACTCGGACCAAGCCGATGTATTCGTTGGCAAAGGTTTCTATGCTAATAATTTTCATAATTTGTCTCGGTTTAGCTAACTCTTTATTTAGATATATCAGCCAAAATCAGGTCCGAAGCCTTCTCACCCACCATGATTGTAGCGGCATTAATATTACCACATATAAGCTGTGGAAATATAGAGGCATCTGCTACCCGAAGTCCTTCTATTCCATGCACTTTAAGACTACTATCAACGACATTATTGATTGGATCAGGGCCCATACAGCAAGTACAAGCAGGATGAAAAACAGTCCATGCATTGTCTCTAATATCTTCTATCATTTGAGCATCTGATTTACACTCAGGCCCAGGTCGAAACTCATCAACAATTGACTTACTGAAACTCTCAGTTTGAGCTAATTGCCTCAACAATTTGACGCCCTCTAATAGGTCTCGGACATCATCGTCATGAGATAGATAGTTAGGCTCAATTATTGGCGCAACAGTTGGATCACTACTCTTTATTCGAATCTGCCCTCTCGAATTTGATTTACAGTTCGATACCCCCAACAACATAGCTGAAAAAGGGTCTGGACTTAGCATAGCGCGTCTTCCATGGGATTCAAGAGTATAACTTACAGGCGAGAAATAAAGCTGAATATTGGGCCCTGAAAGCCCTTCCCGAGTTCTCACAAAACCGCCAGACTGGTTGACACTTAAACTTAACGGACCAGTCCTAGTCAAGACATATCGAATACCCTGAAATAGCTTTCCCCACCAAGGTCTCAGCTGATCATTCAAGGTTCGCACTTTACTTTTATAAAAATAGCTCACCCCAAGATGGTCCTGGAGGTTTTTTCCAACAGCAGGGCTGTCATGGATAACTGAAACATTGGCTTCCTTTAGAACCGATTCTGGTCCTATTCCAGATAACTGAAGAAGTTGTGGTGAGTTCACTGCACCAGCGCTTAATATCACTTCACGTTTGGCATTTACTTGGTAAAGTTTGCCTGCTTTTGTGTATTCAACGCCAACAGCACATTTACCTTCAAATAAAATACGAGTAACGAGAGCCTTGGTAATCACGGTAAGGTTGGAACGCTTCATAACGGGACGCAAAAAAGCTCGTGAAGCAGACATACGCTGTCCCTTATGCGTGGTTATCTGGTAATGACCAACGCCTTCCTGAATCTCACCATTCATGTCACCATTAAAACTAATTCCTAATTCTTCAGCAGCTGAAATAAAAGTGTCACACAAGGGATGCAGCTGGTCTGTAACGTCTGAAACATTTAATGGTCCTCTACCGCCGCGATATTGGTCGTCGCCATGTTGCCAAGTTTCCATACGTTTAAAATAGGGAAGCAAATCGTTATATGACCAGCCAGGATTACCAGCCTTTTGCCAGTCGTCAAAATCTTGAGGATTACCTCGAACATGGACCATAGCATTAATCGAACTGGAACCGCCCAATAATTTACCTCGTGGCCAATAACTGGAACGATTATTGATACCGGGGCTTGGCTCCCCCATATACATCCAGTTAATGTCTTTTTGGAAGTAGGTTTTGCCATAACCGATAGGCATTTGTACATAAAAACGACGGTCAGTGCCGCCTGCTTCTATGAGTAATACTTTGTTTGAAGAATCCTTGCTGAGCCTATTCGCAAGAACACAGCCTGATGAACCAGCACCGATAACAATAAAATCATAATTATTCAAAAAACCAGCCATGTTTAAGCCAAATAATGACTATATAGAAATTCGCACTATTGTATAAGTAATCTTTAATTATTGCTTTAATATTTTTTTCAATATTATTCATTTTTAGCAAAATTATATTTGCTTAATGTGAAAATAAGATAAACTTTCTGTTAATCCTTGCATATCGTAGAGGATTGTTTAAGTTTGTTTTCAATTAAAGGTTTAGATTATTACCCCTTGTAATACAAAAGAAAATATTACATCTGATAAGTTATCTGATGCCTTAATGAAACATTAAACTAAATGACTCAAAATAAGACTCCTAGTAAAAACATTATAATTTCAGCTGCTGCTGATGGAATCGGTTGGAGTATAGCCAGTCTATCTTTAGATAAAGGTTATAACGTTTATTTATCAGACATCAATCAAAAAAAAATTGATGAAATCAATGAACATCCTTTGATAAACAAAAAACTATTTGTAGACAATGTTGATGCAAAAAATCCAGACTCTGTAGAAAAATATTTTTATTCACTAAAAGAAAGAATTGCAAACATTGATTCCCTTATTAATAATGTCGGCATAGCCGGACCAACCGGACCAATTGAAAGCCTATCTATTTCAGACTGGAGAAACACAATAGACATCAATCTTAACAGTCATTTTTATTTCACTAAACACTCTATACCTTTGTTAAAAAATAATGAAGGTGGATCCATTATCAATATTTCTTCAACTGCGGGCTTGTTTGGTCTTCCTCTCAGAACACCTTATGTAGCAAGCAAGTGGGCTGTTATTGGTGTGACTAAGTCACTTGCAATGGAACTGGGAGAATTTAACATAAGAGTTAACGCTATTTGCCCAGGATCGGTATCAGGAGATAGAATGAAAAGAGTCATAGAAGCAAAAGCAAAATCTACAGGTGTTTCAGAAGAAGAATTACAAAAAGATTATGAATCAATGGCGTCACTTAAGACTTTTGTAAGCAAAGAAGATATTGCCAATATGGCCTTATTCTTACTTTCAAATGAAGCCCATAAAATATCTGGACAGGTCATGACTGTAGACGGCAACACCGAAAGAATGAACTAATTAGTGAAGACCAGCAATGTATTCGGCTAAAGCTTCAATTTCAACAGTTGTTAAACCTTTGGCAACACTTCTCATCATCCCTTCATAATCATTATCTCTAGCAAGGTCATCAGAGCCAGTCTGCTCGTTGATAGAATATTGGCGGAATGCTTTTAACTGCGAAGCAGTATACTCAGCATGCTGAGCACCAAGAGCAGGAAATTTTGCACTCGGAATTCCTAAACCCTTAGGACCATGGCAAGCAATACAAGCAGTGGTTTGTGTATCTTTCTTTCCGCCAAGGTAGATCTTTCGAGCTAATTCGATTGTTTCCTCATCTGCCTTAGCACTATTTTCACTGATAGTTTGAACTGAGTAATATGCTGCAATATCCATCATATCTTGTTCCGATAGTAAGGATACAACACCCGCCATAATTGCATTGTCTCTTGCACCCGATTTAAATTCCTGTAGTTGCTTCAAAATATAACCTTCACCTTGACCAGCAAGCTTGGGAAAATTTGGCATGGTGCTATTACCAGCAAGACCATGGCAACCCATACATGTTGCAGATTTAGTTTGACCTGCCTCAGCATCTCCAGAGGCTAAACTATTTGTACTAAGAGCTACAAGTACAATTGATACAAAAATAATAATGGTCTTTTTCATTCCAAATCTCCAAAAAATTCCACGAAATTATACTTGAATATTGATGGTTCCGTTAACTTCTATTTATGAAGATAACGGAAAAGACTACTCTCTAAGTCCTTGAGTAGAAAGGTATTCAGCTATAGAGTCCTCAAACCCTTCTGCCATTGGAGCCATAGCATTCATAATCGCATTTTGACGCTCCCCTGACTGAAATTGTTCTAATTGTTGTACTATCCATTCAGCATCCCTGCCAGCTAGCGAAGGAACCTCTTCATCGGTTGAATTTCCTCCCGAACCATGGCAACTAGCACACCCCAAAGCTTCAAACATAGATTCACCTTCGCTCTTTGATTCCTCTGATATAGAACTCAGTGAAAAAGCTAATGCCACTATAGAAAGGATTAACAATAAAATCTTTTTCATGATGTATTCACTTTAGCTTTCTATTTATTTTCGTTAAATTATACACACAATCTATTTTATCCAGTGTGGACAGGATTCATGCAGAGCTATTTCCCTTTCCATTTGGGAGAACGCTTTTCAGAAAAAGCAAGTGGCCCCTCTTTGGCATCCTCAGATTTGAGCATTTTATGATAAGCCTTGATTTGACCAGAACGCATAGTTTTATACGCAGATTCTAAATCCATTTGATCTGTCTCTCTAATAACGGCTTTAATTGCCGCCAATGAAAGGGGAGCAGACTTAGCAATTTCGTGTGCCCACTCAATGGCTTTCTTTTTTAACATTTTTAATGAACAACTTCTGTTCACTAAGCCATATTTTTGCGCCTCAACTACACCCATTCTCCTCCCGGTCATAAGCATTTCCATCGCAATCGCTCTAGGTAAGCGACGTGGCAATCTCAAAACTCCTCCACTATCAGGAATAATCCCTAAAGTAGCTTCAGGTACAAAAAACTCAGCTGTGTTGGCTGCAACAATTAGGTCAGCGGCAAGTGCCAACTCAAAACCACCACCAACCGCTAATCCATTAACCGCAGCAATAACAGGCTTATCCAAATCCCACAATTCAGTAAGTCCAGCAAAACCACCTGGGCCAAAGTCTGCATCAACTGCCTCACCCTCAGATGCTGCTTTTAAATCCCAACCACCACAAAAAAACCGTTCACCTGCACCGATAATAATGGCTACTCTTAAATCATGATTATCCCTAAAGGAGATAAAGGCATCGCCAAGCGCGTGACTTGTTGTCGCATCAATCGCATTGGCTTTAGGGCGATCAAGCGTAATTACAAGCACTTCGTTATAAACCTCACAAGTGACACTTTTGTTCATAAAATCTTCCTTAAATTTGAGATTAATGTCATGTTACTACTAATTCAATCTAACCAAGGCATCAACGGCAATTGCACCTTTCCCCTGAGGTAAAACTAGTAACGGATTTATATCAAGTTCAATGACTTCATTTGAGTTAATAAAATCAAGCGTAGACATCACAGTATCAATAACAGCATCAATATCTCCAGCTGAGTTTTCACGATAACCCTCAAGTATCGAAAATAACTTCAACTCAGAAAGCGCTTCCAAAACATTACTTCTCTCAACCGGTAACAGTAATGGAATACTGTCGCTTAACAACTCGACCAAAACTCCGCCACTCCCAATTATCAAATATTTTCCAAATAATGGGTCACAATCAGCACCAATAATTAATTCTGCTATAGCGCCCTCTACCATTTCTTCAATCAATAATGAAGGTCCGATTTGTAGTAGTTCAGATACTGCTAATTTGAGCATCCCGGCATCCTTAACGTTAACCCTAATAGCCCCTGAATCGCTCTTATGAACTAAGGCTTCACTTGATACCTTGACAGTGACTGGATAGTGCAACTTTTCTGCGACCCTCAATGCACCCTCTATACTAGAAACTAACTCACCCCTAGGTATTGATACACCATACTTAGCCAATAATTGCTTTCCATCAAACTCAGTAAGTGTTCTCTTGGTTTGCGTTTTGTTTGAAACTGGAATTAATGCCTCTATAGGACCAGACGAGTCTGCATTAAAAGCTTGAGCACACCTGTATGAATGATGTAACGATTTAAGACAGGTATCCAAACCAATCATTGGTGCAATTCCATGTTTTTGGCATTCATCAATAATCCTTTTTGGCATACAATCTGCCATGGAAGCTAGAACGATAGCTTTTTTCCCTGTCTCTTTCGCTGCATCGCATAGCGCATAGAAAGTATTGTCCCAATCTTGTTGATTAATTTGATCAGTTTTTGGCCAATCTAAAAGTAACATGGTTGCTGCAAAATCTCCACTCATCATTTCTTTAAAACAAGCAGCTGTACGATGACGATCCCCCCAAACAAAAGTATGATAATCTAGGGGATTATCTACCTCAACAAACTCATTTAATGTGTTTTGAATTCGTTCCTTATGTTCATTTTCAAGACCTGAAAAAGAGATATCTAAACCATCAATTAAATCAGCCATCATTCCCGCTTCTCCTCCAGAACAGCTCATTGATGCCACGCCATTGTGATCGATTGCGCCGAAAATGCTGAGCAACTTTAAAGTTTCCAAAAACTCTGGAACGTTATCAACTCTAGCTATTCCTAGACGATCAAATAAAACATCAAACAATTGGTCCGCTCCCGTCAATGAACTAGTATGGCTAAGAGCAATTTGGGAAGAGGTATTTGTGCGGCCGGTTTTAATAGCGACGATAGGGATCTTTTTTTCTAACGCTCGGCGTCCAGCATTATCAAAAGCTTCAATATCACTAACACCTTCCATATGAAGGCCTATGGCACAAACCCTATCATCATCCAACACTGCATTAATAATATCTGAAATACTTGTATTTGCCTGATTGCCAAGAGTAAACATGTAGGCAATAGGTAAACCAATTGACTGCATTGTCATATTTAGTCCTATATTACCGCTTTGAGTAATGATTGCGACGCCCTTATCAAGTGCTTCACAGCCATGTAAGTCTGGCCATAAAGCAACACTATCCAAACTATTAATAAATCCATAACAGTTAGGTCCAATAATCGGCATTTTGCCTGCTGCTTCAACTAGCCTCTGGTTTCTATTGACTCCCTCTTCTCCCACCTCTCCAAAACCGGAAGCATACAACACTGCACCTCCCCCTCCAATTTGTTTTAGATCAGTAACTATTTCTATCGCCGCTTCGGCATTAACTGCTATGAATGTTGCATCTGGAGGCCCAGGTAAATCTCTAACACTTTTATAACACTCTAACCCTTCAATAGATTCCCTAGATGGATGAATCGCCCAAATTTTTCCGGTATAACCCAATTTAAGACTCCCTCTTATAGCAAAATCAGCTCCTTGATGACCTACAACAGCAATTGACTTAGGAGATATAAGACGACTCAAATTTGATTGATTCATAGGGATTATTTATTCGAAAGGTCTTAAGAGCGACCTTGAAATAATATGACGTTGAATTTCACTAGTACCATCCCATATTCGTTCTACCCGATGGTCACGCCATATCCTCTCTAGAGGCAACTCATCCATCAAGCCCATGCCACCTAAAATCTGTATAGCCTCATCAGAAACCATGGCTAGTGTCTCAGTTGCCTTTAGTTTTGCCATTGCTGCATCGCTATTGGTCATCTTTCCCTGAGAGTCATTCCAAGCGGCCCTCAAAGTAAGCAACTCAGCGGCTTGTAATTCCATAGACATGTCAGCGAGCTTAAAAGAAACCCCTTGAAACTTTCCTATGGTTTGTCCAAACTGTTCACGAGTTGCGGCCCATTCGGTCGCAATCTGTAAGGCGCGTTCAGCTCTTCCTAGACACATTGCCGCAACAGATAAACGAGTAGCTCCTAGCCACTCGTTAGCGACATCAAAACCGTGATCTACCTCCCCCAATACTTGCGATTCATGAACACGGCAGTTATCAAAATTAAGAATAAAGTTATGATATCCACGATGCGAAACACTGTTGTACCCAGTTTCTACAGAAAAACCTGGCGTCCCCATGTCTACAAGGAAACTAGTGATTTTTTTCTTCACGCCTCTCGAAGTTTCTTCAACACCAGAGGCGACAAATAAAATCACGTAATCGGCCATATCAGCATGACTAATAAAGTGCTTGGAACCATTGATTACAAAATACTCACCATCCCGCTCAGCACGGCATTTCATAGAACGCACATCTGAGCCTGCATTCGGTTCAGTCATAGCCAAACAATCTACTTTTTCACCACGTATCGTAGGTAGTAAATATTTATCAATTTGCTCATCTTTACATGCCATTAATATATTGCTTGGCCTGGCAACAATATACTGAAGGCCAAAATTTGCCTTACCTAACTCTTTTTCCAGAAGGCATAAAGTCAATGTGTCGAGACCGCCGCCGCCATGTTCGACAGGCATATTGGTAGCATAAAGACCAAGCTTAATCGCCTTTTGTTTGATACTCTCTGCCAAACTTGCATCGATATGATTGGTTTTCTCGACTTCATCTTCGTGGGGATATAGCTCCTGCTCGACAAAGCTACGAACGCTATCGATAATCATCTCTTGTTCACTTGAAAGACTAAATTCCATTTAATTCTCTTCCTATTTTTTACTGAAAATATTCAATCTGATTTATTTTGTTTTCGGTATATGCATGACTCGACCTTGCTGTTCAGGAGATGGAAGTTTCTCATGACAAACCCAAATTTTTCTAAGTATTTCTGCAACAGTAGGCATGATTTCGCTGGCCTTCGATTTGTTCGTATCAACATGTATCAACATTTGCTCGGTTGTTGCCAACAGATCACCACTCTGTGCATGAACCATCTGATGAAAAAAATGCAAACGCTTTTTATCGAGCCCAAGTATTTGAGTAGTAAAACTTAAAGGTTCACCCTCTGAAACTTCTAGGTAATAATTGATGTGTGTTTCAACTGTATAGAAAGATTGACCTGCAGATCGATAATCCTCATCGATGCCAATATAGCGAAAAAGTGCATCAGAGGCGTCTCCAAATGCATAGAGATAGAAAGACTCACTCATATGGCCATTGTAGTCGATCCAATCAGAATGAACTTCCGCCTGATAAAGCGACAAAGGTTTACTTAAATCATCATTTGAAGAAAACTTTTTATATTCTCGATGAAGGTATACATCATTATCCATAAGTCACCAAAAAGCCTTGGTCAAGTCAAAATTCGACAATAGCTCAACCTAGTAAAGAATATGTTACTTGTCAATATGGCTAATGCTGTACAAATTCCGTTGTAAATTATACTTAAAACGAAATTTACTCTTTTCGCAAAAAGTACTGGGACAATTAAAAGAATATTTAATTCCTGTGATTTACCCAAGAATGAAACTTATATAATGTCTTTGTCTCTAGGACATGACTTGAGCTATGCATAATTCTTACCGTCAGGCAAAATTCTTACTATCTTGCCCTTCATTAAAGGGCTGCCCTGAAGACCATGGATATGAGGTTGTATTTGCGGGTCGCTCTAATGCAGGAAAGTCCAGTGTAATAAATGCCCTAACCAAACAAAAAAAATTAGCAAAGGTCAGTCGAACTCCTGGACGTACACAACATTTAGTTTTTTTTGAACTTGACGAACAACGACGGCTCGTTGACCTGCCAGGCTATGGTTATGCTAAAGTTCCAGATACAGTTAAACGAAGATGGCACCTCGATATGAGTGAATATTTTGACAATCGAAACTGCTTAATGGCGACGATTTTAGTGATGGATTGCCGTCACCCCTTAAAACCATTTGATGAAATGATGTTACAGTGGTGTGTTAACAACGATGTGCCCACTAACATCCTCTTAACTAAATCAGATAAATTAAAAAAGAGCGCTGCTAGTTCAACCAAGCTTAGAGTCATTAAATCTCTAGAGGGCTTTCCAAATATCAATGTACAGCTTTTCTCTTCCCTCAAAAAAGAAGGCATCTCAGAGCTTTGTAAATATCTAGATATGGTATTCGATTTTCCGAATGAAGGTTAACTTAGATCTTTCTTTGATTCAATCTGATGACACAATTATTGTGGCAAATAATCGCCAAGTATTAGCCATTAAGCAATCATTATCAGAACAGCATGGCTCACTCAAAATGCCAAACATTTTTTCATACACTTCTTGGCTCCAGAACTACTGGCAACGAAATAACCCAAAAAGATCAATCCGTCTACTCTCCCAAATGGAACTCAGATTTTTCTTTAAAGAGATTATTCAGCAGGGCTCAAATAACCATTCAGAAGCTGTAATTGATGAATTAATTAAATGCTACCATCTCTGCAAGACACATTTTATTGGTATAGAAACTATTCCAAGTTTTTTCTCTAGCCCTAGCGCTCTATTAGTTAAATGGATCTATGAACTTGAAAAAATGAAGTTAGCAATGGGCTGCATTGACTCGACTGATTTATTCAAAATGGTTTATGAGACTCTGGATAAATTCGAAAAAAAAGGTAAATATTTCGCTTTCGGTTTTAATAAACCCACGCCCGAACAAGGCAAACTCTTTCAAATCCTTGGCTGTGAATTAATCAAGCCAATCTCGCCCGATAATACAATTCAAGCATTGTCATTTACCGATTACGAGACTGAATTACAAGCAATCGCCTATTGGGCAAAAGAAACTAGCACACAAAACCCTGATTATCAAATTGGAATTGTCATTCCTAATTTAGGCGAATTGCAAAACATGGTAAAGAATGTTTTTGACCAGGTGTTCTCCTCGAGCTTAATAGAAACTCATAGCAAACCATACAATATTTCTTTAGGCATACCACTATACCAATACCCGCTTATTCAGCATCTTCTCAACACCATCAAACTCTCAAAACAAATCATTGATGACAGTATTAATCACAAAACACTCATCAAAGTAATAACCTCTCCATTTATTCAAGGGGCTCATAAAGAATCCAACAATCGTGCCTTATCGGTGAATCGAATCTTGTCACTTGCTAGAGAAAAAAGCTCAACCAACAAAATCCTTTTATTGATAAAAGATTGTCCACAGTTATCTAAAACTATTAGCGAAATCAGAAAACTGAAATTTCAAACTAAATTACCATTGGAGGATTGGTTTATAGTCATTAACAAACTTCTTACAAGTTGGGCTTTTGCAACTGATAGAAGTTTAACAAGTAGTGAATACCAATTATTTGAAAAATATCAAAATGAAAGTCTAATTCTCAACAAACTGTCTGATTTTCACAAAAAGACCGGTTTCATTGATGCCATAAAAACTTTACAAACACATCTGAATTCAGTTGTTTTTCAGCCAAAAGGTGGTAATGCCAATATTCATGTATTGGGAGCACTTGAGGCAGAGGGATTATTTTTTGATGCTGTCTGGATATCTAATATGACAAGCGATTTTCTCCCAGGAGCGATCAAAATACCTCTCTTTATTCCTGTTCAAGTCTGTAGGGATTACGAACTTCCTAATTCAAGTTTTGATGCAATTGATAAAAACACTAAAGTTACCTTGCAAGCTTTAAAGGATTTAAGCAACAATATTACTTTTAGCTATGCCAAATCAACAAAGAATCGTGAACAGCTGCCTACACCATGTTTACATTTTGAAGAGTCCCAAGAAAAAACTATAAAAGCTGTCATGACTCGTAAATTAAACCATATTGATGATTATAAGGCCCCCAATATTGATGATTACACCATCAAACAAGGCATAAAAACACTTCAAAATCAAATGAGTTGTGCTTTCAAAGGCTTTGTCGGACGTCTCTGTATAGACGATTTCGATACTCCATATATTGGGATTAATCGAAAGCAACAAGGTCGATTAATTCACGAAGTTTTGGAAACTTTTTTTGGAGAAATCAAAACCGGAAGAGAGTTGTTGGAACTCTCGGATTTAGCTCTCAATGATTTGATTGAAAAACATATTGATCTTGCAATTCTTAAAACACCTCAATCAAATTTCAAGTTACTTGAAAAAACTAGATTAGTCAAACTCATTCATAAATATCTTGAGCTTGAAAAGCAAAGAGGTGATTTTAAAGTGATAAAAACAGAATCAACTTCAGAAGTTGAAATTAACGGTCTAACTTTTACCACAAGGTTGGATCGAATGGATTGTCTAGAGAATAACGAGAAACTTATTATTGATTACAAGAGCGGCGCTGTAGCGGTCAGTAAAATGGTTGGCAATCCAATCGAACTGGCCCAACTGCCAATTTATGCAATATCAAACACTGTAGATGGGGTTGCATTTGCAGCAATAAATCCGAGTGACTGTCAATTCAAAGCGATCACTAAAAACAAGTCCGCTTTGCCATTAAAACCACAAACAAAATCCAAGATGCCAGAATGGGATATACAATTAATGGAGTGGCAATCAACTTTAAACTCTGCAAGCGATGATTTTCAAAATGGCATCGCAAAAGTTCTTCCTGCAAAAAATGCCTGTGAATTCTGTGACTATGATTTACTTTGTCGAGTTGAGAAATCTCCCAATCACTGATAGCCTTTTTTGAGCTATTTGCTCGACAATTAGTGCCTTGTCTAGCTTCGAAACATTGATAGCTTTTAATGCCACTAAAATTTCCGAAATAGGCTTAACATCTACTCCCAACTCTTTAAAAGCAATAAGTATCTTTTCAAAACGTCTCTGACGACGCAAACTATCAGTTTTCAGATAAAAATTTAGCACTTCTTGTTCACTATGCGAGAGCAAATCTTTGGAAAAAATATACCACTTAGCAACAAGTTCAGCTACCTGTTGATAATCTTTAGGGCATTTAAGATGGGAGCTCAATGCAGTGATATCTTCAAGCTTCTGTTGATGGAGCCAGAGTGCAAACTTAACCTCAAGATCCTCCACTGAGGCATCAACGAGTTGAGAAATATGACTCCCAGTTGAAGACAACATAGGAAAAAGGCGATGATAAGCACTAGATTCAAGCAAAACATCAAAAAATATAGAAGGTTTATCAGTACAAAGCGCCAGAGAAAGCTCTTTGAAGACTCGTTCTGGTACAAGCGCATCCACTTCCCCTGAGGTTACCATCTGCTGCATTAATTTCCGAGTTTCAGGAGCGATACTAAAGCCTAGTTTGTGGAAACGAGAGGCAAATCTGGCTACCCTCAATAATCTGACCGGATCTTCTGAAAATGCATCAGAAACATGTCGAATAGTTTTTGTTGTAATGTCCTTCAATCCGCCATAAGGATCGATCAATTCATCTTCTAGGTTTCTAGCAATAGCATTAATAGTTAAATCACGACGGTACAGGTCCTGTTCAAGGGTTACAGTTTTTGATGTATCGAATTCAAAACCAGAATAGCCGACACCAACCTTGCTTTCGGTTCTAGCTAAGGCGTACTCATCACTGGATTTTGGATCAATAAAAACAGGAAAATTTTTTCCCACTTGACGATATCCGAGAGATTTCATTTCTTCGGGTGAGGAGCCCACGACAACATAATCCTTTACAGATTTGTCATTAGATATGCCCAATAGTTCATCACGAACAGCGCCACCTACCAAATATATTTCCATAATTATTGATTGTAGATATTTAAGAATCCTCTATAGTTCTCTTATAATACACGAATGGACATTAAGAAAAAGTTATCACCTGAAGCATACCACATCACCCAAGAATGTGGCACTGAGCCACCATTTACCGGTGAATACTATAACCTCTACGAGACAGGTCATTATCACTGCGTTTGTTGCGACGCTCTATTGTTTGAATCAAACACAAAGTTTGATTCAGGGAGCGGTTGGCCAAGTTTTTATGAGCTCGCTAAGAGCGACTGTGTTCGACAAATTGAAGATGACTCTTTGGGCTACATCAGAATAGAAGTGAGGTGTTCATCTTGTGATGCACATTTAGGCCATGTTTTTCCTGATGGACCTCAGCCAACAGGAAAGCGCTACTGCATTAACTCCGTTGCTTTAAATTTTGCAGAAAAAAGTAAAACCTCTTCTACTTAAACAAAAACACCATCACACCTAAAAAACCTAGAAACACAGCAAAACCTTTTTTGAGTTTTTTGCTGTCTAAGATATGTGTTACTTTGGCTCCCAAGGGTGCAAACAAAATGCTTGCTACAACAATACTTACAAGAGCTTCTAAATGAACAAAACCGATACCGCCAGTGGCATCTTCTACATTCAATCCAGCAACAATAAAACCAAAACTACCGGCAAGAGCAATAGGCATTCCGACAGCCGCTGAAGTCGCAATTGCATTTTTTATTTCAACATTGTTATAAACCAAAAAAGGGGTTGTCATCGTGCCACCACCTATACCCACAATTGCAGAAACTAAACCAATAATATAACCAACAATTAGCCAAACCCACCGTGCAAGGCTGTCCACATGACCCGAAGCGCTGACACCGAACCACATAATGAGAGCAACACTAATTTCAAAGAAAGCAAAAAATATTCTTAAAAAATCAAAACTCATATATTTCGCAACTATGGCCCCGCTATATGCACCCAAAAGCACAGTTGGAGTGAGTTTGAAAAAGTTTTGCCAAAGTATCGCTCCGTGTTTGTGGTGAGCGTATACACTTGAAAGAGAGGTAAAAACAATTGCCGCTAAAGCGGTACCAATTGCAGTGTGCATTAAAGCCGCTTGATTGATAGTTGGTGCTAATAGATACAGCAATGCAGGGACCATAATCAGGCCGCCACCTACTCCTAAAAGACCAGCTACGAAACCAGAAAATGCACCTAGAAGTAACAAAAGAATGAGCGTTTCATTCATGATATTTTGTCTGAGTTTTCAACTAGTTTTTGTGCAAAAGTCTCTATATCAGATTGCCTTTCATTCGCTATACTCTCTCCCAAAGAAACGAGATAGTCTAGATAATCTTTCTTAGTGTTGTCCATGCTGCTAGAATGGCTTTCGTCAAACAAAGCATCTAGTCGAAGGTAGTTTGATGCGCTATCGTAAACTGCATTGAGCTGATAATCAGAAACAGAAGATATTGCATTAGATGTCATGAAGCCTCCCTGATAAAGCCATTCTGCGGCACCCCAACTTGAGGTTATCTCACAATCAAGATGTGTACTTTGTCTTCCAGTTCCAAGTGAAAGCATCATAGTGTCTTTTGCATGTAGTTCTGGATTGTGATAGCGAAACTCTGCGTAGGCAGAAAGAGCTGGGTTATTTGCAAAAACGCCTCCATCTATAAAACAACGATGCGATTTATTATTAACTGTAGAAATTTTAGAAGGTGGAAAGTAAGTAATCGCGGAGGTTGCACTCCTAAGCAAATCCTTTAGATAATAATTATGACGTGAACTTGTTTGTGCTTTTTGCTGGCGAAAAAAATAATTCTGCCCTCTTGACAGCTCATATACTGGGATAAGTGTTGGCTTTAGTAGATCCTTTAATTGAGCGTTACTAAAGTACTCATCAAAGACAGACTCTATCCCTTGAGGGTCATATTTAACATTCACCAGTCCAGAAACTGATTTTATTTCCTGAAATACAGAAGCATTAAAAATTACATGGCCATTTTCAATATAGAGGTCGATAATTTCTTCAGCAGTATATTTTGGACGGTCTTGATTGTCAGGCGAAAGTAAGCCAGCAATGATTATGGCACCAGTACTGGCCCCTGAAAATAGATCAAAATAATCAACAATTCTTGCATCAGCATTATTACTGAGTTGCTTAAGGTATTTTTCTAGATGTTTTAAGACAACCGCAGGAACAATACCTTTAATACCTCCTCCATCGATAGATAGTATGCGGGTTTTAGTTTTCATTTTTTTTAGATTTTCTTTTATTGGGACCAGATATGTTCAGAAAAATGACGCCTACACATTGATTGATATTGGTCATTACCACCTATCACAACCTGGTCTCCATCACTAACAACTTTGCCATCAGCGTCGAGGCGCACTACCATGGTAGCTTTACGTCCACAGTGGCACACCGTTTTAAGTTCGTTCAGATTGTCAGCCCATGCTAACAAATACTGACTGCCAGGGAAAAGTTCACCCCTAAAGTCTGTTCGAATACCATAACATAAAACAGGTATATCCAACTTATCAACCACTTTTCCTAGCTGCTTTACTTGTTCTTTGCTAAGAAAATGGCTTTCATCAATCAAAACACAATCAATTGGCTCGTTTTCATTCCGCTCTGAGACCAGTTCGAAAAGGTTGTTGTCTTGATTAAATAAATGTGCTCCCGCCTCTAAACCAATTCGTGAAGTTACTTTTCCTACACTGTATCTGTCATCAATTTCCGCAGTTAATAAAAAAGAGTTCATACCTAGTTCTTGATAATTGTATGCAGATTGGAGTAAAGATGTCGATTTACCCGCATTCATTGAAGAATAGTAAAAATAAAGTTTAGCCAAAATACAACCCCTTATTTGAACAATACAATATTATAACCTTTGACAACAATTAGTTATAAGACATCATTAGCAACAACGACATGTTTAAATATGATGACAGTGGTGGAAAATCAAAATGAATAAAATTGTTAAAATATTTGCGACAACAATGGTTGGCTTAGTGTTAATCATGAAAAATAGTTATCTGTTTTAAATCACTAGCTTAAATGAGATGAATGACAATATTAGAACTGATTTAAACAAGGACTTCGTGAAGCTCAAAAACGGCTCAATCAGTTACAAATGGAGCGGACCAGTGGAAGGAGAAATCGTTGTTATGGTGCATGGTCTTTCAACACCTCGTATTATATTTATGCAGAATGTTGGGGCTCTAGTGGAGGCTGGATATCGAGTATTGACTTATGATCATTTTGGTTATGGATTTTCCGACAGACCCAATATCAAACACAGTAAACAGCTGTATGATGACGAATTGATTGAGCTACTTGTTGCTCTTGGAATAAAGACAGCGGTGAACCTAATTGGCTATTCAATGGGTGCTGGAATTTCAACTGTCTTCGCTGCGAACCACCCAGAACAGGTAAAACGCTTAGTTTTAATGGCACCAGTCGGTTTCATACTTAAACAGAGGGGCATCAATAAACTTTTATTGATTCCTGTTTTGGGTGAATGGTTGATGGCTATAGTGGTGAAGAAAAAAATGATTGATCATTATTACTCTGAGGTAGAGAGAGGAGTGGCACCAAGAATAATGGCGGAAAGTTTTGAACAACAATTCGAATACCCTGGTGTTGAGCGTGCCTTTTTATCATCCTTAAGAAATTTCCCCATGGAAAACTTGCAGGCCGAATATCAACAACTAGGAGAAACCACTTTTCCTAAACTTCTAATTTGGGGGACCGAGGATAGTGATACTCCTTTTGCAGGATCCGAGAAAATATTGCGTTTAATTCCCGATATTCAATTCTTCAAAATAGAAGGTGGTGAGCATTCTATCCCTTACACTCATGCTGATATCGTTAATCCTGAGATTGTCGATTTTCTAAAAAAATGAAGCGCCATATTTAAAAAATAACGACTTCTCTAAACACTAAATAGAAGATATTTAGTAAATCATTATCACAAGCAATCCATGATGAGCAGAATACTTAAAATGAGGTGAAATAATTTACACAGTTAAATATGTCTTACTAAAGTTGGATATTTAGACCAGTGTATAGCTGATAATATTCCTGCAGGACTTCAGGGTTGTCTAGAGCTGTTTTATTATCTATCGGCAAGTTATGAATTGCCTTCTGAACAGCAAGTTCAACAATTTTTCCACTCTTAGTTCTTGGAATATCAGACACCTGAATAATTACATCAGGCACATGTCGAGGCGAAGTATTACCTCGTATTTGAGTACAAATTTTTTCCTTTAATTGATTATCTAATTGCAGACTATCTCTTAATTTAACAAACAAAATTATTCGCATATCATCTTGACAGTTTTGCTCAACAACAACTGATTCTATGACCTCATCCAGTTTTTCAACTTGCCTATAAATCTCTGCTGTTCCGATTCTAACGCCTCCCCGGTTAAGTGTCGTATCAGAACGACCATAAAAAACCATTCCGCCATTCAAGTTTAGGCTTACAAAATCACCATGGCACCATATATTAGGATAACGATCGAAATACGACTGACGATATTTACTCCTGTCATCATCATTCCAAAAACCAGTTGGTTTGGACGGAAAAGTTTTGATACAGACCAGCTCTCCCTTTTGATCAATCACTGACTTTCCCTGATCATTCCATACCTCAACTGACAAACCAAGACCGCGTGTTTGGAGCTCACCACGATGCACTGGGAGCATTGGGGAACCCAAAACAAAACACGAAACAATATCAGTACCTCCAGAAATAGAAGATAAACAAACCTCGGACTTTATTTTTTGATATACAAAATCAAAACAATCTAAGCTTAACGCTGAGCCCGTCGATAAAATCATTTTCAAAGATTGTAAATTATGAATTTCTCTAGGACATAGCTCTTTCTTTCTTGCTGTGTCCAAATATTTTGCCGAAACACCCATGTAATTGAATTTTTCTTGTTCAGCATAATCAAATAGAATATTGTCGTTATCATTTAAAAATGGAGAGCCATCATAAAGCATCAAAGTAGCCCCAGAAGCCAAGCTGCTTAAAAGCCAATTCCACATCATCCAGCCACAGGTCGAAAAAAAGAACACTCTATCTCCATCTTTAATATCACAGTGCAGCATGTGCTCTTTTTTATGCTGTATTAATGTCCCCCCGACACCATGAACAATACACTTTGGAACGCCTGTTGTACCAGATGAAAACAAAATATAGAGAGGATCATTGAACGCAACAGATTCAAACTCCAGATCTGGACTATTAGACCCGTTAACGATTTCATCGAAGAAAAATGACTGATTCAAGTCTTGAAATTCAGAACTATTATTAACAAATCGCACCAATAAAGTATTTTCAACAGTTGGTAGCTGAGACACAATTTTTTGATTTTTTTCGAGGCAGTCAAACTCTTTACCGTTATAGTAATATCCATCTACACAAATAAAAACCTTAGGTTCAACCTGACCAAACCTATCTAGTACGCCTTGCACTCCAAAATCTGGCGAACAAGAAGTCCATACAGCTCCTAAACTTGCAGTAGCAAGCATCGATATAACTGTTTCCGGCATGTTAGGTAAAAAACCAGCAACCCTATCCCCTTTCTTTATGCCATTTTGCTTAAGCCAAAATGATAATCTAGCGACCTGTCTATAAAGTTCTAGGTGGCTTAAACTGCTCTTTTGTTGATCTTCCGCCCAAAAAACGATGGCAGGATTATCGCTTCTTTCAGATAAAAGATTTTTTGCGAAATTAAGCCTTGCATCGGGAAACCATTCGGAGCCTAAAAAATCATTACCATTTTTCAATACCTCAGTGGGGTTTCTTTCGGCAATAATTGAAGCATGCCTCCAAAACAGATCCCAAAAAGATTCAGGAAATTCACATGACCATTGATACAATTCATGAAAATTTGTTAGCTTCGTCTTGAACTCTTGATTGACCTCTTGCATGAACCCCCATGCCTGGGTATTTTTTATTTGGTTTGTACTAGGACTCCAAAGTAACTTATTCATTTTTTACTTAAGTTTTTAAATAACGACGATTTAATATGAATAATCATTCTTAATATTCTAAAACTAAATAAATTTAGTGTTACAATAAATATCGAAACTAAATATTATTATTTAGTATCTCTGTTTATAAATTTTACAAATGGCATTATAGGTGTCATTTATGTATGTTTGTTAATCTTTATACGAAAAGGAGAATAAGTATGAACAAAAAACAAATTAACGAAAAACCGTTAATTCTAGGTCGTGATATCTCTCGTCGTGATTTTATTAGAGGCTCAGCGGCTCTTGGAATTGCCGGCACAACAGCAGGAACTATACTAACGACAGGTAATGCATTTGCTGCTGGAGGAAAACGTGGAGGGCGATTACGTGCAGGTATTGCACATGGATCTACAACAGATTCGTTAGATCCAGCAACCTATGAAAACAACTTTACGATACAACTCGACTATGCCATTCAAAACCATCTTGGTGAAGTGGATGCGGCTACTGGTGCAATGGTGCCAGAACTAGCGGAAAGCTGGGAGGCCACAAATGGCGCACAAACGTGGATATTTAATCTACGTCAAGGAGTAGAGTTTCACAATGGTAAGACAATGGATGCCGATGACGTAATTGCATCTTTTCAGCACCATATGGGAGAAAGTGCGTCACCTGCAAGGTCGTTATTGGATCAAGTAAGCAGTATACGTAAGGATGGTAATAACCGAGTGATCTTTGAACTATCGGGCGGTAATGCGGACTTTAATTTTGTCGCTTCAGATTACCATATCGCCATTCAACCTTCCAAAGACGGGAAAGTTGATCCCACTGATGGTATTGGTACAGGGGCCTATGTACTCAAAGAGTTTGAGCCGGGTGTACGTTTTCTAGCAGAACGTCATGCCAATTACTTTAAGTCAGATAGGGCTTGGTTTGATGAGATTGAAATGATTTCTATCATTGATCCGGCTGCTCGCCAAAATGCTTTAGCCACTGGAGAGGTTGATACTATTGACCGTATAGACTTAAAAACTGCTCACTTGCTTGCACGTCAAAGTGGCATCAATCTAGAAGAAGTTACTGGTACAAAGCACTACACTTTTCCAATGAGGACCGACACAGCTCCATTTAATGATAACAATGTTCGCCTTGCACTCAAATATGCTCTGAAGCGTGAAGAACTTGTGGAGAAAGTTTTGTATGGACACGGTGCAGTTGGTAACGATCACCCAATAGCGCCAAGTAATCAGTACCATGCATCTGCGCTACCACAACGTGAATATGATCCAGATAAAGCACGTTTTTATGCAGAACAAGCGGGTGGTATTAAAGTACAACTTTCTGCTGCTGACGCAGCTTTCCCAGGAGCGGTTGACGCTGCTGTCTTATATCAAGAACATGCAGCTGCTGCTGGAATTGATATTGAGGTTGTGCGCGAACCAAACGACGGTTATTGGTCTAACGTATGGATGAATAAGCCTTGGGGTGCTTGCTATTGGGGTGGAAGACCTACAGAGGACTGGATGTTCACTACTGCTTATGCAGGCGGTGCATCATGGAATGACACCTTCTGGCAAAACGACCGCTTCGATGAATTGTTGCTTTTGGGTCGTGCTGAAACTAATCGAGATACACGTCGTGCAATTTACTACGAAATGCAGCAAATTGTCAGTGAGTTTGGTGGTGCTGTAGTGCCCATGTTTGCCAATTATGTCTTTGCGACAACTGATAAGGTTGGACATAGTGCAATGGCTGGAAACTGGGATATGGACGGCGCCAAATACTTTGAACGTTGGTGGTTTGTCTGATTAAGTAAGAAGGAGTAAGGCAAGTTTGCCTTAGATAAACAACTTTGAAGCATATTTTTAAAATTGTGGCCCAGCGCATCGCGCTGGGTCTTCTCACTCTTTTTGTTATTTCACTGATGATTGCCTTTGGCGTAGAGCTATTGCCTGGTGATTTGGCGCAGGAGATACTTGGACAGGGCGCAACGCCAGAAGGCCTAAGAGTGCTTCGATTACAACTTGGACTCGACGTTCCGCCACATATTCGTTACTTTGATTGGCTTGGGGGTATGGTTACAGGAGATATGGGACTGTCGCTAGCTAACAAGCGACCAATATCTGAGCTTATTGGACCACGTCTGTCTAACACGCTTTTTCTTGGAGGGTTTGCTGCGTTAATTGCGATTCCAGTGGCATTAATCCTGGGTATCTTGGCTGCTCTATATCGCAACTCACTTTACGACCGAAGCGTTAATATCTTCACCCTTACTTCCATTTCATTTCCAGAATTCTTTATTGCCTATATTCTGATTCTATTTTTTGCCATCAAACTGGGCTGGTTTCCTGGAATTTCAAACATTAGTTCAGAATTGACATTGATAGAAAAGCTATACCGAACATTGCTGCCAGCAGCTTCACTAACCCTGGTAGTTGTTGCCCATATGATGAGGATGACAAGAACTTCGATTATTAATTTATTATCCAGTCCCTACATCGAAATGGCACGACTTAAAGGAATTAAACCGCTAAGAATTATTACCCGCCACGCTCTCCCGAATGCCTTAGCCCCTATCGTCAACGTGATTGCAATAAATCTGGCTTATCTCGTAGTTGGAGTTGTGATTGTGGAAGTAGTGTTCGTTTATCCGGGGCTAGGTCAATTGCTAGTGGATAGTGTTTCCAAAAGGGATGTACCTGTTGTACAAGCCTGTTCAATGATCTTTGCATCGGTTTACATCTTACTAAACTTGACTGCAGATATCATTTCAATAGTTACAAACCCTCGTTTACTTTACCCACGCTGATGCAGAAAACTTTAACAAATCTATCCTCTGCGCCATTGTCTGCTAAATTCGGTATGGTCATCATTTTCATTTATCTTGTGATTGCTATTTTTGCACCTCTCATAGCTCCCTACGGGGAAAGAGAGATTCTTGGAAGAGCCTATGAATTGATGTCTAGCGAACACCTTCTGGGTACTGATAACTTAGGAAGGGATATGCTTTCGCGACTCATTTATGGGGCACGTAATACCATTGGAATAGCTCTAATCACCACTGCCTTAGCTTTTTTTATTGGTAGCCTGGCCGGTATGATTGCAGCTGCACTTGGTGGCTGGATAGATCAATTACTAAGTCGCATTGTGGATATCTTTATGTCTATACCTTCACTGGTTTTTGCCCTATTGGTTCTTTCTATCGTAGGAACTGCGATGCCCTATCTGATTGGTACTATTGTTATTATCGATTCCACTCGTGTTTTCCGTGTAGCCCGCGCCACTGCAATGAATGTTGCTGCAATGGACTACGTAGAGGTTGCAAGGGTAAGAGGAGAGAAACTGACTTGGATTCTGAGAAAGGAAATTTTGCCTAATATAACCGCTCCCTTGCTAGCTGAATTTGGACTACGTTTTTGTTTCGTATTTCTTTTTATCTCAGCGCTTAGTTTTCTTGGCCTTGGTATCCAACCTCCCACGGCAGATTGGGGATCGATGGTACGCGACAATGCGACACTGATCTCTTATAACGACATAACACCTCTCATTCCTGCAGCTGCCATAGCTCTACTGACAGTGGCAGTTAATTTCGTAGTTGATTGGATGTTGCATAAATCTAGCGGACTTAAAGATGTTAATTGACGATATAAATAATTCAAGTAGTGATCCTTCTCCTTTACTGCAAATGAAAGGTCTGCGTATTGAGGGACTATCGGATAAAGGTTGGCAGGAAATTGTTTGTGGAATCGATTTGAAACTTAACCGCGGAGAAATACTTGGTTTAATTGGTGAGTCTGGAGCAGGAAAATCAACTATTGGTTTGGCTGCAATGGGTTTCGCTAAAGACGGTTGTCGAATTGTTGACGGGGAAATTGATTTTGATGGAATAGAGTTGAGAAAAGCACCCGAATGGCAAAAACGTAAACTCCGAGGCACCCGAATCTCTTATGTTGCTCAAAGCGCTGCTGCTGCCTTTAATCCGGCACATCGCCTAATAAATCAATTTACTGAGGGGCCAATAGAACACGATTTACTTTCCGAAGCTAAAGCAAAAGAAAAAGGTCGCGCTCTTTACCGAAGCCTTGACCTTCCCGACCCTGACCATATCGGTGAACGTTGGCCACACCAAGTTTCTGGCGGACAAATACAGCGGATGATGGTTGCGATGTCAATGTCCTGTGAACCAGACTTGATTATATTTGATGAGCCAACTACTGCATTGGATGTAACCACTCAGATTGAAGTCTTAAAAACAATTAAAGAAATTGTAATAGACAGAAATGTCGCAGCTATTTACATCACGCACGACCTTGCAGTAGTCGCCCAACTTGCAGACCACTTAATGGTGCTACGTTACGGAAATCTGATTGAAGTGAATAGCACCGGTCAGATTCTTAAAAGTCCCAAACAAGAATATACTCAAAATTTATTAGATGCTCGCATTCGAAATGAAAAAACTACTGCACAAATTCCGAATCCGAAAACTCTTCTAAATGTTGAATCTGTTACAGCAGGATACGGCAAAGGACCTGATATTTTGCAAGATGTATCGATTGTGGTCGAAAAAGGACGCACTGTAGCTGTGGTCGGAGAATCTGGTAGCGGAAAAAGTACATTGGCAAGGGTTTTGACAGGACTGCTTCCGCCACGTTTCGGTAACATCCACTTTGACGGAGAATCGCTTCCCGATAAATTAAAACTTAGAACAAAGCAACAACTTCAAAAAATTCAAATGATCTCCCAACTGCCAGATACTGCACTTAATCCACGTCAACGGGTACGGGATATTATTGGTCGCCCTTTGAGTTTTTATCTCGGTTTAAAGGGTAAGGAGAAAGAACAACGTATTAATGACTTGCTTCGACAAATTGAACTCCCCCAAGATTACATAGACCGACTACCAAGTGAACTATCAGGTGGCGAAAAACAACGTATCTGTATTGCCCGTGCACTGGCTGCAGAACCTGAACTTATTATTTGTGATGAAGTAACTTCTGCCCTTGATTCCATTGTTGCCAAGGCTATCCTCAACTTGCTACAACGACTTCAAAATGAGCTAGGAGTGACCTATCTATTCATCAGCCATGACCTTGATACCGTAGCCAATATTGCCGACCAAGTTGTTGTTCTTTATGCCGGACGAGTGGCAGAGCAAGGCTCTAAGTCAGCCGTTTTTCAACCACCATTTCATCCTTATACTCGACTTTTACTTTCATCTGTTCCAGAAATGCGTCAAGGCTGGCTGGAAGAAACTCTTTCCACTCAAGAGGCTAAAGCAGGTATTGCTCGTGAGGTAAAAATTACTGAACAAGGCTGCCCCTTTGCCGAGCGATGCCCTATATCTATTGAGGACGTTTGTGTAGGCTCAAGACCTCCGCTACAAACGACGACTTCAGGACACATCTATGCTTGCCAACACTCGAAAGAAGTATTACTTAGAGAAAGCGAACACTAAACTCTTTAAAATTCAACAGGTCGGGATTACATTTAATAAAATTGTTTATACGTTGTCAGTATTTGAAAATTTAATTGGCTCAGGAAAAACCTCTAGATATCTTTTCTTGCCATTTATGTTGATGAATTTGAACGTCATTTTCTAGAGCCTCTATACTGCTATTTAAGTAGAAATACTCTGCATCGCAAGTTACTTTTAGGTGGGTATAAATATTAATATCCCAGCCAGGACGAGATTGATGGGAATGCCAGCGGCATTCACTACTGGCAGAGTAAGGATCATCGGGCAATATACTGTGTCTCTCAGTACAGGATTCACCCACAGTAAGATTATGTTCTAGAAAGGTAAATTCACCAAAATCGTCATTGATTAATGTAGTGACGCGACCATCTGTTGCATCGGTCTGTATCAAACGATCATGCTTTTCTGGTCTAATTTTTTTGGTCTTATTGACTGGACAAACGTATCCCTGACCTAAATCTCTAACTAAAGTTTCACTTCGATCATGACAAGGTATCGTTAAACAAGAAGATGCCAAATCTAAAGTTAATTTTGCCTTTTTTGGTGCGGGCCAAAGCAAGGGAAAATACGCGCTTGAAACCGCTAATCTAAGTCTATGTCCAGCAGGTACTTGATACCCTGTGTCATCCAATTTGATTGAGACATTTGTTGCCTCACCGGCCACCACCAACTTCGGACAATCCAAGCCATCTCGCATAGCGAGATTGAGAACACCATAACTAATCCTTTTGCTGCTACCGCTCGGAGACACGTCACACAGACGAACAATTATTTGACCACAGTTTTGATCACTTGTAATAGCTACCTTAAATTCACTAGCACCCAGTATAGATATAGAGCTTTCAAGTGGCTCTGTATCAAAGCACAGGCTATTAACATCATCTTGACGTTGATCTGTTGGAAAATCAGGTCCGCACCAAATCACGCAGTATTCACCACTCGCTGAACCAGTTGTTAGAGGACTCTGCAGAGAAACTTCGCCCATGGTTTTGACATCAGTTAACTGCCCACTAGAACTTAAATTAAAGTCTACTGTCTGATTTTGTAGTGGCCACTGATTTCCTTCTACCCATAGTCCACGTCGTTGCTCATAACTGGCCTGAGGTGGTACAGCATCTTGAATATAAGCGGCAATAACAGCTTCATCCATAATGCCATTATTGATATCCTTGAGCCAATAATCCCACCATCGCTTAGCTTCGGCTAAAAAGTCCACCTCTGGTTTGGGTGATGCAAAATTTGGATATTTGTGAGCCCAAGGACCAATCAGTGCTTTTTTGGGCCCAGGCAAGCCTTGTATCATGCGCGGAATTGCTACCGAATAGGCATCACCCCAGCCACCAACACAATAAACTGCAGCCTTAATTGCAGAGTAATCTTCATTGATCGAACCGTGTTTCCAATAAGCGTCTTTATAGGTGTGTTCTAGCCAGTTTTTTGCTAGTAACGGCATGCTCTGTAATCGTTCAAGCCAGTGCTCTCGCCACGTCTCCGGAAGTAATAATGGATCGGGTGCCTTGGCCATATAGCAAGACATTGTGGAGGCCCAGCTAAAATTTTCTGTCAATAAAGCACCGCCACGATAATGGATATCGTCAGCGTATCGATCATCAGTAGAACAGACGGTGATTATAGCTTTTAGTGCAGTTGGTCTCAAAGCTGCCACCTGCAAGGAGTTGAAACCTCCCCAAGATTTACCCATCATACCTACCTTGCCGCTACACCAATCTTGCTGTGCAAGCCAACCAATTACTTCAACAGCATCTTCCAACTCTTGCTGCAAATATTCATCAATTAACAAGCCATCAGATTCACCACAACCACGCATATCTACTCTCACGCACGCATAACCAAAGGCAGCCCAATAGGGATGCATTTGCTCGTCACGAATAGCAGTGCCGTCACGTTTTCGATAAGGAATATATTCTAAAATTGCTGGTACTGGCTGTTCAATGGCATTGGTGGGTAGCCAAGCACGTGCTGCAAGCTGAACGCCGTCAGCAAGGGGAATAAAAAAATTCGACCACTCTTCAATGGTGTTGGTGAAATTAGGTTCAGTCGACATAGCTTAATACTCTATACACTGGCCAGTATACAATTTAATGGAGCTTTTGATACTAGAAGTAGAAAATAAATCTTCCTCACACATCAAACTAAATTTAGACTTTTATCCTTGATAGTTATATACTGATATAAAAATAATGAAAGAAGAGTTCACAGTGGCAGAGAACAATCTCCAAAGCGCACTTCATGACGCTAATAACGAGCGTGCCCTCATCTATTTGGACATATTCCGCGAAATCCGAGAACGCCATGGCGAGAAAGAAGCGATTGACATCATTCGAGCCGCACTTGAGACACGAGGGAGAGCGTTCGGAAAGACCCTGAAGAAGTATGCCCCTCGCGACTTTCGTGGGTTGTGTGATGCGTTCGCCTACGTGCCTGACGGTGGCAAGATGTTCGAACCCCAGGAGGTTCGGTGCGACGCGGAAGGGCTAGAGCTCAAGATGCGTAAGTGCCCTCTAAAAGAAGCTTGGCAGAGTGCGGGTGTTACAGACCGCGATTTGGGCCTATTGCTCCATTGCGCGTCGGCTATGGATGTGGGAACGATGGATGAGGCTGGCTTCCAGTTGGACATTCGAACTTGGGAGCCCGGAGAGGAGGGTTGCTGTTCACTCAGGATAACCGAGCAAGCCGACTAAAGCTGTTTTTGGCTGCTCCGTGGATATGTATTAATACAACCTCCCTCACACATCAAACTAAATTTGGACTTTTATCCTGTATAGATTTATACTGGATTTAAATTAATATTGAAAATTATTATTTTGGAGGAGTGTGTAAATGAAATTTGAGAACAAGGTAACTTTAGTTACTGGAGGAAATTTTGGAATAGGGTATGGAATAGCTAAGAAATTTGCAGAAGAAGGTTCCGAAATAGCTATTGTAGCAAGAAATGAGGAAAGAGCAAAAAATGTTATTAAGGATTTAGAAAATCAAGGTTTTGTTGCAAAATTTTTTAAAACTGATGTCTCAAAAGAAGAAGAAGTAAAAAAAATGATTAAGGAAGTTTTAAATGTTTTTGGAAAATTAAATATTGTTGTGAACAATGCGGGATGTGGAAGTCAACATTGTGGAGTAAAACCAAACGACCCTCCTTCATTAAGATGGGAAGTTCTTAGAAGCGCCAACTTAGATTCCAATTTTTTTGTTAGTGCTCACTCATTACCATACCTAGCAAAAAATAAAGACAGTGCAATTGTTAATATTTCTTCCACAGCTACTTTTCATGGTAATTGGGGACTATATGGAGCAGCAAAAACTGGAGTTGAAGGGATGACTCGTTCATTTGCTGTCGAAGCATCAACTTATGGAATTAGAGTTAATTGCATTAGTCCAGGTTGGATTGAAACAAGTCCAGAACAAACTGCTGCTGCACAAGGTAGCGATAATGGTGAATGGGAAATGCCCCCATCATTGTTTGAAAGAATGGGAACCACAGAAGAAATTGCAAACACAGCCGCTTTTCTCGCTTCTAATGAGGCATCTTTTATTACAGGCCAAACAATAGTTGTTGATGGTGGCTTTACGATGATTGATTATCCATCAAGAAATTCTCTTAAATCTGTTGGTCACCGTATTTTTTCACATTCTAATAGATATGATACATAATATAGATGTCTAGAAGAAAA
>KB889757.1 GCA_000372785.1 gamma proteobacterium SCGC AB-629-P17 | reverse complement strand
TATTGCCAATATCCGGTAGCTTAACTAATTCCAACATCTCCTTAACTTTTTCATCAATTTTCTTTTTATCAACACCCTTCATTTTTAGTGCGAAGCCAACATTTTCGTTAACATTCATATAAGGAAACAATAAATAGTCTTGAAAGACCATAACAACACCTCTGTTCTCCGTTGCAATGGGCAACAAGGATGTGTTGTCTAGAATGATATCTCCGCTATCAGGCGGCAATAATCCTGTAATCATTTTCAATATTGTTGTTTTTCCGCAACCAGATGGTCCTAAAAAAGCAATTAACCCTCCTGTTTTAATATCTAGACTTACATTATTAACCGCTGGTCTGTCCATTCCAGGAAAGCTTTTGTTCAAATTTGAAATTTTTAAATCACTCATTTTTATATATACCCATTTATGTTATTGTTTAAATTTTCCCAAATCCAGATGTTGCAGCAGAATCTCCTGAGACAAATTTAGAGGTAAAGATTAAGATTAATATGGCTGGAAAAATAAACACTATTGATATTGCCGCTGTTAATGCCGGGTTTCCAGATGAAGCAGTTGAGAAAACAAGCAGTGGCAATGTCATAATCTTACCTGCTCCAATAAGGAAAGTTAATAAATACTGACTCCAAGATACTAAAAAGGCAAATAAAGCCGCCACTACCATTCCCGGTGCTATTGCAGGTAGTGTAATCAAATAAAAAGTTTCGAATTTATTGGCCCCTAATGTTCTAGCTTGATGTTCAAAATCAGGATTATAATTAGCAAAAATTCCTGTCATTGTAAGAACCACATAAGGCATTATTGGAACTAAATGCACTAAACAAACCCCCAAAAAACTTCCTGAGAAACCCCATGAAATGAAGTTAATGTTTAAACCTAGCACAAATGCAATTGGAGGCAATATGGTAGGGGAGACCATTATAAAAATAATTATTTTTTTAAATCTGAAATTTAGTAAACCCAACACTCTGGCTGCAGGTAATGCAATTATAATTGAGACAATAGTCACTATTACCCCAATAGTTATACTATTAACCAATGCTTTAATAATTGTGGGGTTTGATAGCCATAAGTCTAGAAATCCATCAAAAGATCTATAGCCTTCCCTTGGAATTAATTTAAGTCTTACCCATGCTTGTAAACTAAGTTCTTTAGGTATGAGTTGAGGGTAGAACCATCTAAACGAAAAAGCATTGATAAAAAAAGCAATTATGGGGAGAATCAACATAAACGCACCTAAATAAATGGCGTAAATATTTATTTTTTTTAAATTGTCATTCATTGGAATTAATCTTTTCTAATTTTGCTTTGAGTTAGCCAAAAATATATAACAACCAAAATCATAACTATCATTGCAATAATCATGCTAAGAGCCATCCCTTCGCTTCTTGCATTCAGATCAGGGTTTAGAAAAAATTCAAACGCCATTACTGGAAGCATTTGTGGATAGTTAACGCCAAGAATCGCTGGAACTTCGTATGATCCAAAACTAAATGCGAAAACAATTATTGAGGCAGAAAAAAGACTTGGCATTACCAGTGGAAGAATGACATATCTAAATCTTTGCCATTTATTAGCACCTAAACTTTGCGCTAATTCTTCAAAATTTTCGCCAAGAGACTGAAGAACAGACATCAATATAATGAAGAAAAAAGCAGACTCTTTCCAGATATAGGCTAATATTATTCCAAATCCATATCTATCTTTTACCAAGACTGGAAATTCACTTGGCGATCCAATGAAGCCTATCTGAGTAAACATTCGAGCTAATAATCCACTTTGAGAAAAAACAAAAATCATTCCTACGGCAACAACCAAGTGTGGCATCGGTAAATTTAAGGAATAGATAAAATTACAAAACTTTTTTGCAAAAAAAGTTTTTCTAATAGCTAAAGCTCCAAACAAGGCAAATGCAGCTGCTATAAAAGTACTGACAAAACTAACCCATAAATTTAAAGCTAAGCCTGTCCAAAATAATTTCGCATACCTCTCTGAAAACATAACGTTGTAGTATGCATCAAAATTAATTTCATATTTTTGAATTGCTGGCTGATAGCCTAGGCTTTGAAGAAACCCATATAGGATTCCTCCAAAGAATAACGTGAAAATAATTAAAAGGGGCGGAGATAGTGAAAGTATAATTTTTAATCTATCTCCACCCATTTTTTATAGCCTATTTTAGAAGTACGTTTGCTTGCCAATCAGCCTCAATTTTATCTTGATATTCTGCAGCAATATCAGAAACAAGAGCTCTCGCTAATATTCCTTGATCTTCTGCAGCATCACCAAGATTGTTTTGAGCGTCTTGGATAGCAGCAACTCCTTCAGCGCTAGTTACTTTCGCTGTGCTTATTCCCCAACCACAACAAAAACCATTAGCTGGCTGAACTTGAGCAGCTTGTAAAGTAGGTTCTAGAACAAGATTGGCATAAACTAATGCCGCTGCTTTATTAGGAGCATTATATGGGATTGCCCAATAATTAAAATCTCCTATCATGTTGTTATAAAAAGCAAAAGCTCTAGAAGTAGGTGGCGTTGTTCCAGCAGAGTTTGTTGGTCCTGCACCTCTTGGAGATTGAGTAAAACTCATATCCACTTCACCGTTTGCGAACAAAGCATGCATGTCAGCGTTATTAGTTGGATAGGTTTCACCACCTCTGTGTAAATCAGGTTCCCAAGAATTTAATAGTGCCCAAACTTTTGGAGCCCATTTGTTATACAATTCCTCATTGTATGGCCCAACCCATTGAGCATGACCACCACTTAATTCAAAGAAAATTTGCTTAACAAACCTTGTTCCAACAAATCCACCTTTACCAGGTCTGATATATGTAAATCTACCTGGATTATCAGAAATCCACTTACTCAGAAATCCATAGTTTCTCGGCATATCATCGTAGTTACTTCTAGCTGAGTCATACATGAAATGGAATTGAGCACTGGACCAAGGACTTTCCATACCATCAACTGGTCTGCCAAAGTCTAAATTTACTGCTGGATTGTCCCATGCAACAAATTGACTATTTGGTAAGCTTTCACCAAATGGCCCATAAAGAAGATCTGCTTGTTTTAAAGTCCAGAAATTTTCGCCATTGATCCAAATCAAATCAATGTTTCCATTGTCTCCTGTAACGCCGGCTTCTTTTTCACTTAATACCTGGTTAACAGCATCAACAGTTCCTTTTAAAGGCATTCTATTCAAAGTAATGTTGTAATCATTTTTTAATGGTACTCCATAGAAGTCATCTACGAAGCCATTGATCGCATCAGAACCACCCCACATATAAACGTTTACTTGTCCGCCATCTGCAGCAGCTGTAACGTCATCCCAAGAATCGAATCCTGGGGCAACTCCAGCTGAAGCTAATTTTGAGAAAAATAAACTAACTATAGCAAGGGTTATTAATTTAAATCTAATATTCATCTTATCTCCTCTTTTTTGTTATCTAAATTATCAAATAAACATGTATTTGATTAGTGTTCCATTGGCGATAGATAATCCACCAAGGGAATTTCTTCTATGAGCTTTAAATTGTTCCAAGCTGCAAATTCTATTAATTCTTTACTGTAATCACCTTGACCAACTGCATAATGATGTTCATGACCGACAATATTTAACGTATTTACTAAATTTTCTGAGGAAATCTTTTTTCGATTTAAATGGATATTTCTAAACCATCCTCTAGTTCCATCAAAGCCCTTATTTGTGTGTTCAAAAATACTTGAATTCAATACTAATATTCTTTCACCATTGTTACTTATATAGGTTGTTGTGGTTTCTTGTGGAGCAAAAACTTGATCACCAGCAACGCCATATTTTTTTTCAGTTTTTCTTCCAAGGGTAGTATGATCAACCCATTTAATGCCATCTTCATTTGCAAAATGTCTCGGCGATACTCCGCAATGCCACATTTGTACAGCATCTGCTTTTTTATCAAACGTCGCTAAGTCTAATAATGTGGATGATTTTTCAGCGTTTGAGATGTAGTTCAAAAGAAGCATACTCATTGATCCTTGAACATCTCCTTCGCACTAAAAATGAAGGGTGTTGATAAAAAGAAAATTGATGAAAAAGTTAAGGAGATGTTGGAATTAGTTAAGCTACCGGATATTGGCAATAGAAAACCAAAACAATTATCAGGTGGACAACAGCAAAGAGTTGCATTAGCTCGGGCTTTAATTTCAAAACCAAACCTTTTATTATTAGATGAGCCTTTGAGTAATCTTGATGCCCATTTAAGAGATGAGATGAGAGAGCTAATTGTCACTATCCAGCAAAAATTAAACGTTACAACAGTTTTTGTAACCCACGATCAAGAAGAAGCAGTTTTATTGGCAGATAAAATAGCTTTAATTTTTGATGGCAAGCTACAAAGCTACGCATCGCCAAAAGAATATTATGAATTCCCAATTAACGAAGGAGTCGCAAGATTCTTTGGTGGTGTAAACTTTCTTAAATCAACAATTAACAATTCTCATTTTGAAACAGAGATTGGGCCCATCAGTTACAATCAAAAGAATAAAAATGACTTATTGAATAATCATTTACTTACAATCAGGCCTGAAAATATAGAAATATCAAAAACTAACACATTTAAACAAAATTATTTTTCAGGAATTGTTACTTCTATTATTTTTTCAGGAACAAATACAAGATACAAAATTAAAATTAAGAATACTGTTCTAGAGTGCTCTGTGCAATCTGTGGGGAAAAAAGAAATATCTGAAAATGATGAAGTGTTTATCTACTTGCCCGAAGAAAAAATATGGGGAATGAATGATTAAGCAAAAAAATATAATTCTATTTAATGTTGATGAAAGTATAGGCAAGCTTTCTCCTTACATGTTCGGTGCAAATCTTGAGCACATTGGTGAAGCAATATATAAAAATGGTGTTTGGGCAGAAGCAATTGAGAATAGAAAATTTTGTGGCCCAGATAAATTAACTTGGAATACAGGATTACAACATGATCATTTAGAATATGGACTTATACAGCCTTGGAAAGGCTGTAACCCGTCAGCACAACATGTAATGTATGCACATTCAAATTCTGAATATATCGTCAAAGGTGAAGAGCAAATAAATAGATTTGGAAGCGGCAAACAATCTCAACAAATTACCATAAGAAAAAAAAGCGAAAAAAATAGAGGTATCAAGCAGTCTATCAATGTAAATTTTGTCAATGAAGAGCATCAATTTAGCATAATGCTAAAGGGAGCTGGCCAAAAAGTTTATATCCAAATTGGAGAATTAAATTTTGTTATAAAAAGTCGCAAGAAATGGTTTGAATTTAAAAAAAATATAAAATTTAATGATTTAAAAACGAAAAAAACCTTATCAATAACAATTAATAGTGATGAAATATTTATTGCCAATTGCTCTCTCATGCCAAAAAATACAATCTTTGGCTTCAGAAAAGACGTTACAAAACTCATCCAACAATGGCTGCCAAGTTATATTCGCTGGCCTGGTGGAAATTATTTATCTGGCTACAATTGGTTTAATGGAGTAGGTAATAAAAACTACAGACTCCCTTTTTATGACTATGCTTGGTATGAATGGGAAAATAATGACGTTGGTACTGACGAATTCATGCAATGGTGTGAATATATTGGAAGTGAACCAATGATAACAATAAATACAGGCAATGGAACTCCTGAAGAGGCTGCATCCTGGATTGAGTATTTAACAGGAACTACTAAAACAAAATATGGAAAACTTAGATCAACAAATGGGAGGGACAAGCCTTACAACCTTAAAACAATATTTATTGGTAATGAAATGTTTGGAGGCTGGCAAATTGGTCATACAGATGCAAAAACCTACGCAATCAAATATGATAAGTTTGTAAAAGCAATTGAAAAAGTTAATAAAAACTTAAGGTTTATCGCAGTGGGTGCCTGTTCCGACCACTTCGGGCATTGGAATGAAATAGTATTGAAAAATATTAAAGAAAGAATTGATGAATTAAGTATTCATTATTATTCGATAAGAACTGAAAAAGATAAGATCCACCCTCATTACACTTCAAGATATATTCCCACAGTTGCTGCATCTACAGAAGTAGAAATAATGCTTGATAGAACAATAAAAGAAATCAAAAAAAATACAAAAAAAAATATTAAGATAGCTTTTGATGAGTGGAATACCTATGTAGAAGCTGAACATCCCAATTATATTGAAAATTATAATATTGCAGACGCTTTATATGCGGCCTCTTTATTAAATACTTGCATTAATAGAGGAGACATAATCAGAAATACCGGAATATACCACCTCATAAATGTAATGGGTAACTATAGAATAGATGGTCAAAAAATATGGAAAACCCCAACTACTTTAATTTTAGAATTATTTACTAAATATCATAAAGGGAAAATTTTAAAAACATCTGTAGACTGCCCCACTTTCTCATCTCCAGAAATTGGGAAACAGCCAATTTATAAAGAAAATAAATTAATAAGTGCTTCAGCAACCTATGATCAAAAGCAGGTATGTCTTTCGATAGTAAATAAATCGGAAAAAGAAAGTTTAATAATTTCAATACCTACTCATAAAAAAATAATAGAGAGCTATTTAGTCAATGGTAATTCACCAACAGATATGAATGATAAAAAAAATTTAGAAAAAGTTTATATTAAAAAAAATAAATTAAAATGTGGCAAAGATTATATTAATGTTCCTCCTCATTCGTTCAGTTTATTATTAATAAAAGTATAAATTTATTCATATCGGCGATACATTTAGATGCAGTTAAGCGAACTCTGAGCTCAAACTAAATTGTCTGCCCTACTCCGAATATATAATTCCCCCTATTACTCATAGTCGAGATTTAATGAAAATCAGCATTACAGAATTAGACGACCACCTCAAAAGAACTGAAAGTGGCGTTCGTGCGCTTCGCCCAAACTGCGAAAAAAAGATCGTCTGGGCGGGTGAATCTGGCGTTAAATCCAGCATTAGTGTGGTCTTTATTCATGGCTTTTCAGCGACCCGTTGTGAGTGCTCACCTGTCATCGATATGGTAGCAGAGAAACTACAGGCAAACCTCTATTTCGCAAGACTCAGAGGTCATGGCCAGGACGGCAGAGCTCTAGGTGAATCAAGCTTCGATGAGTTCTTGGAAGACACAATCGAGGCTATCGAGATTGGCAAGACCATTGGTGATGAGGTAATCGTTATCGGTAGCTCGACAGGATGCTCTCTGATTCATGTGGCTCTCGGACAAGGAGTCCGGATTAAATCTGCAATCTATATCTCACCGAACTTTGGACCCAAACCGCTAATAGGTCAGGCACTACGCCTGCCTGGTGCAAAATTCCTCGTACCGCTGGTATTTGGCAAGAACCATTCTTTCATAACAAAAAGTCCCGAGCATGCTAGAGGTTGGACGAACTCGTACCCGACAATGGCGCTGTTTTCTATAAAAGAGAGCGTATTCGCAGCGCATCAGGTAAACCACCAAGCAATCAAAATACCGATCATGATGTGGTTTTCCGACGAAGACAAGATTGTTAATGCAAAATGGACTCGTAGAATTGCCTCGATGATAGGTGACAACGTGACCCTGCACAACCCCTCACTGAGTGAACAGGATGACTCCTCTTGTCACGTCATTATTGGCGATATCTTGAGCCCTTCACAAACCTCAGGCGCTGTAGATAAATTATTAAACTGGCTGGCTCAAATATAAATTGGCGACTTGGTCTTAATAGTTGCGCTTCGTTTTAGCGCCCTTGTAAAGAATGTCTGACATGTTTTCATTGGCTATCTTGCGCTGAGAGACGGTCTCCGGGTCCATATTGTATTTCGGCCGCTCCAGGCTCAGTCCGTCACTATCCTGTCTTTTCTTGCCTCGAATATGAGTCCAGATATTCCGCCCCACCACCTGCTCTATGGCCGGTGGCATGTAGGACTGCAAAGAGAACCCTATCCTTCTCTGTTGGCTTTTGTTGGGTTTGGAGCCATGAATGATGGCGCCATGGTGGATTGACATTTCACCGGGCTCCAAAATCAAGTCAACGCCCTTCGACTCGTCAACTTCAGAAATGACCTGACCGCGCGTCAGGATATTGTACTCAGCAAAGGTATCTTCATGTTTACGGATCTCTTGCTTATGGCTACCCGAGATCATCGTCATGCATCCGGTCTCCAGATTGCTCGGGCTTAGCGCAATCCAGGGTGTCGGAAAGTTGACGTCGTCCATCCCCATATAGGTTGCATCCTGATGCCAGCTGACATAGTGCTTGGATGAAGGCTCCTTGATGAACATCACGCTCGCCCAAAGCGCGATATCTGGACCGATCAGATCCTCCATCGCATCAACGATAACAGGGTTATGGGCGAGCGCATCCAAAAACTCGAAAGAGAGATGCAAATTGTTGCGACTCTCGGCATTGATCTCTTCTGGAAATTGCACCTCTACTTCCTCTAGCTGGGATTTGATCAATAGCGCCTCGGCCTCGGAGACGACCCGAACCGGAGCAATATAGCCCTCATCGTGATATTGCTCAATCTGCTGTTTTGTGAGTACTTTAAGCATTGCTCAGAAAAACCCTGAATAAATCGTTTAAGGGCATTTTATTACAGATAAAAAGAAAATTTTAACCTTGTTTTTGATAAGGGTATATACTAAACACCATATCGAAATATAAATATTGAATAAGATCTATGGCCAATATTTTCACCAAACACCCTAAAGAAGTCGGCGAGTCCTATCTTCAGCATCTCTGGGTAGCCTGGAAATACAGTTTCAGCTTGTTGTTGTTGTTCCTTGCAGCCTTTATTCATTCCATTTTCCCGTTCATTTTCAAGAACATCACAAGTGCCAAGATCATCAAGATGGCAGAGGATCTGAAAAATAGAAAAAAGTAATATTGAATTTTGCTTTTGATTGTTCTTGTTTCATCTAAAATTCATCAATAAATCACATAGTATTGACATTATTGATCTAAACTAGCTTTATGAAATACCTTTCAGTGATTCTTGCAACAATATTATTGAGCAGCTCCGCTTCTGGCGCGTTGACGGTTTCTCGCGACTACGAAACAGAACTCTTGGGGAACTGGATATGCAAAGATTTTTGGCCTGGATATGCTGCATTCGAAATGATTCGATACAAAAAAGATGGAACCTGGAACAGCTTCGGCGAGGTGATTGTTGACTTTCCGATTGAGGAAAATTATCTTAAAGTTAGATATGGTGCAGTAGGCACAGGGCTCTGGGAAATTGAAGATGACAACCTAATAAGCATGATCGATTATGTCAAGGTCAGCACCAGAACCCATCCCTGGATTGATGAGTACTTTAACATGCAAGACCAATTCACCTTGAACGACAAAACATCCGAGGAAATCGTCGTGCTCTCGGATAACTACATAAACCTAAAACCTAATACAGGTAAGGGATATGAGTGTTATAGGATTGAGATCTAGTTCATCCCTCATTTGATTGCACTTGCTAGTGCTGCCTTTCGATAAACTGACTGGATATTTTTCAGTATACTTAAGGTGCTTAATAGCAATTAAGAATTTAATCAACTTTAGGAGGTAATATGAGTGTTCCAGTTCTTTGTCATGTTTTTTTAATACTGTTTGGTGGTTTCTTTGCCTTTCAAATGACTTTTAATTCACAAAAATTTGCTGCAACGCTTCGCATGGATTCCCCAGCAGCCGCTGCTGCTTTAAAACCCGCAGGATTTATAATGAGTGGAGTGGTTTTAATGCTGATTGCCACATTATTTGGAATTGGAGGATTTACAGCTACAGGAGAGTTGTTAGCTGCGATGGGGCTTTTTACCGCTTTTGCATTTATTTATAATATGGGTTTATATTTAAAAGTGTTTCCAACTTTCGATGGTGCCGACCATGAAATAAAAAATGCCATCAGACCATTGATACCTTTAATTGTCGTAATTATCTATTTTTGTACATCTTAAATATTTCAGGAGAAAAAATGTCTATATACGAAGCTCAACAAGCAGCACAAAAAAATAAGGATATCGAAGCTTACGCAGCGACTATGCATGATGACTTTGAATTCATCATGCATCTGGATAATTCAAAAATGAATAAAGAACAGTCTATGGAGATGTTTTCATTTATGATGAATAATGCTGATTTTGTAACTCATGAGTCACGTTGTCTTTATGAGAATGATGATGTTATGGTTACCCACGCGGTCATGAGCTTTCCTGATGGGACTCGTGAAGCAGTCCTAGCCTATAATCAAATAAAGGATGGGAAAGTGATACGTTTGGAAACAGGTGCCACTCTGCTACCATAAGTAATAAATCAATCAAATTAAAGACGCCTTAGGGCGTCTTTTCTATTCCTACTTCCTTATTGAAAATAGGATAGATTTATACTATACTTCCTCCTCTAAAAAGATAAAAAATAGATTGCAATGAAAAAAGCACTATCCAAATTGTTTCAATTAAGACAAGCACTCGATGCATGTGAAAAGGACATTGAACTTGATCATCTCTCAGAAGTTGAGAGAGCGGTATTTGCATTTATAACTTCGAATGTAAACGTCACCATCACTTCATTAACAAAACACCCATACTTTGCCAAGTATTCTCTGTCAACCATCAAAAGAGCGGTTCTTGCCTTGCAAAACGATGGCTTTATTAAGTCACAAAGATCTGAGATTGATGGCCGTGAAATGCATTTAACGCATTCTATCTAGATTCTTTCTTTATTATTAATGTTTAAGAATAATAAAGTTGTTCTAGAACCTCAAGGTGAAATCTGGTATTCGCATGTCAGCACTCCTCTCTTGGAACTGGAAAGTCTTTGCGCTGAAAAAAAACTACAAAAGAAGAAGATAGTCAAGGCTGCGATTAAAATATATTCGATGAGTGAATTCACGCCTTTGCTCAATCATCCTAGTAAAACATTTGATGGACGTCCTGAAGTTTGTGGGGGTATAGTTTCATTAACTCAAAAGGCAGAAAAAATATTGGCTGGTGAAGATGTAGATATAGAAGCTGAATGTAAGATGGTGATTGACCACAAACTAGATTCTAAAGAAATTATTCAGTACTTTGATTACACTCTTTCTGCTTAATAATTATTAGACAAAACTTTCGGTTATTTATTAATACAACCTCCCTCATACATAAAACCACATTTGGACTTAGAGCAACATAAATAACTATAGTTCACTATGGTATATTAATAATTTTTTATTAACTATTGGAGAAAATAATGACTTTATCTTTAGTGTTTAGAATTCAAGCTGTAATGATGGCGTTTTTTGGTGTTATGATGTTGGCAGTACCAGCGGCAATGATGTCAAGTTTTAATGTTGGTGAAAATGCTATGGCGGCTGAAATGATGAGAGGCATGTCATTAATGGTATTAGCCATCGCTTATGTTAGTTGGCAGTTGCCTAATTGGGTGGACAATAATCTTAAAACTGTAGGCATGTTTTTCGCTATTTGGCATTTGGTCTATTTGGTTTTGAGTGGTTACCAAATGAGTACTGGTGTATTCCCTGCGGATATGGCAAATATCCTTAGTAATACAGGAGTTGATTTAGTTTTTGCTATTCTATTCTTCTGGAAATCTCGCGCTGACGCTTAAGATAGCTATAAAGACTTAGAAAAAAATGGCAAGAGGGCAAAAATCTTTTAAACATAAGAACAATACTTCGCCCGTTAGCGATGATGAGATCTATATGATGGTCATGCTCTACACCTATCAACATAAGAGCCTAGACTATCTGGCACGTAAATTTAACGTCAATTATTTTGATGCTAAAGAAATCATCATTCGCAGCCGTTTTGGGGGAGCTTGCGGTTAAATCAAGACATCTCCGGATGTCTTGATTTTCTAATTTAGCTCCCTCTCACATTAAAGCCTCTTTTTATAATAATTTCCGTAAAATTTTCTCCATCACTTTTCCCCTAGCAAGCTCGTCAATCATTTTATCTAAGTATCGAATTTCTCGCATAGTGGATTCTTTGATATCCTCCACTCTAACACCGCATACATCAAAGAGGATTCAAATTCTCTCGTCCCAATCAAAATAGGCTTATAATCGCACTAAAATTAATACTTGCTCAAAAAAGAGCCTCTTCAATTGGTAGTAAATTTGGAAGATTAATATGAGCGATGACAGACGTGGTATTTATTTAATCCTTCTAGGAATGTTGTTTTTCAGCATCCAGGACGTTTTAGTTCGACAACTTTCTGATTATGCATCTTTGACACAAATAATGTTTATTAGAGGAATAGTTGGCGGCCTCATACTTCTCTTTTTTCTTAAATTAACCAAACGTAGCATTTCTTTCAGTTCTGCTTACCCATTGCTTGCAATCTCTAGAGTCTTACTCTTTTTTACGGGGTTTTTGTGTTTCTATTTTGCCTTGGGAAAAATGGAGTTGGCGGAAGCAACCAGCTTATTCTTTGTCACTCCATTGTTTATAACAATATTATCAAAATTTATATTTAAGTCACAAGTTGGTGCCTACCGTATTTGCGCCATCATTGCTGGTTTTGTTGGCGTTTTGTTCATTGTAAAACCAAACCCTGATGGATTTAATAAAATTGCACTGCTTCCCATTTTTACTGCTTTTACGTATTCAGTATCAATGATGATTGCGAAATATACACGCGAAAAGGACAGTGTTTTTCAACAGATGTTTCATTTGTATTTTGGGAGTGCAGTACTTGCTTTTGTCGCTTGGTTGATAATACCATTAATAGAATTTGAATCCTCTCAAGCTAAAAATCTAGAATTCCTTATTAGGGATTGGAGTATTTATAGCAGTTCTGTCCTTTTAATGCTTCTTGGAATTGCTGTTATTGGAAGTTCCGGAATGTTGTCACTTACATCAGCATACCGAGTGGGTTCGCCTCCAGTTATTGCCCCTTTTGAGTATATTATTTTGATTTTTGCTATTGGAAACGGTTTCTTTTTTTTCAGCGAGATACCTGATATATATTCAATATTGGGGATGCTGCTTATTATTGGAAGCGGTCTCTTTATTTTTACTCGAGAAGGAACAAAGAAAGAATCAGTAGCTTTGAAAACAAGTTTGCGCACTTAATTTATTAAACCTCCCTCACACATCAAACGAAATTTGGACTTTAGTTTGATGTGTGAGGGAGGTTTATTTTGAATTATAATTAGATTTCTTAAAAAATATTTCTAGGAGTGAAAAATGACATCATTAGTAGATAACCAAATTGAAGCCGCAGAAAAAGAATGGCTAGACCTTTGGAAGCGTGGTCCATCACGCCTTCGATGGACTAAAGTACCACTACAAGTTGGGGACTTAGCTCCTGATTTTGAATTGCAAGACTCATCCGGTAAATTTGTTCATCTACGCGATTTTTGGAGCAATGGTCCAGCCCTAATCTTGTTCTGGCGGCATTACGGTTGTAGTTGTGGGATTGACCGTGCTCATCGTCTGCAAAATGAATATTCGGACTACATCAAGTTGGGTGCATCCGTCGTCGTGATTGGGCAAGGTGAACCTGAGCGCTCTAAAGTCTATACCCAAAAGCACGGTATACCTTGTCCTGTCTTGTGTGACCCGACTTATCGCGTCTATGAAGCCTACGACTTGTTGGAAGGCAAACCCTCTCAAATCATCTACGATGCACCCGAAGAGTACCTACGAATTGATTATGAGACTGGTGCCGAACTGCAGCAGTCCCGTCACGGTACAGACGGGGAGTTAGTAGATAGCCCATGGCAGTTGCCTGGCGAATTTGTAGTTGATCAAACAGGCATAATTCGCCTTGCCCACCGCTATCAGCATTGCGAAGATTGGCCTAATCCATTGATGCTGATTCCGGCTATCAAGGAAGCTATCTGGGAAAGTAAATGAAGCTTAATTTGTACTCATAATTTGTGAAGATTGTATGATACTTCTTGATACGTCAGAAGAAGAGTATTTTGTAAAACACTTTTATAGCAGGCTTTTTAAGGCATAAAAAAAGACATCCGAAGATGTCTTGATTGTTTAATATGGCTCCCTGACCTGGGTCCAAATACTATATATAAGTCTTTGATATTTATATAGTAATTAAATAATATAATAATTTATACTCACAATAGTACTCACAAATTATCCTGGTAATACTTCACTTACTTTTCTTTGCAAGTTGTCACTAACCGGAAGGCTTCTTACTTCCTCGAGTTGTATATTCTTACTTCCTCGAGTTGGATAATTGTATCGCCAAAAAATGTTGTAGCATTCTTTTGCTAACTTTTCAGCACGCTTATTAATTTCATCAGAATACCAATTATCGTGAAATTCTTTATTTTCATTAATAAAATCCATAAGACTTTGATCAACTAGTAACGCTGCTTTTTCATTGGTATTTATATAATCTACTTTATCAGTTGGAGCCATGTTTTGAATGTGTGAATTTAATGAGCTTGATATTAATAAAAGGTTGCCAATATTATGAACATCTTCTTTATTATCTAATTTAGCTAGCAATTCCTGATCAGAAGACTGAGCAAGCCAATGCTCTGTATTCCAGGTGTCCTGTTTTAAGCTAGGATCAAGTGCAAAAACCATTGCAGAAGCTTTGGGTAAACATTCACCATTAAGAGGATTAACCATTTTGATTCTACAAAATATTTCTTTTATGATCTTATTATCAGATTTATAGTTTAGAGATGTAAACTTTTCTTCAAAATCAGCCAAAGGAGCTCGTTTAAGCTCATTAATTAAATCATATTCGGTTCTGTCAAATTGATCCTTAGTGTTGACCTTTGAAAAAAGTGCAGCGTAATTTGAATATATTTTTTCAACTTTATTGGTGGGTTCGGAAAGGATAAAATTATTAATAAAATGAAATCTTTCAAGATATTCAAAAAATATTGTTATAACTTTTTTATATTGATCATCTTGATCTAAATTTAACTCCTGAAATTTAGTTAAGTATGCAAAAAGTAGAGGAACAGTTTGCCGAATTTTATATCGACTTAAACCAGATAATGACTTAAAAACATGAAAATGCCTATCAGAGCTTTCGCTTAATTTAATATTAAAGTTATTTATAATTAGTTTTGTTTTTGCATAGTCATTATGACCTATCGTCGATATATCTTTATAAAATTTAGAGAACTCCGCTAAATCATCAACAAACTTCCGTGGATTTGGTTGCACGCAATCTTTTTTTAATTTTCTATATAGTTGAGTTTTGGTGATATGACCATGTCGACTCATATAGAAATATCTGACCATCTGAACAATTGATAGTCCTTTAGCATTTTGTAAGTCATCAGAAATACGTTCCCATTTTTCTTTTAAACCTGGTATTTCTTTTGAGAATAAATAGTTTTTTAAGAGATCAGCTACTGATAAAGAGGCTCCTCGGGCATTTAATCTCTCGAATAACATAAAAGCTTCTTCAACTTCCTTAATTTCAATCCTAGTAACTAGAATTTTTTCGACTTTATCTAATGTACTTAAAAGATAATTCTCAAGTTGATCTAGTCTTTCTTCTTCGCCAAACTGGTCATTTTCTGTCTGAAATGTATTGACTGCTTGATGAAGTTCTTTTCTAAAAAAATTATAAACAGGTTTTATTCGCCTATTTTGGTAGCAAATCCTAGTGGCTTTCTTTTGCCCTGCTTGTTTTTTCACTACATCATTGAATTCACCATCCCATTTAGTATCTATTATGACTGATAATGCTTTTTGAATAGTCGGAGAAGGCTTAAAAGAATAATGCTTTGAATTAAGATACTCAGTAACTCCATAATCAATTCTAGAAAAACCATACATCTTGGCAAATTGTCTTAAAGCAATTAAGAAAATATAAATGGTAGTTATTCTTTGCTGTCCATCAACAACCTCATAAACACCTTCATTTCTGTTTAATAAAAGGATCGAACCTAAATAAAAGTCTTGTTGGTTATTTTCTTCTTCAATTTCAAATATATCCTGCCAAAAATCGTCAGCATGCATTTCTTTCCAGTCATAACCCCTCTGATTTTCTGGAATAACTAAATTACATCTAATTAGATCTTCAATTTTTTCTTTTTTAATATCCATTTTTTAATATCCATATAGGTTTATATTTATAAAAGTTTTAAGACAGTCTATATAAAGCTTATTTAATTCTGCCTTCCTAGCAGGCTTTCTAATAACCTTTTTTAATGTATCAATTTTCTTTAACTGTCTTGCTATTTCGATGTTCATTGCTTTAACATCAAGTTCACTTAGAGTATTTTTCATTTTTATTTCCTTGTTGTTTAGAATAGTTTTTGAACAGTTAAATTTATTGCTTGTTCAACTTTAACAACGGAACTAATTGAAATTTATTTCATTTTTATTAAATAAAAACTGAAAAAGCTTGATATAACTTGGTTTTCTTGAAAATATAGCTAGATAAATATATAAGACGTTAGTTTGCTAACAAACAATTTAATTGATTTAGAGTGATCCTTTAAAGTGGGTTAAGCCAAAAAAGACTTGTAGGATTTAGGATAAATTGATTATTCTCTAATATTTCCAACGCCAATAATGATGCTTTCATCTCCCAACTGAATTATTACTTCTTTTATTGCCGGATTATTAGAAAGTGCTTTTAATATTTGCCGATTTATTTCGTTAAGAGATGAAGCATAATCGCTTACAGGGACTCGGTATGCACTATATGCACTACTGGTTCTAGCACTACTGATGCTAGATTCAGATTTAGCAGCCTCAAAAACTTCATTATTTATGCTATTAACATTCAATAGTAAGTCATTATTAGCAGGTACTTTATTGATTGCTGGTGTAAGTGCGGCGAATTGAGTCACAGTCGTACCAGTCAGAAGCGGACCCTGATAAGTAATAATAGATGCCAGAATTGCAGAAAAAATTGAAGTTTTAAAAGGATTTTTTTTAACTAATCTAGTCAACCAATTTTGTTTTTTGACAGGACTGAAGTTATCGATAAGGTCATGGATATGACTCGGCACAGTTTCGTTTGCAGAAGATCTAATCAAAGCGCTTCTAGTCGTTTCATACACTTCAAGATGGGACTGTAACTCCTTGTCATGTATTCTTGCTGCTTCAATCTCCGCCGTTAAGCTTTCATCAAGCTCACCGTCGGCAAATTTCATTAATGTTAGTTCATCATATTTCATTGTATTGACTGGATCCATATAATTCTTGATGTAATTTTTTTCTGCACCTTAACAACCTATTCGTAACCGTTCCCATTGGAATCTCTAAACGTTCGGATATTTCTTTATATTTGTACTCCTCTGCAATCAACAAAAGAATTATCTTACATTTTTTGCCTATAACGTTTAATGCTCTGTTGACGTCACTAATTTCTACACCCGCTTCAATAGCTGGATCAACATGACCCCCTTCCTCTGCTTCTAATTCAGTTTCATTTTTATTTTTGTTTTTTCTATATTTATCATTAAATATGTTTATCATTATTCTTACAACCCAAGCGGTTTGGTTGCCACCCTTAAAGAGATGTTGCTTTTCCCATGCCTTTAACAAAGCCTCCTGAACTAAGTCTTGAGCATCATTCTTGTTTCCCGTCCTTTTCAATGCTATCCGCATAAGATCTGGAGACATACTCTCTAAGTTGTCTTTAAAGCTACTCACTATTAATAACGAAATATTATTGGTTTTATTTCGTTACTAGTATACATGGTTCAAAAATACACTCTTTTACAATAGTTTTCGGATCGTGTATGATCAAACTAATCAAAAACAAAAAAATGAAAAAAATATCTAAAATACTTATAGCTATATTCTTGCTAACCACTTCTATAGTTAGTATAGCCGAGTCAAATGAAGTCAATTTAACTGTCAAGGGCTATCATAACGATAGCACTCGCATTTTAGATAACAACTCTGTATTGTTTTCTGGTGACTCATTTCAACTAAGTGTAGAGGCACTAGAAGAACTTTACATTTATGTCTTCCTCATAGACAGCAATAATAATATCCAACAATTAAAATCACTCAATTCAAGCTCTTTGGTTAGCAAAGATCAATCCATCTCCTTTCCCTCAGATAATCCTAGTGACTGGTACCAACTCGACGAAAATGTTGGTGAAGAGACGCTCATCATCGTCTCTAGTCCAAGCAAAATTAATACAACTCAAATAATGAACAAAGATCAATTAAATGCACTAGAAGCTGGAGAAGTTAAGCTTGAAAAATTTAGAATTAAGCATTTAAGTAACAAAATTGCTTTGAGAGGAATTAATGACCTTGACACTATTGCTGATCAAAACCTTGATTCAACAGTTGAAATTTCATCAAGAATTTCTGAAAATTTAGGATCTATTCTAGACAATAATAGCTCTCAAACTAGAACAATTCTTAAGATAATGGAAGATTCAAAAGACACCGAACTAACCAGCTCATCTAAGACCAGAGGCGTTAAGGAGATACGCATTTTTGAAGAAACAGCTCCTGCAGTTGTATTTATTGCAACTTATACACCTCCGGGACATGGAACAGGAGTCCTGATTTCAAATGATGGTCTAATATTTACAAACTCACATGTAGTCGGTGAGGCTAAAAAAGTTTATATATATTTTATGCCTAAATATGGAGGTAAATATTCTCAGGAAGATTATATGACTGGAATGGTGGTAAACAACAACAAAACAGCGGACCTAGCGCTTATAAAATTAACTAAAAATCCAGTTGGTGTTAAGCCACTATCACTTGCAAACTCTTCTTCAATAAAGATTGGTCAAGATGTTCATGCCATTGGTCACCCTGGTAATTACGCTCAATGGTCCTATACACGAGGTTATATTGGTCAAATTCTTAGAAATCATGAGTGGGGCTATGATGATGGAATAACTCGAAAAGCACAAATGGTAATTCAGTCACAAACCCCTATTATGGGTGGAAATTCAGGTGGTCCACTACTAGACGATAATGGCAAGGTTATCGGTGTTAACACATATGGCGGTGATTATGAAGCAGGAAATTATGCAGTATCAGTAAAAGATTTAAAACTTTTCTTAAATGAAAAAATTACGATGCCTCCTAAAGCACCTTCAAAAACGAGTGAAGCAATACAAGCTTCCTATGAATGGGATGGTAATGTTATTAGGGTTGGCAGAAGTGACTGGAACGGTGACGGTGTAAAAGATACCTTCTACTTTATAGATGATGATTACACAGGCATTTGGGAGGTTGTTCTCATTGAAATTACTAATAAGGATGAACTAATAGTCGTCCTAGATTACGATGAAGATGGTAGATGGAATGAAAAAATTATCAATACTAACAGCAACCCTGATCTCGATTTTCATATTTATGACGATGATGGCGATGGTAAGGCAGATTATTATGGATATGATGACAACGAAGATGGCGTAGTTGATCGTTATGAGGAAGCTTAACGAATTACCCATCTAAGTATTTATTAAAGTTCTAGGGCTTCTATGAAAAAACCCCTCATCACTGCCCTCCTCTTCTTATCCTTATGTACCTTTGCACAAGAACGCATCGCCCTTGTCATTGGTAATGGCGACTATCAGATCAATCCTCTTACCAATACCCTTAATGATGCCGAAGATATGGCCAAATCCTTAGAGGATTTAGATTTTAAGGTAACTCTTGTCCAAAACGCTAATAGAAGAACTATGAGAGATACCATCTATGACTTCAATGACAAACTCAACAAAGATACGGTTGGTCTCTTTTATTACGCAGGTCACGCGGCTCAATACCATGGTGAAAATTACTTAATTCCTATTTTAGCGATGCAAGAAATTCTTGAAAATGCTCAATATTTACAAGATGAAGCTATATCTACAAATAGGATTTTAGGAGGCATGCAATTAAGTCAATCTGATCTCAACTTTATTTTCCTAGATGCTTGCCGTAATAACCCCTTTAAGGCAGAGTCTCGTGGCATTGAACAGGGACTGGCAAGATCTCAAGATGCCGAGGGTACTCTAATTGCCTACTCTACAAGTCCAGGCAGTACCGCTGCAGACGGAACTGGCAGAAACAGTCCCTACACTAAGAATCTTTTAAAGTTCATCAATACGCCAAACCAGCCCATTGAGTTAATGCTCAAAGACATCAAAAAGGCTGTAGCAAATGAAACCAACGGCAACCAACTGCCTTGGTATGAATCAAGCATTACCGGTAATTTCTGCTTCAAAACAACAAGTGAGGGTTGTGCAAAATTTATTAAAGTGATTTATGACCCTTACCTTGAAGGTTTATATGACATTGACACGCTAGAATTTAAAAACGGCGACAAATACGTTGGCCAAACACTAAATGGCTTAATGCATGGAAAAGGTGTGTTGACTTATGAGACTGGAATCATACATCGAGGAGAGTTTGTTGAAGGCAAAAGGCATGGTGAAGCAACAATTACTTATCTCAATGGCAGTCGCTTTGAGGGATCATTTGTAGACAACAAACGTCATGGAAAAGCGATTACGAGTTATATAAGTGGTGCAAATGTTGACACTATCTGGAATATGGGCGAGCGTAGTTATATTGAAAGCTTTTTTGATGGGCCTTTGATTGCAACCATACCTCATGGTTATGGCATTTTGCATTTGGGAGATGGTGGAAAAATGGAAGGTTTGTTTGATGCACTTGAAGGTGCAGTAGGTAATGTAAAAGTAACTACACCTACCGGTGATTATTATGAAGGAGAAGTCAAAGAAGGCATATTTCATGGTAATGGAAAACTTCTTACTGCAAATGGTGAACGTTTTGAAGGACAATTTGAATACAATCAAATAAACGGTGAAGGTATTAGACTTTGGGCCAACGGTGATTTATATGTTGGTGAATTTAATAATGGCTATATGCATGGTCATGGCGTTAAAACTACTGTTCATGGTGACAGATTTGAAGGGGAATTTAAGTATGACAAATTAAATGGTTATGGTATCCAAGATTTTTTTGATGGATCAAGGTATGAGGGGAACTGGTTAAATAACCGATATCACGGCCAAGGTATCTATGTAATGCAAGGTTCCCGTTTGCATACGTCTAATGTCCGCTATGAAGGGGAATGGAAACATGGCCTCTATAATGGCTATGGTGTATTAGTTACGGTTCATGATTCCTGGGATGGTAGTATTCGCTATGAAGGCGAATTCAAGGATGGAGTAGAACATGGCCAAGGAATCCTGCTTTATCCTGATGGCGATCGCTATGAAGGAGAATGGAACGATGCATGGAGACATGGCCTAGGTGTCAGGGACTATCCTGATGGCAATCGCTATGAAGGCGAATTCAAATGGAACACAAGAGATGGTCAAGGCATTATGGATTATGCTAATGGCAATCGCTATGAAGGGGAATGGAAGAACGATAAAGAAAATGGTCAAGGTGTCTTAGTTAACGTTGATGGTATTCGATATGAATATGAAGGCGAATTCAAGGATGGAAAAGAACATGGCCAAGGTATTAAGACCTGGTCAAATGCTCGCTATGAAGGCGAATTCAAAGGTTCAAAGAGAGATGGTCAAGGCATCCTGGTTTATACTAATGGCAATCGCTATGAAGGGGAATGGAAGAACGATAAACTAAATGGTCAAGGAATTGAAAAGGCTGCTGATTGGGAATATGAAGGTGAATTCCTTAATGGTAAATACCATGGAAAAGGTAAATATACTGAGTATGGTGACTTGATATATGAAGGTGAGTTCCAAAATGGCAATCGACATGGAGAAGGTGAAGTTACATTTTTTGGCAATAATACAACATTTAAAGGGTTATTCAAAAATAATTCTGCGAACGGAATTGGTACTATAACTCTCCCAAATGGCACTAGCTGGACTGGGAATTGGGTTGATAACAATGGAACAGGTTTCGGAGAATGGACATTGCTTGATGGTACAAAATATCAAGGTTTTTTTAAAGAGAGTGATGCAAAGGAAACAGAAGTTGGACGTATTGAGGACGATATATATGAAGGAGAATATAACTCTTATGGCTATTATCACGGCCAAGGTACTCTTATTCTTCCTAATGGCTTTATTTATAGTGGGGAATTCGTCAATGGAAATGCAGAAGGAAAAGGAAATGCATCCTTCGCTAACGGCAGAGAATATTCTGGTCAATGGAAAAATAATGAGATGCACGGTATAGGAATATTTCAATTTGGACGTTTACGGTATGAAGGAGAATTTAAATATGGTTTACGTGATGGCGAAGGTGTCCTAAATATCCGAGGAGGAGGTGACTTCTATACGGGGCAATTTAAGAAGGACCTATATCATGGCAAAGGTCGCCTTAAAAGGTCTAATGGTTCAAACTATGAAGGTGAATTTCTACAAGGAAAAATGCATGGCTTAGGGCTTTTAAAGGAACCTAATGGTTCATACTATGAAGGCGAATTCAAGAATGGATTATTTGAAGGTCAAGGCGTCTATGTTAAGGCTGATGTTTTTCGCTATGAAGGGGAATTCAAGGATGGATTATTTGAAGGTCAAGGTGTTAAAGTTTGGGATACTGGCACTCGCTATGAAGGAGAATTCAAGAATGGCGATTATCATGGCCAAGGTGTCTATGTTAGTGTTAATCGTCAAGATGAAGGACTATTCAAGGATGGATCTATGGATGGTCAAGGTGTCAGAGTTTGGGCTGATGGCGCTCGCTATGAAGGAGAATTCAAGGACGGATATATGGATGGCCAAGGTGTCAAAGTCTATTCTGATGGCACTCGCTTTGAAGGTGAATGGAAGTACAGCAGTGAATATGGCCAAGGTGTCAAAGTCTATCCTGATGGCTCTCGCTATGAAGGGGAATACAAGGATGGATTAGAATATGGCCAAGGTGTCATGGTTTGGGCTGATGGCACTCGCTATGAAGGTGAATGGAAGAATGGTAAAGTTAATGGTCAAGGTATCAAAATTACAGCTGATGGCACTCGCTTTGAAGGTGAATATATAAATGATAGTCCTCATGGTAGTATTATCAAGACATTTCCTGATGGATCTCAAGTAGAAGAATTTTATCAATATGGTGAACTAATATCTGAAACAACACCATAACAAGGCAGGGAAATGATCAAAAAACTCCTTATATTTACCCTCCTCTTCTTATCCTTAAGTACCTTTGCACAAGAGCGTATTGCTCTTGTCATTGGTAACGCTGACTATCAAGTCAGCGCTCTTAAAAATGCCCTTAATGATGCCCAAGACATTACTAAAGCTTTAGAAGAGCTTGATTTTAAGGTAACTCTTGTTGAGAACGCTGATAAGAGGACCATGAAAGATGCTATTTACGAGTTTAGTGAAAAACTCAAAAAAGATACAGTTGGTCTCTTTTATTACGCAGGACATGCCGTCCAGTATCACGGTGAGAACTATCTAATACCTATTAATGCGCTATCATCAATTAAACAGCTAAGACACCTTGAGGACGAAGCGGTTCGCTCCGGGATGGTCTCAAGAGAGATGTCGGTCAGTCAATCACAACTTAACTTCATCTTTTTAGATGCCTGTCGTGATAACCCTCTTCCAGCTGAATCTCGTGGCATTGAACAAGGACTAGCTAGATCACAGGATGCCGAGGGTACCTTGATTGCCTACTCGACCAGTCCAGGTAAAACAGCAGAGGACGGTACTGGTAGAAACAGCCCCTATACCAAAAACCTACTAAAACAAATCTATACTCCAAATCAGCCTATCGAGTTAATGCTCAAAGACGTCAAAGATGCTGTCTCCAATGAAACTAATGGCAATCAGTTACCTTGGTATGAATCAAGTATTACTGGTAACTTCTGCTTCAAGACTATTAATGATGGCTGCGCTAAAGTTGTTGTCAATATTATCGACAATCCTTACCTTGAAGGTTTATATGACCTTGAGATCCTTGACCTAGAAAACGGTGATCACTATGTCGGTCAAATCAAAAATGGTCTGTTCCATGGTAAAGGAGTCTTAACCTATAAAACGGGTGCCAAATATCAAGGTGAGTTTGTTGAAGGTAAAAGACATGGTAAGGGCACCATAACCCAACTAAACGGCAACAGCTTTGAAGGCAACTTTGTTGAAGATATGAGACACGGCAAAGGTACTCTAAGATGGATAAATGGAGCAACAATTGAGACTGACTGGGATCATGGTGTAAGGGTTTATGCAGAAGAGTCATCTTACAAAGGCGGATATGGTCTTTTTTTACTAGAATATCATGGTCAAGGCATTTATACATTTCCCAGTGGGGCATACTATAAAGGAGAATTCAAAGATGGAACATTTAGTGGTTATGGTGTTTATGTTTTTGATAATGGGAATATGTATGAAGGAGAATTCAAGAATGGAAAATTTAATGGTTATGGTGTTTACCTTTCAAACAATGGTGATCGACATGAAGGTGTTTTTCATAATGATTCGCTCACGGGTCAAGGACTCTTTTCGAGTGCAGACGGTGGAAATTATGTGGGAGAATTTCTAAATAATAAATTTCATGGTCAAGGTGTCTATTCTATTAATGGTATGAGACGTGAAGGAGAATATCAAGATGGAAAATTAAACGGTATAGGAACTATTAATTGGACTGATGGTAGTCACTTCAAAGGAGAATTTAAGGATGGAATAAGGCACGGCCAAGGTGTTGTAACATTTTCTAGTGGGAAAATTTATAAAGGTGAATTTAAGGATGGAGTAAGGCACGGTTTTGGAACCATGATTTGGCCAAATGGTGATCATTATCAAGGAGAATTTCGTTACGGAAATAGTTTCGGCCAAGGAGTCTTAAACTTTCTAGGTAACTATTATGATGGTGGAATCGCTGGAGATTTCAAAAGGCATGGACAAGGTGACATGTTTTGGAATGATGATAATAGTTATTTTGGAAAATGGCATGATGATTCACGAAATGGTGATGGAATTTATATCTGGAGAAATGGTAGTAGATATGAAGGTGGCTTTAAAAACAATATGATGGATGGTAAGGGAATTTATATCTGGACTGATGGTAGTAGTTATGAAGGTGACTTTAAAAATAATTTGAGAGATGGCACAGGAATCTTTATCTCACCGGAGGGATTACGTATGAAAGTTAAACATGAAAACGGAAAACTCATCTCTGAAATTTCTTTAAATGAAATAACACCTTAAAAAGGAACCGTCTCGTAAGATCCTCAGATCAAAATCTAAATTTTCTACAAGCACTCAATTTCACAATTAAGCCAATCAGGCTTTATCTTTTTTTCAAATCAATGAAATAATTTTCATTTAGTTGCGTTGTAGTAATTGAACAAGATAAAAAAGTTTAAAAACTACTTTAACTAAATAAGGAAATATTATGTCAGCAACAAACTTTTCTAGCGCGAAGACGCTCAAAAAACTCTTCACTGTTTCAACATTTATGCTTATGGCTGCTCTAGGAACCAATGCCAATGCCTACATGATTGGTAATAGCTTTGCGACATTACTAAGCTGTAATTATAACTATAACGCGGACTATGGTACTGGTGGATATACAGGGATATACAGAGCCTCATATTCTGGCGGTATCTACTATTTGCGTTTTCAAAGCTACTGCCCCTATTAAGGAGTTATTTAACTAAATTAAAGGGGAGTATCTAATGAATAAAGTCAGATATATCTCCTTTTTTTTTATAAAAAAATAATGAGGAAAAAAATGAATATGATCCATCTAGAACAAACTAACAGTCATTACTTGTTGAGCATTCCACAAGCGCTAATGGCAAGAGCAAAAAAAATCAAGCCGAGCCAGTGGGATCCTCAAAGATTGGTATGGCAATACCCAAGAAATGAAGATACCTACGAATTATTGTTAGACGAATTTGAAAATGACATTGAAAAAGTAGTCATCACACCCCCAAACAATATCAATAATGAAGAATCCCAAAAGTTAGCTAAAAAAAATAAAACCATTTCGGATCTTCAAAAAAAGGTTAAGTCATTAGAATCTAATTTGTCTTTATTAAAGGATCAGAGGGACCAATATTTATCAAGCATTATCCAATTAACTAAAAAGGTAGAACATCTTAATAATGAAGACAACGATCTAGAGAAAAACATTAAAAAATTTGCCAAGCTTTGTATAGGCAATGATCATTTATTTTCAAAAATTATTGAAGAAATAGAGTTTGATAACACACTACCAATAGAACTTCAAAAAAAGTTGAGTAATATCTTGAAATCAAAACTAAACTCTAAAAATCCAAGTATTGATTTTATTGATTTAATTAGTTTAGCAAAAGACAAGAAAGTACTATCGAAAGATGCGATTTATCTACTTCACATAATTCGTAGACAAAGAAATCTTTTTGCTCATAATTTAATCGAACCTAAAACCAGATTAATGAGAGTAATTTATGTGATTGCAGCCTTCTCGCTTTTATCTTCAGAATTCTAATTAACCCCAACGACCATGAATGGAGCCCAATACACAGGATTTGTCAGGTAATTATTGGACTCTTTAAGTAATTGCAGGATAGACTCTCTATGTCTATGAGCATAACTCTTACCAGTATTAGAGTCATCAAACATTCTTGTCGTTATATCCACAGCTGAGTCTGAAATAACCGACCAGTACGAAACCAGCAAGGACTTTGCACCAGCCTCAAAAAAGGAATCAGCTATACCCGATAAGCCCTGTGAATTTGACTCTCCAAAAGCCGAAGCGGTGTTACAGGCCGACAACAATACAATATCTGCATCCATACTCAGTTCAGCGATCTCACTGGCCATCAACAGACCATCGTTTTCTGAATTGTCGCTGTCAACCGGGGTTAAAACGATGGCAGGTTCAAAAAGATCATCAATCTCATCTGAAACTAAGGCATGGGTTGCAAAAGCAACAACATCAAAACCACTTAAATCCATATCTCTGAGTGTTGTTTCTGTAGCATCGTTTTGGGTGATAACTTTAGAATTAGTAAAAAATTTAGCAATAGTGTTAAGCTCGATCTCTGTTTCTGGCAACGCTGATAGGTCACTTATTGTTCTTGAAATCGATCCCCTCTGATCTATTAGGGCAACCTTTTCAACACCCCTTAAAACAACATCAGAACCTGACAAAACTGGGTTGCCAATACCGAGAAAACTGTCAACTACTTCATTTCTGTTGTAGCTTTCAAGACCGACATATGAGTAAACCGATGGGATGACTGCAATAGAGTAATCCTTGATTAACCAGTCCACCTTAGCTAAATCATTCGTAACAGACTCCTGTGTTGGACTTAGTTTGACTACCGCAGCTCCTCTCAGCTCATCAGATCCACTAACCACATCAAAACTATCACCACTAGATCTGGTGAGTATAGAAAATGGAATCTGAGATAGAATTGGATCAGGTGAGAAGATCAATCTATCAATGCCATTTAGTTTGCCTTTGAATGGAGCTATCAACAATTCATATAATTTAGAAGAAGAATCAACTGGAAAGGCTGTCTTCCCCATCTGCGCTGGATCGAGTGATTTAATTAACCTCTGCGCATGTTCTGAAACTTCTCTTGAGGTCATCTCTGAATCATGCCTAAAGACACCCTCTTTTGTCGTTAACCAAACATAAGATCTCTTATTGGAGATTAACATAGTGATCAATGCATCATTATTTGATAGATTTTCTTGCACCAGCGCCACAGGAGTTATAAATTCATCTAAAGTATCCCCCAAAGTGCCTTCTAAATCTTTCTCTAGAGAATTAATTTTTTGATCTAAATCATTAAGACTTAAATTCAAAGCTTGTAATTTTTCAAAGCCTAAATTCAAATTTTTAAATTTCTCATCAATCAGGTTTCTTCTTTCATTATTTAGTGCCTCTAATAACTTACTCTTAATTAATAGCGAGCCACTTAATTCTTTTTTAGAGAGAGATTTAATAACTGTATCAGACAAGGTTAAACCGGAAGCGAGCTGCATAACCTCAAATCCCTTATCAACTTCAAGATTATTTCCAGGTGTCGAGATATAGATATATTCAGAAATAGCATCGCGAATTCTATCCTTCTCTTCGGCCAAAATAATCGAACTGTACTTTATTCTTCTTTCTACACCTTGCTGATATAGATCAATTACTTTAGACATAAGTATAGAAGCTTTTTCATAATCACCACTTTGAGTAAAGTACTCTAAAGGCATTAGTGCAAAATCTAAATCTTGTCTTTGTAAGGGTATTTCGCCATTTTTAACTCTATCAAGAGTACTATTTAGCTCAATAAAACCCTCATCAAGAGATCCATTATTAATCTTAATGATAGCGCCAATAATATCACGCCAAATAATACTTACACTTTCAAAAAGCCTAGTGGGCCTCATATAATCAACAAGATATTTATCTGAATTTCGAATATTCATATTATCTTTTAGTAGCGAATAGTAAATACTTGCACTATCAAAGTCTTTGAGCTGAATGTAATCTCTTGTAATATAGGTCAATAACCCAATTCTTCCACTTATATCATCGTAGTCTATTTTGAATTTATCAAGTAGTTTTAAAGTCTTAATTGCTACTTCTACTGATTTTTCATACTCTCTCTCATTCCTATATAACATATGAAGGTTAGTAAGCGCCATCCATTGAATTTGTACTTGCATAGAATCATTAACACTATAAAGAGGTTTAACTTGATCTTTTAAATATGCCTCAGAGGCTTCTAGATCTTCTGAGATCCCTGCAAGATTCATGTTTAATATTTCCCAAAAAGGATTATCTTCATTTGGAGGAGCTATAAGTGAAATTTTTCTCATTAGTGATTCAACTTTTTCAGGAACTCCTACATCTCTATAGTATCCAACTAAATCGGAATATGTTGTAAGTAATGTATCTTGAGATATGTAATCATTCGCCTTTCCAGTCTCATACAATTCAATTGCTTTTATTAAATATTTACCATAATCACTATATTTATCTGCATGATCTGCTAGAGTTAGGTTGGCTTGAAAGCTTGAATCCTCTATCTGATTTAACCAATAAATTGCTTCTTTTTCATCATAATATTCAAAGTCTTCATTTAAATACATTTTAGCAAGTGCATTAGTATCATCCTCATCTCCTAATTTTGCCTTGCTTATAAAATAACTCATAGCTTGAGAGATAGCTTGAGCATCTGGATTTTTTCTCTTAATTTGCATTGACCACATGTTCCTAAACCAATATGACTTTTCCCATTCATTAACATTCTTTAATTTGTCTTTAGTGATCGATATTGCCTTGTCTAAATCTTTTTCAACTCCAATTCCAAATTGATACAAATATTGCAAGCCCATGTGATAATTGGTTGCACCAGATTCTTTTGCTTTAATTAGCAAATCAAAAGACTTTGAAGGATTAAAAAAAACACTCTCTACACCTGTCGTTTCTGTTTCTCTGTAATACATTTCAGCAAGATGTGACATTGACTCAACATCACCTTGATCTATGGCCTTTAAAAACCAAAATTCTGCTTTTTCATAATCAGGTATGAGTCCTGCATTTAATGCGTATTTTGAATATAGGAGGCCTGTTCTTCTTTGGGCGTTAAGAACTCCTTTTTCAGCTGCTTTTTCATACCAATAGCGAGCTTGTTCAAGATCTTTTAGGTCAAATTCATAACTCTGTGCCATTTGATAAAGCTGCTCATCATATACAACACCTTTACCAATCAATTCCATGAAGTAATCTGGATCAATTTTTTGAGCTTGCATGATTGAGGCTTCGGTTCCAACTCCATAAAAATATCTAAATGCCAAATCTCTCCTAATGAGAGCTTCCCACTTGTCATTTCGATCCCCTTGTTTTCCAGAGGCCTTTAAAAGCCAATTAAATGAAGTTTTATTATTTACTTTAACGCCTTTACCTTCTAACAGCATCTTTGAAACTTCATATTGGGCAGGTTTATAGTTTGCTTGAGCTCCCTTTAGCATCCATTCATAGGCTAAATTTTCATCAACTTCATTACCATTTAAACCATTCATATAAAGATAACCAAGACTCCACGCAGCTGAAATTTCACCTTTATCGAAAGCCATTTTTAAAAATTTAATTGCATTGTTAATATCTTTATTGATTAGCAAATAAAAAGAACCTAAGTTTTGCATCGCTAAAGCATTTCCTTGATTAGCTGACATCTGATACCAATCAAATGCTCTATCTAGATCTTTATTAACTAGCTCTCCATTATAAAAAAAAGTACCGTAATTGTTTTGAGCTTCAGGGTCACCCTTTTGAGCAGCTTTTTTAGTCCAATAAAGGGATAACTCCTTATTTACTTCCCTTTGACTCCACCAGTAAATAACGCCTAGTTTTTTTTGTGCAGCCACATCACCTTGCATCGCCAAACTTTCTAATAATTCAATAGACTCAGGTTTATATATTTGTGTAAATAAATTTGCTTGTAATTCTAATTCTTGAATGGATTCATAAGCCTTTTTATTGTTATCTTCAGCTAGTTTTTCGCGCTCATTAAACTCGACACAAGAAGATGTTTCATGGCAAGACAATAAGTCTGTTTGCACATCTGTAAAAACACTTGTTTTATATTTATCATAATATTTAGCTGCCTTATCCTCATCTTGCTCAACACCAAGACCTTGATCATACATTGTTGATAAGTTTAAAAAAGCAGGAGGATAGCCTTGATCAGCAGCTTTTTCATATAATTCAATCGCTTTGTTATAGTCTCTTAAAACACCATGTCCATTTTGATATAAAACTCCCATATTATTTTGAGCACCTGCAAAACCTTGATTTACTGACATTTCATACCACTTAAATGCCTTCTCATAATCTTGCTCTACCCCATCTCCCAAAGAATATATTAATCCTAAATTATTTTGAGCATTAGCCAAACCTTGATTTGCTGCCTTTTCAAACCACTCAATTGTTTTATTAAGATCTTGAGATACCCCTACGCCATTCTTATACATAAGTCCTAATTCAACCTGAGCTTGAGCATTACCTTGAATTGCAGACTTTTCAAGCCAATAAAAAGCTTTCTTTAAGTCTTTCGCTACAACCGTGCCCGTTGAATAATATTGCGCTAAATTACTTTGAGCATATTGATTACCTTGCTCAGCACTTTTTTTATACCATTTAACTGCTTTTGAATAATCTTTAACAACTCCCTCACCCATGCCATATAAATATCCCAACGAATTTTGTGCATCAGCAATTCCATAATTTGCAAACATCTCTACCCACTTAAACCACTCATCTATTCCTTTGCTTCTATCAAATTTATATTGCAAGGCATCTATACTTTCTTTAGCTAGCTTATTTCCTTGATTTGCCGCTTTTACATACCATTCAAATGCTTTATTTAGATCTTGTTTAACACCTTTACCACTTTCATATAAATAGCCCAAACTATGTTGTGCTATATCATTTCCACTTTTAGCTGCTTTTTGATGCCACTTAAAGGCTTTTGAATAATTTAATCCAGTACCCTTACCGTATTCATAAAAAAGACCTAAGCTCATTTGAGCTAATATATTGCCATTATTAGCAGCTGCCCTATACCATTCAAAAGCTTTTTTATAGCTCTGTGTAACTCCATTACCCTCTTCATATAAAAAACCTAAATTATTTTGAGCCTTTGCATTTCCCTGTATAGCAAATTTTTTATACCATTCAAAGGCTTTTTCCGCATTTAATAATAAACCCATACGCAATTCATACATTTGATTTAAATTAGTATTAGCAGATTCATTGCCTTGTTTTGCTGACTTTAAATACCAGTCAAACGCCAATTCATAATTTACCGATGTACCTACTCCATTTTCATACATCAAGCCTAAGTTATTTTGAGCAAAATTATTACCCTGTATTGCTGATTTTTGATACCATTCAAATGCTTTTTTAAAGTTCTTTTGTATGCCCTTTCCATACTGATATAGTCTCCCAAAATTATTTTGGGCAATGTCATAACCCTGTATTGCTGATTTTTGATACCATTCAAATGCTTTTTCAAAGTTTCTTTTCACGCCCTTCCCATTTTCATACATCCAGCCTAAATTATTTTGAGCAATATCATAGCCTTGAATTGCAGATTTTTGATACCACTCAAATGCTTTTTTAAAATTCTTTGACGTGCCAGTTCCACTTTCATACATAAACCCTAAATTATTTTGAGCATCATATTGACCTTGAAGTGCGGATTTTTGATACCACTCAAATGCCTTTTTATTGTTCTTTGATGTACCTTCACCATTTTGATACATCCATCCAAGATTATTTTGAGCTAAATCATAACCTTGATTTGCAGACTCTTGAACCCATTTAAAGGCACTTTTTTTTGACCTTATAGCACCTCCGTTTCCATTGAAATACAACAAGGCTAATTCATTCTGAGCACGCGCATTACCTTGCAAGGAGGCCTTTAACATCCAATCTAAAACTCTTTTATCATTGCTGTAGACAAAATCTGAGTAATAATATGCTATGTTCATAGTCGCTAAGGACAGGCCACCCATTGCAGCATCACATAACAATTCAAAGTGTTTTTCAAGATTTGGTTCAAGAATTTCACCATCAGAGTAAAAGAAAGAAAGATTATTTTTAGCAACAGGATAGCCTTGGTTTGAGGATTTCGTATACCACTCTAACGCTATCTTCTTATTTTGAGCAACACCTTGACCGTATTGATAGGTTTTAGCAACATAGAACTGATATTTTTTGTCACCAGCTTGAGCCTTTGTCAACCACTCTGGAAAAACTTTTTCATAGTTGCTCTGCTCATAACCAAGCATATCTTCTGAAAAGTCTTTAGTTTGAATTGCATTAATGTCACAGTAGTATGTCTGGTCGGCCTCTTCTGCTAAAGAGAACGATGAATAGATCAATAATAGAACAACAATTATGCTTCGCATAACTATCTTTTTACTATTCTTTAAGGGTAACTTTGATCTATTTCAGTTGATTTTTAAACGAATTATAGATAGCTATTAACGAATCACTCTTAGTTGTAGCAGAGTACCCTTACCGTGAACTCTTTTGACTGCTCTGCTATATCAGCTGAACTAATAGCCTCATCATAATCATTATGCTCAAATTCAATTCCGTATTGCCCTAAAAAGCTCAATGCAGAGGTCCCTTTGATCGCAAAGTTGATGTTTTGAAACTCTTCACCCACCAGATTAGCAGTATTGATGCCAACCACAAATCCTCCCTCATTCAGAAGCGGACCTCCAGAGTTTCCGGGCTGAATTGGAGCTGTAAACTGAAGATAATCTTTGTTGCCCTTATAGCCAACCAGAGCAGCTATAACGCCCTTTGTTACTTTGATTTCGTCTCCTAATAAGTCACCTAATGGAAACCCAAGAGCTAAAACATCCTCACCCGTTCTTACCATTCCAAAGATAGCGTAAACATTCGTTTTTCTATTAATTTGCAATACTGCAATATCTAAGCCTTCATTTTGTTGGATCACTTTGGCTTCTATCTTACTGTTGCCGTCATCAATCCATATTGCAGAGCAGCTATCAATTACGTGTTGATTGGTAATAAGATAGCCATTCTTATTGATATAAAAACCAGTGCCACTTTTACCGCCGGAACTAGGTGGCTCGCTTGGAACAGGGTTAGACTCGAAAGGTGGTGCCTCTTCCATACCGTTGATCGGTGACTTAGCTGGATACCAAATACAATGATTTATAGCACTTTTAAGTGACTCTAGCGTTACACCAATCTCTTTAGCATCTTTAGATGTAAATGATCTTGAGACTGGCGCTTTGGTGCCAGATTTTGTAGCCAAATTTATTCTATTGTTAACGTTCTTACTTTTTGTTTTTGTGCCATCAGCATAACACCATTGCTCTTCAGGGTATGGACTGTTAACGCTTTCATAGCTAGCACCAACAGTGACACTATAGATTCCATCTTTATTTACGATCTCCTCGTGAAAAAATGAAAACTCATCCGTAACGGCTCCGACCTGAATAGGTACCTTTATTTGCTTTTCAATATAAATAGGAACCTCAATGACTTGTGACAACTCTGGATCTGGAACTTTAATTGTCGTATAAACAGGTTTGTCAATATAGACAGGCTTTTCAACAACCTCAATTACTGGCGCCTGTGTCCTGTTATAGGCAATTGCTAAGAGTATCGCGAGTAAACCTAAAGCAAGAGCAATGATGCAGATATTTTTAATTAACGCCCGATCGGCCTTAAATCTTTTGAGTCTGGAAAGTTGTCTTTCATTGTCTACAATACCATCGGCATGAGCATTCAGTGTTGAGAAATTACTCTCTACGTACTCGATAGACTTTGGTGATGATTTAGAAGCCATCTAGTCATCATCCATTATGTCTTTGACCTTAGTTGTGCCGAACTTTATGAGGTCAGGGTCATTGGAATAAATTGGAACATGAATGACTTCTTTCTTTACCACCTCAACCGGAACCTCTTGTATAACTACCTTATCAACTGGCACCTCTACGGAAACTTCCTTGGTAACAATTTTGTCAACAGGAACCTCTTTAATAACCTCTATAGGCACCTCTACCTCTTTGATTTCAGTGACTACTCTTGGTTCGTTATATTTCTTTCTTCTAGCAACAAGAGTTCGTCTAAACGCTCTACCAATCACTCCAGATCTTTGCTTCTCTTTATATTCGTCACCTGCATACCTAAATATTAATGCACCAAATGCGAGAAAAATTCCCATACTCGATACAATTGCAGCTAGAGATCCAAACCATATCTTAGCTACAAAGGAGATCTGCTCTTCACTAATAATGATGCCATCTTCCAAACCATAAAAACTCTTAGCAATTCGATAAATTTGAGTCTGCTCATAGGCATCCATAATCGCAATACCAAGAACTAATTGCTCATCTTTGTATGGACCTAAATCGCGCTCTAATTGAACTATCTCATCACTTTTTTGAGATAACTTATCACCTTCATTTCTTCTAAAATCATCAATCCTGTCAATCTCATCGTTGTACGCTTTTTGGCGCTCTTGAATTTGTTTATCAATACTTGCAATCTCTTCTTTGTATTTGGAATCTAGGATCTGTTTACGTTCAATCTCGGAGAGTTCATCGTACTTTGCCTTTCTATTTTTGAGAAAGGTTGATTCAATTTCTGCCTTATCCTTAAGCTCATTCGAGTGTGATAAAGAAATTTCATCTTCAATCTTTTTAATCTCCAGATCTGCATCGGATAATATTTTATTGATTTCTGCATTTAAACTTGCAATTGTTGTTAGACCAAGTTTTGCATTCTCATCAAGTAATTTATCAATTTTTGCATTCAAAGCAATAATTTCTCTTTCCCATTTACCTATATCACCACTGAAAAAACTCATAAGTGATGGATCTTCTTTTGATGCAGCTATATACCCCTCAAGATCGAGAATTTTAACTCTGTATGCTGCAATCGTTTCATTGTTGGCTTTTCTAATTTGAGATTGATTTAACTGTTCCTCTTCACTGACTGAAGTGAAGTATTTTTCGGTATTGGCAACTTTCTCATCACGACGCTCTTTTATCTTATCGATCTCATTTTCTTTTGAAATGCGAGTTGCTTCAGCACGCAACTCAAGATTAGCAACGACCTCATCACGTTCTTCAATCAATCTTTGTAAGTCAATCTCTAATTGTTCTTTTTGTTTGATTAAAGTTCCACCACTAATCGTTAAATACTGATCCTTTTGTGCATTCAAAGTTGCAATAGCAGAGTCTCGACTTTTTGCAGCCTCTTCCCTCTGTAGTGTTACTTCTTCAGAAATTGAGTCATCTGTAGTATTTTCAAGATTTTCAATGGATTCTTCAATATATTCAATTTTTTTAGTAAGCACAGCTAACTTTTGTTGCGGTACGCTTACTTGTATAGATATATTATTAAATTGTCTTTCAAAACCTGTTATTAAGGTCTCAAATGTTATAAATGTCACAAGAACAAGAACTATTGAAAACAAAACTCTAATCTTGAAGCTTCTGTTGAGATATATGAGCTTACAGAAAGGTATTTTTAAAAGTTCAACGGATGCAACCATCACAAACGGTAATGCAGCAAGAACCAGATCAAATAAATTAATTAATGGAAAGCTTCCATATTCATTGACATAAAACTGATAGGTTTGAAAGCCCATAGACCAGGCAATCATGAGTCCAATAAAGGCTGCAATTCCTTCTATTACCCAGGCAAATATATATAACTTTTTGCCTGATTTTTGTTTTGCTAATATTAACGCCGACATAGCTGCTGTCATCATTCTTCTCCTAAAATTAATTTATTTTTAAAACCAAAAATTTCCTTTTTTTAATGAAAGATCTTTCCCTATATTGATAGCAACGTAATAGCAGCCGAAATAATTCCTACGACTGCTAAAACGTTTAAAAAGAGGTTTATTGTTTTGAAAGACATGGTTTATGCTGAGAACATCAAAATAACCGCAAATACAAGAAAAACAGCATTTGCTCCTACGATTATTTTGGCTAATACTGACCAAATCTTCGATCCAGTATATCTGCTAGCAGAATTCCATATACCAGTTAACACGACAATATCATATGCAATTGCAGCTAACGTAAAAACCACTATCAATCCCAACGAACTTGACGATATTGGAAACATTAATAATAGCCATAGTAGATTACTACCTAAAACAAAATATAGCCAGTAAGTTTTAGCCAGTCCAAAATCACCATCTATTAATTGCTTGATAAAACCTTTGGCTTTTACTTCACTTGTATTACTTATAATTTGTGCGCTTGTGTTACTCATGATTAGCTCCTAGTTATTAATAATAGTTTTTTAACAATAAAATTTATCTATTACTCAACTTTAACAACGGAACCAATTGAAATTTATTTCATTTTTTTTTAAATAAAAACTTAAAAAGCTTGATATAGCTTGATTTCTTTAGAATGATGAGAGGTATTTAAGTTGCGATTTGACCTTAACTGTCTTCTGGGTATATACTGAATTTATATTGACACTAAATATCTTGTTTTGAAAAAAAAACTCCTACTCTTACTACTATCTCTTGGTTTAATAAGTTCAGCTAATGCAGCTGTACCTCCTTACATTGAAAAAGATACATTTACAAAAATTTGTAAAAAAGTAAATTGTAGTAGTGATTTAGATTCTAAATACATAACAACTTATTATCATAAGCAATTCCATAAAGCGTTAGCTATCTCTACATATGCATCGGGTAATAAATATACGATTGACTATGTCTACTGGTCATACCAATACCCATCCAGAAGTGAAGCCAAAGCTGCAGCAATTAATGGTTGTAGAAAATCAGCCAGAAACTGTGAAATTTTTTTAGTAAACAACAGTTATGATAATGAAAATTTGTATAACAAATTAAACAGATCGTCATCGACAAGTTATTTGTCGAGTAACAATATTCCCGCAAATGCCCATGCATCTGATGGTAGCTGGATATGTAATACTGACTACTATAGAAATAGTAGTCTCACAGGTTGTCTTAGGGTTCCTGCAAATGCTTTTTCATATTACAATAGCAATTATTGGTCTTGCAAAGCAGGCTATACAAAAAGTGGAAATTATTGTGTAGATGTGCCCGCTAATGCGTCCGCTTCTGGCAGTAGCTGGAAGTGCAATTCTGACTATACAAAAAGCGGTAATCATTGTATTTTAAAAATGCCTGCAAATGCATACGCATCTGGCTCTAGTTGGAAATGCGTATCAGGCTATACAAAAAGTGGAAATTATTGCGTAGATGTGCCCGCTAATGCGTACGCTTCTGGTGGTAGCTGGAAGTGCAAAGCTTACTATTATAAAAATTATGATGGTAATGGTTGTATAAAAGTACCTACATATGCTCATACATATGGTTCTAATTGGAAATGTAACTCTGGCTACACTAACAGTGGCAATTTTTGTGTAATAGTACCTAACAATGCTTCTGCTTTAGGCTCTAGTTGGAAATGTAACTCTGGCTATAAAAAAAGCGGTAATCTTTGTATAAAGAGAAGTATTAAAATTCCAGAAAACGCTTATGCATATGGCTCTAGCTGGTTATGTAAAAGTGGATACTATAAAACAAGAAATAGTTGTAAAAAGTTACCCGCCAATGCCTACGCTTCTGGTAGTGGCTGGAAGTGCAATTCTGGCTATACAAAAAAGAGCAATAGTTGTGCAACAAAACCTGGAAATAATAAAGTTTATGCTGCAGCTTCCGGTACAGGCTTTGCAGTTACTTCCAGGGGCCATGTTGTAACCAATTTTCATGTTATTGATGGTTGTACTTCTATTGAAATTCAAAATAAAAATATGAAAGTAGTTAAAGGAGATATTATTGGTAAAGATAGTACCAATGACCTTGCATTAATTAAAGGTAATTTCATTCCTGAAAAGTTCTATCATTTAAGCACTCCTGAATATCGAATGAAAATTGAAGCAATAGGCCACGATTTTGGTAGAAAAATAAGTTCAGAGGTGGGTTCAACACCAGGATCAATAACTAAATTTGTCGGTCCAGATGATAACTTTAGTCAATTTCAAATTAGTGCACCACTCCAACCAGGCAACAGTGGCGGTCCGATCATTAATGAAAAGGGAGAGGTTGTAGGAGTAATAGTTGCAAAAATTGATCCCGATTGGGCAAAGGAAAATTTAAATACTATTCCAGAAGGCATTGGATTTGGTATTAAGTCCAATACGCTTATGTCTTTTTTAGATAGCCATAATGTTGATTATTCAGTTTCTAATGTCAATAATATTTCTAATGATGAGATAAATGATTTAATATTTGGTGGTACTTATTACCTATCTTGTTTAATGACGGTAGCACAGATCGAAAAAATGAAAACAAAAAGGGTTTTGTTTAGTAATTTTCAATAACTATGAAAGAGATTAAGAGGTTATTTTCAATAACTGTGAAGGAAATTGATATATGGGAAAAGCACTACAACGTATTGAGAGAAGAAAATATATTTGGCATAGAATAATTCCAAAAATAGCTATCTTTATCTCTATTTGTTCATTATTAGTGATTCTCGCTTTTGCCTTTAATTTCTATGGATTCAGAGATTTATTTCAAGACTGGCACTGGATTGAGATAGCTTTCTTCTTCTATTGTATTATTTCTGCACCGATATTTCCCGGTATGTTTTATGAGTGGTATGAAAAAATTAAAGATTCCCTTTTAGAAACTCATGAATTTAATCAAGAGCAATCAATGAGCGAGAAGGAAGCCTATCTTTTTGACGGATCAAAGATTACGTATTACCCCAGAAAACTTTTTCGCTTCTTAAGAGGGGATTTTCTTCGCTTCTTAAGAGGGGATTTTTAACTTGCAAAAAGCACTCAATTTCAGATCAATTTTGCGGTCACTATGTATCTTAGCGGCCCTCCTGCAATAGGAGCATCAAAGGGGTAGCAGGTGATGAGTTTTATTTCAGCTTGGTTGTCGTACACCGTTATATCTTGCTGATCTGAATCAATTATCTTAATATCGTTAACAACGTATCTTGTTGTGTTGTTGTTACGGTCCGTCACTTCAAAGACATCATCCAATGAGACATCCTCCAGAAACCTGAAGTGGGTATCTCGATGGGCAGAGATGATTGTTGTTCCTCCTTGTCCAGGCTCGAAACTGCGGGTGTTGTATCCTGGTGCAAACGCTAAGGTGTTGCCCTTTTCACCTGAAAGCACGATTAAGTTTTTGTTGTGCTTCTTTGAGCTAAGTTTCATTACCGGGTGCATGTCTGCCCAACTCCAAGGTTTGTTAACGCCACCCGTTTCAACGGTTTCATTCCAGGCATCATTGATTAGATGTTGAGCCAATACCGCCTTCGCTGGAATATAGGCACCATAAGCAAACACAACTACTCCTACTGCCGCAACAATGTAGGCGCCATAGGCTAGAACACTGAGTCCTATGGCGGCAATGATGGGCGTCAGTTTTCTCACACAGGCTTTCTGCGACGAAGGATAAATGCGAGAAGCAATATAAGGACTCCAACATACATAAAGAGTTGTGAATTGGTAGCCGTTCTTGAGGCTGGAACAACGATTGCCGCCGCCGGTACTTTAGCTGCTGCGTAAGCATTTGCGGGTAAAGCGCGTGAATAATGTGCCTTCGGAAGAGCAGCCATGGCTGAATATGCAGAACTCGAAGCCGAAGAATTAAGTTGTTTAGAGCTTTGTTGTATAAATTGAGCTAACTCAGCCTCAAATAGAGCTAACTCAGCCTCTAGAGCAGTATCTTGAGGATTGTAGTTAGAGGACAGATGGGCCTTACGTTTTTTTACAATTGATTGAGAATTTAGCTGCTCTGATTCTGGCCTTGTTGGCGTAACATCGACCGCAACCAGCGAAGTAAAATCCGACACTAGGTGATGCTGCAATGCCAATGTCACAATATCTTGCTTTACCAGGTCTCTAGACTTTTCCTTAAATTGATTGTTATATATATCTTTCAACCGATCGATTTTGCGACGCCCCCAGAGAACATCCAGTCCTTTGGTGTTGTTGCTTGAATTGATGGTGATATTCTTGCTAAAAACGCCATCAACGGTATTACCACTAATAATTAAAGTGTTTGGCAATACGTTGACTTTATATACAGCTGTGATGGTTTCCCCAGCATAGAGGTCGGATATGGCGCCTAACGCGAGCTCAGCGTTAACCTCAGTGGGAAAGTCTACTTCAATATCGGTGAGTGCAGGAGACTCGAGCTTTTCAAATAGATCATGCATCTTCTGCGCTACTTCTTGAGTTGAGCCGATATAAGTGAAGGCTCCTCTACCGAATTCTGCAAGCTTCGTTAATAAGTAAGAGTTTGGAGCGGAGCCAATACCGATAGAAAAGAAGCGGTCGTTTTCAATTTTCCACTTGACTGTTCTAAATATTTCATCCTCATTGCCGACCTGACCGTCAGTTAGAAAGATGACTTGTCGCAGATAATTTTCTGACTTACTGTCTCTTGATCCGAGACCGTATTCGATTGCATCGAGTGCTTCCGTACCGCCATCGGCAATAAGGCTATTTACAAAGCTTTGTCCATATTGCTTGTTTCTTTCAATGGCTGGAACTGCGCCTTTAAATAACGGCCTAAAGCCGCTGTCAAAATCAATGATATTGAAGCGGTCTGTCGGCTGCAGTCTAGCTATTGCTCGATTGAGCGCTCTTTTAGCTTGAGACATCGCCCCTCCCGCCATCGAACCTGAAGAGTCGATAATAAAGATTACCTCTCGTGGCGTATTGGTCCTTTTAAAAACATCATCCTTGGGCGGCGTTGCCATCAACATTAAATAATAGTGGTCATCCTTTTGCTGGGTAAAAAGAGCGAGCTCAGGACTGAGAGACTTGTCTGCACTCCAGGTAAGTTCAAAGTCACGGTCAGCTTGGTAGTTTTTATCGAGGCTGATCTGTTTGGTTAGTTCATCGCTCTGATTGACAACTATTTTGTGATAGCTTGAATCTAGAGATTCAACCTCAAAACCTGCCTTGAGATTGATGTCGATGGTGATCGGTAAATCGGCTCGTCTATCACTCGGAGGAGTGATTTTGGAAGCGTCATTGACCCGGTGGGTGTTGGGGACGACACCTAGGGCATTATTAGGGGTCGCGACCATAGTGCCTGGAATATATCGATCCCCGACAACCATAGGAAACCTGATTGAGAATTTGTCATTGTCAATGAGTACCGCCTGTTGGTACTGGATAGCAATCCCTATTGTGGCACCTGGAGCGATATTGGCAACACTGGTGGTAAAAATATTGGGTCGTTGCTGTTCCACCAATGAAGCGCTTTTGCCCTCCGATTTAGCTTTTTCGTAGGTTTTTTTAGCCTCTTCCCGCTCTTTGATTTGACCCTCGATGATGCGCTCGTTGACGAACATCGTCAGATGATCTACGGCAGAGTCTTCAGGCAACGGAAACACATAGACACCCTCAACCCATTCATTAGATGGGTTGGTGAAGATTTGTTCTACCGTAACCCGGTTAATGACTCCAGTGATGTCCATCCGAACCTTAGTATCAAGAGCTGTCTGCATAATCGACGGTGAATCCGCGAATTTGAAGATTATCGATCCGGCTTCAGCGTCATTGACGTGAGCTGGTTTCTGGGAAAAGGAGATGTCGGCAATGGTGGAACTTGAGAGCAGCAAACAGATAACGCTCACAAGAGTTTTAATAACGCTTATGGACTGATGTGGTTTCATGAGGGTCTATATAGTTGAGATACTTAATTTTGAACAAATTTAGTACTCTGTTGATATAGGTTCGGTGTTTAATTGATGGAATATAGGTGAAGATTGATCTTCAAGAAAGCCTAGCTATATATAGCTTTTTAAGTTTTTATTTAAAAAAATGAAATAAATTTCAATCGGTTCCGTTGTTAAAGTTGAGCAAGAGATAAATTTAATTGTTTAAAAACAATTTTAAATAACTAGGAACTAATCATGAGTAACACAAGTGTACAAATTTCAAGCAATACAAATAATCATTACATTATGAAATACATTTCCATATTTTTAGTATCTTTACTTTTATCATTCAATGTTCAAGCTGAAATTGAAAATAAAGAATTATTAAATTCTATTTTGGAAGGCTGTGTTGAAGAGGAAGATGATGAATTTAGCGAAATGTTTTCTGTAGGTGATCAAATTGAAATTTGTGGATGTTATGTTAATGTAATTTCTAAAACCATGGATACAAAAGAATTGCTTATGCTTGGCTTGGATATGTTGAAAGAGGGTGATGGTCTAGATGAAGAAATAACTGACGCACAAATTGATATTCTTTTCAATAATGAAAATATTTCAGACGGTATTATTTCTTGCATGGTTAAGATTCTTTAGTAGCACTGAAACTTTAATCAATCAAATCCCATTGAGAATAATAGGAAATTTTTTATATCAGAATTCAGCTACAAATATTGAGCTATAAATATTACTTTTACAAGCTCACCAAATAATATGACGATTTCTACTAGCCATATAAGCATAAATGCTTTAAAAGTTATGTTTATGTATGATTTAAGTTTTTCCATTAGCATATCCAAGTATCGTTAACAAAGCAGTACTCTTTTTCAATACTCCATCTAGAGTAAGAAAAAAATCCAAGGTAAATAAAAAATGCAAAAACCAGAATTTTTTTCATAGACTATTTTCTATTCAATCCACACTAAAACCGGGTGACATAGTAATGGCAAAGCTTATTATGAATAGTAAGAAAAATAATATAAAGATTAAAAGGAATTGAATGTCAGCTGTCTTTTTATTATCAGAAGGCAAAGCTAGCCATATGAAACCGAGGAATAGAATTGACTTAATCATGTTAGTTTGGAAAATCGAAAATTAAACATCTAATAAACCAACCAAATAATATGACGATTTCAATTAACAAAATAAGCTGGAAAAACTTAAAAGATATTTTTATGTATGATTTAATATTTTCCATATTAATACTTCCAGTTATTCTCAAACGTACATTGCGATTGGTCTGGTGCGTTTGAATAACAATCAAACTTTTCTAAATCCATATAAAACCCCAGCGAAACTATTAAAGCAACTGGAGCAAGAAGTAGAGTTGTCAGTGTTATTCCAAAGTTACGATGCTTCGAAGCACGTAATAGAACAACACCATAAATAAGTAGGAAGAGCCAGCCAAGAAAAAGTAAGAAAGTAAACATTAATTACTTCCTACGTTTTTCATACTAAGTCAGCTAAAAAAACCACAAGGAAAAAAATAATATGAAAACAAAAGGACATGAGAAATATTTTTATTGTCATGATCAAGGTGAAGTAGATTTACCTTAGTTTAGACGTTGAAAATGCACCTTAAATGTTGAATATATGAATATTAGGTGAAGATCTCTAAATTTTAAGTCTATAAGCATGATTTGTACTCACAATCGTACTCACAAATTATTAATATTTTACGATATTTAATAAGAAACTATAATGAAGAGTATTTTCTAAAAACCCTTTGTAACAGGCTATTTCAGGCATAAAAAAAGACATCCGGAGATGTCTTGATTCTTTAATTTGGCTCCCTGACCTGGGCTCGAACCAGGGACAAACGGATTAACAGTCCGTTGCTCTACCAACTGAGCTATCAGGGAATAGCGAGAGATTATAACGAGCTCTGTAATTTCAGTCAATCAATTCTTTGCTTTTATGAACCAAAACAGGGCTTAAATCTCTAGGTTATTTAATGGAATTCTTGAGCGCCTCTCCGAACTCGGAACAGGACAACAAAGTAGCGCCCTCAATGAGCCTCTCGAGGTCATAGGTGACGGTCTTTTTCTGGATCGTCTTTGACATCGCTTGAAGGATCAGATCCGCAGCCTCGGTCCAGCCCATATGCCTTAACATCATCTCCGCAGAGAGAATCAAGGAGCCGGGATTAACCATATCCTTGCCAGCATATTTGGGAGCCGTGCCGTGGGTCGCCTCAAATACCGCAACGCTGTCTGAAAGGTTGGCGCCTGGGGCAATACCGATACCCCCTACCTGAGCTGCCAAAGCGTCGGAAATATAGTCACCGTTGAGGTTAAGAGTGGCGATCACAGAACACCCTTCAGGTCTAAGCAAAATCTCCTGCAGGAAGGCGTCGGCGATCGTATCCTTGATGATAATTTCCTGACCTGTTTTAGGGTTGGTTAAACTGCACCACGGTCCGCCATCTACCTCCTTGGCGCCGAATTCATCCTTGGCAACCTGGTAGCCGGTGTCCCTAAACAATCCTTCCGTAAACTTCATGATGTTGCCCTTATGGACCAGTGTCACTGACGGCTTGTCGTTGTCAATGGCATACTGAATCGCGGCCCTGACCAACCTCGATGTACCTTCCGTCGAAACCGGCTTGATGCCGATACCTGAGGTGTCAGGAAAACGTATCTTTGTCGCCCCCATATCTTGCTGCAGAAAGTCGATCACTTTCTTGACTTCCTTGGTGCCGATTTGGAATTCAATCCCTGCATAAATGTCTTCAGAGTTCTCCCTGAAGATCACCATGTCGACCTTCTCAGGAGCCTTCACAGGAGATGGCGTGCCGTCAAAGTACTGCACCGGTCGTTGACAAATATAGAGATCCAGTTGCTGTCTTATTGCAACATTCAAGGATCTCATACCACCACCAACCGGTGTCGTCAGCGGACCCTTGATGGCGACTGAGAATTCTTTGATTGCCTCGAGGGTCTCCTCGGGCAAGTATTCGCCATAAAGTCTGTCGGCCTTCTCGCCGGCATAGATTTCCATCCACTGAATTTCACGCTCACCTTTATAAGCCTTCTTAACGACAGCATTGACGACATTCAGCATTACCGGTGAAATATCAGCTCCGATACCGTCACCCTCAATGTAGCCAATGATGGGCTTGTTGGGGACTTTAAGGGCATTACCTTTAATCGTTATTGCTTTGCCGTTGGCTGGAACTGTGATTTTTTTATAGGTCATTTTTGATTTCTGTTGAGGGGATTTTTAAGCCCATTATTATACCGTCTTCTCTTTTTGATTGATTCTTTAAATTTTTCGTATAGTAATTTTTGCGTACAGATATTACTTTGAATCCTTGCTTCTTATAGAACTGAATCGCTGACTTGTTTGCTGTCCTGACCTCCAGAAGAATTTCACGAATATTCCTTTTTCTGAGTTCCTTAATGAGGTGTTTTAATAAAGCTCTACCGTACCCTTGCCTTTTGAAGTCTGGGTCGATGCCGATATTGAGGATGTCAGCAGAATCTGGCGCCAGCATAGAGATCAGGTATCCAACCGTTTTGCCGTTCAGGCTCAGGCAGTAGCAAAGGTTGTCGCTGTTTTCAATACTTGTAGTGAACTGGAGCTGGGTCCAGGGTTCATCTGAATTTTGCTCTTCAATGAAGAGTACTTTTGGTATCTCGATTGAGGTGAGCTTATTAAAGGAAATACTGGTACGCCTTGTTGTCGGTTTCGTTTTTATAGTAATAGCCGAGCTCGTCGAATCGGGACTCGAGCTCTGCCACATTGTCGGCCTGAAGGCCAATCAGTACTCGACCAAAGTCAGCGCCATGGTTACGGTAATGAAACAGAGAAATATTCCACTTGGATTTTAGTTTTCTTAGAAAATTCAGCAACGCGCCAGGTCTCTCAGGGAACTCAAAACGATAGATGACCTCGTTTTCCGCATTGGCGTGACCACCGACCATGTAACGGATATGGGTCTTTGCCATCGAGTTGTCGCTCATATCAAGGACCTCGAAGGATTTTCCAAGTTTTTCGATGAGCGCCTGTTTTTCGCTGTCTCCGCTGGAAATCTCGATACCGACGAATATATGAGCCTCAGCCTTTGGAGAGTAGCGATAATTGAACTCGGTCACGGAGTGGTTGTCGAGGAGTTCGCAGAAACTCAAGAAACTGCCAGGCTCTTCAGGGATGGTGACCGCTATGATGGCCTCGGTAAGCTCTCCTAGATCCGCCCTTTCGGCGATATATCTGAGACGATCAAAGTTGACGTTTGCGCCTGAAACCACGGAGGCAATGTTTTTGTTTTTTAGGTTATGCTCGAGGATGTATTTTTTGACCCCGGCGGTTGCAAGAGCGCCCGCAGGCTCGGAGACCGCACGAACATCCTCATAGATGTCCTTTATCGCTGCGCACATCTCGTCATTGCTCACCAAGACGACATCGTCAACACATTTTTTTGCAATCTCAAATGGCAGCTCTCCGATCTGTTTCACGGCGACGCCATCGGCAAACCGACCAACATCTTCAAGCACTACTCTCTTGTTGCCTTGTAGTGCATTGTAAAGTGTCGCAGAATCCATGGGCTCTACCCCGATGACCTTGATTTTCGGTGCATAGTGCTTAATATAGCTCGCGATTCCAGAAATCAGGCCGCCTCCGCCGACAGGGACAAAAATCAGATCGACGTCTTCCAGCTGGGAGAGGATTTCTTTGGCTATTGTGGCCTGACCGGCAATAACGTCGATGTCGTCATACGGATGAATGAAGTTCAGGTCTTTCTCAGAACACAACTTGTTTGCATACTGAAAGGCGTCATCATAGATATCACCATGCAGGATCACCTCGGCGCCTAGTTGTTGAACAGCCTGCACCTTAATTTTAGGGGTGCTGCTTGGCATCACGATAACCGCCCTGATCTTTAATTTTTTTGCCGCTAGGGCAACACCCTGAGCGTGGTTTCCAGCCGAAGAGGCAACAACACCCTTTATTTTCTGGGCATCGCTCAGAGAGCTCATTTTTTGATAAGCTCCCCTGAGTTTGAAGGAATGGATACTCTGTTCATCCTCCCTCTTTAAATAGATCTGGTTGCCGAAGCGTTCACTTATCTGCACAGCAATTGACAGCGGCGTTACCTTGGCAACATCGTATACAGAACTATTATCGGCCAGACTAACGATCTTGTTCATAGAGCTCCTTTAAATAACCTACACTGACAAATGAATGACGAGTCGGGCTACCTTTAATGATTTCAAAGGGTTGATTTTCGTCTCCCAGATGATTAAGTACAACTAACGCCCCTTGAAAGTTTTTTGTCTTAGTATACTCGCTAAGCGTTACCACTGTCCTAAGTCCTGCTGAGGTTGCCGAGGTAAAACCAATCCCGGAGTCCTCAAATGCGATACATTCATGACAACTTAAACTCATTTTATCGAGAACATAACGATAAATGTCGGCGGCTGGCTTTTTACTCTTGACAACGTCACCGGCACCGATTACCTCAAACCTATTAAGTGCTGACTCGCCAAGCGTACTGGTCATTAAGGCTTCAACGTTTTTTAGCGAGGTCGTGGTTGCAATGCCGAGCCTGAGACCGCTATCGACTGCCTCCTCAATGAGTCTTTCTACCCCAACCCTTAATGAGACCTGGCCGTTAGCCACATGCTCAACAAAGATCTCAGTTTTCTTGTTGTGTATATCAATGATGTCACTGACACTGAGATCCCTTTTCAGGCTCGGGTTGTAGTGGCTGATATAATGAGCCAGTCTCTCCTTGCCACCGCTGACAGAAAGTAAATCACTGTAAAGTTCCCTGTCCCAGTGCCAGTCCAGCTTGAAGAACTTAAAGGTCTCATTGAAGGCTCTCAGGTGACCGTCATGCTCGGTATTGGCGAGAGTGCCGTCGACATCAAATATCAATGCTTTAAGTGACATATTTTTCAGCAATTAAAATATAAAGATTCAAAAAACATTGCTATTTTAGGCAATTTTTGGTAAAAACTACTTTTTTTTGTTAACTTTCGCAAATGACTACAGAACCAAACTTTAACGAGATACCGGCCTACATTCCCAAAAAGGGTGAAGATTTTATGTCAAAAGGCCAACTCAAGCACTTTATTCACAAACTAAACGTTTGGCGTGATCAGTTAGTTTTTGAAGCAGAAAACACCATCAACCATATCCAGGAGGACTCAACTCCTGTCGCTGACATCAACGACAGGGCCACTATAGAGGAAGAGTTTGCTCTCGAGTTGAGGACTAGGGATCGTGAAAGAAAGCTTATCAACAAGATCGACAAGACGCTTCACATGATTGACATGGGTGATTACGGTTACTGCAAAACTTGCGGTATCGAGATTACGCTGCAGAGACTTGAGGCACGCCCGACAGCTGACCAGTGTATTGACTGCAAGACAATCTCAGAGAAAAAAGAAATCTAATAACTCAGCCTTAGAAGTGTTGGTATGACTTCCTAGGACCATCAAAACCCTCGATCTGCAATCCCAACGATTCACGTACAACACCAATCCTAGTAATGTTGACTTTGCAAGACTCTGAAATCTTTTTCAAAGCCTCTTCATTGCCCTCAGGGATTGTGAAACATAACTCATAATCGTCACCACTACAGAGTGGAATAGACCAATCATTGGTGTCTTTGATGTGACCAAGTAGTATTTCACTAATGGGTATTTTCTCAACTTCGATAACAGCACCCACCGATGACGCATTAAGGATGTGAGATAGATCCTGCTCGAGACCATCGGAGACATCTATACAGGCGTTGGCTAGGTTCTTCAGTGCTAATCCTAGTTCTACTCTGGGTGTCGGACTGTTGAGTCTTTTAAGTTCCTGATTGCTCGGTACAAGACCTTTACTGAGTTTCCAAAAACAAAATCCTGCATCACCGATCGTGCCAGAAACATAGACGCCATCACCTGGTCGTGCACCTGAACGTGTCAGTGCTTTTGAGTTCTCAATGATACCAATCATGGTTATGGTGATGTTGAGTGGACCCCTGGTCGTGTCACCACCAATTAAGTTCACCTCATAGCGCCCCGACAACTGTCTTAGTGAATCGGAAAACTCCTTTAACCAGGGTTGATCTATTTCGGGTAGTGTGATCGCTAGGGTGAAGTACTTGGCCTTAGCTCCCATTGCGGCGATATCACTCAAGTTAACTGCTAAAGATTTGTGTGCGATGTCTTTTGCAGGAGTGTTTGTACTAAAGTGAATACCTTCGGTTAGAGTGTCGGTCGTGGTCACTAGTTGATAGCCTTGCTCCATGCTAAAGAGAGCGGCATCGTCTCCCACACCTAATGTTACACCGGGATCCTTAATGGGCCAAGTGAAGTAGTCACGGATAAGGTCAAACTCGTTCATCAGAATATTTAGAGATTAATGGAGGTTTTAAGTTAATTTTCATTGAGCCCTTTTAGATGCGCTTTAGTGCTTTCAGAGAGTGCCAATAAGTCATAACCCCCTTCAAGGAAAGAAATGACCCTGCCATCACAGTGCAGGTTTGCAATCTCTACAATGCTTTTTGTTAACGTATAGTAGTCTTCGGATTCCAGATTGATGTTTGCCAATGGGTCCCTTTTATGTGCATCAAAGCCGGCCGAGACTAGAATCACTTCGGGTTTAAATTTGTCAATGTTTTCTAGAATCTTTCCTTCGAATATGTTTATAAAATCATCACTACTGGTGCCAGATTGAATTGGCGCATTAAAGATATTACCTACCCCGGTTTCCTTTTCTGAGCCCGTCCCTGGAAACAAAGGGTGCTCGTGTATTGAACCATAGGCAACACTATTGTCGCTATAAAAAATTTCTTGAGTACCGTTACCGTGGTGGACATCAAAGTCAATTATTGCAATCTTTTTGAGTTGATACTGGTTCTGTAAATATCTGGCAGTAACTGCGACATTGTTAACAAAACAGAAACCGTTTACTCTACTAGTCTCAGCGTGATGACCTGGCGGACGGACGGCACAAAATATTCTTTTTTCGTTGCCGTTGATTAAATCATCTGCAGCTGCAATTCCCGCTCCACAGGATCTTAATATTGCTTCCTTGCTGTTTTCACATAGGAACGTGTCGGCATATGGTTCCTTCTCGACACCAACAAGACCAGTGCTCGGAATCATTGAAAAAATGCTATTGAGGTGTGATTGCGGATGGACCAGATCGATCGTTTCATGTGCCGCCAATGGCGCTTCTTTGATTTCTATATCAATGCTATCCAACTCCTTAACTGAGCTGAGAACAGTCTCTAAGCGCTCTTTTCTTTCCGGGTGATTTAGACCATTATCTTTGGCTAGACAGTCTGAATGTGTATAAACAATTATTTTTTCCACTCACTCACCCTGGATTCTATTGATAAATTTCAAGAGTTTTTTTTAATGTATTTTAAAGAAACACTGGACTTTATAAAACTCTTAGTATTTAATATTTTTCTAATTTATAATTAAACAGTTGTATCTTAAAAACATCAATAGGAGAAATTATGAATCGCACGACGATGTATATTATCGGAGCTATTGTAGTTCTTGTAATAATCTTTTATATATTTTAAGCTAGAACTTTAGATATATAAAACCTACATGTAGGCGTTCTCTTTGTTGGAGTGGTCGGTCGCGTCTAGCACTGCGACAATCTCGGGGTAGAGTCCCTTGAGTTGGGTTTCGACACCCGATTTTAAGGTTAAATCAACAGAACTACAGCCTTGACAGCCACCTCCAAAGTTGAGAACCACTTCGTTCTTTTTAGTAATCTCTACTAATTCAACGAATCCACCATGAGAAGCCAGATTAGGGTTAATTTCGGTGACAATTGTAAACAATATTTTCTCTTCAAGTGGAGCATCATCCTTTGGAGCCTCGCCCTTGGCGTTCGGTGCGGTGATGGTGAGCTTTTTGGTCGCACCATCTACTTTCATCGCAACCTTGGAATCCTTCAGGTATTCGTCGTTTGAATTATCAATATAGACACTAAAACCCTTGTAAGGGTATTCATTGTAGCTTTCAGGCAAATCTTTAGCAATACAAAAATTAAATGTCACTGTAGCAACAGGGGTTCCCGCTTTTTCAACGTCCACCTTCAAGCCTAGGTCTTTTTCATCCTGCTGCTCGAACAGTTCTGCAACATAAATCTCCGCATCCTCTGTAATACTAAACATCTGACCTCCTGAAAACAATATTGTCGATTAGTCGAGTCTCACCCAACCTCACAGCAGATATTATAATAATTTCGTTAGAAGATGTCGTGATTTGTGTAAGGTTATTTGCATTAAGAACTTCAATATATTCAACATCAAAGACACCGCTCAAAGTTTCTAAAGCTTGCCCAGTGGCACTTGATATATCAGTGCCATTCTGTATTGCTGCTTTTATGGCGACAAGTTGTTGATAAAAAAGAGGTGCATTGGCTCTATCTTCGGGGCTCAAGTAATTGTTTCTGGTACTCATCGCTGTGCCATCTGACTCTCTCAAAGTTGGGACAGAAACAATAGTTGTTTTTATGCCTTGTCTTTCGACTAGAGATTTAATGATCAGTAATTGTTGGTAATCTTTTTCACCAAAAACAGCATAATCAGGTTTGACAATGTCAAACAATCTTGACACCACTTGAGCAACACCATTGAAGTGTATTGGTCGAGAGATGCCGCACAGTATTTTGCCCATTTCGCCGACATCGTAGTCTTGTGAATTTCCATCCGGATAGACTTCATTATCCAGGGGAGCAAACATCGCCTCTACTTTTATCGCTTCAAGAAGCCTTTTGTCCTCTGACAGGGTTTTTGGGTAAGCTTTAAAGTCCTCGTTTTCAGCGAACTGGGTTGGATTCACAAAAACACTAACCACAACCATATCAGAGCACTCTTTTGCTTTCTCTATAAGTTGCAGATGTCCCTCATGAAGACCCCCCATTGTCGGAACTAGGGTTATGCTTCGATTATCTTCACGACAACTATCTAAGTAATCTTCAAGAGGACCTATTTTCTCAAATATATGCATCAATAGCTCTCGCTAGTTGACGGGAATGTTCCTGCTTTGACTTCCTTGACGAAGGCTTTGATTGCCAAAGGAATCGTACCTTCAGTACTCACAAAATTACGCACAAAACGAGGCAATTTTCCTTGAGTAATGCCAAGCATATCATAGCAAACCAGGACCTGACCGTCACAGTCCTTGCCTGCCCCAATCCCAATCGTTGGAATGTTAAGTTTTGAACTAACTTCTTTTGCTAAGGTACTTGGAATACACTCCAGAACAAGTGAACTAATACCTAAAGACTCAAGTAACAGAGCATCACTCAAAATTAACTTTGCTGAGTCCTCGTCTTTGCCCTGTATTTTGTATTCACTTGAGTCGGCTACCTTCTGCGGCTGGAGCCCTAAATGTCCGCAAACGTTGATGTTGTTTGAAGATAAAACACGGAACACCTCTTCGTGCTCTTGTCCACCTTCAATTTTGACCATATATGCACCTGCATTGACTAAGTTTTGAGCATTTGTTAATGCCAACTCGCTGCTATCATAACTTTGAAAAGGCATATCTGCAATCACGAGTGCTTGTTGGCAGGAATTTGCCACAATTTCGGTGTGATATAGCATATCCTGCATAGTAACTGAGCGTGTATTCTTACAACCCTGAATTACCATACCAAGAGAATCACCGATCAGAACGACATCCACACCACTATCATCAATTAGTTTCGCCATTGATGCATCGTAAGCGGTCAGGCAAGTGATCTTTTCACCTTTTTCTTTGAATAAGTTTAAATCAGAATGTTTCATAATTTTTCAACGTCTGATGATTCAATTCTTTCTAGCAAGCCTTTTAATGGACCTAGTAGAGGTAGCTTTAATCCGGGTTCAATTTCAAACAGCGGCAATAATACAAAGGCCCGGTTAATTATTTCTGGGTGAGGAATATTCAGCCTTTTGCTTGCCAAAACCTGGCCTCCATATAACAGTATATCCAAATCAATTGTTCTCGAGCCCCACTTAACCTCCCTCAATCGGTGCTGATTATTCTCAATCTCTTGACAAAAGTTTAACAAATCAATGGCACTCAAGTCAGTTTCAATTTTACACACTACATTGAGGTAATTTGGTCCAGGCATATCCAGCATAGGTTTCGATTGGTAAAAACTTGAAACCGACAACAAAGTTATCTCTTCAGCCTCACTTAATGCCTTCAAAGCTTTCTCAATTTGCTTTTTTGGTCCTTGTAAGTTAGATCCTAAGCCGATATATGCTAGCAATGAATTATTGTTCCTATGTGTTCACCTGAATGCATCCTAGTTAAAACCTCTTCTTCTCTTCCCCAGGCTATATGGGTAGGCGTTTTTGATTCTGCCGCTTGCTTCGCAGCCATCACTTTTGAGTACATTCCACCAGAACCCAGAGAGCCACTGGTTTTGCCGGCTACTCGTTCTAGTTTTTCATCGTCAAAACGAATCTTATGAATCAAATTTGCTTCACTATTGTTGCGAGGATCTTCATCAAAAACACCCTTTTGGTCCGTTAAAATGATGAGCTTGTCTGCACTAATTAGGTTTGCCACAAGCGCAGCCAAAGTGTCATTATCACCAAATTTAATTTCTTCAGTTGCAACGGTATCATTTTCGTTGATAACAGGAACCGTACCAAACTCTAATAAATTCTCTAATGTCGAGGATATATTCTCAAAGCGATTAGCGTTGGTTAAATTGTCTTGAGTGAGGAGTACCTGTGCTGTATGAATGTTGTGTTTTGCAAAAAGATATTCATAAGCCTGAATCAAGCCCATTTGACCAACTGCAGCAGCTGCCTGTAGCTTATGAATGTCATTTGGTTTTTCTTCCCAACCAAGACGTTTCATACCCTCAACAATTGATCCGCTCGAGACCAAAATAATATCAATATTTTGGGTTTGTAGACCAACAATTTGTTCAACCCATCTCGCAATTAATTGTTTGTCAATTCCCTTACCATTGTTAGTTAATAGCGCAGAACCAATCTTCACAACCCAGCACTTATTTTTCATCATTTTCTCGCTCAATTAATTCAGATAATCCAAATATCAAGGACTTACAACCAAAACCATTTAATGCCGATATGTTAAACGCTTTTCCTTTGTATTTAACCTTTTTAATAAACTTATTGATGACCTTATCGCGATTCTCCTGTTCAATCAGGTCAACCTTGTTGATGGCGAGTATGCGAGGTTTGGCAAAAAGGTCTTCATCAAACTTCTTTAGTTCCGACTCAATAGCTAGATAGTTGTCGGCCGGATTGGAGTCATCAGCTGGCAAAATATCAACAACATGTAACAATATCCTTGCCCTTGAAAGGTGTTTTAAAAATTCAAAGCCCAGCCCGACACCTTCGCTAGCTTTTTCTATTAAGCCAGGAATATCGGCCATCACAAAATGTTGTGAACCTGCCTTTACAACACCTAGATTTGGGTGTAATGTGGTAAAGGGATAATCAGCGACTTTAGGTCGAGCTCCAGAAATTTGTCTTATAAGGCTGGACTTTCCAGCATTAGGCATCCCCAAAAGCCCAACGTCTGCCATCACACTCATCTCCAAACCTATCTCTCTGATTTCACCAGAAGTGCCTAGAGAGGTTTGCCTAGGGGCGCGATTGACAGAAGACTTAAACCTCGCATTACCCAAACCGTGAAAACCACCCTTTGCGACTAAAAGGTCTTGTTCATGAGTAGTAATTTCACCAATCACTTCATCAGTCTCTAAATCAATTACTTTGGTTCCCAATGGAACTTCAACATACAAGTCATCTGAAGATTTTCCACGCCTATCTTTACCCATGCCAGGTTGTCCGTTTTTTGCCCTATATAGACGCTTATAGCGGAATTCACTGAGCGTATTTAAGCCTTCTTGACCGCGGAAAAATATACTTCCACCGTCACCACCATCGCCACCATCCGGGCCACCCTCTGGGATGTATTTTTCACGGCGAAAACTGAGGCAGCCCGCTCCACCATTTCCGGCCTCCACCCTAACGCTTGCTGAGTCTACAAATTTCATAAGTTCATTAGTTAGAATATCTCAATTAAGTTTATTTATTGTTCGACCACTTGGAGTCTTAACAAGCACCTAAAAAACAAAATAGACGCCATAAAAGTTACGTGAAAAAGCTATAATAGCAGGCAATTATTATACCTTTTTTCCTTATCAACAGCTCTGCACAAATAATGCAAATCGATATAACCTTAAAACGAAAGATAGGCCATTACAAGCATTAGATGAATAGATTCATATACACATTACTGCTTTACTTTAGTCTACCACTAGCAATCCTTAAATTAATAGTGAAAGAGCGAAAAAGCCCTTTCAGGAAAGCCAAACTTAAAAATCAGCTGGGATTTGTCACTAAAACTTCAGGCAAGGTGATCTGGGTTCACTGCGTCTCGGTAGGTGAATTTAATGCAGCTAGACCACTAATTGATCAAATATTAGACATCTACCCTGAACACAAGCTGGCAATTACCTCAACCACCATTACTAGCGCAGAAGCAGTAAGGAATCATTACCAGAACCGAGTAATACACTTTTTCTTCCCTTTTGATTTGCCCTTTATTGTAGGTCATTTTGTTAATAAAATTAATCCTATTGTTTGCATTTTGCTAGAGACGGAAATATGGCCCAATCTTATAAACAATCTCAATAAAAAAGCTATTCCTGTAATACTTATCAATGCCCGTCTATCTGAGCGCTCACTCAATAAATATCAAAGATTTTCCTCCAAACTTGTTCAAAAAACGATCAATCAGTTGACATTGATAGGTTCTCAAAACGATTCCTCAAGTGAACGTTTTTTGTCACTTGGTGCATTGCCAGATAAGGTCATCACAGTTGGTAATCTAAAGTTCGACAGCAACGAAAAAGATAATCCCAACATAACCCAGTCATTACAAGAAATGATTGGTCAACGACGTGTTGTCGTTTTTGCAAGCACGCGTGAAGGTGAGGAGAGAAAAATTATACAAAGCTATGTCGACCTTAAAGACAAATTTGATGCTCTCTTGATTATTGTCCCAAGACATCCTCAACGTTTCAATGAAGTTTTTAACATAATTGTTGACAGTGGCCTTGATGTGAAAAGACGATCGGAAGGACTGGGATGCGATAAAAGCACTGAAGTGATGCTCGGCGACAGCATGGGAGAATTGCTGTCGTATTATAGTCTTTGTGATATTGCCTTTATCGGTGGCAGCCTTATAGATACCGGTGGGCAAAACATGCTGGAGGCAGCAGCTGCATCGAAACCGATATTGTTTGGTCCAAGTGTGTTTAACTTTGAAAAGATTGCTCATCTGCTCTTGGAAAAGGACGCTGCAATTCAGGTTGATGACGCAGATGATCTTATGAAAACCATATCTGCTCTACTTTTGAATGATACCAAGAGACAGAAACTCGGTGAAAATGCAAAAAACTATTTTGAAAAAAATCGCGGCGCAATAGACCGTGTGATGAAATTAATAATACCTAATATAAGTTAAAGCATTTCATAAGACTACTATTGAAAAAACTCTCTAAATTAAGCGCCTTCTTTTAGATAAATTTCACTATCGTTTTTTAAGAACTCATTAGATTTTTTATCCATTTCAAGTTGAATTTCTTTTATCTTTTCAACTTCTTCAGCACCCAAACCTTTAATCTCTTGAGTAATCTTCATTGAGCAAAACTTTGGTCCGCACATGGAACAGAAATGGGCTGTCTTTGCCGCCTGTTTTGGCAGCGTTTCGTCATGAAAACTTCTTGCAGTATCGGGATCAAGAGACAAATTAAACTGATCCTCCCATCTGAACTCAAAGCGTGCCTTGGAGATTGCATTATCACGTATTTGCGCACCTGGATGACCTTTTGCCAGATCAGCAGCATGCGCTGCTATTTTGTAGGTAATAATACCAGTCTTAACGTCGTCCTGATTCGGTAGGCCTAAGTGCTCTTTTGGGGTCACATAGCAAAGCATCGCTGTACCATACCAACCGATCTGTGCAGCACCAATAGCAGATGTGATATGGTCGTAGCCTGGAGCTATGTCAGTTGTTAGTGGACCCAAAGTATAAAAAGGGGCTTCGCCACATTCGGTTAATTGCTTTTCCATGTTTTCTTTAATCATTTGCATTGGGACATGGCCTGGCCCTTCAATGAAGGTTTGAACATCATGTTTCCATGCAATTTTTGTGAGCTCGCCGAGTGTTTCAAGTTCACCATATTGTGCTTCGTCATTGGCGTCGGCTATACAACCTGGTCGCAGTCCATCACCCAATGAAAAAGTAACATCATAGGCCTTCATAATTTCACAGATATCTTCAAAATGCGTATAAAGAAAACTCTCTTGGTGATGCGCAAGACACCACTTAGCCATAATCGAGCCGCCACGAGAAACGATTCCAGTCACTCTATCCATAGTCAAAGGAACATATTTAAGTCTCACTCCTGCATGGATTGTGAAGTAGTCAACACCTTGTTCAGCTTGCTCAATCAAAGTGTCTCTGAATATTTCCCAAGTCAAATCCTCTGCGACACCTTTAACTTTTTCAAGGGCCTGATAAATAGGCACAGTTCCTACGGGTACTGGTGAGTTTCGAATAATCCATTCACGCGTTTCATGAATGTTTTTACCTGTCGAGAGATCCATAATTGTATCAGCGCCCCAGCGTATACCCCAAACCATTTTTCCAACCTCTTCGTCAATTGAAGAACCAAGCGCTGAATTACCAATATTGCCATTAATTTTAACCAAGAAGTTTCGACCAACAATCATTGGCTCGGTTTCAGGATGATTGACGTTATTAGGAATAATCGCGCGCCCACGAGCAACCTCATCCCGAACAAACTCGGGGGTTATTATTTCCGGGGTTGCAGCACCAAAGCTTTCACCTTGATGTTGGCCAATTTGATTTTTGTATTCCTGTAAAAGACAATTTTCTCTAATTGCAATGAACTCCATTTCTGGTGTAATAAAGCCCTTCTTCGCATAGTGCATTTGAGTAACATTTTTCCCTTTTTGAGCTCTTCTTGGCGGCTTCAGATGTTCAAACCTTAAATCATCAAGTTTCTTGTCTTTAAGGCGCTCATTACAATAACTTGAACTAAAACCATCAAGCACTTCCGTGTCACCACGTTCTTCAATCCACTTAGCTCGAAGAGATTCAATGCCATCTCTAAAGTTAATTGATTTGGTTGGGTCAGTATAAGGCCCAGAAGTGTCATAAACATGGACCGGTTCATTTTTTTCAGCCAAATCGCCAATCGTATCGGTGAGTTTAATTTGTCTCATAGGAACAAGGATGTCATCACGCGACCCCTTAACAAACACTTTGCTTGAATTTGGTAAAGGCTTAATAAAGGCTTCATTGACGGTGGACAGCGTGGCAAGTGTTTCGGAAGATTGTTTCATTATTGTATAATTTGGTTAAAATTACTTTGATTAAAAGAGATGTCCATTTTAACTCATAGACCAAGAAGAATGAGAAAACACGAATTTAATCGTTCTTTGATTCGTGAAAATTCTCTCACTACCGATGACCTGATTTATCCGTTCTTTATTGTTGAAGGAAAAAACAAAAGACAGAGCATTAAGTCGATGCCTGGAATTGAGCGACTCAGTATCGATCAATTAATAATTGAAGCAAAAGAGATTGTCGATTTAAATATTCCAGCGATCGCTTTGTTTCCTGTCATTGCGGCTGGAAAAAAATCACTTAAAGCAGAAGGGTCATACAACTCAGATGGCCTCGTTCAAAGAGCCGTCAGAGAGCTAAAAAGAAACTTCTCAGAATTAGCAGTCATCACCGACGTCGCCCTAGATCCTTTCACAAGTCACGGTCAAGATGGACTTATAGATAATGATGGCTATGTAATGAACGACGAAACGGTAGACGTACTCGTTAAACAGGCCATATCGCACGCCAAAGCTGGAGCTGATATTGTTGCCCCCTCAGATATGATGGATGGAAGAATTGGCGCTATTCGAAAAGCACTTGAGGAGGAAGGACTTATTCACACAAACATTCTCGCATATTCTGCGAAATATGCTTCATCCTTTTATGGTCCATTCAGAGAAGCTGTTGAATCTTCTGGAAACCTCGGCTCTGCTGATAAAAAAACCTACCAAATGGATCCAGCTAACTCTAATGAGGCACTACGTGAAGTTGAACTTGATATTGCAGAAGGTGCAGACATGGTTATGATTAAACCAGGCCTTCCCTACCTTGATGTACTTTCCAACGTTAAACAAACATTCGGCATGCCCACTTTCGCATATCATGTCAGTGGAGAGTACTCAATGCTCAAAGCTGCCAGTCAAAATAACTGGATTGACGAAAAATCCTGCGTCTTAGAAGCATTACTTTGCTTTAAAAGAGCCGGAGCTGACGCCATCCTTACTTACTATGCTAAAGAAGTCGCAATGTGGATTAAGAGCCAGTAATCGATCTATTTTGATAAATCACTTTTAATTAAAGAAAAACTGTCTAATCAAAAAAATAAATGTCACAAAAAACAGCTTTTTATGTACTCTCATTAATTGTAATATTTTTTATTGGTCATTATTACGCCAAAATCAATCTTGCTCCATTAGAAAATAATTTTGATACTACCAATACTTCTCTAAACGAAATTAAATTGCAAGAAGAACTCTCTAAAGTAATAGAAAATAAAAACAATCTTCAAACTCAACTGGATGAGCTTAATACTCAACTCATTATGACTCGTGCTGAACTCAAAACTGTGCAACAGCAATTAATCCTTTCTTCAAGTAAATCTAAGGTTTTTGAGGATGAATTGAGTCAAATAGATGACGCTCGAAAAGTCATCGAACCGCTTCAGGAAGAGCTTACAACTGTTAACGTTAATATAAAAAATTTAGCAAAAGAACTCCAACAAGTTAAAAATGAATTACAATTAGTTGAAGACAAATTAAGATCTTCGGATATAGATTTGGAATTAGCTGAATTTGAGTTACAGTTAGCTGAAGAAAAATTAGAGATAAATAAAGATATTAAATAATAGGAGTGGAAAATTATGCCAGGACCATTTGAACTTGTTATTATTCTAGCGATTGTAATACTTATTTTTGGTGGTAAGCGCCTCAAAAATTTAGGTAGTGATCTAGGTGGTGCAATCAAAGGCTTCAAGTCATCTGTGAAGGATGCTGAAACAGAGGAAGAAGAGACTATAGAAGTTGAAGTTGAAGAAACTGATGACCACGAAGAAGCCAAGATTGAATCATCGGATGATACTTCTGAAGAGAGCTCTGAAAAATAACTTCTTCATTTTTCTATGTTTAAATGATAAGGCGCACAAAAAATAAATCATTAAAGTTCGCTAAAGATGAACTGAAAAAACTAATAGTTTTAGATTATAGATTGTTGACAGAAGGTTTTAGGTCAGACCAAATTACATCAAAGCAAATGACAGAAGAATTTAATGCCAATCCTGAATTTAAAGATTGGTACTTTAAAAATTATTGGGCTCTAGAAAAATGGAGAAGTATATGAAAATAGCTCCACAAGAAAACAATAAACTACATTAATATTGATGAGATCTAACCAAGCCTCGCCTTAACTCCTGGCATCGGTTTAGCAAAAAGCACTATTATATTACCGACAATAATCAAAACTACTCCAACTAGACCAGTCCAACTCCATTGGTAATCCTCAAAGAAAGTTGATATCAGCAAAGCAATAACTGGGGTAAATACATTGACATAAGAGGCTTTGTCAGCACCAATATTACCGACCAACTTAAGATAAACCCCAAAACCCAATACCGATGCCACTATGGCTAAATATAGGAGCGAAACAACATAACTAGAGTTGGTACTAAATCCAAAACTAATATCACTAATCCCTACATAGCTTACAATCATAATTGAGCCATAAAGCATGCTGAAAGCGTTACTTTGCAAAAGTGGCATCTTCCGTGCTTGCATCTGCCCAGAAAATAACATACCGATTGAGGCAAAAAAAGTCATGAGTAAACCCCAAATAAAGCCTTTTACAACTCCAGTTTCTATTGACCATTGAGTAGTTCTCAATTCATTTGAGAATATTATCCCTAGACCAATAATTCCAACTATAGCACCTACTAAAATGGGTAGTCTAATAGGCTTTCTAAAAAATATAAAACCGTTAAAAACCGTAAAAAGTGTTAGAGTAGAAAAGATCAAACAAACCATTCCTGATGTCAAGTAAAAACTGCCATAGTAGGCACAAATATAGTTAATGCAAAATAGAAAAAATCCCAGAATAAGCCAATTTATATGACTACGCCAAGAAAAGGAAAGTTTATTTCCACGAATCAAACACCAAATAAATAATATAGCAGAAGCTAGTAGAAACCGCCAAGCTATGGAAGCCTGAGGAGCAACATCACCTAACTGAAAAGTAATAGCGAACCAAGAAGTACCCCAGCAAAATAAAACTAATAAATAAAGGGCTATATTCATGGGAGATAATAAACCACTAAATATTTTAAAAGTTTCTTTTTAGTTAACTCTATTAGAAATTAAATCAGTCACAACTCCCGGTTCAGCTAAGGTGGAAGTATCCCCTAACTCATCATAATCATTTTCTGCTATCTTCCTCAATATGCGTCTCATGATTTTTCCTGACCTTGTTTTTGGCAAACCTGGAGAGAATTGAATTTTATCAATCGTTGCGATTGGACCTATTTCTTTTCTTACCAAAGCCACTAGATCTCGTTTTAGATTTTCGTTACCTTTAGTACCTGCCATGAGTGATACGTACGCATAGATGCCTTGCCCTTTAATTTCATGAGGCATACCAACAACCGCAGCCTCACTGACCATAGAGTGAAGTACAAGAGCTGATTCAATTTCTGCCGTTCCCAGACGATGACCGGATATATTTAAAACGTCATCTACCCTACCAGTAATCCAATAATAACCGTCCGAATCACGTTTAACCCCGTCGCCAGCGAAATATTTACCCGGATAGGTTGAAAAATAGGCTTCCATAAAGCGCTCATGATTGTTGTAAAGCGTCCTCATCTGTCCAGGCCAAGAACGAGCAAGCACTAGAATGCCCGATGCTTCGCCTTCTAAAACTGCACCACTCTCGCTAACAACTTGAGGCTCAATACCAAAAAATGGCTTCGATGCAGATCCTGGTTTTAAAGGCGTTGCAAAAGGCATTGGTGTAATCATATGACCACCGGTTTCGGTTTGCCACCAGGTATCAACAACAGGACATCTGTCCTCACCAACAATATGGTAATACCATTCCCATGCCTCAGGATTAATCGGTTCGCCAACGGTACCCAAGATTCTTAGACTTGACCTGGAGGTTTTTTGAACAAGTTCGTTTCCTGCTCCCATTAAGGCCCTAATTGCTGTAGGCGCAGTATAAAAAGTATTAATCCGATGTTTATCAACTACTTGCCAGAAACGTGAAGCATCCGGGTAATTTGGGACACCTTCAAACATCACTGTAGTGGCACCATTTGCTAGTGGTCCGTAAACGATATAGGAATGACCTGTAACCCATCCAACATCAGCAGTGCACCAGTAGATGTCTCCTTCTTGGTAATCAAAAGTATATTTATGTGTCATTGCTGCATAAAGTAGGTAGCCTCCAGAAGTATGGAGCACTCCTTTTGGCTTGCCAGTTGAACCCGAGGTGTAAAGAATGAATAGCGGGTTTTCAGCGTCAAACATCTCGCAGGGATATTCAGGAGACGCATTCTTCACAAGATCGTGATACCAAATATCTCTCTCACTCCAGGTCACTTTACCACCGGTTCTTTCAACAACTACTATCGCATCAACACAATCACAATCACTTGTAGCTTGATCTACATTAGCCTTTAAAGGGATAGGTTTACCACCACGTACCCCTTCATCAGCTGTAATAACTATTTTGCATTTACTGTCAAGAATCCGATCTCGTAAAGCGTCAGGCGAAAAACCACCAAATACAACCGAATGGATTGCACCAACTCTGGCGCATGAAAGCATAGCAATAGCTGCCTCTAAAATCATAGGCATATACAAACATACCCGGTCGCCCTCCACCACACCTAACTCTTTCAAACCATTTGAAAACTTGCAAACCTTTTCATATATTTGACTATAGGTTATTGATTCACTTATGTTAGGGTCATCACCTTCCCAAATAATCGCCACTTGGTCTGCACGCTCAGGGAGATGACGATCTAGGCAATTGTATGAGACATTTAAAGTAGCACCCTCAAACCAGGCAATCTTACCTTTAGCGAAATCAACATCTGAAACCTTATTCCACTTTTTTTCCCAATCGATAAAAGTCTCAGCCTGTTCTGCCCAAAAAGCTTCTGGTTCATTCATTGAGCGCTCATACATAGACTCATAGGTCTCTGAATCTATTAATGGAACTCTGTCAGATTGAATGATTGGATAAGTCATTGAATTCCTCACAATTTGATATACAAAAAACTATGTTACCAAATCACTGAAAAGTATTATGAAGAAATATCTTGAATTTTATTAGCTCAAAAAAAATGACGCAATGCGTCATTTTTGTTTGTTTAACAATGAAAGATTTACTCAGATTTTTCCTCTATCGCTATATCATCACTTTCAGTATCCAGAGTGACTTCAGATAGCTCTTCAGCAACTTCACTTATTTTTGCTTCTTCTGAAAGTTTATCCTGAGCATTTAGCTCCTCTTCCATTGCATACTCTTCAGTCAAAATAGAGGCATCGATTAACCCAGCTTCAATTTCCCTTAAAGCCAATACTGTGGGCTTATCTTTACCGGCATCAAGCGTTGTTCTATAACCACCAGAATTCAATTGATGGGCACGTTTTGCAGCCACCAACACCAATTCAAATCTATTCTCAACCTTGTCCAAACAATCTTCTACTGTTACTCTTGCCATAATCTTAAATAACCTTTCTAGCTCAGATGATAAAATGGACTAATTTTACGTGATTTTCCCCAAAATGGAAAGACTTATTGTTCTTGATACAGAGACTACAGGCATTAAGCCATCAGAAGGTCACCGAGTTATTGAAGTGGGTGCCGTACAGATACTGGACAGAGAAATAACAAGTACCGAATTTCATCAATATGTTCAACCAAACAGAAAAGTGGGTGAGTCTGTTAATATTCATGGAATTACGGATAAATTTTTAATTAATAAGCCACAATTCAATCAAATTTCCAATGACCTTATATCTTTTATTAATGGTTCAACATTGGTGATACATAATGCACCCTTCGATTTGGGTTTTCTTAACAATGAACTTAAAATTATTGGTATCAAAGAAACGATTGAAAGTATCTGCCCTATCATCGACACATTAGAGCTGTCTAAGCAGCAGCGCCCCGGAACTATGCATAACTTAGATTCGCTATGCCGACGTTTTGGTATCGATACAAGTGCACGTACTAGACATGGCGCTCTTCTAGATGCTCAGATTCTTGCCCAGGTTTATCTAGCAATGACTGGTGGTCAATCTAGTCTTTTCCATGAAGTTACTAATACTGAATCACAACAAAGTGATCCATCGCTAATTAAAAGAGTTAAAGAAAACCGAGATAAAATCAAAGTCATCCATGCAAACAAAGATGAACTTGAGGCTCACAAAAACTATTTTCAAAATTAATTAAATCTGGAGGATTGGGGATTGACTAAGGAAGCTATCAAAGTATAATTACACCTCTTTCGGAGTGTAGCGCAGCTTGGTAGCGTATCTGGTTTGGGACCAGGTGGTCGGGGGTTCAAATCCCTCCACTCCGACCAAAAATTATTGATTAAAAGTGTTAGCCTAAACTTTATTAAAGCAAAGTTATTGCGCCCATAGCTCAGCTGGATAGAGCAACGGCCTTCTAAGCCGTAGGTCATACGTTCGAATCGTATTGGGCGCACCACTTGTTGAAATTATGGCGGGAATAGCTCAGTTGGTAGAGCCCCGGATTGTGATTCCGGTTGTCGCGGGTTCGAGCCCCGTTTCTCGCCCCACTACTCATAAGGGTTTCAAGAGATTTTCAATTAGATAATTTACCCCAGGTGTAACTCACGTGTAACCTGAAGAGGAGATTATCGTGGCTCACATACAAAGAATTAAACGACAAGATGGGTTCGTTTATCGTTCAATCATAAAACGTAAAGGTTTTAAAACAATTACTAAGATTTTTAAGTCTAAGAAACTAGCTATTGAATTTGCTAAACATATTGAAGGAAATAGAGAATCTTTATTAGCTTTTAATAAACCGCAACAATCACAACTTTTATTCTCAGAACTTGTTCAAGAATATCTATTAAATGGATATAGAGGAACTCGTCCAAAAGACCAATCCTATAGGTTAGATTTCTGGATGAATAATCTAGGCTCAAAACAAGTTGAAGAGATAACTAGAATGGAGATTTTAAATCTCTTGTCGACACTTTCTCCTCGTCTATCAAATGCAACTGTTAATAGGTATAAGGCTGCAATTTCTGTTATTTTTACCTACGCTTGTAGATACTTCAATCTTATAGACAATCCAGCACTTCATATCCCTTCTCTACCCGAGAATAATGAGCGAACAAGGTTCTTATCAGAAGCTGAAAGAACGAGTCTATTCAAGGCTTGTAGAGCCTCTCACTGGGATAAGTTATACCTAATAGTACTACTTGCAATCACCACAGGAGCACGCAAGGGAGAACTCACTAAACTGAGGTGGAATGACATCAATTTTGACCGAAGAACGGCTTATGTCGCTACCACTAAAAATGGTCAGCCTAAAGTTCTTCCTCTGACAGATTCTGTGATTAAAGAGTTAGAACTATTTGATACCAAAGATAGAAGTTTAATCTTTGCTTCAAAGGTTAAAGAAGATGTTGCTTATTGCTTTACTAAACCTTGGAAGAAGGCACTCGAGGACGCTGATATTAAGGACTTTAGATTTCACGATTTGAGACACTGTTGTGCTTCCTATTTAGCTCAATCTGGTGCTTCTTTGCTCGAGATAGCAGATGTTCTAGGGCATAAACAAATCAGTGTTACTAAGCGATATGCTCATCTATGCATAGATCATAAGTCCAGTCTTATTAATAGAGTGATGGGTGATATTTAGATTCAGACTATGAGGGTACGGGGGAGGCTCATTGCTCCCGGCTATATATTAATATAACCTCCCTCACACATCAAACGAAATTTGGACTTTAGTTCGGCTTCTCTATTTTATTAACTTTTGGTATTAGTATCTTTGTTGACATAATCCCTTATTAAGAGTAGGATTAAATTTAAGCTATAAATCTAAATTAGGAGGACTAAATGAAAAGTAAACTGAGTTGTCTTATATTATTTTCAATCGTTTCAACTTTGCCATTTACAGTTTCAGCTGCTGAGCCAGGTGAAGCTTCTCTTACTCTTGGTATTATGAAAATCACCGATGAATCACTTGATGTTCTAGCAGGGACTGGCGTTACAATTGACGATAGTGACACCGTCACTAATATTACAGGCGGTTTTTATGTGTCACCTAATCTATCTTTGGAGGCTGGTATTATTACTGGTGCCGAGGTGTCGGCTAGTGTGTCTGATGGTGATTCAGGAACCTTATATGGCAAAACCTATTCTGTAAGTGGAACTATATCAATAACAGCTAAAACTGATCCTAGTTATTTGTTTGGTGTTAAATATTCCTCGCCTGAAAGTGGCCCTCTTAGTGTTTATGGAAAAGGCGGTATGTTATTTTGGAATGTTAGTTATATTGCTAGTGCAAGCGGAACGGTTACATACGATGGTACTGCCTACAGTGGTTCAAGTTCATTAACATTCCATTCTGCTGATGGTAGTGATCCTTATTTTGGTTGGGGAATGTCGTATGCAATTGGCAAAGACAATTCTATCAACTTTGACTATATGGTATCAGAGGTTAATGACACTGATATTAGCGGTTACGGTTTCTCTTGGGTGCGTAACTTCTGATAACTAAATAAAACCCTCTTTCGCATATATATGCTGACTTTGAAGCCATAGGGGGAGCCCCTCTCGTGCTCGGGTAGATATAAGTTTACCCTCCCTCACATATCAGAAAGAGTTGGGGCTTTTATTAATTGAGGTTGACTTGATCTACTAAAATTTCTAATTCTAAATTATTTGGTGCAATAAGTATTTTTTTTGTTTTTTTATCAAGACCAAAGCCCCATATACTTTTTTCTTGTTTGTATTCGTGAAACAAATACCAATCACCATCTTCTTTTTGCTTCAATAGCCTTATAGTTCCATAAAAGTCACCTAATAAAAATGATTCTATATCATCCAAATAAACCCCAGCCGATAAACATCCTCTGGGTTCGGTATTGGTTTCAAAAATTGGAGCCAATATATTATTAAACATTAATGGGTCATCTCTCATCCTTGTACTTCCCTCAAATACTGGCCATCCAAGATTAGCTGGAATACCAGAATACAAATCATTCAATAAATAGGCTGCCTCAACATTAAGCCCACATCGCACAATAAACATTCTATCTTTTGAATCAATAGTAACTCCCCAAGGGCTCCTAACTCCATATGCGATGATTTCTGGTTCTAGTTTTAATGTTGAAACATCTAGTCGGAGAATTTTACCTTTTAGGGAATTTAGATTTTGTGCTTGATCACGGTCATAGCCATCTCCAACTGATAGGTAAAGCCTCCCAAGGTTGTCAAATAATAAATTACCACCATAATTACTAATATTAAACCCGTCAATTTTTATGATATTCCTGACCTTAGTAAAATTCTCCGAATATTCATCAACTATTAAAGAATTCGATCCATTAACGCCTTCACTTGAATAAGAGACATAAACAAGTTTGTTTTGTGAGGCAAGACCCAATAAACCACTTTCATTAAAAACTACAAAAGGAAATTGAGCATCATTACTTAAATCCAAAACAAGTCTTGATGCATCATTTTTCGATTCAAACAGAAGGCCCTCCTTGGTAGCTAAATACTGTACATCTCCACTTAGATCATATCTAGTAACATTCAGATTTTGGATTTCATTTAACGCTGGCCAATTTGAATTACTTGGATTTTTTACACTTATTTTAATTTTTTTGGCATCTTTAAGAATTTTTCCGGTCAAATCCCTATTGCTAAGGTCGATTCCAATTAGATTGGCTCCAGTCAGATTGACTCCAGTCAGATTGGCTCCAGTCAAATCCTTGTTACTGAGGTCGACTCCAGTTAGATTGGCTCCAGTCAAATCCTTGTTACTGAGGTCGACTCCATCCAGATTTGCCCCTGCAAGGTTTGCGTAAGTCAGAATTGTTCCGGTCAAATCCCTATTGCTAAGGTCGACTCCACTTAGATTGGCTCCAGTCAAATCCTTATTGCTAAGGTCGACTCCATCCAGATTTGCCCCTGCAAGGTTTGCGTAAGTCAGAATTGTTCCGGTCAAATCCCTATTGCTAAGATCGACTCCAGTCAGATTGACTCCAGTCAAATCCTTATTGCTAAGGTCGACTCCACTTAGATTGACTCCAGTCAAATCCTTATTGCTAAGGTCGACTCCACTGAAATTTGTTCCACTTAAATTTGCATTAGTCAGATTTGCCCCACTTAAATTTGAATTAGTCAGATTAACTCCAGTCAAATCCTTATTGCTAAGATCGACTCCACTGAAATTTGCTCCACTTAAATTTGCATTAGTCAGATTTGCCCCACTTAAATTTGAATTAGTCAGATTAACTCCAGTCAAATCCTTATTGCTAAGATCGACTCCACTGAAATTTGCTCCACTTAAATTTGCATCACGAAGATTTGCTCCAGTCAAATCCTTATTGCTAAGGTCGACTCCACTGAGATTTGCTCCACTTAAATTTGCATTAGTCAGATTTGCTCCACTTAAATTTGCATTAGTCAGGTTTGCGCCTATTAAAATTGCATAACGTAGATCAACACTATTTAAATCAATTTCTTTAAAATTTCCTTGGGTTAAGTCACAAAAAACACAGGAACCTGATGACTTAAGTAAAGCTATTTTGTCATCTACATTCCTCATCAAAATAAGATTTTTAAGGGGAATTGCTACTTTGGCAATATTTATTAACTGTAATCTAATAGAAGGTGATGTAACTACCTCACTTATATAAGATTTAATTACTTCACGGTTATAGTTACCCAATATAAATAGTAAAGCAAATATTAGTAGACCTATAAGTGCAATCTTTTTTTTTGTAGTAAAGTTATCAAAAAGTTTGAATTTAATCATATAAGGACGATGGGGCTTTTGGAGTTAAATTAAAGTATTTTAAACTACTTTAAGTCTTTCCCCCTATAGGTCTTAAGATTCCCCTTTAATGCTATTAACTATTAATTTTATAGCTCTATTGTTACTCATTCGCTCTTACTCTTAACAATTCAATTTATCTTTATTATGTGCCTAACACTTCTTTATAATTAACCCTGAATTGAGTAACCCAGGTGTAACTCAAATTGAAAATATTACCAGTATCGCCCCTTCCAGCTTTAGCTGGACGTAATCAACGCAGTTGCGGGGGGATTGTGATTCCGGTTGTCGCGGGTTCGAGCCCCGTTTCTCGCCCCACCTCCTATTAGGGTTTCAAGAAATTTTCAATAAGATAATTTCCTCTTCAGGTTACACGTGAGTTACACCTATGTATTAATATAGCCTCCCTCACACATCAAACGGAATTTGGACTTTTACTAGACTCTAATTAAAATATAATCATAATTTTAAATTGAGCTGCTGTAAATAAGGAAAAATGAAACGCTACCACCCTCTACTGGTAAGTTTGCACTGGTTGCTCGCTATATTGATATTGTTTTCATTGTTTGCTGGTAGTAATATTTTGGCAGATATGCCTAATGATAACCCTGACAAGATTGTAACACTTAAAGTTCATATTATTTCGGGTTTGGTTATTCTTGTTTTGATGTTGTTGAGATTGTTCGTTAGAGTTAAAACAGGTAAACCTGAGACAATTGACACTGGTGATGCTTTCATCAATAAGACAGGTAAATATAGCCATATTTTTATGTATGTATTGGTCTTCTTGATTGTAGGCAGCGGTTTAGGTATAGCCATATTATCGGGTTTGTCAGATATTGTATTTTTTGGAAGTGGTGAAGCATTACCAGAAACTTTTGACAACCTACTTCCGAGAATAGCACACGGCGTATTAACAAAGATTCTGATTGTAACCATAGCACTTCATTTCTTAGCAACGATGTGGCACCAATTGATCCGCAAAGAGAATGTATTTTCCAGAATGTGGTTTGGGAGGTGATAATAGTCGATTCGTTTACTCTTGATTCCCTTTCTGAGAGTCGCTAATTATCCAATTATCTAATTAGAGTTTTTTCAGAATTACAAAAATGGAATCATCTTTTTCAATCTCCTCATATCTTTCCATTTCCAAAATATCAAAGTTGTTACATATAATATTTTGTAAGTTTTCTTCAGTGTGATAGTAATTTAATCGTCCAAAATGTTTCTCAATCTTTTCCCCATACCAAAAAGAGTGGCAGAGAATGCCCTCGTTCTCTAAAACTTGATATTGTCGTTTAAATGACTGAGACAGTTCCTCATTGTTAAAATAGTGTAGGACTTTATGAGAATAGATACAGTCAAATTTCTTATTGGTATCTATTGAAATAGCATCCAGAAAGAGTAAGTCAGAATCTTTATGTATTGCACGATACCTATCAAGAAATAGTTTTGAGTTGTCCGAACCTGTGACTTGGTATCTACGACTGAGAACATCTAGGTCAGAACCAGGGCCCATTCCGAGTTCTAGGACCGTTGAGTCATAAGGTAAGTAATTATGCAATATTTCAATTAATTCCTTACCATCGTGACTCTCTGTTCTTGAGATGTAGTCATTCACATTTTTTTCATTGTCGAAGTAATTCATAAATTTTGATTTTGTAGAAAAGTCTTTATGATAATATGCAACCATCAATTCAAGCACAAAAAATATTAATTTCACACCTAACCCTGTTTCTTACCCCACTTCCTATTAGGGCAAGGTGAAAATATATTTTCAATAGTATTCAAAATAAGGCTTAATTAGGCCTGTTCCGATTAAGAAAAGCAACATTTTACTTGTTACACCATTGTCCTTCCAAAAATTACTATTTTTCCTTTGACAATATTGATTAACAATAATAGAATACATTTCTCCCTGTAACTTAAATAGCTACACTTTTTTTTGTGACTGGATCATAAATTCTTAAGTTTTCTTACTGAGAATTTTATTGGAGTGGTGTCTTCACTATAGCTAAAAATTTGAAAGTTTAATTAAAAGGAGAAAAAATATGAAAAATTTAGAAAACTCGCAAAAAAGTGGGTTATTTCAACATACTGTGATGCTTTTTAGTAGTATTCAGATAGGTTTTATTTTTCTAATCTGCGCTATTATGCTTGGCTTATTAAGCCAGCCTTCAATAGCAGCTCATGATAAAGTCTACGAAATAACAATACTTCATACTAATGATTTTCACGCTCGTTTTAGACCAATCAGTAAATATGATAATAATTGTTCTGCGAAGAATAATGCTAAGGGAAAGTGTTTTGGTGGTTCAGCGCGTTTGATTTCAGCAATTGAAGACGCTCGTTCAAGACATTCTAATACGATACTTTTGGACGGTGGTGATCAATTTCAAGGAACGCTTTTCTATAATTTATACAAAGGACAAGTGGCCGCAGAAATGATGAATAAGCTTGGATATGATGGAATGGCAGTGGGTAACCATGAATTTGATGATGGTCCTGAAACTCTTAGAGCATTTATGGATTCAGTAGATTTCCCTGTTCTTATGGCAAATGCTAACGTACATATGGAGCCAGAGCTTAAAGGCAAACTACAAAAATCAACGACCTTGTTAAAAAACAACCAAAAAATTGGATTGATTGGCGTTGTTACTGAAGAAGTAGTGGAGATATCTAGTCCGGGTGATAACATTATATTCACCGACGCTGTTGCTGCTGTGCAGTCTGAGGTAGATTTTTTGACCGAAGCTGGAGTCAATAAAATCATACTTCTGTCGCACTCGTCATACGAAATAGACAAAATGATTGCAGCAAATACTACGGGCGTAGACGTTATTGTTGGTGGACATGATAATACCTATTTATCAAACGTTAGCGATAGGGCAAAAGGCCCTTACCCAACGGTGGTAAATGGGACACAGATTGTTCAAGCATATGCGTATGGTAAATTCTTAGGCGAACTTTCAGTTCTCTTTGATGAAGAGGGTAATGTCATCTATGCAACAGGTGAACCAATCACAATCGATGGTTCGGTCAATGAAAATAGTCAAATTGTTGCACGCTTGGATGAATTAGAAAAGCCCATCAATGTGCTTAAGGAGACAGTTATAGGAAACGTCTCTAACGCATTAACTGGTGACAGGGCAGTTTGTCGCGTTCAAGAATGCGATATGGGTAATATGATTGCAGATGCAATGAGAGATGCCGTTATTGACAAAGGTTATACTATCGCATTGCAGAACTCAGGCGGAATCCGTGCTTCACTTGATGCAGGTGATGTCACACTAGGTGAAATAATGACCATACTTCCGTTTCAAAATACTTTGTCAACTTTCAAGGTGACAGGCCAACAGCTTCTTTCAGCGATTGAAAATGGTGTCAGCCAGGTTGAAGACGAGAAGGGAAAGTTTCCTCAAGTTTCCGGAATGCGATATACTTTTGATCTAGCCAAACCTGCCAATGAAGGAAGAGTAACTTCAATTGAAATTAATGAAAATGGCAGCTGGAAGCCGTTAGATTTAAATAAAACCTATGGTATGGTTTCTAATAACTTTATTCGTGGAGGTGGAGATGGATATAAAGTATTCAGATCTGCTTCTGAAATCTATGACTTTGGTCCAGATTTAGCGGATGTTGTTGCGAACTATATTAAAGCAAATCCGGGGTATTCTGGTTATACCGATAACCGAATTACTCAGGAATAATAAAAGCTTAATTTGAGCATCTAAGGGCTGGTTTTTAGACCAGCCCTTAATTTTCTTGGATTATTTCTAATAAACAGCTCAATGCTTGTGTATTATGCTGACAATCTTCGTGTCGAAATGAAATAAATGACGTCAATAAATATAGAACAAGTTACTGATATTCATCATTGGTCCGATAAGACATTTTCATTTAAAACTACCCGTAAGTTTGTAAATGAATTTAATAATGGTGAATTCGCAATGATTGGTATAGAGTATGAAGGTAAAAAACTCATGAGAGCCTATTCATTTGTATCTGCAAATTATGAAGATCATTTAGAGTTTTTATCCATTAAACTTAAAGATGGGCTCCTAACTTCTAAATTACAAAACATAAAAGTTGGTGATGAAATACTTGTAAGAAATAAATCGACAGGCACTTTAATTATTGATGACCTTCTACCAGGACGTAATCTTTATCTTATTTCTACAGGTACTGGATTGGCACCTTTTATGAGTATTATAAAAGATTCTAAAACCTATAAACGTTTTGACAAAGTTGTATTGACCCATACGGTTCAATACCCAGAAGAACTTTCCTACAAACCAGATTTAGAATCATTTAATGTCAATTGGGGAAAAGTAACTCAGGGTAGATTTTTATACTTTAATACACTGACCAAGGCACAATGGCCACACGAAGGTAGAATTACAAATTGGATTAAAAACGAAAAACTAACTTCAGAAATTGAGTGTGAAAATATTGATGCTAAATTAGACAGATTTATGGTATGTGGATCGACTGGACTTAATACAGAATTAATAGAATATTTTGAATCAATAGGGATGGAACAAGGTAATTCAAAAACGCCTAGAGAGTTTGTTATAGAAAAGGCTTTTGTGCGAAGATAAAAAAAATATAACTATTTTTTAACTAAAACTTATAATAAAAACAATTTCCCACAACGGCGAAAAAAATTCTTCCAGATGTGGGAAAAGTTAAAATACTATAATAAAAGGGATTTAATCCCAGAATATTAATGCGTCAAAAACAGTACTTATGACATTCCCTGCTCCAGTAAATACTGCTTTAGGTACAGCAACAATACTTTCCGCACAGCCACTTGCCAACAAGGCCAAAAGAACTATAAAAAATAATTTTAACTTCATTACTATCTCTCCTAGTATATAGAAACTAAATAAAAGGTATTTAATCCCAGAAAATTATTGCATCAACTACAGATGTTATGACATTCCCTGTTCCAGTAAGTACTGCATTAGGTACAGCAACAATACTTTCCGCACAGCCACTTGCCAACAAGGCCAAAAGAACTATAAAAAATAATTTTAACTTCATTACTATCTCTCCTTGTTAATAGAAACTTAATTATAAAGCACTTTAAATTATCTTGACAATCAAATATTCCTATAAATACAATTTTATTTAAAAAAAATCTCAAATTAATTCATATCATAAATAATAGTACTATTTTGTTATAATCACCTCAATTAACTATTTATGAGGTCACAATGAATCACTTGTTTAGATTAATTGTTTTAACTTTAGGTGGCTTAATTGCCAACATAGTTTTTGCAGATACCTTAGAAAACGAAGCTCAAGCAAGAGGCATAAATCCAGTTTGTTCTTCGTACATTGGCCAACTTTCAAAAAATTATGACTTGAATGGTTTGAACATAACGTTTGCTCATACCGACGACCCTTCTTTGTACCCATCTTTGCACTTATCAAATAGAAAATACAATAATGGAACTTCGATATTCTCAGCAACCCTCTCACCCGATGGCGAATATTGTTACGTCTCAACTGTTCATGTAACACAACTTAACAACCAAAATTGCGATGAAATTACTGGGCTGAAGGTTGATGAAGACCCAACAGCAAATGTATCAGTCTATGCAGATGGTGATTACTCAATCATCACTCCTGAAAACAGTGTTTACCAATTAATGCTCATCAATAACGGTGAAAATTCCTGCACGATGATAGAATCCCGAATGATGTGGCCTGGAAGATAAATATTTGATTTTCCGTGCAAATTAGAATAATTCCATTAAATCTCTTTTTGAGAGAGTTTAAGCTGAAATATTAAAAAAATATACTGAAGTCTTTCTATAAAATAGCTTTTATAAGCCAAAAAAATATATAGGAATAAATATATGCAAAGAATCTTTCTCTTCCTGATTACGAATATTGCCATCATGGTGGTTCTAAGTATCACATTAAGAATACTTGGAGTTGACAGCCTTCTCGCCCAGAACGGTAGCGATTTAAACATTAATGCTTTGGTCATTTTTTCAGGTATTTTCGGTTTTGGAGGCGCCTTTATCTCTCTTGCCATTTCAAAATGGATGGCTAAACGGATGACTGGTGCAAAAGTTATAGAAAAACCTACCAATAATGTTGAGAATTGGTTATTAGAAACAGTTGAAAAGCAGTCCAGTATTGTCGGTATTAAAATGCCAGAAGTAGCTATTTTCCCTTCTGGTCAAATGAATGCATTTGCAACAGGTGCAAGCAAAAATAATGCCCTAGTTGCAGTATCACAGGGACTACTTGACAATATGAGTCAAAGCGAGATTGAGGCTGTAGTTGGTCACGAAATGAGTCACGTTGCAAATGGTGACATGGTGACCCTTACTCTCATCCAGGGAGTTGTAAACACTTTTGTAATATTCTTCTCGAGAGTGATTGGTCACGTCGTTGACAGAGTTATTTTAAAAAATCAACGCGGATATGGAATTGGGTATTTTGTAACCACTATTTTTGCACAAGTAGTGCTCTCGATTTTAGCAAGTATCGTTGTGATGTATTTCTCTCGAAAGAGAGAATATATAGCTGATACGGGTGGTGCTGACTTAGCAGGTCATCAAAACATGATCAATGCCCTTAAACGTCTAGCGCAAAAAGAGCCTGAACCTCTTCCTGAACAACTAGCTGCTTTCGGAATTGGTGAAAAACCCAAAACAGGCTGGTCTCAGTTGTGGGCATCACACCCACCACTAGAAAATAGAATTAAGGCACTTGAAGCTCGCTCAAAACAATCTAATTAATTTTTCTTTATGGCAATAACTATCAAAACTGCTGAGCAGATTGAAAAAATGCGTATTGCTGGAAAGTTAGCTGCAAGCGTACTGGAAATGATTGAACCTCACGTAAAGACCGGTGTAACTACAGGGTATCTGGATCAAATCTGTCACAATTACATAGTTAATGAGTTGGATGCAATACCTGCCCCACTTAAATATAACGGCTTCCCTAAATCAATATGTACTTCAATCAACAATGTTGTTTGTCATGGAATCCCCGGAGAGAAAAAACTTAAAAAAGGTGATATTATAAACATCGATATAACTGTAATCAAAGACGGATTTCATGGCGATACTTCTAAAATGTTCCTTATCGGTAAGCCAAGTGTTAAAGCAACAAGAATTTGCAAAGTTGCACAAGAATGTTTGCTGATTGGGATTGAAAAGGTCAAACCAGGCATACATTTGGGTGAGATTGGTAGAGCGATTGGAGCTCATGCAAAGGCTAGGAATTGTGCAGTTGTTCGTGACTATTGCGGCCATGGAATTGGCTTAGGGTTTCATGAAATGCCTCAAGTCATTCACTACGATGATGGCAAGATCAATCGAAGTCCTATTTTAGAGCAAGGAATGACTTTCACAATCGAACCAATGATCAACCTAGGTAGCTATGAAGTAATAACTTCCAAGCTTGATGGGTGGACAGTTACCACCAAAGACCGCTCCCTTTCAGCACAATGGGAGCACACTATCTTAGTTACCGAAAATGGTTACGAAATATTAACACTTCGAAAAGAGGAATTAATATCTTAGTATGCCCTAGATTACATACTTCAGATAGCAATTGATATTCCAGCTTGTGCTAAAATGACACTTTTTTACTCGCACTTGTTTGACTTGTGAAACGCTTAAGAAATTATTTTATTTCAGGCCTTCTATTCTGGATACCTCTAGCTTTAAGTGTCATCGTTATTAAATTCTTCTTAGAGCTTGTCAATAACCTAGTTCCACAAAAATACCTACTAGAAGCTATATTTAAATTAGATACCACTATTCCAGGATCAGGAATTATCTTGGTACTGTTAGTGATACTTATCACTGGAGCAATGGTGACTAATATATTAGGCCGAAAGTTATTAGTCCTATGGGAAAAAGCCCTTAATAAAATTCCAGGTTTTCGAAACATATACAACGTATTGAAAAAAGTTTCTGATACTGTATTTAATACTTCAACCGAGAGTTTCAGAAAGGCATTTTTGATTCAATATCCAAGCAAGGGAATTTGGGTGATTGCATTTCAATCAGGTGATTACAGGGGCGAGGCTGAATCCATTATCGGTGAAGAAATCATGAATCTTTTTGTGCCAACCACCCCTAATCCAACTTCAGGTTTTTTTGTCATGATGGCGAAAAAAGATGCATTCGAACTCGATATGAGTGTTGAAGAAGCATTCAAGCTAGTTATCTCAGCAGGCGTTGTGACTCCTAACTCGGTTAAAATTAAGGATGAGAAATGAGAACTCATTTTTGTGGAGAGTTAAATAAAAGTTTTCTAGAAAAAGAAGTTGTCTTATGCGGCTGGGTAAACAGAAGGCGCGACCATGGTGGTGTCATTTTTCTTGACCTAAGAGATAAGATAGGCCTTGCACAAATTGTTATCAATCCAGAAACCAAGGAAACTTTCAAGTTGGCTGAAAGTATACGAAATGAATTCGTTCTTAAAGTCAAAGGAAAAGTAATAGCTAGGGATAGTGAAATGATCAATCAGAAAATCTCTACTGGAGAGATTGAAGTTCTTGCTCACGAGATTGAAATCCTAAATACCTCAAAACCTATTCCTTTTCAGCTTGACTCTGCAGATACCTCGGAAGAAGTTAGACTAAAGTACCGCTACCTTGATTTGCGTCGAGATGAAATGCAAAAGCGTCTCCGCTTGAGGTCTAAAGTTACAAAATATATTCGTGACTTTATGGATAAAAACGACTTTATCGATATTGAAACACCATTTTTGACAAAGGCTACACCAGAAGGAGCCAGAGATTACCTTGTACCTTCACGAACTCACGAGGGCAGTTTTTTTGCATTACCACAGTCCCCTCAGCTATTCAAACAGTTGCTAATGATGTCAGGTTTCGAAAGATATTATCAAATAGTTAAGTGCTTTAGAGACGAGGATTTAAGGGCAGACCGTCAGCCAGAATTTACTCAGCTAGACGTAGAAACATCTTTTATGAACGAGAGCGAAATAACTTCATTGATGGAGGAAATGATTAAAGGTTTGTTCCAAGAGATACTCAACGTAAGCCTTCCTAATAAATTCTCATCCATTTGCTATCATGAAGCCATGAAATTATATGGCGTTGATCGGCCTGATTTAAGGATTCCAATGCAAATGGTTGACATGAATGAGATAATGAAGGATGTTGAATTTAAGGTCTTTTCAGGTCCAGCAAACAGCGATAAAGGTAGAGTGGCCGCATTGAAAGTTCCTGGTGGCGCTTCGATCAGTCGTAAACAAATTGATGACTACACAAAATATGTCAGTATTTATGGGGCAAAAGGGTTAGCTTATATAAAAATTAACGAGGATGGACCTTCCTCACCAATCATTAAATTCTTAGGTGACGAGGTTACTCAAAAGATAATTAAGGAAACCAAAGCATCAAATGGTGACATTATATTTTTTGGTGCCGATACATCCAAAATTGTTAACGAATCTCTTGGGAATTTAAGGGAAAAATTGGCTCGTGATCTCAACTTATTCGAATCTGAATGGGCGCCAGTTTGGGTATTCGACTTTCCAATGTTTGATGTTGAAGATGACGGCTCCTTAAATGCAATTCATCACCCATTTACAGCACCTAGTGTTGACAGCCAAACACTATTAAACGAACCGGAAAAATCTCTTTCTCGAGCCTATGACCTTGTCATCAACGGTTCAGAAGTTGGCGGGGGCTCTATTCGTATTCATCAAAGTGATATGCAAAAAACGGTCTTAAAATTACTTGGAATTGAAGACGATGAAGCAAAAGATAAATTTGGTTTCCTTCTCGACGCTCTTGATTATGGGTGCCCTCCTCATGGCGGCATTGCTTTTGGTCTAGATAGACTAGTGATGATACTTTGCGAAGCTGATTCTATTCGTGAAGTTATCGCATTTCCTAAAACACAAACAGCAGCCTGTTTGTTGACCGATGCTCCTGCAAATATTCCAAAAGCACAACTACGAGAGTTAAAACTAAAGACAATCTAGTAGTAAAATCATCACAATGAATATTAGAGGTTCTATAAAACAAGCACTACTGGAAAAAAATGCCACTTTGGTAGCACACTATTACGTTAATCCTGATTTACAAATTCTGGCAGAAGAAACCGGAGGTATTGTTTCAGACTCTTTAGAAATGGCAAGATTTGGTCAAAACTGTGACGCAGAAACAATTGTTGTAGCTGGTGTAAAATTTATGGGCGAAACTGCCAAAATTCTTTCCCCCGAAAAGAAAGTACTGGTTCTTGATGATCAAGCAACTTGCTCACTTGACCTTTCTTGTCCAATCGATGACTTTTCAGCATTTTGCGATGCCAACCCTGACCATGTTGTTGTCGTTTACGCTAATACTTCAGCTGAAGTCAAAGCTAGAGCTGACTGGGTTGTAACATCTGGTAGCGCCCTCAAAATAGTTAAAAAATTACACCAAGAAGGTAAAAAAATACTTTGGGCACCTGATAAACACCTTGGTCACTATGTTCAAACTCAGACTGGTGCCGACATGCTTTTATGGGACGGAGCCTGTGTTGTCCATGAAGCTTTCAAAGCAGAGGGACTTGAAAGGCTTATGCAACACCACCCTAATGCTGCAGTTTTAGTACATCCAGAGTCGCCTAAAGAAGTTATTGCTCTTGCAGACGTTGTTGGATCAACGACTCAGTTAATAGAGGCAGCAGCTACTAGACCTGAAGAAACATTCATTGTGGCTACAGACAATGGAATTTTTCATAAAATGAATGAAATGGCACCAGGAAAAAAATTTATTGAAGCCCCAACTATGGGCGAAGGAGCTACTTGCGAATCATGTGCACATTGTGATTGGATGGCAATGAATAGTCTTGAAAAGTGCTTAAGCACATTGAATACCGGTAATAATGAAATAAGAATTAATGATAAAGTTATTGAAAAAGCAAAGCACTCTATCCTTCGATTGCTCGAATTCACTCAATAGAATACTCACGGAGATAACCAATTAATAATGGCGGGACATAGTAAGTGGCACAATATTCAACATAGAAAAGGTGCCCAGGATGCAAAGCGCGGAAAAGTCTTTACAAAACTCATTAAAGAAATAGTTGTTGCCGCAAAAATGGGCGGAGGTGTTATCGAAAACAATCCTTCTTTGCGTGTTGTAATAGATAAAGCTCTTGCCGCCAACATGAAACGAGATACCATAGACAATGCAGTTAAACGCGGCGCAGGTGATTTAGATGGAGAAAATTACGAAGAAGTCCGCTATGAAGGTTATGGTTTGGGAGGCACCGCTATTATGGTTGACTGTTTGACAGACAATCGCAATCGAACAGTTGCTGATGTTCGTCATGCTTTTTCAAAGCACGGTGGCAATCTTGGCACTGATGGCTCTGTTTCCTATATGTTTTCAAAACAAGGCTTTATAAGTTTTGCTTCAGGTGACGAAGACGCCATTATGGAAGTTGCTATAGAGTTTGGCGCTGATGATGTTATTACTAATGATGATGGCTCCATTGATGTGATAACAACCCCAGATGACTTTTTTAGTGTAAAGGATGCTCTTGACTCCAAAAACTTGAATCCAGAACATTCTCAAATCACTATGGAGCCAGATAATCGTATTGAGCTGAATTTAGAAAACGCCGAAAAGTTTATGAAGCTTATCGACAAACTCGAAGACTTAGATGATACTCAAGAGGTCTACCATAATGCTGATATTTCTGATGAGGTAATGGCTCAATTATGATCTCAATTCACTCTGGGATTCAGGCTCTTAGAAACTTTAAAGTTAAAACTCTTCAAGAAAAACTGCAATCGAAACTACCTAATTTGAGTTTGCTGTGCACTGAATACATTCATTTCATTGAGTCGGATACAAGACTAAATCCTGAAGACAATTCTCACCTCGATAAACTTTTGAATTACGCTCCATCGATTCATACTTCCAATTCAGTTGATAACGTTATAGTGACACCTAGGCAGGGAACTATTTCACCATGGTCGTCAAAGGCAACTGACATAGTTCACCTTTGTGGCCTCAAAAAAATTAAAAGATTAGAACGTGGTATCAATTATCACTTCAATCGTCAACTTAAAGCCGAAGAGTTGGGGATTGTTCTAAATATTATTATGGACAAGATGACTGAATCATATCTCAATAATATAAAAGATGCAGACATACTTTTTAATGAGATGGAGCCAAATGAGTACCAAAGTATAGATGTACTTCATTTAGGAAAATCTGCAATCGAAATAGCGAATATCGAACTTGGTTTAGCATTAAGTGGGGATGAGATAGAGTATTTATATGATCAGTTTAGCAGTCTAAATCGAAACCCAACAGACATCGAACTGATGATGTTTGCACAAGCGAACTCAGAGCATTGTAGACACAAAATTTTTAATGCAGACTGGATAATTGATGAAGAAGTTCAGGCTATTTCACTTTTCGAAATGATTAAAAACACCTATCAACAAAATCCTCAAGGATTATTGTCTGTTTATAGTGATAATTCAGCAGTAATGGCTGGCTATGAATCAACTTACTTTGAGCCTAATGAAGAAGGCGTTTACTCATCAAAAATTGCTCATAAAGCTGTATTAATGAAAGTCGAAACACATAACCACCCAACAGCAATTGCACCTCATCCAGGGGCAGCAACTGGTTCGGGTGGTGAAATCAGAGATGAGGGTGCCACTGGTAGAGGGTCAAAACCAAAGGTTGGTCTTTGTGGCTTTTCTGTTTCCAACCTAAAAATACCAAACGCTATAAATGAATGGGAAATAGATTACGGAAAACCCAATCAGATTGCCTCTGCACTTAACATCATGATAGAGGGTCCAATAGGTGCAGCTGCATTTAATAATGAGTTTGGTCGACCAAATACTTGTGGCTACTTTAGGACCTATGAACAACAAACCCATAACAATGAAATTAGAGGCTATCACAAACCAATCATGTTAGCTGGTGGTATCGGAAATATTAAAGAAAGCCACGTAGAAAAAGGTTCAATTTCCCATGGCGATAGGTTGGTTGTTTTAGGAGGACCAGCAATGCTGATTGGGCTTGGTGGTGGCGCAGCCTCAAGTGTTGGGAGTGGAGAGCAAAGCGAAGATCTAGACTTTGCTTCGGTGCAACGTGCTAACCCTGAAATGCAAAGACGTGCCCAAGAAGTTATCAATTCTTGTGTAAATTTAGGTGACGACAATCCGATTGTTTCAATTCACGATATTGGTGCAGGTGGACTCTCAAATGGTATTCCAGAAATCGTTAACGACTCCAATAAAGGCGCCCAACTTCAACTAAGAAATATTCCAAATGATGAAAAGAAAATGTCACCAATGGAGATATGGTGTAACGAATCTCAAGAAAGATATGTTATTGTCATTAAGGAGGAAAGTGTTTCTCTATTCAGTGCAATTTGTGAAAAAGAGCGGACACCATTTTCTATTTTAGGTGAAGCGACTGAAAACCCCCATTTAAGCTTAAAAGACGCACACTTTAATAATAAACCAATTGATATAGAAATGTCTTTATTGTTTGGATCAAGCCCAAAAACACTCAAAGATGTCGAATCTATCGCAAACAATGAGCCAGAGTTCAACAACACAGGGATTAAACTTGATGAAGCCATTAATCGACTATTAAGATTACCGACAGTGGCCAGTAAAAACTTTTTAATTACAATCGGTGATCGAACCGTTACAGGACTCGTTGCCAGAGATCAAATGATTGGTCCATGGCAAGTACCTGTAGCAGACTGTGCTATTTCATTATCTGATTATATTAGCTATCACGGTGAAGTTATGTCGATTGGTGAAAAAACCCCTTTAGCCTTAAGTAATGCTCCAGCAGCGGCTCGAATGAGCGTCGGCGAAGCTTTGACTAACCTATTGGGTGGTTATATTGAAGATATCAACCACATCAAACTGTCAGCGAACTGGATGTGTGCTAGTGGCTACGCTGGCGAAGATGCAAAGCTATATGAAGCCGTCAATGCAATTGGAATGGAGCTATGCCCCGCTTTAGGCCTTACCATCCCAGTGGGCAAAGATTCGATGTCAATGAGAAGCACTTGGCAAGAAAACGGTAAGCAAAAATCGGTTACCGCCCCACTCTCACTAATCATAAGTGCATTTTCAAAGACCCCTGATGCAAGAATTCAGATTAGCCCTCTACTCAACACTAAAATTGATTCAGAGCTACTTTTGATTGATCTAGGCTTTGGGAAGAATCGAATGGGAGGATCCTGTCTAGCACAAGTTTTCAACCAAATTGGAAAATCAACTCCTGATCTAGACGACCCCAAACTTTTTGCTGATTTCTTTTCAGTTATTAACAAACTCAACAAGGAAGGATTAATTGATGCATATCACGACCGTTCTGACGGTGGAGCGATTACAACTCTACTAGAAATGGCTTTTGCCTCACATTGCGGACTAGATATCGAATCATCTGACCCTTTATCTGAACTATTCAGTGAAGAGCTCGGTTGCGTCATCCAAGTCTCTAAAACTAACAAACCTCAAGTTCTTAATGCTCTTGAAAATGCAGGACTTAAAGACTGCATTCACCATATTGCCAGGATAAACCAATCTGACACTATATCGATTTACCAGCAAGGTAGGTTGGTATTTAGTGAAAAACGTATCAATCTACATAATTACTGGTCTTCTACTTCATTTGAAATATCTAAATTAAGGGATAACCCTCTATGTGCTGAATCAGAAAATCAACAATTATTGATATACTCTGATGGACTCATGGTTTCACCTAAATTTGACATCAATGAGTCTATTAGTGCACCCTATATTAATCTTGGAAAAAAACCTAAAATAGCCATTTTGAGAGAACAAGGAATCAATGGTCATGTTGAAATGGCAGCAGCCTTTACACAAGGAGGATTTGTCGCAACCGATGTCCATATGAGTGATATTTTATCTGGCAGAATCTCTCTGTCAGAGTTTCACGGCATAGCAGCCTGCGGAGGATTTTCATACGGAGACGTTCTTGGTGCTGGGCGTGGTTGGGCAAACTCAATTCTTTATAACAACCAAACCAAAGATGAGTTTAGTCAATTTTTTTCTAGAAGCGACAGCTTTGCATTGGGCGTTTGTAACGGATGTCAGATGATTTCCAATCTCAAAGAGATTATTCCTGGAGCTCAAGATTGGCCTTCGTTTGACCGCAATACTTCTGAGCAATTCGAAGCACGCTTTACGAGTATTGAAATTCAGCACTCTGATTCTCTGTTTTTTGATGGCATGGCTGGCTCAATAATGCCAATTGCTATTGCTCACGGTGAAGGAAGAGCGAACTTTACTTCATCACAAAATATAAGTAATATTGCAATCAAGTATGTCGATTATCAAGGTATTCCAACACAAACATATCCTCACAATCCGAATGGCTCCGAAGCTGCAGTTGCCAGTCTTTGTAATGATTCGGGAAGAGTTACTATTATGATGCCTCATCCTGAACGTGTTTTTAGGGCAGTACAAAACTCATGGCATCCATATGAATGGAATGAAAGATCGCCGTGGATGAGAATGTTTGAAAATGCTAGAAAGTGGGTCGACTAATGTCATCAATAGTATTCTATTAATCTTAAGAATTATTATATAAATGATAACTCCCCAAATTATTCGTAGTAATCGCAAGACATTAAGTCTCTCAATCAATGAAAATGCTGACCTTGTTGTTCGAGCTCCGCACTTTGTATCGTATGATGAAATTCAAAAATTTATTTCTGAGAAGTCTACCTGGATTGATAAAAAACATAGGCTAATAAAAGCACATCTTAAGGATAACTTGAATGATAATATAAGCAGTCATTGTCTCTATTTAGGTAGCCTTTACCAAATCAAAATAGATAATAATAGTATTGAACCAATATCCTTTAATGGTCAGATGTTTACCATCAATAATGAAAGTAAAGAAACAATTAGCTTACTTCTGAAGAGTTGGTATAAAAAGAGATTTATAGAAGTTGCACTGCCTCGATTAAGTTATTTTTCCGATAAATATAATCTTAAGGTTAATCAGGTTAGAGTCAAAGAACAAAAAACTCTTTGGGGATCATGTTCAAGTAAAAACAATATAAACCTGAATTACCTATTAATTATGGCCCCAATGAAAGTAATTGACTATGTGATTTTGCATGAATTAGTGCACACTATCCATAAAAATCATTCAGCTAAGTTTTGGCAAAAAGTCGAAACCATAATGCCAAATTATAAAGACTCTAGATACTGGCTAAAGAAGAACGGTTACAAACTAAGACGTCTATAACTGATATAAACAATTTACCCGTCATACTTCTCTGCTGCCTCTTCCATAGCCGCTTTCAATGTATCTTGCTCTGCCATTTCAACAATGATGTCACCACCGCCAACCAATTCTGAGTTAAAGTAGATTTGAGGAAAGGTAGGCCAGTCTGCAAAGTCAGGCAGCCTTTGAAAAACTTCTGGGTCTTCAAAAACATTAACATAAGCAAACTCAACTCCTGTGGAAGCTAGTGTTTGAGCGGCACGAGCAGAAAAACCACATTGAGGAAATTGAGGAGTTCCTTTCATATAAATCACAATTGCAGCACTATCAACTTGCTTTTGAATTTTCTCTAATACGTTCAATTTAATACTCCAAAAAAAATTTCCTACTATTTTAGTATAGTATTGAATTGTATGTAAAGAAACATGCCCTAATTACTGCTTTGTTGCTTGAGAAACGATATATTTTTGTCCCTGCTTTAATTTTTTATAATTACCAAATACCGACTTAAAATTGTTTTTAATAAAGTCCTTTAGCCCATTAATTGTGACCACAGTAATTTTTCCACCCGGTTTTAATGCATCCAGAGCATCATAAAGAATAATTGAGAGCTGTTCTCGCCCTACTTTGGCTGGAAGATTAGAAATAACTTGGTCAAATTTTACTTCATTAGGAATCTGCAAAAAAGCGTCAGAAAGATATGCTTTTACATTACTTAAGTTATTTAATTTTGCGTTATTATTGGCAAGCTCTATAGCAACAAAATCCTTGTCAACCATGTGCACCTCGCCTTTTGTGCAATGTTTTGCCAACGCAAGACCGATAGGTCCATATCCACAACCCAAATCAAGACAAACATCATTAACATTAATCTCAATATGCCTCATCAGTAGCAAAGTACCCTCATCGATTGATCGAGGACTAAAAACACCCCATCGAGTATGCAATGTAAGCTCCTTATCTAAGAGATTAACGACAATCCCTATATCTTTTTTTAGATTAACAATATCTTTTTTATTAAACATTACAGCCTCATAAATTAAAAGTTATTTCATACTTTTTATTTTATTTTTTTTTGTAATTATTTTACTTGCATCATCCCCAAGATGAGCTTCACCACGAGCCTTTGCAAGTTGAATTTGCTTTTCTCTTTCCCGGTATCGATTTATTTGAGTAACGTCTTTGGTGCCATAACAACGTGGACAAGACGCTCCCTTTTCGTAATGTGGATGGATTTTATCTTCCTCTGTAATCGGATATCTACATGCATGGCATTGGTCATACTGACCCAACTCCAAATTATGTTTGACAGCAACCCTATCATCAAAAACAAAACACTCTCCCTTCCATAGACTTTCTTCCTCTTCAACGTCTTCAAAGTACTTTAAGATACCTCCTTGTAAATGGTAAACATTCTCAAAACCCTCTGATTTTAAATAGGCCGTAGACTTCTCACAACGGATCCCACCAGTACAAAACATGGCTATTTTTTTATTTCGATACTGCTCCAAATTGTTTTTAGTGTAACTAGGAAACTGACGAAATGTTTCTGTATTTGGATTGATTGCTCCTTTGAAACTACCGATCTCGAATTCATAATTATTGCGGGTATCAATTAAAACCACATCAGGGTCACTAATCAGTTCATTCCAATCTCTGGCTTTAACATAAGTTCCAACTGAATGGGCCGGATCAACATCTTTTATGCCAAGAGTTACAATTTCTTTTTTGAGTTTAACTTTAAGTCGCTTAAAAGGAACTTTTTCACTATAAGAAAACTTACACTCTAAACCACTCAATCTATTGTCAGTATTGAGGTAATCAAGGATTTTATTAATCGCGCTATCGCTTCCAGAAATAGTACCATTAATTCCCTCCCTAGCTAGCAAAAGGGTTCCTCTGACATTTAAAGAATCCATAAAATCTCTCAAAGGTCGTTGCATTTTGTCGAAGTCATCCAACCTAGAAAATTTATATAGAGCGCAAATAGTAAACACAATTCTGGTGAAAAAAATAAAGATTTAATTTTACTAGTCAGGTTTACTAATTTCAACTCTTTTGAATTACCAAGAAAACCACACAATTACCACATTAGCGCTAAAGTAAAATTACACATGACAAGTGTATAATGTCCACCTTTCCTAAAAAAAAATAATTTTTATAACATACTCTTAATGCTTGAAGATATTAACAATCCTAGCGATATAAAAAAGCTCGACTTTGATCAACTGCAAATACTTGCAGATGAAATTAAAGAGTTTTTAATTGCAAATATAAAGAAAACAGGTGGTCATCTTGGTTCGAATTTGGGAACAATTGAGCTCACCTTGGCGATGCATTATGTATTTGATACTCCTGATGACACTTTTGTTTGGGATGTAGGCCATCAAGCCTATACCCATAAAATACTCACTGGAAGAAAAGATTTAATGTCAACTTTAAGACAAAAAGGCGGTATTTCAGGTTTTACAAAAAGAAGTGAAAGTGAGCATGATGCTTTTGGCGCAGGTCATTCCTCAACCTCAGTAAGTGCAGCACTAGGTATAGCGATTTCGAATAAGTTAAAACAAAATATTGATACCTCAATTGCCGTTATAGGTGACGGCGCTTTAACTGGCGGTATGGCTTTTGAAGCACTCAATCATGCAGGAGATTCTGATGCTAACCTTCTAATCATACTCAATGATAATGACATGTCCATTTCAAGGCCTGTTGGCGCTTTAAGCAAATATTTAACTCGGCTTATTTCTGGAAAAATATATTCAACAATGAAATCAAAATCTCTAGAAATCCTTGAAAGTTTGCCCCGTATACGAAAATTCGCAAAGCGTTCTGAAGAACACCTAAAAGGAATGCTACTGCCAGGAACTTTATTTGAAGAATTAGGTTTAGATTACTTTGGACCAATAGATGGCCACGACATCCCATTAATGATTAAAACTTTACAAAATTTAAAGAATCTTGAGAAGCCCAGAATTTTGCATATTATTACAAAAAAAGGCCATGGAATAGAAGGTGCAGAAAAACATCCCTCAAAATTTCATGGCATTTCACCACCCTCAAGCTCAGCTAGCAACCTGCCAAGCTATAGTAATGTTTTTGGAGAATGGCTTTGTAATACCGCCAGAAATGACTCAAAGTTAGTTGGCATTACTCCGGCCATGTCAGAAGGTTCAGGTATGGTTAAATTCTCGACGACTTTCCCGGATCGTTTTTTTGATGTAGCGATTGCTGAACAGCACTCCATTACATTAGCTGGTGGTATGGCAACCAAAGGCCTAAAGCCTGTTGTCGCGATTTATTCCACCTTTCTGCAGCGAGGATATGACCAATTCATACATGACATTGCCTTACAGAACTTAAATGTCATTTTTGCTATTGATCGAGCTGGTCTAGTTGGAGCAGATGGTGCCACTCATGCCGGTGTTTTTGATTTAAGTTTTTTAAGATGCATTCCGAATATAGTCATAATAGCGCCAAGCTCTTCTGTTGAAATGTATAAAGCTCTTAATACTGCTCATAAATTAAATGGGCCTGTTTGTATACGTTTTCCAAGAGGTAAATCACAGGTTGAAGAGTTTACTACTGATGAAATGATAGAGTTTGGAAAAGCAAATGTCATTAGGACCGGTCGTGACATTGCAATTTTTGCATTTGGCAATATGCTTGATCCAGCCATTGAAGCTGGCAATGAAATCGACGCAACAGTTATTGATATGAGATTTATCAAACCTTTAGATGAAAGACTAATAAAAGAGATTGCTCAAGATAATAAAAAATTAATTTCTATAGAGGATAATGTCTCCTCTGGTGGCGGTGGCAGTGCAATAAATGAATTATTGCAACGAAATAACATAAAAACACCTCTCAACATCTTAGGTGTCCCAGATATCGTAACTGAGCATGGCTCACAAAATGAGCTTTATAAAGAGTATGGTTTAAACGCAAAAAACTTGATTAAAGTGGGAACTAGCTAGTGAGAGAAACATTAAAACGATACAGTCCAAAACGCGAAAATGTTAATTTGGGCTGGCTTAATCAACACTTACATGATCCATATCTTTGGAAATGGAATAAACGTACCATTTCAAAAGCTTTTGCTATTGGCTTATTTTGTGCTTTTATGCCAATCCCTCTTCACACACTTTTAGCAGCGGCGCTTGCTGTCGTTTTCTCTTCTAATATCTTACTTTCGATGGCTCTCGTTTGGGTAAATAACCCAATCACCATGGTGCCAATTTATTACTACACATATAGGCTGGGTTCTTACATTATGGGCATGGAATTGGATCCTAACTTTGTATTTACTGTGGAATATATACTCGAAAATTTGACCACAACCACTATAGCACTATGGGTTGGAGGATTAATTATTTCTCCTATCGCAGCAATCCTAGGATATATAGCTATTCTATTGATTTATAAGTACAGAGCGTTTAAAAGAATTAAACGCTGGAGATAGAGAGTCGCTTTCTGATATTAGCCTCTAAGGTATCAACTAGAGACTCATTATCTACTTTACTATCAGTCTTGCCATTGATATACATTAAATTTGGCGATCCACCTGTAACTCCAACACTTACTTCCCTAGCCTCACCTGGTCCATTCACAACACAGCCAATCACAGCAACATCAATTGATTCAGTAATATCTTCTAAACGAGACTCAAGCTCATTAACAACTGCAATGACATCAAACTTTTGTCTAGAACATGAAGGACAGGCAATTAAATTTACACCCTTCTTTCTTAGATTAAGTGATTTTAAAATATCAAAACCAACCTTGACCTCGTCAACAGGGTCTGACGCAAGAGATACGCGAATAGTGTCGCCTATACCTTCACTCAAAAGCAACCCCATGCCAATCGATGACTTTACAGCGCCAGACCTATAAGAGCCTGCCTCAGTAATACCCAAATGTAGTGGATTTTCAATTTGAGAGGCTAGCTGTCTATATGCAAATACAGTCATAAAAACCTCTGATGCTTTGAGAGAGACCTTGTAATTGTTGAAGCTGAGTTTATCTAGAATATCAATGTGTCTGAATGCCGACTCCACCATCGCCTCAGGAGTTGGCTCTGTATATTTCTTCTGTAAATCTTTTTCCAGTGAACCAGCATTCACACCAATACGAATTGGTATATTTTGATCCTTTGCTGATGCAACAACCTCTCTAACACGATCTTCTTTACCAATATTTCCAGGATTAATTCTAAGACAGTCTGCCCCATATTCAGCCACCTTTAGTGCTATTCTATAATCAAAATGAATATCTGTGATCAACGGAATATTAGCACGTTGCTTGATTTCTTTAAAAGCCTCAGCTGCATCCATAGTTGGTATTGAAACCCTAACAAGATCAGCACCCGCTTTTTCGAGTGACTCTATTTGAAGAACCGTAGACTCGATATCACAAGTGTTGGTGTTTGTCATACTTTGAACACTGATTGGAGCGCCACCACCTATAGCCACATCACCGACAAAAATTTGACTGGAGATTCTTCTTTTAATTTTGTGTACTTGCTTCATAAGTCTTTATTACTTCATCTAAGCTCTCAATATTATTGTCAATTATTGTAGTTGATGAGACCTCTTTTATGTTCTCAGTAATGGACTCTTCAGTGCTCTCAATATTATTTGGTTCACTAATAATAATTGAGGTTGACCGGGTGCCTCCAATCTCTACATCCTCGAAATAATACCAGATACCTAAAAATATTAATATTAACAATAACAGCAGAAATAGCTTTAGTTTTAAGCGTTTTTTTCTTTTAGGATAATAGTTGATTCCGTCCAACATTTCTTCTACTCTTATCTAGCACTTTACCTGCAAGTTGTCCACAAGCAGCGTCAACATCATCACCCCTTGTTCGTCTAGTTGTTGTCCGAATGCCTGATCGATATAAAATATTTTGAAACTGATTAATTGTAACTTCTTTTGAGGTTCGATATTGAGTTTTTGGAAATGGATTAAAAGGAATTAGATTTACTTTGGCAGAAATACCCTTTAGTAAATTTGCTAGAGATTTTGCATGCTCAGGTAAATCGTTGACTCCATCAAGCATGACATATTCAAAAAATATATGTCTCTCTTGCGTTCCTGCATTTATATAATAATGGCAGGCCTGCATCAACTCCTTGATTGGGTATTTTTGATTGATTGGAACTAATACATCTCTCAACTTATCGCTAGGCGCATGTAAAGAAATGGCCAAACTTACTGGAATCGTGTCTGCCATTCTATATAGTGCAGGGACAATACCAGACGAAGAAACCGTTACTTTTCTTCTCGATAGTCCGAAAGCCCAATCATCCAACAAAAGGTCACAGGCATCATATACTGCACTTTCATTAAGGAGAGGCTCTCCCATACCCATAAATACCACATTTGAAATTCGCTTATCTTTTTTCTTTAGGTAGTTTTGGGCAATCAAAACTTGAGCAATGATTTCATGACTCTTTAGATTTCGATTAAATCCCTGGACACCTGTAGAACAAAAAGTACAAGCAAGCGCACAACCAACCTGTGAAGAGATACACAAAGTTCCTCGCTCCCTTTCAGGAATATAAACTGTTTCGATATGATTTTCTTGACCAAGCTCAATGATCCACTTGATAACCCCATCTCTTGAATGATTCAGAGTAATCACTTCTGGTAAATCAATTGTTGATATGGCTTGTAACTTTTGCCTTAAGTCCTTAGACAAATTATGCATATCACCAAAGCTAACAGCACCTTGGTGGTAAATCCATTGCATAACCTGCTTTGTACGAAAAGGCTTCTCATCAAGATCAGAAAAAAACTTTTTGAGTTTTTCTTGAGGAAGTCCTAACAAGTTTTGTTTTTCTAGCATGAGAAAAAATAGCCTTCAAATCGACTTTTTAGATAATATTTTGCTTTAACTTTATCTTGTCCTTGGACAAACACCGCCTTCATCGAAAAAATAAGCAATTTCAATTGCAGCATTCTCAATTGAATCAGAACCATGGACTGCATTCTCATCTAGAGATTCAGCGAAGTCAGCTCGAACGGTTCCGGAGGCAGCTTCTTTAGGGTTTGTGGCACCCATAATTTCGCGATGTTTGACTACAGCGTTTTTGCCTTCCAGAACTTGAACCATTACAGGACCAGATGTCATAAAAGCAATAAGGTCTTTAAAAAAAGGTCGGTCTTTGTGAACAGCATAAAAACCACCCGCCATATTCTCATCCAAATGTAGCATTTTTGCAGCAACAATTTTAAAACCTGCACCCTCAAAGCGAGAGTAAATTTCACCAATCACATTTTTTGCAACAGCGTCAGGTTTAATTATTGATAAAGTACGTTCCATGACCAATCCTTAATTATTTTAAAAAGACGGTATTTTAACATGCTGCAGTAAAACTCTAATACTTAGAGTTAAAAATGGCAAATATAGACGCGATAAAAATTGTAATTACTGAGTTATATTTTCTTTAAAGATCTTTGTCGACGATATTGATCTAATAAATCATAAGCTCTGAAATATGCACTAGCTATTGGCAAAAACCATGGCTGACCAAAATAATAAGGGCGACTCTGTAATATTGTATCTTCAAAAACCGTTACCCTCTTTTGAGGATTGAGTATTTTTAATGCAGCTTTATGACCTAGATAAGGAGCCATTGCGACACCATTACCACAATATCCCATTGCCGAATATATTCCTTCATTGCAATTAAGGTTTGGCAACATACTAAAAGTAAATCCAGTAAATCCAGTCCAACAATGACTAATTTTAACCTCTGCAAGCTCAGGAAAAATTTCTGTTAGTGTTTTTTGTAGGATAGGCAACGCCTTTTCAGTTGAAATCGCATGCATAGCAGCTCTCGTTCCAATCATGATTCGTTTACCGCATGGGGTTGCTCTATAATAGCAATAACGTTTTCGTGTTTCGACTATACAGTGCCCTCCAGGAATTAATGATTGGACCTTTTCAATACCAATTTCCTCTGTTGTAATGATAAAACTAGGCACTGGAAGTATCCGTCGAGATAAGTACCTAGAAAAACTTGTTCGCGTATAGCCATTCGTAGCTATGAGAACATTCTTACAGTGGATAGTTTTATAAGAAGTGCTTACATTAAAACCATCTTTAATATCATTAGAAACTCCATTAACTTTCTTAACAGGATTTTTTCCAAAAACTTGCGCACCAGCTTTTATTGCAAGCTGATAAAGTCCATAATGAAATTTACGTGGTTGAACAGCGCCATGATCATGATAATATTGCCCGCCAAAATATAAATCAGTTTTTATAGATTTAGACATCAAATCAGGCTCTATCATATTAGAATTAAAGTAGTCGATGGCTTTTAATTTTTCTAGATTTTCTGACATATTAGTTTGATCTTGAGGCACCCAAGATGTCCTTAATCTGCCACAAATTTGCAAATCACAATCAATATTATTGTCTTTAATTAAGCTAGTTGTAAAAGCGAGTGAATCATTCGCTTCTTGGTGTATTTGGGCAGCTATTTCAGACCCATACTTTCTTTCAGCTTGCTGTGTAGAAACTTTATGGCCTGAGCCTAACATCCCACCATTTCTTGTACTAGCTCCAAATCCAATCTCTTCAGCATCTAGAACAATAACACTGCACCCAGATTTAGACAAGGTAACCGCTGCACTTAAACCTGTAAATCCAGCACCAACGATGACAACATCGGCATTTAAGGGTAGTTCAGAACTATTGTTATAAGGAGGTTGATCGTCCCACCAATAAGGAGTGAATTTAGTCATAGCACGAAATGTAAATTAATTCAAAAAAGTATATCAAGCTTTATCAAATAAAAATAATATTGTAATATTAAAATTATTTGTTAGTTGCCAACTCTACTTCCAAACTCTTACTAAAGAACTCTACCACTCTTCTTGAAAACTCCTCAGGATACATATACTTTATTCCTGAGTGTATTGCATTATCTGCAAACCACGTAATTAAATTAGCTCCTTTTTGTTGAGCCATAACTTCCATATCAACAGTATGGTGAGGTAAAACACGGGTGTCAGCTGTACCATGCATTGCAAATATAGGTCGATTAAGATGATTAATAAAAGCTAATTGAGGTGAGGGTTCTAGAAATGTTTCACCTCCAAATATAGATGCAGCCCAAATTGCCCCGGGTGCTAACCATGTCGGATAGCCCTCCCTATGAAGTTCCTCCCGCACCACTTTTTTCAGATCAAGATAACCATTATCTAAAACCAAAGATTGAATTCTATCGTCCTTACCAAATGCAATAGCCGCTGTTGCAGCCCCCATTGAGTCACCATAAATACCGATACGTTTTTCATCAATGCGTTTAATTTCGATAAGCCAGTCAACACTGGCCATAACGTCACGATACTCCTTTGTACCTATACTTACCTTACCATCTTCAATAGTAGATTTACCGTGATCCCGCAAATCAAATAAAAGAACATTAAGGCCTTCCTTATGGAGCATGCCAGCGACAGTTAACATGTCTGGATCATACTTGCTGACTCTTAATCCATGAACAACAATAACAACAGGTGCATTACTAGACTCTTTTTGTTTTATAGGAAGCCACCATGCATCAAGAATAATGCCTTCATCACCACCTGCGTATTGGTGCGACTCCCAGTAGTCAACCTGATATTCGTCAAATGGAAAATCAGACTCTTCTGAGTTGTCTCTAAAACTACTTGGGTTGTTGACACAGTCATTACTACAGCCTGGCTCAGCCCTTGCAAGCGTAGAGTATATGTAGTAACCAACTCCGAAATAAGCTACACTCAAAACTAGAGTTAGCAAAAGAAAAATAATTAGACTAAATTTGAAAGGAGATTTATTCATATTTAATAAAATTATTTACAACAGTTTAAATATCAAAAACAAAAAAGGCGCCCTAAAGCGCCTCAAATGTTGTCTATCTTTATAACTTAATTTACTGCTTCTTTCAATGCTTTACCAGCTTTAAATGCAGCCACGTTTGAAGCGGCAATCTGTATAGTTGCTCCTGTTTGTGGATTACGACCGGTACGTGCTGCACGGCTTCTAACTACAAAACTACCAAAGCCCGTTAATTGAACACCGCCTCCGCTTGCCATTGCTGAAGTGATAGCACTTGTTGTTGCATTCAAAGCTCTTGCAGCATCTGCTTTTGATAAATTAGCACCTGCAGCAATTGCATCTATTAATTCTGATTTATTCATGTTAATTCTCTCCTAAAGAAGTTTGACAAAAATTTAGAAATAGTGAAAGAGGTAATGTGTGCACCTATTTAAGGAGGAAAGAACCAAAAAAACCAATCTGCCTCCAACGCTAGATCTAAGAAATCATTGTACTATCAAAATAAAGTTAATTGAAAATAATTACAAAAAAATATTTATAACTTTACCGATTGATGTCTTTTTGAACTCTCTCCTTGTCTCTTTTCCAATCCCTGTCTTTAATGGTCTGACGTTTATCATAGGCTTTTTTTCCTTTCGCAAGACCAATTTCTATTTTCACTTTTCCTCTGGCCCAGTAAAGCTTTAAAGGAACTACGGTAAATCCTTTCTGTGTTATTTTTTCTCGTAATCGATCAATTTCAAGTCGATGCAGAAGCAACTTTCTTGTCCTTGTTGGGTCAGGATCAACGTGACTTGAAACTGAATTGAGTGGTGATATATGAGCACCAAAAAGATAGAGCTCATTGTTTTTTAGAATGACATAGCTTTCCTTTATTTGCACTTTATTATCTCTCAGGCTTTTAACTTCCCAACCTTTCAAACTTAGACCTGCCTCCAAGCTTTGTTCGATAAAATAGTCATGCCTTGCCTTTTTGTTTAAAGCAATGGTATTTGAATTATCTTTCTTATTTTTTGTCATGCATCATATATCCAAAAGCGCAATTGTGCCATTCTCACCTAAGCAGATGTATGAGTTAGTCAACAATATCAATGACTACCCTCAATTCTTAAACTGGTGCGAAGGTGCTTCCATTTTAAATCAATCTGATCATCAAATCACTGCCTCAGTTCAGATTAATAAGGGAGGTCTAAAACAAACCTTTAGTACACTTAACAAATTGAAACCTTTTCGATTAATAGAAATGCAGTTATTGGACGGCCCTTTTGAACATCTTTCTGGAGAATGGCGTTTCGAACCATTGGGTGAAAATGCTGCAAAAGTTTTTTTAGATCTAAAATTTAAATTCAAATCAAAACTCCTTGATATGAGTCTTTCTCCCATTTTTACAAAAATTGCCAATTCACAGCTAGATGCCTTTGTTACAAGAGCTAAAAAAATATATGGCTAAAATTATTGGAGTTTGTTAACTTTATTCCAAAAACTTATGCAACTTTTTAAACTCGCCTTCGATGCTCTGATGTGTATTGACGTTAGTGAAAAAATATCACTAACGCAAAAACTTAATAAGCATCAAATTAAATCACGCGATCTAAAATCTAAATTAAGTGTCAAAAAAATTGTGATGCCTGGTCGACCCTTGAAACCTAAGTTGGTTAATTTTCAGACTTCGCCTAAACGTGATCGTTCAGATTTCGGTATGATAAAAAATATCCACGCAATTTGCCATATTGAATTCAATGCCATTAATTTAGCGCTTGATGCTGTTTATCGGTTTCAAGATATGCCTCTTCAGTATTACCTTGATTGGTTAAAAGTTGCTAACGAGGAGGCCGTTCACTTTTCACTTCTCAGTAATTATCTTCAAGAACTTGGTTGCCAGTATGGTGACTTTGATGCACACAATGGATTATGGCAAATGACGGTAGACACTGACTACGATGTCTTATCTAGGATGGCTTTAGTACCAAGGGTTTTAGAGGCGCGTGGTTTAGATGTGACACCAAGTATTAGAACTAAATTTAAGGACTCTAACTTTTACAAAATGGTTGAAATCCTAGATATTATTTACCGTGATGAAATTGGCCACGTCAAGATTGGCAACTACTGGTATCAATATCTTTGTAGTGAACGAAAACTCGACCCCATCTCAACGTTTGACTCACTTATCAAAAAACATATCGGCTCCAATTTACGGGGACCCTTTAATAAAAAAGCAAGGCTTTTATCAAACTTTAGTCAGGCAGAATTAGATTACCTTGAGACAACTAGAAATAATAAAACTTAACTAATTTCATCCATAGCTTGGTTAGCTAAAAGGTCTGCCATGTCATTACCCGGATCATCGCTATGTCCTTTCACCCAATACCATGTAACTGAAAATTTTTGATTAAGAGCATCTAACTCCTTCCATAAATCAACATTTTTAACCGGCTTCTTGTTGGCAGTTTTCCAACCTTTTTCTTTCCAACCCTCAATCCATTCATTGATACCTTGAATAACATACTTGGAGTCAGTATATAAGTCGACCGTAATGTCGTTTGATTTAAGAGTTTGCAATGCTCTTATAGACGCCGTGAGTTCCATCTTATTGTTGGTTGTATTTAACTCTGCGCCCTTTAATTTTTTGTCATTGTCTTTGTAACGCAACCAAACACCCCAACCACCAATACCTGGATTTCCACGGCAGCCACCATCGGTATAGATAACGATTTTTTCCATAAGTATTACCTATCTACATTAATTTGCATCCAAAACTCAAATAATGCCAAATGCCAAAGCCTAGAGCCATTCAAAGCGGTCATATAGTCTCTAGGTGAATTAATAACTTTGTTGACATAATTTTGATTAAATACACCTCGATTGAGGCAAGCACTAGATGTAAGTATATCAGACATAAATTCTAAGAAATCACCTTGAATATACTTGAGAGCTGGCATCGGAAAATAGCCTTTTTTTCGATCTATTACTGAACCGGGAAGAAGTTCTCTTGCGATTTTCTTTAGTGGGTACTTACCCTCCTGTTTCATCTTTAAGTTTGCTGGCATCTTTAACGCCCACTCAACCAGCTCAGTATCTAGAAAAGGTACACGTGCTTCAAGCCCCCAGGCCATTGTCATGTTATCTACCCGTTTAACTGGATCATCAACAATTAGTTTAGTGATGTCGGTACGAAAAACTTTATCAATAAAGGAATCAGCTCCCGTTTTTGCAAACTCTTTGTTTAACCAGTTGGAGGTATGGTTATCGCCTTGGTAAGTTGGCATTACAGCCTGCAAATACTCTTCATAGGGTCTGTCTACATAGTGTTTGGAAAATCTTTCAATCTCATCGCCCTTCTCAGCTGCCATTCTTGGGTACCAAAAATAGCCGGCAAAGGCTTCATCTGCACCTTGACCAGACAAAACTACCTTGATATGCTTTGATACCTGTTCAGAAAGTAAATAAAAAGCGACGGCATCTTGACCTACCATGGGTTCAGCCATATTCATTACTGCTTCTGACAACCTAGGCAATACCTCTGCATTGCTAACAACGTATTTTTGATGCTGGGTTTTAAACTTTGAAACGATTTGGTCTGAATACTCAAACTCACTGCCAACTTCATTGTCCATATCTTCAAATCCAATAGAAAAGGTGCGAATATCTTCATGGCCAGCTTCTTTAAGTAGTGCTACAAGCAGAGAGGAATCTAGACCACCAGACAACAAAACACCAATAGGCACATCAGCCGCAGCCATTCTTTTTGTAACAGCTGCAGTTAATAATTCGTGGGCTTTCTCAACGTATTCGTTATCTGAAAGGTTTCTTTCAGATCTATTAGCGTTAGGATGCCAATATGTTTTTTCTTTCAATAAGCCTTTTGTATTTATTGTTATAGCTGTTGCAGGTTTCACTTTTTGAATACCACTTATAATCGTATTTGGAGCTGGCACAACTCCATGAAGTGAAAGTTGCTGCTGAAGGGCGAGAGGGTTAACACTTTTGTCAAGCTCTTGAGTTAATAAAGCCTGTGAATTGGAAGCAAAAGTAAATGCTTTATTGGATAAATTATAGTAGAGAGGCTTGATGCCCATTCGGTCACGGGCAATAAACAGCTTTTCATTAGATTTATCCCACACACAGAAGGCAAACATACCATCCAAATACTCGACACAATCTTCGCCCCAGTAATGGTAAGACTTGATGATGACTTCGGTGTCTGAATGTGAAAAAAAGGAATAACCTTTGCCGATTAACTGACTACGAAGTGATTTATAGTTATAGATGGTTCCATTAAAAACCAGTGTTAACTTGAGAAGTTCATCCACCATTGGTTGGTTGCCATGGCTTGATAAATCAATAATACTTAAGCGTTGATGACCAAAACCAATCTTACCTTCAAGCCATTGACCGTTAGAGTCTGGCCCTCTTCTAGCAATTTTAGACATCATAATAGTGAGAGACTTTGAAGAAACATTTTTTGAGTCGAAGCGAAACTGGCCACAAATACCGCACATAAATATAAGACCTTAAGTTCTAAAAAAAAGAAAAAATCTATTATGTAGTAACGTAAATACTTGTTCCATATTTCTATATTGCGGGTTAATTTAGCACTGTAAAATGGTCATTTTATCAAGTATTGCTTAGGAATAATGGCTCAAACGCTCTATGACAAACTAATGGGTGCACACGTGGTTCGAGAACAAGATGGCGCCACTCTTATTTATATTGATCGCCAACTTATTCACGAAGTGACCTCTCCGCAGGCATTTGAGGGTCTAACAATGTCAGGAAGAAAGCTTTGGCGAAATAAAGCCAACTTAGCAGTGCCCGATCATAATGTCCCAACAACTGAAAGGTCTAAAGGTGTTAGTAGTATTAACGACCCAGTTTCGAGATTGCAAGTTGAGACTTTAGACAAAAATTGTGAAACCTTCGAGATCAATGAAATTCAAATGAATGATATCCGTCAAGGAATCGTCCATGTTATCGGGCCAGAACAGGGGGCGACTCTGCCTGGTATGAGTATTGTTTGTGGTGATTCGCATACCACAACTCATGGCGCATTAGGTGCGCTTGCTTTTGGTATCGGTACTTCAGAGGTTGAGCATGTACTTGCCACAGGTTGTCTTTGGCAAAGTAAAGCTAAAAATATGAAAATTGAAGTGAATGGAGATTTAGAAAAGCATATCAGCGCTAAAGATATTGCACTTTATGTGATTGGTGAAATTGGCACAGCAGGTGCTACAGGTTATGCCATTGAATTTTGTGGCTCAGCAATTGAGAACTTGAGTATCGAAGGTAGAATGACATTGTGTAATATGTCAATCGAAGCTGGTGCAAAGGTTGGTATGGTTGCTGTTGACGACAAGACCATAGAATATGTTAAAGGAAGACCATTTACACCTACAGGAGAAAAGTGGGATTTAGCTGTTGCATATTGGAAAACACTACATAGTGATAAGGATGCTTATTTTGATGAAACAATCTTAATAGATGCTGCCCTTATTAAGCCACAAGTAACTTGGGGGACCTCACCAGAAATGGTAGTCGACATCAATGGCTCAACGCCTGACCCTGAAAAGGAAGACGATCCTGTCAAAGCTGAAAGTATTCGAAATGCTCTAAACTATATTAATTTAAAGCCCAATACTTCGATGAGTTCTGTTGACATTGATAAAGTTTTTATTGGCTCTTGTACAAACTCACGAATTGAAGATTTGCGATCAGCTGCCGCAGTTGCCAAAGGCAAGAAAATTGCAAACGGCATTAAACTTGCACTGGTTGTTCCCGGATCAGGCCTTGTAAAGCAACAGGCTGAAGCTGAGGGACTTGATCAAATATTTACTGATGCTGGTTTTGAGTGGCGAGAACCAGGCTGTTCAATGTGTCTGGCAATGAATGCAGATAAGCTTGAAGTAGGTGAGCGATGCGCAAGCACCTCAAACAGAAACTTTGAAGGTAGACAAGGTCAGGGGTCTTTTACACATTTAGTTAGCCCAGCAATTGCCGCGGCAAGTGCTATTGCAGGTCATCTTTCAGGGGTTTAGTTATGAAAAGATTTAGTACTCTAACTTCCATCTCTATGCCACTCGATCGAGCCAACATTGATACTGATGCAATCATTCCAAAGCAATTTCTAAAGTCAATCAAGCGTAGTGGTTTTGGCCCTAACTTGTTTGATGAATGGCGTTATCTCGATCATGGTGAGGTTGGCATGGATAACTCTAAGCGCCCAGTGAATACTGACTTTGTTTTAAATGATCTACAATATCAAGGTGCTCAAATCCTTTTAACGAGAAGGAACTTTGGTTGTGGGTCGTCTAGAGAGCATGCTCCATGGGCATTGGAAGATTTCGGATTTCGTGCTATTATTGCGCCCAGTTTTGCAGATATTTTCTACAATAATTGCTTTAAGAATGGCATTCTACCAATTGTTTTAAGTAGCGAAATTGTAGATGCTTTATTTGCATACCGAGGTGAAATTGTTATCAACTTAGAAGAACAAAGTGTTAAAACAGAAGACAACATCTATAATTTTGAAGTTGATGCTGAGAGAAAACGAAGACTCATCAATGGTCTAGATGATATCGGTCTAACTTTGCAGTATGAGAATCAGATTCGTGTATTTGAGTCTGAACATTTTAAAAAATTTCCCTGGTTATGATTGGTCAATTAAAAGGTCAAATTATTAGCAAGAATCCTCCAGAAATTCTTTTAGAGGTTGCTGGTATTGGCTACGAACTGCTTTGTCCTATGTCTACCTTCTACCAACTAGACAATTCATCTGAAGACATTTTACTTTACACTCATTTGAGTATCAAAGAGGACTCACACACATTGTTTGGCTTTATATCAAAGGATGAAAAAAACATTTTTAGGGAACTAATAAGAGTGAATGGTGTTGGCCCTAAGGTGGCACTCGCCATACTTTCGCATCTTTCGGTATCGTCTCTTGTTGATTGCATTATTAGTGAAAATGCAGATCTTTTAGCAAAAACGCCTGGGATTGGAAAAAAGACAGCACTGAAACTTATAGTTGAACTTCAAGATAGGCTTGATAAGGTGGAATTGGTTAACGCTTCAACTTCAACAATGCATCATAAAACGAGTTCTAATCCAAATGCAAAGCAAGCTTTAGCGGCACTACAATCTCTTGGATTTAAGGTGAAAGAGGCCAACAAAATGATTTCAGCAATCGACGACCAGAACCTCTCAACAGAACAGTTAATCCGTCTAGCTCTTCAGAATAAATAACTAAACAGCCATCTTCTTTCTAGAGAACCTTATTTTAATTCTTCCGAGCATATTAATAAAGTCATAATTCATCAGATACATACAAGGTAGAAGAATTAAAGTTAATACTGTTCCAAATATTAACCCATAACCAAGAGCAAGCACCATAGGCTGTAAAAATACATCTGTACCACCGATACCATAAGCAAGCGGTAAGACGCCAGCCATTGTCGTTAGAGTTGTTAATACTACTGCTCTAAGGCGGTCCCTAGAACCTCTAGCAATCCAAACTATTTTGTCTTCTAACTGAGCACTTTTTTGCTTGATGTAGTTCAGATGACTTACCATAACCAAGGAGTCATTAACAATAACTCCCATCAGAGCTAATGAGCCTGTTAGAGCAAAGAAACTCAGCGGCTCTCCATGAAAATAAAAAGCCCACACAACGCCTATCAAAGAAAATGGGACAGCAGCCAATACAAGCATGGGTTGTGAGTAAGAATTAAAGAGTATTGCGAGCAAAAGGAAAATACCAACAATAGCTACAACAAAAGCCCTGAGAAAATCTTGCAAGGATTCAATCGACTCTTGCGCTCCACCCGAGGTTATGATAGAAACTTGAGGAAAATCAACTGGTGCATTAAGTTCTTTTAGAACCATTGCCAATATTGCCGTCTTAGATAGTGGTGGCCCTCTTGATGGCCCTCTTTTGATTGATTGATCCTCATCAGATGTCATTTTGATTGATTGATCCCCATCAAAGTTTCGATCTTGATCTACCCCGCTCGGTTTTTTCTTCGGGCGTCCATCGGCAATACTTGCAGTTAATTTGATTGATCGATCCCCGTCAAAATGGTTAAAGTCTGGCTCACCCTTAATCTCTCGAAGAGTAGAAAATTTGCTCATTGGTATTGAGTTGCCTTGACGATTTTTGACAGTAGTATTTTTAATAAAGTTCTCTGTATAGTCTTCACTGCCTATATAGATTCTTACATCTTCTTCTTTTCCAGCAATCGTAACGTCTGTTACATAGGAGCCAGAAAAAGCAGTACGAAGATGGCGATAAACCGACTGATAATCAACCCCTAGTCGAGCCATTTCATCAAAATCAAGTACAGTTTCTATTCGGGGTTTACCAATCTCATCATTACGATTGATATTATCGACACCATCAATTGATTTCAATATTTCTTCAAGCTTATCTGCTGCTAAATTTCGTTGAGCATCATTTTCAGCTACAAGGGTAATTTCAATGTCTTCACCTTGTGGTGGTCCGGGCCTTAATAAAGAAATATTAATTTTTTCAGCGCCCTCAACATTTTCCACTAAGGCTTTAAGTTTTTCTTCCATATCTTCAGCAGTTCTCTCTCTGTCATTTGTTGGAGTTAATGCAATTTCAATGTTAGCAACATTTGTGAAGTAGCTACCAATAGTGCTCGTAAAAGAATCAAGGTCTTCGCCTATTTCGTTAACAATTATATTCTCAACATCAATAACTATATTTTCAGTGTAGGCTGCAGAGCTACCATTTGGTGCTTCAATATTTGCAAAAATTACGGTTGCACCTCTAGAAGGAAACAAATTAAAAGGAATATTTTTAAATGCAAAAAATGATGTATAAACAAGCAAAGCGATAAATAGAGGAACAATTAAATATCTCCACCTCAAGGCATAGTGCATGAATCTATTGTAAAAATTTTCTACAGGTATAAACCAAGTCCTTTGTTTTCCGACTTTATTTGTTGACAAGTGTGCCGGTAGAGCGAAAGTAATTTCTAAAAAAGATATACCAAGAGCAAAAATAACAACGACTGGTAAAACGTAGATAAACTTACCCAAAATGCCTGACATGAGAAAAAACGAAGACATAACAAGCATGGTTGAAATTATTGTCGTTACAACAGGCATAATGACTCGCTTTAACCCCATTACGACGTTTTTATATAGGTCGCCTCCCTTGGATTTATAGTGGTGAATACTTTCAGCAATAATGATACTATCATCGACAACAATACCCAACACAAGAATAAATCCAGAAAGAGATATTAAGTTTATTGTATTACCTGTAAGACCAAGGCCAAATACTGTTCCAAGGAGTGTCACTGGAATACTTACAGCAACCCAAAAAGCAGTTCTAAGTGAAAGAAAAGCTCCCAGGACGACTAATACTAAAGCAAGTCCTATATAACCATTTTTAATAATTATATTGAGCCTATTTGCAACTGCTTCAGAGGAGTCATCTGTGTAAAAAATATCTATATTGTCGGAGTAATTCACTTGTAATTCTGAAACCCGCTCTCTGACTCTTTTGACTGTCCTAATAATGTCTGCCTGATCTTGTTTTTTGACTTGCAGAACAAAACCCTTGGTTCCATTGACTCTTGTGATGGAGGTTTCTTCTTCTTCCCCTCTAAATACATTGGCTATATCATCTAATCTAATAACTGGCCCATCAAAGATAGACTTAATAACAACATCTTTAATTTCATCAATACTCTGAAATTCTGACAAAATGACTATATTTTTTTCTAAACTCTCTTGATTATTACCACCAACGGTGAAGCGAGCATTTCGAGTTGAAATCGCCGATATAACCTCATTAACTGAGATGTTATATTTATCAAGTTTTGTGGGGTCAACTTTAATTTGAATTTCACTCTCTAAATAACCATTTTTATCTATAGAAGCTACACCTTTAACCTTAAGAAGAGCTGTCTCAAGATCATCTGTAATTTGCCTGGCGAGGGCATAATCACTATTTGCACCATCAATATTAATAGTAATTATGGGAAATTCAGTTACGTTAAAATCAAGCACCTGAGGTAAGTCTGTAACCTCTTCAGGGAAACTTTTAACTCGATTAACAGCATTTCGAACATCATTTTTGACCGTTGTAACATCTTTTAAATCAGCCTCAAGGGTGACAATGATGCTTGAAATTCCCTCACGAGAGGTAGAAGTAATCTCTTTAATTCCACTAACACTTAATAGCTCATTTTCAATTACGTTGGTTACACTCTTCTCAACATCCTCAGGTGAAGCTCCAGGATAGGCTGTCGTTACAGCTAGAATTTCAAAATCTACTGCTGGAAACTGATCTCGCTGCATCCCAACCACAGACAAAACACCAATTGCAATAAAAGCAAAAGAAAATACGAGAGCAAACTTTTTTTGACGAACTAAAAAATCTAAAATAGAATCCATAAAAAACTATTTTTAAATACAAAAAGGCTGATTATATATTCATAAAAATGAAATAACAATGAAGATTTTATTAATTTCTTGCCCTTTTGCTTTGATTTGCAGTTATTAATATTTTGCGAATTCTGATATTGTTGGGCGTAACTTTAACACATTCAAAATCAATTTAAGCTTGCTAGAAGCTTTACTCTTATAAAATAACTTCAATACTTTATTAATATTTTTTAGTTGTGGCAAAAAAAGGAAGTTCACGTCGATGGATGCATGAGCATTTAACTGATGAATACGTAAAAAAAGCCCAAAAAGAAGGTTACAGATCAAGAGCAGCCTACAAGTTACTTGAAATTATAGAAAAAAGTCAAATTATCAACAAAGGAGACAAAATATTAGACCTAGGTGCAGCACCTGGTAGTTGGTCTCAAGTTGCTGCAAAAATAGTAGGTAAATCTGGCCAAGTAATTGCTAGCGATATCTTGTCAATCGATGAAATTAGTGGAGTCAATTTTCTTCAAGGAGACTTTACTGAAAAATCAGTTTATGATGAGTTGATAACTTTAACTAAAGGAAGTTCGATAGATATAGTTTTATCTGATATGGCACCTAATATGAGTGGACAACTTTCTGTTGATCAGCCAAAGTCAATCTACCTAGCTGAACTCGCAATAGATTTAGCTGTTAAAACTTTATCAAAAAATGGGCACTTTATTGTGAAAATTTTTCAAGGTGATGGTTTTGATGACTATGTTAAAAATGCAAGAAAAGTTTTTAAAAAAGTTTCAATCATTAAGCCAAAAGCTTCTCGCCCCAGGTCTAAAGAAGTTTATCTACTTGCAAGTCAGTTAAAATAAATCCTTATGCAAAATTACAGCGACATTCAAACTCTAATGAAGAGCGACATGGAGAAGACGGATGAAGTCTTAATTGAGCGTTTAAATTCAAATGTTGGCCTCATTAATCAAATGAGCCATTACATCATTGCCTCAGGTGGGAAACGCTTAAGACCCTTACTACTGCTTCTCTCTGCAAGAGCTACAAACTATAAGGGTAAAGACCATCACGCAATGGCTGTTGTGATTGAGCTTATTCATACTGCAACACTTCTTCATGATGACGTGGTAGATGAGTCAACAACCCGTCGTGGCCAAGATACAGCTAATGAATTATGGGGCAACGCACCCAGTGTATTGGTCGGCGACTTTCTTTACTCGAGGGCATTTGAAATCATGGTAGAACCTAATTCCATGGCAATTATGAAAATCCTTTCAAAAACAACAAACCAGATAGCAGAGGGAGAGGTCTTACAGTTATTAAATATCAAAAATACTAACGTTTCTCAGACAGAGTACTTTAACGTTATTGAGCAAAAAACTGCTTGTCTATTTGAAGCGGCTTGCAAAATAGGTGCACTTCTATCTGATTCTTCAAAAAAGACGATTAATTCACTTGGTGACTTTGGATTTCATTTAGGAAAATCCTTTCAAATTATTGACGATGCCCTGGACTACGAATCAGACCCGATAACAATAGGAAAAGAAGTGGGTGATGACTTATCAGAAGGCAAGATTACCTTACCCATGATTTATGCTCTCGAAAAAACCTCTGGTGCAGAAAATAAGATTCTGAAAAATGCAATTAAAACGGCAGACGCATCAAACATTGATAACATTGTCAATATTCTTTGCGGTGTCAATGCTTTTGAATTTACTCGACAAATTGCACAGAACGAATCACAACAAGCTCTAAAATCATTAGAAGATATTCCGGATTCTGAATATCGATCAGCTCTTAAACTACTATGTGAATTGTCACTGAATCGAACTTCTTAATTTCATTTAATGCTAACTTCAGCAATTAAAAAACAGATTCGGTCCTCATTTGAAGCGGCGAAAATCCAACTACCTAATTTTAGTAATCGTTCTTCGCAAAATAAAATGATTGCTGAGATATCAAAAACACTGTCTGGCGAATATCCTAAATCAAATCCAATTCTTTGTGTTGAAGCTCCCACCGGCGTTGGCAAAACAATGGCCTATCTGATTAGTTGCCTTCCAATTGCCAAGACCAACAAGAAAAAGCTGATCATTGCATGTGCTAATGTAGCCCTTCAAGAACAGATTCTATATAAAGACATCGTTGAAGCAAAAAAATACTCTTCTGTAGAATTTGAATATGCCCTAGCTAAAGGTCGATCTCGCTATGTTTGCATTCGAAACTTAATCAACCTTACCGAGGAAAATTCAAATACTCAAGCACTATTTGAAGACGCCTTACTTTGGGACGAACCACCAAGCCAATACCAAATCGATAAGCTAAGTGAAATGACCGAAAACTATTCATCAACCCGTTGGAGCGGAGAGATTGATGACCTTGAAAGTCCACCAGATTTTTCACTTTGGCAAAAAGTTGCTTGCAACCGATTTACTTGTACTGCCAAAAATTGTGAGTTTTATAATGATTGTGCTTTTTTTAAAGCACGAAAAAAAGTTTCTCAAGCCGACGTAATTATTGCCAATCATGATCTAGTTTTGGCTGACATTATTAATGGAAATAACATTCTACCTGAGGTTAATGACTGTATTTTCGTTATTGACGAGGCTCACCATGTTTCTCAAAAAGCGCTGGCTCACTTTTCAATAAATGCCAGTACTGAATTTATGAAAACGTCAATTCGTCAATCTCAAAGTGCAATCGAGCAGATTTTAAAAATCACGAATCAAAAGACATCTGAGAATCACATTGAGAAGGTAGATGAGGCTATTAGCGAACTTATTGAAGTTATTACTAATTTCGAATATTTAGATGATGTTTACTTATTTGATATGTCTGGAGTTTCAAGCGATGTGTCTAATTTATGTAATAAATTATTAAGTATTTTTAATATCGCATTTGGTAATTTTTTAGATCAGAAAGATAACTGGGAGGATTATTGCAAAAGGAATACCGTTAAACAAACAACAATAGACAATCTCAATAATATAATAGGTCAAAACGACCAAAATCTTTCTTCTATTGTTTCTCTTTTAAATACTTTCACGCAAAGTACTCATACTAACACCCCTCCAACCAGCAATTGGATTGTGGAATCAAAACTATCAAACAAGAAAAAAAATTATCACCTCAATACAGCAAAAATTGACGTCTCAAATCATCTTGAGAGTCTTATATGGTCAAAAGCAGCGGGTGTAATTTTTACATCTGCGACCCTTACTTCACTTGGGAGTTTCGATAGAATGAATCAACAGTTAGGCCTACAAGAAAAAGAAAACCGATATCTTCGGCTGGCTTCACCCTTTGATCATAAATCAGTTAACTTTATAGTTGCTAACGTTAAAGCAAGTCCTTCTGAGGTATTTGAACACACCCAAGAACTTTCTAGGGAGCTTAGTAAACGCATAAATAAAGAAGCTGCAACTCTAGTATTATTTGCCTCCAACAATCAAATGCAAATGGTAGCTGACTTAGTAGAGAAAACAATAGAGTGTGAGTTGTTGGTTCAAGGTGAATATAGTAAAAAACGTATTCTTGAAAAGCACATTGAAAAACGCAAGAATGGTGAAGGCAGTGTTATCTTTGGCTTAGATAGTTTTGCAGAAGGAGTTGACCTTAAGGGTGATAATCTAAATCATGTTATGATTGCGAAATTACGTTTTAGTGTGCCTACCTCACCGATTGAAAAAACCACACAGTCCTACCTTGAATCTTTAAACAGAAATCCATTTATGGAAATTTCCTTGCCAGATGCCTCATTAAGACTGATTCAAGCTTGCGGCAGACTTATCAGATCAGAAACCGATACAGGTAAGATTACAATTTTTGATAATCGTCTGAGAACAAAATTCTATGGCAAACAATTGCTGGATGCACTACCTGGATACAATATAGTTGTTGAAACTACGAACAGGTAGTTTAACTCTCATTCATAATCAGATAACTTAAAATAAGGATAAAACCAAAATAACTCTAATCAACAATGGATTCGATTACTCGTACCAATAAAAGTCAAAAAGTTACTATCGTAGGCGCTGTAGTCGATTTTTTACTGTCTATCTTCAAAGTCATTGTTGGTGTTATTGGAAATTCCGGCGCTTTGGTTGCTGACGGTGTCCACTCATTCTCTGATTTACTCACAGACTGGGTGACTTGGTATGCTGCCAAGCAAGCTGGAGAAGCCCCAGACAAGGAACATCCTTATGGCCATGAACGTTTTGAAACTGTGGCAACTCTCGGGTTAAGCATATTTCTAGCGATTATTGGTACAGCAATTATTTTTGATGCTATGGGACGACTTACAAACGCTGGCGCCTTGAATCATGAAGGTTGGCTAATTGCAACTGCAGGTTTGTCTATTGCTAGCAAAGAGGCTTTGTACTGGTATACGGTTAAAGTTGCAAAAAACATTAATTCTGAAATGCTGAAAGCTAACGCCTGGCATCATCGTTCAGATGCATTTTCTTCGGTCGTTGTTATTATTGGTATTGTTGGTGCTGTCAATGGTTACTTTTATCTTGATAGCGCAGCAGCTATTATTGTAGGCATCATGATTATCTATATCGGCTGGAAACTTGGATTCGAAGCAACCAAGGAACTAGTTGATACCTCGATTGATGATGAAGACATCAAAAAATTACACTTAGCATTAGCTAACATCAAAGGAGTTAATAGCGTCCATACACTAAGAACAAGAAGAGTTGGACATAAAAAATCAGCTGATGTTCATGTTCAAGTTAATCCTTTTCTATCGGTGAGTGAGGGCCATATCATTAGTGTCAGCGTTGAGCGAGTTGCAAAAGAATGTATTGAAGGTTTGGATGATGTCACGGTTCATATCGACCCTGAAAATGATGAGGAAAAAGATGACGCCCCCTACAAAGACCTGCCAGAACGAGCTCAAGCTTTGAAGATCCTTAAACAAACACTAAAGTCAGAAGACTGTACTTATGAATTTGAGCGAACTCAATTGCATTATTTAGAAGGCGAAATTTTAGTGGACTTTTTCTTGCCGCTTGATTATTTGAATAACAATAGCGCCATAGAAATCAATACTCAACTCTCAGATATCGTTGCAAAACTACCGGGTTTTGGTGAGGTCAAAGTTTACTTTAGCTGAAAATCACAATAAGCAGAAAACTTATAAAGAATGGTAGGCATGACAGATTGCCCCAGCCAATGCATCGGCAGCATCAACCTGAGGAGCTTTGTTTAATTTTAATAACTGTTGCACCATGAAGGATACTTGCTCTTTACTAGCATGCCCCTTGCCGACTACTGTTTTTTTAATTTGATTTGGGCTATAGTCAACTATAGGCAAGTCTTGCCCTCCAGCGGCTGCTATAACAGCCCCCCTTGCATGACCAAGCTTTATAGCGGCATCTGGATTTGGCCTGTCAGGGCGCATAAATACTCTCTCAACAACAACAATATCAACCTTATGTTTTTCAAGAATTTCTTTAATACCTGAATAAATCGTGACAACACGATCATTTAAATCACCCTGTGTACGGATACAGCCACTATTGACATAAGTAAATTTAAGCTTGTTAACCGTAATTAGTCCAAAACCAGTAATTCTTGAACCTGGGTCAATGCCAAGTATATTCATAAGGGTATTCTATCAGTTAAGGAAAAACAAGCCAATATTTTAGTATTAAAGCTATAATGCTGTCTTATTTTTATAGAGGGTTATGTATGTCTGTTATTGAGCTTACACAATCAAATTTTGACGAAACTATCACCAGTAATGAGATTGTTATTATTGATTTTTGGGCGCCTTGGTGTGGACCTTGCCTGCAATTCGCACCCACCTTCAAAGAGACTTCAGAGAAAGTTGAAGGGGTAACTTTTGCCAAAATTAATACTGAAGAAGAGCAGTCTCTTGGCGCTCACTTTCGAATTCGCTCCATACCGACTTTAATGATTTTTCGTGATGGTATTGGTATTTTCTCTCAGCCAGGATCGCTCTCAGGAGCAGACCTAGAAGACCTCCTTGAAAAGGCCAAAACTATCGACATGGATGAAGTGAGAAAAGAACTTGAGAGTCAGTAAAAGGTTTATTGTTAAATGAAGAAATCTATATTGCCCTATCAATAAGCTTTGCATATTGCTTTTCACTAAAACCAACCATAATATTCTCATCCTGAACCAGTACTGGGCGCTTTATCAATGTAGGAAGCTTTAATACCAAATCGTAGTTGATATTAGTTTTTTCTTCTTCAGATAGAGATCGATAAGTTGTTGAACGCTTGTTAATCAACAACTCCCACCCAACAGACTCAACCATTTTTATCAACACTTGCTGAGAAATAGGGTTTTGCCTAAAGTCAATAAACTGATAATTTACATCATGATCACTTAAATAAACTAATGCCTTCTTGACTGTGTCACAGTTTTTAATCCCATAAATTTGAATAGATTTGTTCATACAATATCTAGCATTTCAGTAGAAAAGTTACAGGTCCATCATTAACCAAAGCAACCTTCATGTCAGCAGCAAAAATACCGCTTTCAACATTAGAACTTAAATCCTTAGCTCTTCTAACCATATGGTTGTAGATATTTTCCGCATCCAATGGTGGCTTAGCTGTTGAAAAACCAGCCCTTGTGCCATTACTGGTTTCAGCAGCAAGAGTGAATTGAGGTACAAGTAAAACTCCACCACTTATATCACTAACACTTAAATTCATTTTGCCTTCAGTGTCAGAAAAAACTCGATAAGAAAGTACTTTATTGATCATTTTGTCAGCATGTTCTAACTCATCCTGTTTTTCAATGCCGATAAAAACCAGAATTCCTTTCTTAATTTGACCAACAATTCGTCCTTCAACCTCGACGCTAGCAGATGATACTCGCTGTATTAAAGCCTTCATGTCACTATGACGATAAGTAAGAAATGTCCGCAACAGACAGAAATAAATTCCTAACACGATTTATAAGCTTTAGTCGCGCCTGCCTAAGCTCTATATCATCAACATTGACCATCACTTTATCAAAAAAAGTATCGATTACTTCTTTTAACTCTAGTAAAGATTGCACGATAGCTTGATAGTCTTTTTGTTCAGATAGTTTTTTAGCAATTGACTCAGTTGCCTGAAAAAGTTTTTGCTCAGAATCCTCTATCAATAATCTAGAATCTAGTTCAACATCACTACCGTCAAAATCTTTGAGTATATTAGCGATCCTTTTATTGGCTTCAATTAAGCTTTTTGATTCGATTTTCTGAATAAAGTCATTGAGCGCTTCAACCCTTTTATGAAAATCAAATGGAGAATCTGGACTCACAGCGAGCACAGCCTTAAAAACATTTCCATCAACACGGATATCTTTATAATATGCTTTCAGCCGTTCCATCATAAATTGATATATTGAGGAAGAAGCTTCCCTATCTACTTCCTTTGAATGCAAATTCAAGGAAACATCAATCAGTGTTTTTAAATTGATATCTAATTGTGCCTCTAACAGTATTCGCAACAAGCCCAATGCAAGCCTTCTTAAAGCGTAAGGATCTTTTGAGCCGGTAGGCGCTTCACCAATGCCATAAACCCCTGTAATTGTATCTAGTTTATCTGCAATTGCCACTACAAGACCTTCATTTGTCGAAGGAAGGTCATCACCAGCAAATCTTGGTCTATAGTGATCTCTAATGGCTTTTGCAACAACATTTGATTCATCGTCATTTAGTGCATAATAGCCACCCATAATGCCTTGCAAGTCAGCAAATTCACCAACCATTTCACTCATCAAATCTGACTTTGATAGGAGTCCAGCACGAGCACAAGCTTGAGCGTCAATATTCACCAAACCAGCAATATGTTTGCTTAGTTTTTCAATCCGCTTTGCTTTGTCAGCCATCGAACCCAAGGATTTCATAAATAAAACGCTACCTAACCCTTTAAGCCTTTGATCTAATCTTATTGCCTTATCCTGATTCCAAAAAAACTCAGAATCTGCCAACCTTGGACGAATAACGCGCTCATTGCCTTGAATAATCAAATTCAAATTCGTTGATTCAATATTTGCTACTGAGATAAATGATGGCAACAAGTCACCTTCACTATCAACCATATGAAAGTATTTTTGATGTGACTTCATCGCTGATATGAGTGCTTCTTCAGGTACGTTTAAATATTTTTCGTCAAACTTTCCAGAAAAAGCTCTTGGATATTCGACCAATGCACAAACCTCTTCTAGTAGCGATTCATCAATAACAACTTGAGCCTTACTATTTTTGGCCACTGACTTAACTTGTTCACGAATGATTGCCTTGCGCTTATTAAAATCAACCTCAATTTGTACCTTTTCTCTCATAAATGATTGATATTCGCTTGCGTGAGGTATTTCAAAAGAAGAACTATCTGAGGATCTTAGACCTTTTGTAGTATTTCCACTCACCAATCCCATAATATTTGCGGGTACAACTTCATCATCCAACATCATCACCAACCAATGAACTGGTCTTGCAAAAGAATAATCCAATTCCCCCCATTTCATCGCTCTTGTAATTGGAATATTTTTGATTGCTTTTTCAACGACACTCGGAAGCAAGTCTTTAATTGGTTGACCCACCTCTTTGGTATGAAAAAAATAGTATTTTTTGCCACCAAGAGAGCGTTTTTCTAGGCTATTTAAATCAACACCACAAGATTTGGCAAAACCTTCTATCGCTTTTTCTGGTGAGCCCACTGAAGGGCCTTTCTTTTCAAGCAAGCAATCTTCTTGGTGACTCTGAATTTTGACAATACTGACGGCCAAACGTCTTGGTGTGGCAAAAGCGCTTACCTTACCTATTTCAATACCTAATTGCTTAAGCTCCTCAACAAGATTGTCTCTAAGAGAATTTGAGAGGTTTATTAATAAATTTGGGGGTAATTCTTCAGTACCTAATTCCAATAAAAAGTCATGCGTTTTCATGCCCGATATTTTAGCTTATTGTATAGATTTATATTTGGATAGATAAAGTTGTATCAGGAAGACCTTTTACAGAAACCGATCATTGCACTACATTTTTTCAAAATAGTGCACATTTAGAGCTCTATAAAGCTCTAAAGTAAAAGAGTATTTCTCTATCAAATACAGCTTCATCAGGAGATTGAGGCAGTGGTGATGCTTTATAAGCTGCTCTTTCTATTGAGTTCTTAAATGCACGCGCCTTTTCACTATCGTCTACATTACATTTCTGAATATTAACAGCTTTTACATTACCCTCACTATCTTGAAGAACATAGACATCACAACCCCAATTATCCTCTGCACCTTGATAATTCCAATAACTTTTAATCCTTGCTGCAATATTATTAACATAAGCAGATTTCAATGTGTTTAGTTGATCTTCAATGATGAGCGTTCTTGCCAGGTCTTGTTCGGCTTGTACTTCTTGAGTAAGTAGACGGTTGTATTGCTCTTTTTCAAAAGCCTCTTTTTCAGCAGCTCTTTCAGCCGCTGCTATGTTTTTTTGCTCTTCTGCTTCTTGTGCCCTTGCCTCAGCTTCTTTAGCTTTGGCTTCAGCCTCTTCTTTAAGTTTAGCAGCTTGCTGGGCACTTTCTTCGGCTTCAAGAGCTTCAGCTTCAGCCTCTTCTTTAAGTTTGGCAGCTTTCTGTGCACTTTCTTCCGCTTCACGAGCCCTTTCTTCAGCTAAAGCTTTTTGACGTGCCGCCTCTATTGCCTTTTCTTCAGCCTCTTTAGCTTTAGCTTCTGACAGATTTTTTTGCTCAGCGGCTTTTTGTGCCCTTGCCTCAGCTTCTTTAGCTTTGGCTTCAGCTTCTTCTTTAAGTTTGGCAGCTTTCTGGGCACTTTCTTCGGCTACTTTCGCTTTTGCCTCTATTGCTCCCTTTTGCTTAACAGCTTCTAGCGCCAGTTGTTCAGCCTCTAAGGCTTTACTCTCAGCCTCTAGTGATCTTGCTTCTGCGAGTTCTTTAATTTCAGTCGCTTCAATCGCCTGAACTTCAGCTTCTTTTGCTTTGGCCTTCGCTTCTATTGTTTTCCTTTCGGCATCTTCTAATCGAATTTGAGCTTTACGGGCTAATTCTTCAGCTATATCTTTTTGTTTTTCAGCTTCCTTAGTTTTAGCTTCTTCAGTCTTTCGTTTTTCTTCTGCTAGCTTAGCTTTGACTTCTTCAGCTTTTCTTTTTACCTCAGCTTCTTCTTTTTGTTTGGCAGCATCTTGTGCCAGAATTTCAGCTTCCTTAGTTTTAGCTTCTTCAGTCTTTCGTTTTTCTTCTGCTAGCTTAGCTTTGACTTCTTCAGCTTTTCTTTTTACCTCAGCTTCTTCTTTTTGTTTAGCAGCCTCTTTTGCTAGAATCTCAGCTTCCTTAGCTTTGGCTTCTTCAGCTTCACGCTGAATTTCTGCCATAACTTTTTTTGCCTTGGCCTTAAGAGCTTCCTGTTCCGCAATCTTTTGACTTTCTTTGGCACTTTCAGAACGCTTTTCTTGTTCTTTCAGTTTTTGTTGTTTTTGTTTTTCAAGTTCTTTCAAGCGCTCTTTCTCGGCTTCAATAATTTCTATATCAATCACTATTGCTTCAATCGGGGCAGATTGAGGTATAGATTGAGATGTAGGAGACTTTTTCTGAATTGTCTCACCAACATCTGCATAAAATAGTCCAGTTAATAAAACCACATGAAATATAACAGCTGCCCAAAAAGCTATTGGATGCTTTTTGGCAATTTTGATCATAGGTTGTGACATTGTCAGAATAAGACCTAAGATAAAAATTACAAACTTTTTAATATATTTAAAGATAAATTTAGCTGACTTAAGAGCTAAAGCTTTGAATGCAGAATCTTTATTCACTTCTCCTTCAAGAAGCTCTGAAGAGTCTTTTTCATTATTGGTTTTATCAGGTTTACTGGGCACAAGACCCTTAAGAAAATCTAATACCTTGTTAACGAATTTCATAGACAAAAATCGATTAATTAGGATTTTCGGTCATAAAGCCGAGCTTTTCAATACCTTTATATTCTAACTCAGCAATTACTCCAAGCACTTTACCAAAATCTGCATCAACATCACCTCTAACAAATACCTGCATATCTGGCCAAATTTCTCTTCTTGCAAGTACTTGATTTACAACAATATTAAGTGAAACCACTTCAGTGGTGCCTGGATCTTCAATACCTGGATCCATCATTGAATTAATATAATAATTTCCATCTTTATCAATAGTGATTACGGTCGGTTGTTGATCTTCGTACTCAACCATAGTGGCAGGAGCTTCCGGTAAATCAACTTCGATACCTTGTTCAATAATTGGCGTTGTCATCATAAAGATAACCAACAACACCAACATGACATCGATATAAGGAACAATATTGATATCCGCATTAGTACCTGGTCTTGCGCGCTTAGGTAATTCGATCATTGCTGTCTTTGTAAAATAACAAACAATTCTTCTACAAATGCAGTGTACTTATTACCAATCTCTTCCACTTGAGAAACAAGGCGATTATAGGCTATGGTGGCTGGAATGGCAGCAAAAAGACCAAAAGCCGTTGCAATCAAGGCCTCAGCAATGCCGGGAGCTACGACTGCGATAGTTGCTTGCTTAACTGAAGCAAGACCGATAAAAGAGTGCATAATTCCCCAAACCGTTCCAAAAAGACCAATATAGGGACTAGATGAGGCAATCATTGCAAGCACAGAAAGGCTGGAATCAAGTCGATCAATTTCGTTACTTGCCGTCGTATTCATTGAACGATAAGCTCTCTCTGAGTTCATGATGAGAGACTGATTCGATGTAGATTTGCTATGAGTAAATTCTTTGTAACCAGAGCCTAAAATATCTTCCATTGCTGTCCTATCTGAGGCAAGGGGTGGTAAACTCTTGTATAAATTAGAAAGCTTAGGTTCTCTCTCAAATTTTTGATGAAAGTCTTTAATATCGCTTGTCGCATCCACCAACACCTTTTTCTTGGACATGATGACTGTCCAAGAATAAATTGACATTAGAACCAACACTATCATTACCACTTGCACAACCAGGCCAGCACTGAATATTAGGTTGATGAGTGATAAACTATTGTCTTCCATTTAGTTCCTCCAGGATAACTTGCGGCAAAGCACAAGGTTTAAAATTATTTTTAAGGACAGAAACTACCTTAACTTCCGCATTAAATAATACCGTATTTTTCTCTATATTCACTATTTTCTGAGCAAAAGTTAAGCTCGCATGGCTAACAGATTTAATTTCAGTATATACTTCGATTAAATCATCAAGAAAAGCTGGCGATAAATAGTTTGCTTCAATTGAACGTACTATAAATAAAATATTATCTTGAGCAATTAGTTGATCTTGATTGAAACCTAATTCACGCAAAAATTCAGTACGACCACGCTCAATATATTTTAGATAATTGGCGTAATAAACCACACCTCCAGAATCCGTATCTTCATAATAAACTCTGACACCCAGCTTACTCATTTTCCATACAAATCTTGAGTGTGGTTATGACGCACTACTCCTAAATGAGAAAAAGCAAGATCTGTGGCAATACGACCACGCGGTGTTCGCATAATGAAGCCTTGCTGGAGAAGATAAGGTTCCACCATATCTTCAAGCGTTAACCTTTCCTCGCCTAGCGCCGTTGAAAGAGTATCAAGACCAACGGGCCCTGCCGAAAACTTATTGATGACTAGATTCAAATAATCTCTATCTAGCTGTTCTAGCCCAGCTTCATCAACCTTTAAAGTTTTAAGAGCGGCCTGGGAAATTTTTTTATTAATAATACCCTTATTTTTAACATCAGCAAAATCCCGGACACGGCGTAATAACCTGTTGGCAATCCTCGGAGTTCCCCTTGAGCGTTTAGCAATTTCTTGTGCACCGTCTTTCTTGATTTTGATATCCAAAATGGATGCAGAGCGCTCAATAATTTCTTGTAAATCTTTTATCTCATAAAAAGTCAATCGATGAACTATGCCAAACCTGTCGCGTAAAGGAGAAGTCAGCATTCCTGCCCGAGTCGTAGCGCCAATTAAAGTAAAAGGCGGTAAGTCCAGCTGAACTGAATGGGCTGCAACACCCTCACCCACAAGAATATCCAACCTAAAATCCTCTAAAGCTGGATAAAGTATTTCTTCAACAACAGGATTCAGCCGATGAATCTCATCAATGAAAAGAATGTCGAAAGGCTCAAGTTTAGTAAGAATCGCAGCCAAATCTCCTGAACGCTCCAACACAGGACCAGATGTTTGCTTAATGCCAGAATGCATTTGCCTTGCAATTACATTTGCAAGAGTTGTTTTACCCAAACCAGGTGGACCATAAATTAAACAATGATCAAGAACATCACCGCGTGATTTTGCGGCCTCAATAAACAAAGCCATCTGAGATTTCACATCGTCCTGACCAATGAAATCCTCAAAAGAGGTGGGCCTAACAGATGAAATCATAAAATCTTCGTTACTTTGATTTTCACCGCCAACTAGGCTGTCCTCTTCAATCATAAGTGATGAGATTGTAAGTACATGATTGGCTTCATTTTAGACCAATAGGTTCTATGATTTATAGAGAAAACATGAGTAAATCATGAAATTTTTATGAAACTTTGATAAAACATTCATTAGAAAATATAACTCTTAACAATTAATCATACATCAGTGTTGCCATAATTCGTCTTGAGCTTGCTCGAATTCGGTGCTCACCAAGAATTATCCCTTGCCAAGTGCCAAAGTTCGGTTGACCGGAAGTTATTGGGATTGTGACATCTGATCCAAGCATTGAAGCTTTAACATGTGAAGGCATATCGTCAGGTCCTTCATAAGTGTGGGTGTAATATTGCTTGTCGTTGCAAAGCTCTGAATAGAATTTTTCCAAATCTTTTCGTACACTTGGGTCTGCATGTTCATTAATACTTATCGATGCACTGCTATGTTGAATAAATAAATGAAGCAATCCTGTTCTAACCTGGCCTAGATCTGAAATTTGTCCAAATACCTCATCAGTAACTAAGTGAAAACCTCTTTCTTTTGATTGCAATACAATTTCAAATTGTTTTATTTTCATAAATATTGGTATTTGTATATAACAAGTAATTGTAGCTTACAAATCACTTTACAACAAAAACTTTATAAAAAATACGATTAACCTAAGCAAGACTTATCGTTAGGCCAAAATTGCACTGACACTGTATAATTGGCAGCTAAATTTATTAACCTTTTGTGAATGTCAAATATAGCAGTACTGAGTGTTAATCATCATCTAGCGACCGTTGAGATTCGAGAAAAAGTAGCGTTTGCTCAAAATGAGCTCGCACCTGCTATTTCATCACTTTTGTCAATACCAGGAATTAAGGCTTGTGTTGTCTTCTCTACTTGTAACCGTTCCGAAATTTGTGTGACATATGATGTAGGCAATATTCGTGAGGTTCTCTCAGAATTTTTGGCAACTACTCATGGTATTGAACATTCCTTATTATTACAATATGTGAGTTTTTTTGAAGGCAATGAAGCTATCAAACATATTTGTAGTGTCGCTTCTGGACTTGATTCATTAGTACTGGGTGAACCCCAAATATTTGGACAACTGAAGGAAGCTTATCAGTTTTCAAAAGAACAAGGGGCTTTAGACAAAATCCTTGAAAAACTCTTTCAACATGCCTTTACAACTGCAAAGAAAGTAAGAACTGATACCAATATAGGAGCTTTGCCAGTATCAGTTGCATATTGCGCTGTGAAATTAAGCGAAAAAATTTTTACGAATTTGGCTGACCAAACCGTCCTATTAATTGGAGCCGGTGAAATGATAGAATTAAGTGCTCAACATCTTCATAAAAAAGGTGTAAAGCGCATGATTTTTGTTAACAGGACGATAGAAAATGCACAAGCAATTGCAGTTACTTATGAAGCAGAAGCAATCAATCTGAAACATTTATCTGAACATCTTTACCGGGCAGATATCGTAATTTCCTCAACTGCTGCACCTGTTCCAATTTTAGGTAAAGGACTTATCGAAACTGTTCTAATTCAAAGAAAGCATCAACCAATGCTGTTATTAGATCTAGCTATCCCAAGAGATATTGAGCATGAAGCGAATCAACTGGAGGACGTCTTCCTTTACACCGTGGACGATTTACAACAAGTGGTTGACAATAACCTCGAAAACAGAGAGCAAGATAAGGTTATCGCTGAAGAAATCATTCATGAAAAAAGCTTTGATTTCATAGAGTGGCTAAATAATATTCCCAATGAAGAAATTATTAGAAAGTATCGCGAACATGCAAATCTGCTTAAGAGTGAACTACTACAAAGTGCAATAAAAAAACTAGAAACTGGAGCTGACCCCGATCTAGTTGTTGAAGAGTTAGCGGACAAGCTAACTAATAAGTTATTACATACAACCTTTGAAAATATTAAAAAATCCCCAATAATTAGTCTTGAACAATCAAAGGACTCTGTACCGGTTTCAAAAAAAACTACTAATATTCATAACTCATGAATCAATCTATCCTTACAAAGCTAGAGCAATTATCCATGCGTCTTGAAGAAATCAACGCGCTACTATCTGACCAATCCGTTGTCTCTGACCAAAATCAATTTAGAGAGCTATCAATTGAGCACGCCCAACTAAGTCCCGTTAATGATCAGTACCAACAGTATCTATCAACCCTGAATGATATTAATGCTGCACAAAAATTACTTAACGAGGATGATCAAGACATAAGAGAGATGGCAGAAGAAGAGATTGCTTCGGGTGAGAACAAACTGGAGCAACTTGAATTGGAACTAAAAAAATCCCTTCTCCCAAAAGATCCTAACGATTCACGCAATATTATTATTGAAATTCGTGCAGGAACGGGTGGTGATGAGGCGAGTATCTTTTCAGGTGACCTCTATAGAATGTATTCGCGCTATGTTGAGAAAAACAAATGGCAAATGGAAGTCATGAGTTCAAATATTGGGGAGCATGGTGGGTTTAAAGAAATCGTTGCCCGTATTAGTGGATCTAATGTTTACTCAAAACTTAAATTTGAGTCGGGAGCCCATAGAGTGCAAAGAGTTCCTGAAACAGAGTCACAAGGTAGAGTGCATACTTCTGCCTGTACCATTGCAGTTATGGCAGAGGTGACTGATATTGAAGAAGTGAATATCAATATGAATGATGTCAGAATTGATACTTTTAGAGCTTCTGGGGCTGGCGGTCAGCATGTCAACAAAACCGATTCCGCGGTCAGAGTTACACACATCCCTACAGGTACTGTTGTCGAGTGCCAGGATGGTCGATCACAACACAAAAACAAAGCTCAGGCTTTGTCAGTACTTGCTTCAAGAATTTTAGATGCGCAGCAATACGAACAACAAAAAGAGCAGGCTACTCAACGTAAAGAGTTGGTTGGTAGTGGTGACCGCTCTCAAAGAATTCGAACCTATAACTACCCACAGGGTAGAGTCACCGATCATCGAATCAATTTGACGCTCTATAAGTTGAACGAAATCATGGAAGGCGACTTGGAGTCTATTATTGATCCGCTAATTGTTGAACAGCAAACCAATCAAATGATTGAACTTAACGATACCCTTTGATTAGCTTTTATTTGGTAACAGTTGGGCAATAAAAAAGAAAAAACCCAAAGTAATTACAATTGCCGGACCTGTTGCTATATCAAACTGGATTGAGCTGAAAAGCCCCAATAGGACAGATACAACGGAAACAACGACAGAACTAAAAATCATTGCAAGAGGGGATCTTGAATAAACGCGTGCAATGGCAGGCGGAATTATGAGTAAAGATGTAATCAAAAGTACGCCAACAATTTGTACCGATACAGAAACTGCCAGTGCAATTAAAAACATAAATAGCAATTCATAGGTCACTTTGTTAAGGCCCTCAGCTCTTGCTAATTCCTCATTCAAAGTTAATAGCAATAACCTTCTCCAGTTCATCACCAAAATCGCAACTACTACAACCATCACTGAAAAAATCCAAAAAATATCCTGGCTGTTAATCGAAAGAATATCACCAAAAAGGTAAGCGAAATAATCAGTATTTCGATCACCAACAAAACCTAAAACGACAATACCAACTGAGAGCGCTATGTGAGAGAAAATTCCTAAAATAGCATCGTTTGACCAAAAATCTTTTTGCTGTAATACAACAATAAGGATTGCAAACAGTGCGCCCACAATAACTAGACCAATATTTATGCCAAGACCTGTCGCCAAACCTAATGCAACACCCAATAAGGCACTATGAGAAATCGAATCAGAAAAATACGATAGGCGTTTCCATATTACAAAACATCCAAGAGAGCCAGCGATTACTGACACTCCTAGAGAGGCGGCTAACGCTCTAAGAATAAAATCTTCCATATCTATTAATAGTCTCTAGGGAGACTCTTTACAGGTCTTACAAAGTCCGTAAAGATAAAGTGAATGATCTGTAAGTTGAAAGCCGTATTTTTTTGCAATTTGTAATTGATGCTGCTCAATTACATCATCTTGAAATTCAATGATTGCGTTACATTTAACACAAACTAAGTGATCGTGGTGCTCAACGTTAGAGAGCTCATAAACGGCCTGATTATTTTCAAAATTTAACTTATTAACAATTCCTGATTCTTCAAATTGAGTTAGAACCCGATAAATTGTCGCCACTCCGACCTCTTCGTGTTGTTCCATCAGCGCACGATAGATGTCCTCAGCACTCAAATGATGATTGGGTGATTTCTCTAACACCTCCAAAATCTTTAATCTCGGCAAAGTGACTTTTAGGCCAGCACTTTTTAAATCTTCGGCATCCATTTAAAAAATCCTTAAGGTAAAATCCTATCAATATTTTAATCGTTTAGCGAAAGATGAAAAGACTAACTTTAATTGTGCTTGCGTTTACGATTTTAAGTGGCTGCTCAAACTCTCTACTAAAATCTCCTGAAACGCCTGAGTCTCCAAAGTTTTCGATGCCAAGTTGGCTTGATTTTTCAATGCCTTCTATTGATACCTACAAACCAAGCATTATGCAGGGCTCTGTTCTCGAAATTGAAGCTGTTGAAAAGCTTCAATTGGGAATGTCTAAGACTGCCGTAATGAACTTAATTGGGTCGCCGAGCATTATAGACCCGTTTCATCAATATCAATGGGATTATATCCATCATTCAACCCTCAATGGTGAACAAGTGATGCATTATCGTTTAAGGTTAATTTTTGATGAAGATGGCCTATCAGAAATTGATAAGAGCGGACTAGGCGGCTTAACCGATAATCAATAATCAAAATAACTTTCTGTAACTGTTTTAATACGGATTACGTTTTTTCGCCTTCGAGAGACTAATCCACTAAAATGATGTCATGTCAAAATTAATCGTTAGTGATTTAACTTGTCAAAGAGGCTATAACGAACTCTTTAGCAATCTCTCGTTTGAACTAAATGCTGGAGAAATACTAAAAATTTCTGGAGCTAATGGCTCTGGAAAAACATCACTATTAAAAATACTTGCTGGACTCAACTCAGCAGAATCTGGCAAATTATCCATTAACAGCAACAAGGTCGGCTCCTATGATTACCAGTCTGATATATTATACCTAGGTCATCTCCCAGCCTTAAGTCCTGAGCTACATTGTAAAGAAAATCTTGATTACCTTACTCAACTCAATAATAGTAATTCTAATCAGGAGCTTGATAATGCACTTAAAAATGTTGGTTTAAAAAATTTCGAGTATGAATATGCCGCAAATCTTTCTGCTGGTCAAAAAAGGAGGGTTGTTTTGTCAGCCCTTTTTGTTACTCAAGCTAAAGTTTGGCTTCTAGATGAACCTTTCACTGCACTTGATTCTAATGGCATTAATGTGATTGAAACTCAAATAACTAAACACTGTGATGATGGCGGAATTTGTATCCTCACAACCCATCAGGAATGCAAATTACCCGGACTAAGGATTCTCAACCTATGAACATCTTTACCAAGACACTGACAAGAGACTTAAAGATGTCACTACGCAATCCATCTAGCTTTCTTAATCCTCTATTGTTTTTTGTTATTGCTATTTCATTATTTCCTTTAGCAATGAGTCCAGATTCACACACTTTATCAAACATTGCACCTGGAATTGTCTGGGTAACTTGTATGCTTTCAGTGTTGCTCTCACTTAATGCACTGTTTCATTATGATTATGACAACGGCGTTCTTGAACAGATGGTCATCTCACATCATTCACTTCCTCTTATATTGTTAGCTAAAACGATTTCTCATTGGCTACTAACCGGTCTACCTATCATCTTGCTGTCGCCCTTACTTGGAATGACACTTTTCCTAGATGATAAGAGTATCTATGTTTTAATGTTGACGCTGTTATTGGCTACGCCGAGTTTAAGCCTAATAGGAGCTATCGGCGCCTCTCTAATTGTTGGTATCAAAAACTCTGGGATGTTGTTATCACTTTTGATACTTCCCCTTTATATACCTATTTTAATTTTTGCCACAAGCGCTGTCTCTCAATCCCAATTTAATCTTCCAATAAATGGACAGATCTATTTTTTAGCAAGCATACTGCTAATCAGTTTGATGGCATCCCCTTTTGTGAGTGCTATAGCTCTAAAAACAAGTTTGGATTAGGCTTTACATTAATAAAATCAAAGACTATAATTACTGCACGCTGATTTGTTCCGATTGCTAGCGTTGCCACCAGTAGTGGCTAAAACAAGCTAAAGCTGGTGTTTTCCGAAAAAACCTGCTTTAGACAGGTTTTTTTTATTTTTTAGGACTATGCTATGATATTTACTTCCGAATCCGTTTCTGCCGGTCATCCCGACAAAGTTTGCGATCAAATTTCTGATGCCATTCTTGATGCTGCACTTTCACAAGACAGAGAATCTCGTGTTGCTATTGAAACCTTGGTAAAAGACAACCAGGTTGTATTGGCTGGTGAAATTACTACAGGTGCAAAAATTGACTATGAAGATGTGGTTCGAAAAACAATTATTGACATTGGCTATGATAGAGATGAGTACGGATTTAATGGTCACAACTGTTCAATATCAAACCTACTAGGTAAACAATCTCAGGACATCAAACAAGGAGTTGATGAGAGTAAAAACCGTGAACAGGGGGCAGGAGACCAAGGTCTAATGTTTGGTTACGCAGAAAATTCAACCAAAGAGCTTATGCCTGCACCAATTATGCTTGCCCATCAACTTGTCAGGCGTCAAGCTGAACTATTATTAAACGAATCTATTCCATGGCTAAGACCTGACGCTAAATCACAAGTCTCTTGTATTTATGATGGCAATGAAATTGTTGGTATTGATGCTGTGGTGCTTTCCACTCAGCATGATAAAGGCATCTCACTTACAGATCTTAGGGAAGCGGTGTTAGAAGAGATCATCAAACCCATATTACCGAAAAAATGGTTAACAAATGAAACCCAGTATCACATCAATCCGACTGGTAACTTCGAAATCGGTGGTCCAGTTGGTGACGCTGGATTAACAGGTAGAAAAATTATTGTGGACACCTATGGCGGTATGGCTCGTCACGGAGGCGGTGCTTTCTCAGGAAAAGACCCTTCCAAAGTTGATAGAAGCGCAGCTTACGCCACTCGCTATGTTGCTAAAAATATTGTTGCAGCGGGGCTTGCTACTCGTTGTGAGATTCAAGTATCATATGCAATCGGTGTTGCAGAACCAACTAGCATCAGTGTTGATACCTTTGGTACTGGCAAAAAGTCCAACCAAGAGATTGAACAATTAATTAGAAAACATTTCGATTTACGTCCCAAGGGTTTGATTGATATGCTGGATTTAAAAAGACCAATCTACCAACAAACCGCTAGTTATGGTCATTTTGGCAGAACCGAAGATTCAATTAGCTGGGAAAAAACCGATCGTGCTCATCTGCTAAAATAGTTTTTTTCTGATTGATTTTGGTATAATGAATTCTGCCAAGGGGCGTTGCATTGGGATTTTCTTTCCAGCAGGCTTGGCATTCATAACGACGCTCATTTTTTTCAATTTAAAGGAAACAAAATGAGTAATTCAACAATTGATAATAACGACTATAAAGTTGCTGATATTAATTTGACTGACTATGGTCGTAAAGAGATAGAGTTGGCGGAATCTGAAATGCCCACTTTAATGGCGCTTCGTAATAAATACAGCGCACAAAAACCTTTAAAGGGTGCAAAGATACTGGGCTGTATTCATATGACTATTCAAACAGCAGTCCTTATGGAAACTTTGGTTGCATTAGGTGCAGAGATTCGCTGGTCATCTTGTAATATTTTCTCTACACAGGACCATGCAGCGGCCGCAATGGTCGAAGCTGGTATACCAGTTTTTGCTTGGAAAGGTGAGACTGAAGAGGAATTTTTATGGTGCATCGAACAAACTATCCTTCAAAATAACAAGCCCTGGGATGCCAACATGGTTTTAGATGATGGCGGTGACTTGACCCAAATGCTGCATGAAAAATACCCGGATATGCTCGATAGTATTCATGGAATCAGTGAAGAGACTACTACCGGCGTACATCGTTTACTGGAAATGATTGATAATGGCGAACTTAAGGTTCCAGCAATTAATGTCAATGACTCAGTCACAAAATCAAAAAATGATAATAAATATGGCTGCAGACACTCTTTAAATGATGCTATTAAGCGTGGAACCGATATTTTAATGGCAGGTAAAAAAGCTCTAGTAATTGGCTACGGTGATGTTGGCAAAGGGTCTTCACAATCACTCCGTCAGGAAGGAATGATAGTTAAGGTTAGCGAGATCGACCCTATCTGTGCTATGCAGGCTTGTATGGATGGATTTGAAGTAATCTCGCCATACAACGATGGTATTAATACTGGATCAAAAGGTGGTATTAATAAAGAATTGTTATCTACAACTGACTTAGTAGTTACAGCTTCTGGAAATATAAATGTGTGCGATTCAGCTATGTTGGAGACCCTTAAGGCTGGTTCGGTGGTTTGTAATATTGGTCACTTCGACAATGAAATTGATACCCAATACATGCGTGATAACTGGCAATGGGACGAAGTTAAGCCTCAGGTCCACCGAGTCTATAGGTCTCCTGACAAAAATGATTATTTGATTTTGTTATCTGAAGGTCGCTTAGTCAATTTGGGTAATGCAACAGGCCACCCTTCTCGCGTTATGGATGGCTCTTTTGCTAACCAGGTATTAGCTCAAATGTATCTGTTTGATCAAAAATTTGCGAACCTGCCGGAAGAAGATAAATTAAGCAACATAAGCGTTGAAGTTCTACCCAAGAAACTCGACGAGGAGGTTGCTGCAGGAATGGTTGGTGGCTTTGGTGGTGTTCTTACAAAGATGACGGATGCCCAAGCAGAATACATCAATACACCCAAAGAGGGTCCATATAAGCCAGAAACTTATAAGTATTAAGTCTTCTTTAGTTCAATAAATGAGGGTATCCCACATTTTTTTCACAACTATAAGTTAAGGCTGATAAATTCCGACCTCTATGGTAACGGATTGCACTTGAGGATGTTTTTGTTGGAGCTGGTTCGTTAAATTTTCTATGATATGATCAATTCGGCGTACTGTTGCATATACGGCAGATTTTTCATCACGCATTTCATCGTTTTCAGAAATTTGTGATTTTTCACGCTCAATATCTAATTTGATCTGGTCCATCAATGCCTCCTCCTTAACCTCTACTTCAGCAACGAGCACTATATTGTTTTCATCCATCACTATTGACTTTACGTCATGACATAGCTCAACCTCGTTATGTTCACTACATATTTTTGTGAAGTAATTTTCTATCTCTAGGTGACGAATGTCAGACAAATAAATCATATTTACTCGACCCAGAAAAACTGCCGCAACACCAAGTAATACTGCGATCAAGGAAGAGAACAAGATATCCCATACAGGATTCCCAGTTAGGTAAGAAAGGGTAATACCCATAATTGCCAAAAAAATTCCAATCATGGCAATACTGTCCTCTAGAATCATCGCAACCAGTGTCGGATCTTTAGCCTCAGATATATATCGAAAAACAGTGGTATCAATATCCTTGGTTCTTTGTTGATATTCCCGCATTGCAACTCTCCAGGCATTACCCTCAATCAAGAAAGAAGCAACTAAAACTATGAACATCAATGTAATCCCAGAAATATTGAGGTTAAAAATGCTTATACTGGCTGCCTCGGTTGCGTGCTCGCCCATCTTTAAGTAGGAGTGATAGGCATGATATAAACCCAAACCTGATCCAATTGAAAACAGGCCAATTGCCGACCATAAGTTCCAAATAAACTTCTTTTGATGGTGACCAAACGCGTAGTCTTGGTCGGGCTCCTTTTCACTAGCTATCAATCCAAACAACAAAAAGAGCTGGTTGAGCGTATCCATCAACGAATGGATTGCCTCGTTCATCATTGATGCAGATGTTGCAACTAATGCAGAAATAAATTTAAGGACCGTTACTATTGCATTGCTGACTATACCTACGACAACAATTTTTTTACTACCAGATGACATTTAATCCTCAACAAGATTTGGTGAAAAAAACTACTGAACTCATTATATTCGATATTTATACTTTATTTTTTGTACAATCAAGTTTGTATAAGGGAAACCACCATTTAGCTATAATTAATCACTACATTGGTGAAAATTATTAATATATGAGTGATCAATCGATTGTTTTTTTGCTGATTTCAGCTACCTTAGTGTTATTTATTTGGGGTAGAGTTCGCTACGATTTGGTAGCCTTCATGGCACTCATTGCTGGTACGCTTGTTGGTGTTATACCAACCCATGGCGTTTTTGCCGGCTTTGGTCATCCTGCCGTTGTAATTATTGCTCTCGTGCTAATTATTAGTAGAGGCTTGGTTCGATCAGGATCAGTTGAGTTAATTAGTTCTAATCTTTCTAATTTCACAAGCGGCGTTAAGACACATATTGCATTAATGGGTACTATTTCTGCAAGTCTCTCCAGTATCATAAACAACGTAGCTGCCTTAGCTATATTAATGCCAGCGGACACTCAGCTTAATCAAAAAGCCAAACGCAAACCTTCCACAACTCTAATGGCACTTGCCTTTACCTCAATTTTAGGTGGTATGGTTACGATGATAGGTACTGCCTCAAATGTTGTAATAGCAACCTACAGAGAAGATGTTCTCGGTTCCCCTTATTCGATGTTTGACTTTACTCCAGTTGGTTTGATTGTTGCGATTTCTGGTGTACTTTTTATTGCTCTTTTCGGCTGGCGATTAATACCTCAAATCAAAGATTCAGACCTTAAAGATAGTAATGAAGAAATACGACAGTATGTCTCTAATGTACTCGTTACAGAGGAATCTCCCATCGTCAGCAAGTATTTATCGTATCTGGATGATGTTTGTGAGGGTGTTGATGTGTCAATTTTAGGGATTATTAGAAACGATGAGCGACTAGAAGGTGAAGGTTTTATCCGTAATTTCATTATTCATGCTAATGACCTGCTCATTCTCGAAGGCTCCGTGCAGGGTATTGATGAATTTATGAAACAAACAAAAACTCACTATATCAGTGATTCTGATTCAGACTTTGAATTTCAACATACCTCACTTATCGAAGCTGTTGCTCCGCCATTTTCACGCTCGATTGGAAGAACCGCGACCCAATTAAGCCTACTCAAATTGAGACAGATATCTCTTTTGGGTATCTCTCGTGCCGGAAGATCCATTATTCATCACGTAAGAAACACCAAAATCCAACCAGGCGATGTTTTACTTCTTCACGGTAACAGTTCTCACCTAGAAAGTGCTGTGAAATGGATGGAATGTCTTACCTTAGAGAGGCGTGATTTGCAAATTCCACAGCGAAAAAAAGCCTCACTAGCGATCTCTTCTTTCTTGATTGCAATTATCGCTTCGAGTCTTGGATATATAGACCTAACTATTGCTCTGTCATTGGTTGTTATTTTCTATATCGCGGCTAATGTGATCCCGAAAATTGATATCTACCGCTCAATACATTGGCCGGTGATTGTTCTTCTAGGCTCAATGATACCTATTGGTCAGGCATTACAAAGCAGTGGTGGCGCAGAGACAATCTCAAATATCCTTATTAATATTTCCTATGGTGCCACACCAGTAACGATTCTTGCCTCAATGCTTATCATTACGATGCTCCTTAGCGCTGTCCTTAACAACGTTGCAACCGTCCTAGTGGCAGCGCCTATTAGTGTGGAAGTAGCCAAAACCTTAGCTGTCAACCCGGATACCTTTTTGATGGCAGTTGCGATTGGTGCATCCTGTGCTTTCTTGACACCTATTGGACACCAAAACAATACCCTGGTGATGGGGCCAGGAGGGTATAGATTTGGCGATTACTGGAAGCTTGGCCTGCCTCTCGAGATTTTAATTACCGTTGTCAGTATTCCAACACTACTTTATTTTTGGCCACTGAATTCATTACCTATCTGATTTCTTAAATATACAAATGTTTTTAAAAGACTCAACTGGAGTTAGCGCTGAGGTAAAATTTTTGTTATTTTTCGATCAATTTTAATGTCCCCATCTGAGCTAGATACAAACACATCATTTCAGAACTTAATTCTTAAATTACAAAATTATTGGGCTGATGCAGGTTGTGCTATCGTTCAACCATTTGATATGGAGATCGGCGCCGGAACCTTCCACCCTGCGACTTTCCTTCGTGCGATTGGCCCAGAACCATGGAAAGCTGCATATGTGCAACCTTCTCGTCGACCAGGGGATGGACGTTATGGTGAAAACCCCAACCGCCTGCAACATTACTATCAATTCCAAGTCTTGCTCAAACCTTCGCCTAGTGACATTCAAGACCTTTACCTTGCCTCATTAACAGCGATTGGCATCGATCTTAAAATTCATGATGTACGTTTTGTTGAGGATAATTGGGAGTCGCCCACTCTGGGAGCTTGGGGGCTCGGCTGGGAGGTTTGGCTGGATGGCATGGAGGTGAGTCAATTTACCTATTTCCAACAAGTTGGCGGCCTTGCGTGCAAACCAATTTCTGGAGAGTTGACTTATGGCCTCGAGAGACTAGCGATGTACCTTCAAGGTGTCGATAGCGTGTTTGACCTTGCATGGACAGAAGACTTGACTTATGGTGATGTTTATCACCAAAACGAGGTGGAACAGTCTAAATACAATTTTGAAATTGCGAACACTGAGGTTCTTTTTAGACAATTCGATGAGGCCGAATCAATGAACGCAAAGCTCATTGAAAAAGATCTGCCTTTTCCGGCCTATGAACAAACCATGAAGGCCTCTCACTTATTTAACCTTTTAGACGCAAGGCATGCAATCAGCGTCACAGACAGAGCTCGATTCATTCGCCGAGTGAGATCGATGAGTCAGAAAGTTGCTCAAGCTTATTACGAATCAAGAGAGCGACTTGGCTTCCCAATGTTAAAAAACAAAAACTAAGCTTTGATCTCTGAATGAGACCTTTTTATTCACTCTACAATAAAGTCCTTGAATGGTCATCAAGTCGTTTTGCTGTTATTTGGCTGGCCACAATTAGTTTCTTGGAATCTTCGATACTACCATATCCTATACAAGATATCTTGCTTGCGACTATGTCACTCAAGAGTAGGAATAGAGCTTACTACTTTGCAATTATTTGCACATTAAGTTCAGTATTAGGCGCAATTGCTGGTTACTATGTCGGCATCTATGCAATCAGCCTTATCATGCCATTATTAGACACAATGAATTATCTACCGGAATTGCATAAAGCTGAGCAGTACTTTAACACCTACGGAATTTGGATCATTCTAATTGCAGGTTTTAGCCCCATACCATATAAGCTCTTCACTATTAGTGCAGGAATGATGTCAATGCCTCTCTTGCCTTTTGTGATTTTCTCTTTGATCGCACGCAGTGCTCGCTATTTGTTGATTGCTTTTCTTGTAAGAAAGTTTGGAAAACGTTGCGATGCATGGTTAAATAAATATATTGATAGATTAGGATACGTCCTGATTGCTATTGTTGTTTTGGGGATATGGTATGCCTACTAAATATTTTTTTATATTTTTTTTATCTTTAATACTATCAGGTTGTTTGACCAATGAACCAGGTCAAGTTATTGTTGTTGAAAAGTCATTCAACAAGGTATTGGATGAAAATCAAAACAATTCAAAAGCCAAAGTAGTAAGCGACAATAAAAATTGGTCTCTTCCAGTTAATGCTGAAATACTCAAAAAGTTCTCAATAGAAAATAATCACCTAGGTTTGACCTATGATAATGTACTTGGTCAAGATGTCCGAGCTGTCAGAAAAGGAGAAGTAGTCTATAGTGGAGACAAAATGACAAGTTATGGAAAAATGATCATTATCAAGCATGCCTACGGCTTTTATAGTATTTACAATCAAAATCAAGAAATCTATGTTAGCGAGGGTGATAGTATCGAGAAAGGTCAAGTGATTGCTGTAACAGGCAACAAGCCATTCTATTTTGAAATGAAAAAATACGAAGAACCTATTAATCCGTTAAAATACCTCTAATGAACGAATTCCTCCAAAATATAACCCCAATCCAGATGACCGGCGTACTGTTATTGTTGGCTATTATTGCCCATGTTGCACTAGGCGTCATACTGCAACAAATAAAAAAACATACTGGTGTCACTAAAACACAAATAGATGACTACCTTATTAAAGCAATCTCGGCGCCCCTAAAGTTACTCATCTGGTATGGCTGGTTATATTTTTCATTACACGAGCTGAAGGCTGAAATTTCAACCCTTGGCAAAGTTGTTGAATATATAGACATTGCTCCAATCTTTATTCTGACCTGGGGAGTACTCAGACTAATATCAAGTATTGAAAGCTTTATGTTAGAAAAAGAAGGTAATGTCGATAAAGACTCCGTTAGATTGTTCACCCGTCTAATCAAGATACTGTTTGTTTTTGCAATCGTTCTTGGTGTCGCGCAATATTTTGGTTACTCTGTGTCCTCCATTTTGACTCTCGGTGGTGTCGGCGGTATTGTGGTGGGATTTGCTGCCAAAGACATGCTTGCCAATGTTTTTGGTGGATTGATGATCCAGATGGACAAACCCTTCTCTACCGGAGACTGGATTCGGACAACGGATAAAAGTATAGAAGGTGTAGTCGAAAAAATCGGCTGGAGAATGACTCGTCTTCGTACCTTTAACAAAAACCCTATTTATGTCCCCAACGGTATTTTTGCAACTATTCCTATTGAGACACCTTCTAGAATGACTAACCGTGAAATTCACGCAGTTATCGGTATCCGTTATGACGATATTGCACAAATGCAAAGTATTATTGAGAAGGTTGAGAAATTGTTAACTGACCATGAACATATTAATCACGAAGAACCTTGTCGTGTGTATTTTGACTTGTTCAATGCCTCTTCACTTGATTTTGTGATTTGGGCTTTCTGTACGGTCACCGAGGGAGCAGAATTTAAAAGAATCAAAGGTAAAATATTGCTTGATGTAGCAGACATTATTGCCGATCATGGTGCAGAAATCGCATATCCAACCCAAACATTGCACATCCAAAAGCCAGCATAATGTGTCCCTCTAAATTACACATCCGCACCTTTGGGTGTCAAATGAACGAGTACGATTCTAACAAAATGAGTGACGTACTCAAACATTCTCACGGCCTCGAATTGACAGATGATGTTGCACAAGCTGACGTTCTTTTAGTAAATACCTGCTCGATTCGTGAAAAGGCCGAGGAAAAACTATTCCATCAACTTGGACGTTGGAAGAAATTAAAGACCACCAAACCAAACCTAGTGATTGGCGTTGGTGGCTGTGTTGCTTCTCAAGAGGGAGATCTGATACTCAAAAGAGCACCCTACGTTGATCTGATTTTTGGCCCTCAAACCCTACATCGATTACCCAACATGCTCAATGATGCTCTTGACAAAAGTCAAGTAAGTATCGATATTTCTTTCCCAGAAATTGAAAAATTTGACCATCTACCCGAACCTCACGCTGATGGTGCCTCTGCATTCGTTTCTGTGATGGAAGGTTGTAGTAAATATTGCACCTTTTGTGTTGTTCCCTATACACGCGGTGAAGAAATTTCCCGTCCCTTCAACGATGTGATTTGTGAAGTCGAAGTTCTGGCAGAACAAGGTGTCAAAGAAATCAACCTTTTAGGACAGAATGTTAACGCCTATCGTGGCCTTATGGATGATGGGGAAATCGCTGATTTAGCGCTCCTTATTGCTATCGTTGCGCAAGTGTCAGGTATAGAACGTATCCGCTATACAACCTCTCATCCCGTTGAGTTTAGTGATCGCTTAATCAAAACTTATGCCGAAGTGCCTGAGCTTGTTTCACATGTACATCTACCTGTCCAGAGTGGCTCAGACAAAATACTCGGTTCAATGAAACGCGGCCATACCGTGATTGAATATAAATCAAAGATTCGAAGACTTAGAGAAATTAGACCCGACATTTCTTTATCCTCAGATTTCATTATTGGCTTTCCTGGAGAGACTGAAGAGGATTTTAATAATACAATGAAGCTTATCGATGAGATGGGCTTTGATAAATCCTTCAGTTTTATTTATTCAAAACGACCTGGAACGATTGCAGCAAGTCTTCCCGATGATGTTGATCAAACAGTCAAGAAACAACGACTTGCCGTTATACAAGATAAACTCAATGAGAAGACTGAAGAAATCTCTAGATCAATGATCGGCAGTATCCAAAAAGTTCTTGTAGAAGGTCATTCAAAAAAAGGTAGTACTTTATCAGGTAGAACAGAAAATATGCGTACCACCCACTTTCAGGGCAATGAGGACCTAATTGGCCAATTAGTCTCAGTAAAAATTACCGAAGGTTTCGCCAACTCTCTACAGGGAGAGCTTATCTAACTGCTTAGCCTTAACCAAAGCTTTGAATACCAGTAATATCGCCCCGCCTCCTTCGATGGCATTGTGCAGTTATAACGACTCCTACCCTTTGACAGCGACTCTCTAGCTTGAACTTTTACCTTATTAGAATCTAGCCATATCAACTCGGGCTGATCTTGACCCGACACAAAACAGGAAAATTGTCGTTTTTCGTTGTTCGTCAACTCGCGAGAAAAGGTCAGAGTTAAGGATGGTTTGAAGTTTTCATAAATAAGTAGAGATTGCGGTTCTTCGATTTCAATTGGCATGGGCAATGTTTTAATCTTTAAAGTAAAGCTGTCCATTTTTGCATAGGGTCCAGACATCGAAAATCTTGGTAAATTCAAAAAGTCGCTGTTTCTGCTTATGGCACCGGAATGTTGTCCAAAACCGACATAACCAAGATCACTTACTAGACGATAAGTCTCCTCATCAAACTCACCGTATGGATAAGCAAAAAACTTCTCTTCAACACCAAATTCCTGCTCTATTCTTTGTTGTGCTTGAGTAATTTCACTTCGCACTACTTCAACATTCTGTTCAACCAAATGAAGATGTTTCACACTGTGGTTATAAACATCTACAAGGTCTGACATTTCTCTGAGCTGTTGCCAAGTCAACATCAGAGTATATTTCTTGTCAATAGATTCTGTAGAAACAAAGACCGACATCGGCATCTGGTATTTGGCGAGTAACGGATAAGCGTTAGTGTAGAGCGATAAAAAGCCATCATCTGCAGTCAAACTGACGCATTTTTTGGGCAACATTCCTTGCATTTTAAGACCCTCGATGACTTCTCCCAAGGGGAGCACTTTATAGCCGTTCTCGTAAAGATATTCTAGGTGCTTCTCAAAGACTGCTGGAGAAGTATTAGTAGACTGAGGTCCCTCGTCTGAAAAGCCGTGGTACAAAAGCAATACACATTGATTATTCTCTGCAATAGAAGTGTACGGCCATAATACAAATAGCAGGAAAAAGGCATTTAAGATAAATCTAACTCTCTTCATGACATCAATGTTAAATTAAATGAGGTAATAAATCATGCAACTTATCGATTGTTTTCTATGTAAAGCAGTAAAATATTGACAATGAAATTTACTCTCGATATTCAAAGCTCCGATCAGCTAGCAAATATTTGCGGCTCCCTAGATAAAAACCTCGATAACATTGAAAAAAGCCTGAAAGTAAAAGTTTCGAACAAAGGCTCTGACTTTAATATCAAGGGTGACAATGCGCCATTAGCATTTAGTGTTTTGCAAGAGCTTCTCTCACTATCAGAGAGTAAAACTATTGATTCTGGTGATATCAACCTTTGTATTAAATCTCAAAAAAATAGTAATGGTTCGACCAAATCGGTCACTATTAAGACAAGTCGCAAACATATCAATATTCGTAGCACTAACCAACAAAACTATGTCAATGCTATTATTGAAAATGATGCAGTTTTTGCCATAGGGCCGGCTGGTACAGGAAAAACATATCTAGCGGTTGCAAGAGCAGTTGAAGCTTTAGAGAGCTCGAATGTTAAACGAATTATTTTGGTCAGACCTGTTGTTGAGGCAGGAGAAAAACTGGGGTTTTTGCCCGGCGATCTGAGTGAAAAAGTCGACCCCTACTTGAGACCTATTTATGATGCGCTTTACGAGTTTATCGGCTTTGAAAGGGTGAATAGATTAATAGAAAAACACGTCATTGAAGTAGCCCCGCTTGCATTTATGAGAGGTCGCACTTTGAATGAATGCTACATTATTCTTGATGAAGCTCAAAATACCACAATCCCTCAAATGAAAATGTTTCTGACTCGAATGGGTTTTGGCTCAAAGATGGTGATTACCGGTGATATAACACAAATAGATTTGCCTAACCCTAGCCTATCTGGTCTTTTAGATGCAATGAAAATACTTGACAGCATAAAACAAATTACTTTTTGTGAATTAGACTCCCAAGATATTGTAAGGCATCAGCTGGTTAAAAGAATTGTAAGCGCTTATGATCAAGCACAATGAGCCCTTCTGATGAAAAAATAATTGTCGGCCTGTCTGGTGGTGTTGATTCATCTGTTGCGGCCCTCGTTTTGCTTGAAAAAGGATTTCAAGTGGAAGCCTTGTTCATGAAAAATTGGGATGAGGATGACGATGATAAATACTGCAATGCCGCTGAAGACTTTGCGGATGCTCAACAAGTCGCAGATAAGCTTGGAATCAGGCTTCACACAGTGAACTTTTCTCATGAATACTGGGAAGATGTTTTTGAGCACTTTCTTTCTGAACATAAAAAAGGGCGAACACCAAATCCTGATGTATTGTGTAATCAAAGAATCAAATTTAAAGCATTTTTAGATTATGCAAAGGACTTAGGTGCCAGCAAAATAGCAACTGGTCACTATGCAAGAATTATCAATAATGATGGCCACTACCTACTGAAAGCTGGAATTGATGGGAGTAAAGATCAAAGCTACTTTCTTCACCTACTTAACCAAGATCAACTCTCACAGAGCCTGTTTCCACTAGGAGATTTACACAAAAAACAAGTACGTGAAATCGCACTACAGAATGGCTTTGACAACGCGGAAAAAAAGGACTCTACAGGTATTTGCTTTATCGGAGAAAGACCTTTTGCGGACTTTTTAACCACCTTTCTGCCCAAACAAAAAGGCGATATTGTAGATGAGAATGGTCGCTTTATTAAACACCACCATGGTTTACCTTTTTATACCATTGGTCAGCGCAAAGGTTTGGAGATCGGTGGAGGTTATAGCGACTCCCCTGAACCTTGGTTTGTCGCTGATAAGTTAGTCGATTCAAATGAAATTTTAGCTGTTCAAGGAGATCATCCATTGCTTTATCACAATACACTTGTTGCAGATAGTGTCCACTGGATTGATCAGTCACCTGCCCTACCTCACAAATGTGTTGCTAAAATACGTTATCGTCAAGCCTCTCAAGAGTGTCAGGTAACGGGAATAGATAGCGACTGTATTCAGGTTAATTTTAGGGAACCCCAGAGAGCGATAACGCCTGGACAGTCAATTGTCTTCTATGACCGTGATGTTTGCTTGGGTGGAAGTGTAATCAAATCAAAGTCGAATGAATAAAGCAGCAAAACAAACTCTAGCATTGGCAAGTATATTTCAAACAACTGCCCTAGTGCATCAACTTGCATCTACTGGGCAATGTGATAGCCATAGTAACAAGGTAAGCCTGAATAGCATTGTCAGTCAGAGTGACGATGTCGATGAAATTTTTTCTTCGCCCGAGGACTTACGAATCGGTTTTGAATCTCTAAAAACATTACTCGAAAAGAAACCAATCAATATGCAAAACATCATGCTCTATTCAACTGCACTTATTAATCTTGAAAAGAAATTAATGAAAAAACCTCAATTACTGACTCAGATATCGGCGGAAATTGATCACATTAAAAAACAAGATTTTTTTGACATTCATCACAGTAACTCAATTGCTAGACTTGCTGAACTCTATAAAAATACCTTAGGTAGCCTCAGCCCAACGATTATGGTTCGAGGTGAGCAGATCTATTTAACAAACAGGCATACGGCAAACCATATCAGAGCCTTGCTTCTTGCTGGCATCCGTGCAGTTTCGTTATGGAAATCACAGGGTGGCAGGACTTGGCACCTGTTGCTTAACAAGAAAAAAACTCTTCGCTACGTTAACTCCTTGGGCGCATAACCAAGTGAAAACAAATACTTGCATTAATAGTACTGAGACTTTATAATTCTGACTTTTGTAATTTAGCATTAAAGTAAAGACAATATGGCCAATTCAGCAGGATCTAGAAAACGCGCAAGACAGACAGTAAAACGTAATAAACATAACTCTCAAATCCGAGCTAAAGCTCGTACTTTTGTGAAAAAGGTTGCTTATGCAATTTCAGCCGGAGACAAAAAAGAGGCTGTTAGCGGTTTTGCAGCAATGCAAAAAAACCTAGACCAAGCTGTCAGCAAAGGTTTAATCCACAAAAACCAAGCCGCTAGAAAAAAATCTCGTCTTAGCGCTCAAATTAAATCCCTATAAATACCCTCTTTATTCTCTGGCTCGACTTTTCAAGGTTAATCTTTAAATAGCAATAATCATTGCTATAATGAAAACCCTCCAAGAGGGTTTTTTTATGTATCAAATTCAGCATTATTATGATTGATGAAAATGATAAATCGTTATTTAGAAGTGCCGTCAATCAGCAAATTCCTATCGATAAGGACGGTGACAAGGAAGAAGCCTGTAACAACAAAAAACTTTGGAATAAGCCTTTTGAAGATTATAGCTATTTACCTAAACCCAACCTATCAGCTTCGGACTCTGTAAGTCACTCACAAGCGGGTGTATCACCTAAAACATTAAAAAAAATGAAGCAAGGCAGGATTAGCTATGCACCCTATATAGATTTGCATGGACAAAAGATTGAGGAGGCATTTCAATCTCTTTCAAAGTTTATTCATTACCATGACAATGAACGTTTTATCCAAATCATTCACGGCAAAGGGTATAACTCTGATCAAAAACTATCAATCTTGAAATCACAGGTAGTGCACTATCTCAAACAGCACCCGCAAGTGCTTGCATTCTGTTCCTGCCCACAAAAAATGGGCGGCACGGGAGCGTTATTTGTTTACCTTAAAGGCAATGTTTAATCTCGACGAAGTCTACTCCGTTTCTGATTTCTTGAACTTATGTCGAAATTCTGTTGAACAAAACATACCCCATTGCTGGGTCCAGGGTGAAATTTCAAATCTGTCCAGACCCTCTTCCGGGCACTGTTACTTCTCACTAAAAGATTCAAAAGGGCAAATTAGATGCGCTTTTTTTCGTCTCAATCAACGTAAAGTCCAGTTCTCTCCAGAAAACGGCATGTCTGTTGTAATAAGGGGCGCACCAACCCTCTATGAACTTAGGGGAGACTTCCAGCTGATTGTGCAACAAATGGAACCTGCGGGTGTTGGCAATCTGCAGATTGCATTTGATCAACTGAAAAATAAACTTAAAGCTGAAGGCTTGTTTGATGCTCAAAACAAAAAAAACCTCCCTGTCTCCCCAAAAACCATCGGAGTCATCTCGTCTTCTAGCGGCGCAGTGATTCGTGACATCATCCACGTACTAAAAACAAGATATCCTTTTTCCAATATTCTTCTTTACGACACTAAAGTACAAGGTGAAGATGCCTATAAAAAAATCATCAAAGCACTCCAAATTGCAGATAATGATAAACGCTGCGATGTTCTCATATTGGCTAGAGGTGGTGGCTCAATGGAAGATCTATGGTCCTTCAATGAAGAAGAGCTGGCGAGAAAGATTTTTGCCTGTGCTACACCAATTATTAGCTCTATAGGCCATGAAACAGACACAACTATTGCTGATTTTGTAGCTGACGTTAGAGCTCCAACACCTAGTGCCGCCGCCGTTATCGCGACACCTGACCGACTTGCAATAATCAATCAGGCAACAAAACTTAGAAAACAATTGCAGGATAGTGTCAATCAATCTCTTGACAAAATAAGGCTCTCCCTTGAACTACTTCAAGTTAGAATTGTTGACCCCAGTCAACAACTGCAACGGAATGCTCAGAAACTAGACGAATATGAGTTTCGACTTGTCAGGCAGATAAAAAGAGCTCATCAACTATATCAGTCACAACTTAAACAACTCAACATTCGTCTACATAATAATGCGGAATATTTTCTTAAAGATCAGGCAAATCAATTCACTAACAAGGTCAACCGACTTAACCTACTGTCACCTCTAAATACACTCTCTAGGGGTTACAGCATTACTCACGATAAAGACGGGAAGGTTTTACTTTCATCTAAGAGGATAAACCTTGGAGACCTTATCAAATCTCAACTTCATGATGGAAAAGTTACTTCAAAGGTATTAAAGAAAGAGGATAATTAGTAGCCATTAATTTTGCATTATTAATGAAGCTATCAAAACATATATGAAATCCAATGTCTCATTTCTACGTCGACTAGGTTCCATCATCTACGATTTTTTTCTTGTATTTTCTTTTGTTTTTTTTATTGAAGGTGTGGTCATTATTATGAACAATAAACAAGCAATAACCAGTAGTCTGTTCTTCTATCTCTTAACTTTACCTCTTATATATATTTATTTTTCAATGTCTTGGATTAGAGGGAGACAAACCCTTGGGATGAGGGCTTGGAAATTTGAAATCATACAAAAAGACGGCTCACATGTCACCCAAAAACAGTCATTAATTAGGTTCTTATTAGCTATCATTTCATTGTTTGGTATTGGCTTTATTTTTCAATTCTTCAACCAACACAAGCTCCCATTGCATGATTATTACTCAAAAACTTACCTGATATCAACCTTGAAATAATATGATCAAGAATTACAAGAACCCTAGTAATTAAGTTTATGCAAAATGACACTCATAAAGGCGTAGTTGGTTTTGTTATTAAATACAAAATCTCGTTAATACTAATTCTGATATTGTTTTCACTAGTGAAGCAAAATATATTGGTTAATGACTTTCCCAACGTCATTTTTCAAAAACAAAAAACCATTGCAGACATTGAATTGACCAATAAACAATTGCAAAACGACAATAAACAACTACAAGAGCAAATTGACGGCTACACTGAGGAAGATTTGAGCCTAATTGAATCACAGGCACGGTTTAAATATGGACTCGTCAAAGACGGTGAGGTGTTTTATCAAATCAACACAGCTGTGGAAACTGATAATGCAGCAGAGTCTAGTGAGTCTACTTTATAATAAAGATCATTAATTTCTTACTCCTAAAAGGATTTCATAGCTGCCATGCATGATGATAATTGTTTCTTAATCATTCCAGCCAGTGGCACAGGTTCACGCATGAATACAGACACTCCTAAACAATATCTAAAACTTGAGAACGGCTCAACCATACTAGATCAAAGCCTAGAAACTCTTTTAGATATGGATCAGATATCTGGCTGTGTTGTCGCCATCTCAGATAATGACAAATATTTTATGACTTCACCTTATTGCCTCCACCCAAAATTGCTTGCCACTGCAAAGGGAGGTCGAGAACGCTTTCACTCTGTATTAAATGCGCTTAGCACTTTAATTGAATTTGCAAAAGAAGATGATTGGGTGCTCGTACATGATGCGGTTCGACCCTGTATAAAAAAAGAAGACGTAGAAAGATTAATAAATGAACTCCAAAACCACCCTATTGGCGGTATTCTTGCCGTAGAAGTTGTTGACACATTAAAAAAGGTGGGCAATGAGGATGTTGTAAGAACAATTGAACGAAACAAATTGTACCAAGCACAAACTCCACAAATGTTCCGAATTGGACTCCTAAAGAAAGCCCTAGAAAAGGTGGTCGAAGATAACGATCACATTACAGATGAGGCAGAGGCGATTGAACGTTTAGGGCATTCTATAAAGATTGTATCAAGCTCAAAAAGCAACATTAAAATTACCCACTCAGACGACCTTAAATTAGCCAATTATTACTTTAATAAATCATGACAGCAAAAACCGGCATCGGACAAGACTCTCACGCATTTGAAGAAGCACCAGGAAAACCTTTAATACTGGCTGGCATTAAGCTTGACCATCCTATAGGACTCAAAGGTAATAGCGATGCCGATGTGGTATTGCATTCGATAACAAATGCCATTTCGAGCATTACAGGTCGTAATATACTTGGCTCGGTCGCCGATCAACTTTGTCAAGAAGGTGTGACTGATAGCAGCAACTTTTTAAAGCTAGCGCTTGATGACTTAGGAGATTGGAAAATTAGCCACATAGCAATCGCTATCGAATGTTTAAAACCGAAAATTTCACCCCAAATTGATTCAATGAAAAAAAGTATTGCCAAGCTATGCCATATCAATAAAACCAATGTCGGCATCACTGCAACGACTGGTGAAAGTTTGACGTCATTTGGCAAGGGAGAGGGAATTCAAGCAATAACCATCGTAACCGTTAATAAAACATGACACTAGTTGACAACCCGATCCGTTCAAAAATTAATAAAATTCACTTCATAGGTATTGGTGGATCTGGAATGAGCGGTATAGCAGAAGTACTAACCAATTTAGGTTACGAAATATCCGGATCAGACATTCAGTCAAGTGAAGCAACTAAGAAACTTGAAAAACTAGGCTGCGTCATTAGCTATCGGCAGCAGGCAGAAAATGTGACTGGCAAACAAGCGGTTGTCGTTTCTTCAGCTATCAAGAGCAATAATCCGGAACTCCAAGAAGCCAAAAAACAACATCTTTTAATAGTTCCAAGAGCGGAAATGCTCGCAGAATTGATGCGTTTTCGTTTCGGTATTGCCGTCTCTGGAACTCATGGAAAAACAACAACTACCAGCCTAATCGTTCACATATTGACTGAAGCAAAGCTTGACCCGACTTATATCATTGGCGGCATTATAAACGCCACAGGTATGAACGCCAAGTTAGGGAAAAGTGACTATTTAATTGCTGAAGCGGATGAAAGTGACGCTTCATTCCTCCACCTCCAACCGATGTTGAGCGTTATTACTAACATTGATGAAGACCACATGGAGACATACAAGCATAGCTACAAAAACCTTACTAATGCCTTTATAAGTTTCACCTCAAATCTACCCTTTTATGGAGTCTGCGTTGCCTGTATTGATGACCAAGGTGTGCAGGATATTCTGAAAAAAGTACACAGACCCATTATGAGTTACGGTTTTAGCGATGATGCTGATGTCAGAGCCTTTAATGTTGAACAGAAGAAGATGAAAATGTCGTTTGATGTTAGTTGCAGTAAATACCAAAAAAACTTTCCTGTGACACTCAATTTAATAGGAAAACACAACATATTGAACGCACTGGCAGCCATTAGTGTTGCTATAGAAATCGAAATTGAGACGAAAATTATTCAACAGGCATTATCTAACTTTAGTGGTGTATCAAGAAGACTAGACTATCACCAAGATTTAACAATCAATCAGCAACCGATACCATTGTTTGATGATTATGGTCACCATCCGAATGAAATTGCAGCCGTTCTAAGCACTCTTAGAAACACCTATCCGACGAATCGCCTAGTTGTTATTTTTCAACCTCATAGGTACACTCGAACTAGGGATTTATTTAATGAATTTGTGAGTTGCTTGTCTAAGGTAGATGTGTTGATTTTATTAAACATTTATTCAGCCAACGAGACTCCAATAATGAAAATTAGTTCATCAACACTCGCCGATTCCATTAGACAGAGAAGCGCAATTGACCCTATCGTTGTTAAAAATAGTAGTGAAATTATGGCTACACTTCCAAACGTTGTAGCAGAAAATGACATTATCCTTACACTCGGTGCTGGCGATGTCCATAAAATACCTCAAAAATTGAAGAATTATTTTGCCATTAACTAGTGATGCTAAAGTACAACGAACCAATGTCAAAGCACTGTTCATTAAGATCAGGCGGCCTGACTTGTGAATTCTTTTCGCCAGAAAACGTAACCGAACTCTCAGAATTTCTAAGTAGCAACTCAAAGCAAGTTTTGTTTGTCGGACTGGGAAGCAATCTACTTATTCGGGATCATGGTTTCGATGGCGTAACCATACATACCAAGCACTTAAAAGAACTCACAATTTCAGAAGGAATTATTGAGGCTGAGGCTGGCACAACGCTAGCCAAATTATCAAGATTTGCACAATCCAATAATAAGCACGGGGCAGAATTTCTTAGCGCAATCCCGGGAAGTGTTGGTGGAGCACTTTCCATGAATGCGGGTGCGTTCGGTTCAGAGGTATGGCAATACGTAGTGTCCGTCCAAACTATAAGCCTGACTGGTAAGGTACAGCAAAGAAAAATGACCGATTTTGTCATTAATTATCGCTCAGTGTCACATAAACATACTGACGAGTTTTTTCTGAGCGCTCGATTCGATTTCAACCTGAAACAACAAAGTGACGATGTTCGCGACTTGCTTGAGAAAAGAAACTCTACCCAACCTATAGGACTGCCTAGTTGCGGTAGTGTATTTAAAAACCCAAACGGTAATTATGCCGCCGAATTAATCGAAGCAAGTGGGCTGAAAGGTTTTTGCGTTGGTGGCGCCTGTGTTTCAGAAAAACACGCAAACTATATCATTAATCATGACAACGCAACCGCTACAGATATTGAAAATTTAATTAATCATATCAAAAACACCGTAAAGTCGATACATAACATTGAACTTGAGACTGAAATAATAATCATATGATCGCAGTTTTAATGGGTGGCTATTCCGCCGAAAGAGAGATATCACTGATGAGCGGTCAAGCCGTTTATAAGGCTTTACTCAAAAATAATGTTGAGTGTTTTCCTTTCGACTTGACTAAAGACAACCTAGATAAATTATGGACCCAAGAATTCGACAAAGCATTCATTGTTCTGCACGGTCGTGGAGGGGAGGATGGCTACATACAATCCTTGCTAGATAAAAGAAAGATCCCATTCACAGGCTCCGGAGTTGAGGCCTCTAATCTTTGTATTAATAAAGCCGCTACTAAAGATGTTTGGCTGAAACACGAATTACCTTTATCACCCTCAATCGTTGCCACTCAGTGCAATCCCATAAATCCAATAGACTTCCCGCTACCTTGGGCTGTAAAACCGACAATGGAGGGCTCAAGTATTGGCATCACCAAAGTAGAAAATAAAAGTGAACTGGAAATGGCGCTTGAACTTGCATGGCAATACAACAACGAAGCGTTGATTGAACACTGGATTGAAGGTGATGAATACACCGTGGCAATCCTAGGCAATCAAGCATTACCTAGTATAAAGATAATCTCAGACCACGATATTTATGACTACCATTCTAAATATTTCAGCAATAAAACCGAGTATCTATGCCCTTCAGATCTCACTGAACAACAAGAGAAAAATATTCGAACGATCGCAATGAAGGCCTTCAATCTAACTGGAGCTTCCGGCTGGTGTCGTGTTGATTTCATTTTGGATGAAGATAAAAATCCATACCTCTTGGAAATAAATACGGTACCTGGAATGACATCACATTCACTCGTCCCTATGGCTGCAAAAGCCGCTGGTATGGACTTTGAACAACTAGTGCTAAAAATTCTAAATGGCTAAAGAACAACTGAATCGCTTAAAAGAACCGAGAAAGCCTTTCAAAGTCGTTCTATTCGAGTCTTTAAAAAAACTGACTTATTTATTTATATTTCTATTATTTGCCGGCCTGATTTATGTCATTGACAGTTCAGATCTTTTTGAACCAAAAATTTCTTGGGAAGTCGACGGAAGCCTGACAACCGAAACTGCACAATATGACCGGCTAATCAAACCACTCCTCAACAACAAATATTTGATTGATCTATCGCAGTTAAAAGAAAGAGTAGAGCAATACCCATGGGTAGCCAGGACTGAAGTCAATCGACTATTCTGGAATAAGATTCGAATCGCCATTGTAAGACACAATATTGCAATGCGTTGGGGATCTGAAGGCTATATTTCAGATCAAGGTGTGTTGTTTAAACCAAACCTTTCAATTGACTCTGATGCACCCATAGCCATCGTTTCAGAAGACAGAATTGAGCAATTTTACGTCGACTTTATTAACTATCAATCAATTCTAGGTCCATTAGCCATTAGCCAGTTTGAGAGGTCACATATTGACCAATTAACCCTCGAACCAAACGTAAAGGTTATTTTAGGCTACCAAAAACAAAGCGAAAGATTACAAGTTTTCGTTAAAGCTTACGATCAGCTAAAAGAGTCTTCAAAAATTAGAAAAAGGGGTATTTTTGATATGCGCTACCCTAAAGGTTTTGCGCTGAGTTATTCGCCACAATAACGCGATAGCACAAGGCAAAGCTAATCGACATCCAATATATTATGATAATCATGGCTCCCCAGAAAACAAACTCAGCGCCAATCAATATCACCAGAGCAACCAGAAAAGCAGGCACACCCAACTTAATCAAAAACACACTTAACTGAACCCTTGCCGGTAATTTTATTTTTTTATAGGGAACGTCATTGGCTATAGATACCAAATTAAGGGCAAATGGAATTAAAAGAAAGTAAACCAACGGAATCAGAAGCGGTGAAATGAAGAATAATGGCAGCTGTGTTGCTATAGACAAAAGCAAAAATAATACAAAAAAACGACCCAAACGTATACTCGGCAAAACAACTCCAAACCTTGCAACAGAACCACTTCCTGAAACCACCAAACGATAGACATTGATTAATATTGCTATATATCCATAGTCAAACATTAGCAGGTATAGTTGATAAAACTGAGGATAGGCTTGAATTTGGCCAACGCCAAATAATTGCGCTTGCAGAACACTCATCATTTCTGGCAGAATGGTAACTAGTGGGAGTGCCATCAGCAATGGAAATACACTCACCTCTATCAACTTTTTCCAATTAGAGAATGCGAAAGCCAAACTGGCAAGAATGGTTTGTATAATCGGCATATTTGTCATGACAAGTTTGAGTTTACTACATTAATTGTAATGCTCAATTTTTCACCTGGATGTAAAACATGTTCTGCATCTAAATTGTTCCATGAGCGAATATCATTAACTTTAACATTGTATTTACTGGCTATAACTGAAAGGTTGTCGCCAGACCTAACTGTATAGACAATTTTTCGGCTAATATCAATTCCAGTATTGGCTATTTTGGCTAACTCAGTTTTATTCTTATTCTCAAGCCAAATAACCAGCTCTTTCCCTATAGAAAGTGGTGCAGTAGGGATGAGCTGATTCCACCTCACAAGGCTATTAACCGTAGTATCAAATTGTACTGCAATTTTCCATAAACTGTCGCCAGAAATAACCTTATAAATAATTTTTTCAGAATTTTTTTGAGCATTCAGTCGGCTTTTCTCTCTCTGCTTCTCGGAAAGAGAATAGTACCCTTCTGTTTGCTGAGCTAGAGGCACAATAAGATAATCACCGATTCTGATAAGATCGCTACGCAGTTCATTGACACTTTCAATTTGTTCAATGGTTGTCTTATATTTCTTTGCAAGATAGCTCAAACTATCACCAGATTTAACTTCATGACGAGCCCAACTAATTTGCGGCCTTTCTCCAGCTTGTGATAACTTGTTCTCAAAGTGGGGGACTACATCATGAGGAAGAAGGATTGTATACGGAAGAGTCACCGGGGTTGCCCAGCGCCTTAATCCAGGATTGAAGGTATATATTTGATCAATACTCAAACCTGTCCACTGGGAAATCAATGCAAGATCGAACTGAGAGTTAAGTTCAATGGCCTTGAGATAGGGATTGCGATCTATCTTCAATAAGTTCTGATTGTAACGCGATGGATCTTTAACAATCTTTGCCAAGGCCAATAGTTTAGGTACATACTTTGTAGTCTCTTTAGGTAAATTTAAATGCCAAAAATCTGTCTCTAGACCACTCTCAGCATTTGCCTTGATTGCTTTTTGAACTCGACCAGGTCCTGCATTGTATGCTGCTATTGATAAGAGCCAATCACCGTCAAACAATTTATTAAGGTCTTTCAAATATTTTACAGCCGCCCTAGTCGAGGCCAAAACGTCTCTCCTGTCCTCGTACCACCAATCCTGATCTAAGCCGTAAAGCTTCCCTGTTGAAGGTATAAACTGCCAAAGACCGACTGCGGTGCCATGTGAAAAGGAGAAAGGGTAATAGTCTGACTCTACAATCGGCAACAAAGAAATTTCAATAGGTATACCCTCTTTTTCAACCTCGGAAACGACAAGGTAGAGGTAAGGCTGAGCCCTTTCAGAGATTTGGGTAAGGTAGTCAGGGTGTTTTTTATACCAATCAATAAACTCTAGAACCCTTGGATGGTCTTCAATCAGAAGTTCTTGATGACCGGCTATGTAGTTCCATAGGTTTGATTCATCAACATATTCAATACTATCAGCCGAGTCGGTCGCTTGGTTGCTTAACTTTTGCGCATTATCGATAATGCTCTGGCAAGCAGAGACAAACAATACTGAAAGTAAAAGAATAAATTTCACTTCTAAGACTTGCTAGAACATTCTGGAGACTCTGGTGCGCTCTGGCGCTTTTGCCATTCCTGAGGGGTATAAGTGTGCATAGCTAGGGCATGAATATGGCTAAGTTCTTCAGCGAAAAGTTTATTGATAAATCGATGTCGGTCTATGAGTTTCATTTCATTAAATTGCTCACTGACGACCACTAATTTAAAATGGGATTCAGTTGCAGGCCCTGAGTGCTGGCTAGATTCATTAACGACCTCACAGTAATCAGGCTTTAGAGCTACCTCTAGTTGCGTTTTTAAGTGGTTTTCCATGTTATTCGTCATCACTACTCTCGAAAGCATATTCAAAGGCATCTGAAAAGAAGCTCTTCTTACTTAGACCTTGCTCTAAGCAACCTTTTGCTGCAGCCTTAACCATCACCGGGGGACCGCAAGCATAGACCTCATAATCCGACAAGTCTTCAAAATCTCTCGCAACAGATTCATGAACATAGCCACGCTCACCTTGCCAAGCCCCATTTGCTTCCGATAATACTGGAACGAACTGAATTTTTGGAGATTTTTCAGCCCACTTGCTCGGAAGATTTGAATATAAATCCACTTCATCTCTAACACCCCAATACAGATAAACAACTCTTTCTGAGTTAATTGCAATCAGGTGTTCAATTATAGCTTTTATAGGACCAAAACCTGTACCGCCAGCAATCATAATAATTGGCCTCTCACTTTCCTCTCTAAGGAAAAAATCACCTTTAGGTCCTTCAATTCTTAGAATAGATTTTTCAGCCAAGCTATTAAAAATAAAAGTAGTAAATTTTCCATCTTCAACCAAACGAACATGGAGCTCGATTAAGTTTGAATTGACTGGCGCATTGGCAATCGAAAAGGCTCTCGGTTCGAAATCTGAATGCTCTAGGTCTAGGTATTGACCTGCCAGATATTGTAAAGACTGAGCACCAGGAATTTTTAATATAATTTGAATAACGTCATGATTCAAATGATTTATTTCTTCGACCCTACAAGGAATGCTACGAACTTCGATATTGGCAAGCGCATCTAGTTCATCAACGGCAATGTATAAATCACTTTTCGCCCTGCATTGGCAAAGCAAAGCCATATTGGCTTCTACTTCGTCTTCGGTAATGACTGATGGAACTTCGCCGTCATATTCAAATTCACCATTCAAGATAACGGCTTTGCATTTACCACAAAAACCATTTTGACAGCCATATGGAAAATTCAAACCATTCGAAAGTGCTCCATTTAAAACTGGCTCTTCACCACTGCTTTCAAAGGATTTCCCGCTAACTTGGTTTAAAACTGTAAACATCGTTTTGGAGATACAATTTATAAAGCTGACATTATAATGTAGGTCTCGGTGATATAAGCTTAGTATTCTTATGACAATAGCCTCAAATAATTCAGTGGTATTTTTGATGGGACCAACCGCTTCAGGTAAGACTGAATTTGCACTAGAAATATTTGATCGCCTTGATGTCTGTTTGATAAGTGTTGACTCCGCTCTCATCTATCGCGGTATGGATATAGGTACTGCCAAACCGAGCCCTGAAATCCTCGAAAATTATCCTCACGCACTTATCGATATTTGTAAACCTGAAGAGACTTTTTCAGTCAATCACTTTATCTCTCTCGCAAAAGAGCATATCGCATTAGCATTGCAAGAAAAAAAGCTGCCAGTTTTGGTAGGTGGCACCTCTTTTTATTTCCATGCACTCGAACACGGATTATCTGAATTGCCTGAGTCCACTAAAGATTCGAGAAAACATTTCAATGATCTTTTAAAGAATGAGAGCAGTGAAAAATTACACTCACAATTAGTAAAAATTGACCCAAAGTCTGCTGAGCGTATCCACCCTAATGATTCACAAAGAATTACCCGGGCTCTTGAAGTTTTTCACCTTTCAGGACAAACATTGAGTGAACTTCAAGGCAATCAGGCGATAAACAAGCTGGAGCATCAAATCAAAAAAATTATACTCATGCCTGATCGTTCAGAACTTCACTTAAGAATTGAAAAGCGCTTTATGAAAATGATGGAGAGCGGATTTCTTGATGAAGTAGAAATACTCAGGAATAACAAAAATTTAAACTTAGATTTAGCTTCTATGCGTTGCGTTGGTTATCGTCAAGCTTGGAAATATTTTGATGGAGTTTATGATAAGCAAGAAATGATTGATAAAGCTGTTATTGCTTCGAGGCAGTTGTGTAAACGCCAGTGCACCTGGTTAAGAGACGAAAACAATGCGCTTATCCTTAAAAAAGCCAATATTGATGAGGTGATTAATTTTCTTCAAGAACGTGACGCTTAAAAACTTCACCGCGTTCATTAAAATCTGCAAACATATCAAAACTTGCACAAGCAGGTGAAAGCAATATTGCCCCTTCCTTGGCAATAGCTTTTGAAGAAATGACTGCTTGTTTCATTGATTCAACAATACTAACAGGACAACCATTAATCTGCTGAGAAAATAATGTCGCTGATTCTCCAATCAAGATTACAGCATCAATCTTTTCACTTATTAGCTGAAAAAGTTTTGAGTAGTCTTCTTTTTTTGCAATCCCGCCAGCAATTAAAACTATCGACTTATATCTATCTGAAAGAGCCTCAATAGCTGTGATAGTAGAAATTGCATTGGTAGATTTTGAGTTATTAAAGTAATCTACTCCGCTAAGATTTGTAACCCACTCTAATCTGTGTGGCAAACCTGTAAAGGACTTTGCGACCTGTATCATCTCCTGTACTGATAGCCCTGTTTGCTGACCAAGCGTTAAGGCTGCAAGTACATTTTCAACATTGTGTCGCCCAACCACCATCAGATCATCACTTGTCATTAGAATATCTTCACCCTGGCAAAGGGTATAGACACCACCAACTTTCTTGGCACTAAATTCACAACTTTGAGTGACCTCTTCAATCGCGTAGTAACTATCACCCTGGATACCTTTGACCAAGGATTCGTTAAGGCTAACAACCGAATACTGGCAGTATTCATAAAGTTTTAACTTAGAGGCAATATAAATATCATAATTTGGGTATCGATCTAGATGGTCTGGGGTGATATTGGTCACTACCCCAGTTAATAAATTAAGGTTGTTTGTATAATCCAGCTGGTAACTAGACATTTCAACAACGTATAACTCAGCTTCGTCACTCAAACTCTCCATAACTGGTTTCCCAATGTTGCCGCAAATAACAGCGTTTTTCCCACTACCTATGGCCATTTCACCCAATAATTGGGTCACTGTAGATTTGCCATTAGAGCCGGTAATACCAACAATTGGTGCCTTTGTATAGCGACCGAAAAGCTCAATATCACTAATAATGGGGATTTTTTGTTCTCGCGCCCAGCCAACAATTAATTCTGTTTCTGCAATTCCGGGACTAATGACGATTTCAGTGATATTATCAAGTAGTGACTCTTTCCATTCACCAAGATGACAATCTGAGAGTAGATTTTCTTTGATACATATGTCTTGCATTGGTGGTGACAAACGGGAATCCGCTATTCGGTAGGCAATATTATTTGATGAAAAGAAGCGTGCAACCGACAAACCGGTTAGCCCCATACCCAAAATAAGTTTCATGAAAACCTTGTATTTTCATTAAAAATTGACTATATTTTACACTTTTACTTAACTTTAAGATTATGCGTACAAACGTTCAAACAACAACAAATACGATTGTTATCAATCGTACGCTGAGAAACACATATCAGCTACTTTCAGCAACACTATTATTTAGTGGCCTGATGGCGTTCTTATCAATGTCTCTTAATTTTCCTTACTTAGGGATATGGATCACCTTAGGTGGCTATTTTGGTCTCTTATTCTTAGTGACAAAACTAAGGAACTCAGCGGCTGGAATATTTGCGGTTTTTGCCCTAACAGGTTTTATGGGCTTAACCCTTGGTCCCATTGTTGGGATCTATACAACGGCTTTTTCAAATGGCACTGAGTTAGTGGCAATGGCGATGACGGGAACAGCTGCTATCTTTTTGTCACTATCTTTCTATGCGCTTTATTCACAGAAAGATTTTAGCTTTATGGCTGGCTTTTTGACTGCAGGCATTGTGGTTGCATTTTTGGCAGGTATTGCTGCTTACTTTTTCCAGATACCAACCTTAGCGTTAACAGTGTCTACAGCATTTATTCTGTTAATGAGTGGTTTAATATTGTTCGAAACAAGCAATATCATTCGTGGTGGAGAGACGAATTACATCATGGCAACCGTCACCCTATATATTTCTATTTACAACTTGTTCTTAAGTCTGATTCACCTTTTAGGTATTTTTTCAGGCGATGACTAGTGATAGATAGTGAAGGTTATCGCGCTAATATTGGTATTGTAATTACAAACGAAAAAAAACAAATCCTCTTAGCAAAACGATACAAACAAGATTCTTGGCAACTTCCTCAGGGTGGGATCGACAAGGGCGAAACTGAATTAGAAGCTCTTTATAGAGAACTAGAGGAGGAGGTTGGGTTAGCACGCGAACAGGTCAATTTACTTGCCAAAACCCCAAAATGGTTACGCTACGAATTACCCATAGAACACATAAGACGTAAACAAAAACCAACCTGTATTGGTCAAAAACAGGTTTGGTATTTGTTAAAGCTAGTTTCTAGTGAAACCGATATTTCCCTGAATTTACACAATAAGGTGGAGTTCGATGACTGGAAATGGGTTGATTACTGGAATCCTGTTGACGAAGTAATCAACTTCAAAAAAGATGTTTACGAAGACATGCTTAAAGCCTTGGCTCCTGTCTTGTTTGAAAATGAACACAGCATCCCATCAAAACTCTCTCGACCTTTGCAGTTCAGTGCAATCAAACTATAGTTGAGATAGGCTCTTCTTAATAATTTCTACTGGTGTCATGATGTGGGCTTCGATAAGCTTTTTGGCAGCCTTTTTATCCCTTTCAAGTGCCAGAATCAACAAGGCTGCATGTTCATTTTGATTGATTTCAAGTGCTGCAGTGTTAGTGACATTTTCTTGCAACCAAAGATTACGATATCTGGTAGATTTTTCGAACAATGAATCTCTTATCTGAAACAGTCTTGGTGACATGCATCCTACCACTAAAGCCTCATGGAATGCAGCATGACGGCTCTGCCACTCAGCCATTTCTATCTGATCTGATTTACTATATTTATTCAAACGATGTGAGGCTGCAATCAAATTTGCCTCCCAAAAGTCATCACCTTTTTCTATAGCCATTTCAATACAAAGCGACTCTATTTTTGCTCTAGCTTGATAGATATCTGTCAAATCTTCTATAGAAATATCACTCACATAAAAACCTCTCTGATTTTCAGAGATAACTAAATCCTTTGCAATTAGTTGGGATAGAGCTTCACGTAACGGACTTGTACCGACATTGTATCGTTCTTTTAAAGTTTTTATGTGTAGCTTTTGTCTAGGTGAATATTCACCTTGAATAATGTCATTAGTTAATGATTCAAGTATCTGAGCGGCAGTATTTTGCCTTGAATTTTTCATATACTATTTATTTTTTATATGATTAATAATTAATAAAAAGTTGATACGATAAAAAAATATTATAAATTGAATTTTATCACAAATGTAGTTATAATGTCAAAATGTCGACATTTTAAAATAGAAATTGTATGAGCCAATCATTAACAAATTTTAACTGGCAAGATAGTATGTTTTTAGAAGGTCAGCTGAGCGGCGAAGAAAAACTTATCCGCGATACAGCTCACGATTACTGTCAGGAACATTTAGCACCCCGAGTGCTGATGGCCAATAGAAATGAAACGTTTGACCGTGAAATTTTGAACGAGCTAGGAGAACTTGGCCTGTTAGGTCCAACCTTGCCTGAAAAGTATGGCGGCAGTGAGGTCAATTATGTCAGCTATGGTCTTATTGCTCGTGAAATTGAACGTATTGATAGCGGCTATCGTTCAGCAATGAGTGTTCAGTCTTCTCTCGTAATTCACCCGATATATAGTTACGGTAGCGAAGAACAAAAAAGTAAATATCTGCCAAAACTGCTCAGTGGTGAGTGGGTTGGTTGTTTTGGCTTAACTGAACCAAACTCAGGTAGTGACCCCGCTTCAATGTCAACGCGTGCCAAAAAGGTTGGAGGTGGTTACCATCTAACCGGCAATAAAATTTGGATTACCAATTCTCCTATTGCAGATGTGTTTGTTGTTTGGGCAAAATTAGATGGTGTAGTTCGAGGCTTTATTCTAGAAAAGGACATGGATGGATTATCGGCGCCAAAAATAGATGGTAAATTCTCACTGCGAACCTCGATTACTGGAGAAATCGTAATGGACGATGTTTTTGTGCCCGATGAGAACTTATTTCCCGATATTAGCGGCCTTGCAGGTCCATTTGGCTGCTTAAATAAAGCGCGTTACGGTATCGCCTGGGGAGTCCTCGGCGCTGCTGAATTCTGTTATCAGACAGCACGAAACTACGCCTTAGAACGAAAACAATTTAATCGCCCACTAGCCAGCAATCAGCTCATTCAAAAAAAACTTGCCGATATGCTAACTGATATTAGTCTTGGATTGCAAGGCTGCTTACAGATGGGTCGCCTAATGGACAACGATCAGTGCCCTGTTGAGCTCATTTCAATGATGAAGCGTAATTCTTGTGGAAAGGCTTTAAATATTGCCCGTAGTGCTAGAGATATTCACGGGGCATATGGAATAGTCGATGAATATCACGTTATTCGCCATATGATGAACCTTGAAACAGTTAATACTTATGAAGGCACGCATGATATCCACGCGCTCATCTTGGGCAGAGCGATTACCGGTATACAAGCTTTTTTCTAATGACAGGAGCACTTAAAGGAATCAAGGTTATTGACTTGAGCCGTATTTTAGCTGGCCCATGGGCATCACAGATGTTGGCTGATTTTGGTGCTCAGGTTATTAAAATAGAGCGACCCAACAAAGGCGACGATACAAGATATTGGGGGCCTCCATTTATCAAGGAAAAAACTTCCACTCAACCTCCTCAGGCAGCCTACTTCCACTCTACCAATCGAAATAAACAATCTATTGCAATTGATATACAACATAAAACTGGTCAACAAATTATCAAGGATTTGGTGAAAAATGCCGATGTCTTTATTGAAAATTTCAAAGTTGGTACTCTCGCCAAATATGGTCTTGATTATCCTAAATTGAAATTACTTAATCCGAATTTAATTTACTGTTCCATTACGGGTTTTGGCCAAACTGGGCCTTCATCAGAGCGGGCCGGATACGACGCTATGATACAGGGTGAGGGAGGACTGATGAGTATCACTGGCGTGACTAATGGAGAGCCAATGAAAGCAGGAGTCGCACTTACTGATATAATGACTGGTCTCTACTGTAGTAACGCAATACTTGCAGCTTTGATGGCACGCAACCATATTGATAAAGGACAATATATTGATATCGCTTTGTTAGATGTTCAAGTAGCTACCCTTGCGAATCAAGGCTTGAACTATTTAGCGACTGGAAATAATCCAAAGCGCCAAGGAAATGCCCATCCTAATATCGTACCCTACCAAACTTTTAATACTAGTGATGGAATAATAATGCTTGCGATTGGCAATGACACTCAATTTAGAAAATTTTGCCAATTTGTTGAGCGACCAGAGTTAGCAGATAACCCCAACTTCCAAACCAATGAACAACGAGTGATTAATCGAGAATCTCTTATTGAACATTTAAGTAAAATCCTTCTATCACAGCCGACAGTTTGGTGGGTCAATCAATTGGAAACATTGGATATCCCCTGCGGACCTATCAACACTTTGCAAGAAGTCTTTAACCACTCGCAAATAAAGCATAGAAATCTAGTTAGGAAAATTCCTGATAATTGTAGCAAACAGATTTACACTATTGCCTCGCCAATCAATCTTTCCGAAACACCCTTGCAATATAGATCAGCGTCGCCAGATCTATCAGAGCATTGCGAGAAAATCTTATCAAGTGAGCTTGGTTATGATAGTGAAAAAATCCAACACCTTAGAGAAAATGGTATCGTCTCTTAATATGCTATCAAAACCTTCCGCTGGAAACGAAGTATTATTGGGAAGATTTTCATAATGTATGACTATATTGTTATTGGTGGCGGAATTGTAGGAGTTTCAACCGCTCTATCGCTCATTACAAAACACTCCGATAAACGTATTCTTTTATTAGAAAAAGAAAACTCCTTTGGTGACCACCAAACAGGTCATAACAGTGGCGTTATACATGCCGGAGTCTACTACCAACCTGGTAGTCTAAAAGCCAAGTTTTGTAAAGAAGGCTTAAAAGAAACAATCAACTTTTGTACAACTCATGAGATTCCATATAATCAGTGCAGTAAGTTAATAGTAGCAACCTCTGATGAAGAGTTATCAGGTATGCATGAATTGTATCAGCGATGCAAAGAAAATGAAATTGAAGCTGAAATTCTAGACCAACAACAGCTTCTCGAAACCGAACCCAATGCTCAAGGAGTTGGCGCTATTTTGGTGAAATCAACCGGCATTGTGAACTACCGCATTGTTACTGAAAAAATGGCCGAGCAGTATGAAGCAATGGGTGGAGAGTACCTTCTCGACACCGAAATAATTAATCTCAAAGAGGACTTAAATGAGATTAAAGTTATCTCTAAAAATGAAACCTTTGTTTCAAAGTACCTTGTCTGCTGTGCAGGCTTAATGGCCGACAGAATGGCCAATCTTCTTGATATTAAAACAGATTTTCAAATCATTCCATTTCGTGGTGAATACTTTAAATTACCGAAGAAACACAATACACTCATCAAACATCTAATCTATCCTATACCGGATCCCGACCTGCCTTTTCTTGGTATACACCTTACAAAGATGATTGACGGTTCCGTTACTGTTGGTCCAAACGCTGTTCTTGGCTTTAAAAGAGAAGGTTATGGCAAAGTCAATTTCAGTCCAAGAGACACCCTTGAAATGTTAAGTTTTAAAGGTTTTTACAAAGTTATTAGGAATCATTTCAAATCGGGAATGACTGAAATGAAAAACTCCAAATATAAGCGAGGTTACCTAAAGCAAGTGAATAAGTATAGCCCATTAATTAAACTTAAAGACCTCCAGCCATACCCTGCAGGTATCCGCGCTCAAGCGGTGTTGGGTGACGGTACCTTAGTGAATGATTTCCTATTCGTTGAGAGCAAACGCTCTATTCACGTCTGTAATACCCCTTCTCCCGCAGCAACTTCAGCAATACCAATCGGCAGATATGTCACTGAAAAAGCTACAACGGCATTCAACAAGCTAGATTAGTTTAAGAAAAAACGTCGAATAGTCTCGGCGAAGTGTTTCGACTCAACTCGACTAGGATTGTCTTCAAGACCATAGATAGCCTTGTCAACAACCTCTTGTGGAATATAACCTCCCTCATCTTCACTTCGAAAATTTAGAAGGTCTTTTGTAAAATCAACCAAAAATTCAGGATGTGCCTGCATAGTTAAAACCTTATCTTTGATAAAAAAGCCCGCACACTTACAAAAATCAGACTGAGCATAAACGACAGCCCCTTGGGGAGGCCTAATCACTTGGTCTTGATGGCAAATATTTAAGGTGATTTTTTCTGCCAAATTACCCATATAATCAGTTTTATTGTCAATTCGATAGGTATGCAAACCTAAACCCCAACCCTTCTCTGATTTTTCAACATCACCTCCTAACGCTTTTGCAATTATTTGATGGCCAAAACACACGCCCAATAAAGGCTTACCAGCATCATAAATATCATTAATTAATTTACTGAGGCGTTTAATCCAAGCAAGCTCTTCATAAACACCATGCTTAGATCCGGTAATAATCCAACCATCACATTCGAGATGATCTTTAGGAAATTTTTCATCCAAAATTTCAAATGTTTTAAATTCAAATAATTTCTCTTGAGCATTAATTAGAGCAACCAACATTTCAGCATAAGTACCATACTGGTCAACTAATTCCTCATGATTTTTTCCAGTTTGAAGAATTCCTATTATCATTATATTATTTTGAATTGAAATTATCTAAAGTAGTCTTAGACTGTTATTTGTCACTCATTTTTTGCTTTGCACGAAGAACCAAATAGTCATGAGCTATAGTTGCTGCAGCAATAGCCGTGATTTCTGAATGGTCATAAGCAGGAGCTACCTCAACGACATCTGCTCCGATAAAATTTAAACCGTCTAGCCCTCTGATAATCGCTAGGGCTTGTGCAGATGTTAGGCCACCAGCCACCGGTGTACCAGTTCCTGGAGCATACGCAGGGTCAAGACCATCTATATCAAAAGTCAGATAAGCTGGTCGATCCTTAACAACTTCAATTATTTTTTTAATGACCTTATCAACACCATTTTTATGAACCCATGGTGCGTCAAGAATAGTGACACCCTTGGTGTTGCTATTATGTGTTCTGATTCCAACCTGAATAGAGTGCTTGGTATCAATCAGGTCTTCTTTTATAGCTCTAGAAAACATAGTTCCATGGTCTAATCGACCATCTTCATCAGGCCAAGTATCTGTATGTGCATCAAAATGAACAAGTGCTATCGGTCCGAACTTTTCAGCATGAGCACGTAACAGAGGATAAGTAACAAAATGATCGCCACCAAAAGTCAGCATCTCTGTTCCAGAATCCAAAATAGTCTTAGCATGTGCTTCAATCTGAGAAACGACATTACTATGAATTCCATAATCCAGTTCACAATCACCATAATCAGTAACCGCCAAAGTCTTGAAAGGATCGATACCATCAGGATATGCTAACAGCTCAGCAAGCTGAACAGAAGCCTCTCTTATCGCTTTAGGCCCAAATCTTGCACCAGGTCGGAAGCTCGTTGCAGCATCGAATGGAATACCACTAACAGCAATATCAACACCCTCTAATTCTTTGGTGTATTTGCGCCTTAAAAAACTAAGAGCGCCACTATAAGTCATCTCTCCATCTCTACCATAGAGAGTTTTTTTAGTAAACGCCTGGTCTGTAGTTACATCTTTAAAATCGCTCATTAAATTTGGTCTTTGTTACAAAAATTGTGTCAATAACAGCTCTCATTATATTAGATTTCACCACTAACTATAGGCGGTCAAGCATAGCGTGATAAAACATTCCGACCCTCATGGTAGGATTTCGTAGAAACCTGCCACCAGGAAAGCTTCTCATTGGAATATTAGCCATTATGTCAAATATCTCTCCATCACCAGTAATCTTCTCTGCAATTACCTTTCCGGCATAGCTTGCTAGAGCGACACCTTGTCCTGAATAGCCCTGCGCACTTAATACCTTTCCTTTATTCATTTCTTTATAGAATGGCAACCTGTTCATTGTTAATGCCAGCTTACCACCCCAGGCATAGTCAATCTTAACGCCACTTAAGAAAGGATAAATCTTTTCAAGCGGTTTTGTAACAATAGGAAGAATATTTTTGCTAAGTTCTTGTGAGTAATTTTCACCACCACCAAAAAGTAGGCGCTTGTTGGCACTCAATCGAAAATAATTGATAACGAACCTCGAATCAGCAAAAGCGATGTCTCTTGGATTAATCTTTGCAATAGTTTCATTATCTAGAGGTTTGGTAGCAACAATATAGTTATTCATTGGCAATAATTTCGAATTTAGGCGTTTCTCAAGATTACCCAAATAGCCGTTACAGGCAAGTACCACGCGGTCCGCTTTAACAGAACCCGATTTGGTATTCACTTTAACATGACTGCTAGACAAATCATAACTTGATACGGTGCTATTTTCATAGATCTTTGCATTTGCCGATAGTGCCGCCTGTGCAATACCTAGTGCGTAATTGAGTGGGTGACAATGAGCCTCACCTTTGTCATAACTGCCACCGAAATAGGTCTCGGAGCCAGTTACCTCTTTCATCTCATCATCATCTAGATACTCAATATCGTGGTAATCGTAATTCTGGTTCAAATGTTCGACATAGCGCCGAGAATCTTCACAAAATTTTTGCTTGTGATTGGGGTGTGCGATACCTTTTTTATAGTCACACTGAATTTGGTATTCATCCATCAAGTCCTTGGCATGGTATTTGGCTTTCTCGCCTATATCCCACAAAACGCGAGCATATTCTTTGCCTAGAGCTTTTTCTATGTAAAACTGATCTCTGCGCATCCCTCCTGAAACCTGACCTCCGTTGGCACCTGATGCACCTGATGCCAACCTATTGGCTTCGAGTAGTACTACATTGAGTCCCTCTTTTGCCAAATACAGGGCGCTTGATAGGCCGGTATAGCCACCACCAACAATACAGACATCTGCTTCAATATCTCCTGATAGTTGGGGCTGACTGATTTCTATATTGCGACTGGCTTGGTAATAAGATTGCACTCGAAAGATTAACCTACTTTGTGGAATGAGCGGTCAAATCAAGACACTTCCATACCTTTTCAATAATTTCATCTATATGTTCGTTGGAACAGATTAAAGGAGGCGCAATAACCATCTTGTTGACTATTGCCCTCATGACTAAGCCATTGTCATAGCAATAATCCCGACACCTTGTTACAACCTCTTTACTATTTTCGAAGCGCTTATAATTGTTTTTATCTTCGACTATCTCCAAGGATGCAAGCATTCCAAGACAACGAGCCTCACCCACTAATGGATGCTCTTGCAAAGTCTTCCATTTACTAGCTAGATAGGGAGCTGTTTTGCTTTGTACTTGATTCACAATATTTGTTTCTTTCATCAATTCGAGATTGGCAATTCCTGCAGCCATGCAGGTTGGATGACCGGAATAAGTATAACCGTGCGCAAATTCTTGTCCTGCAGAGACTATAACATCCACCAGGTCATCACGAACAATTACACCGCCTACAGGAAGATATCCTGAAGTCACCGCTTTTGCAAAAAGCATCAGGTCTGGCTTAATATCATAATAATCAGTCCCGAACCATTCGCCCGTCCTTCCAAATCCACAAATGACTTCATCAGCTACCAATAAAATGTTGCGTTCTTGACAAATTCGGCTTATTTCCGGCCAATACGTTTTTGGTGGAATAATAACGCCACCTGCACCCTGAATAGGCTCAGCTATAAATGCTGCAACTCTGTCCTCACCCAGTTCATCAATTTTATTTGCCAGACTTTGTGCAGCTTTTCTGCCAAAATCGTCAGTATCAATCTTTTCTCCAGCTTCAACGCATGCTTCGAAATAGTAGGGCTGATCTACGTGTTCAATCTCAGGTATAGGTAGTCCTCCCTGGGCGTGCATGGTACTCATGCCACCCAGACTAGCACCGGCCATAGTGGACCCGTGATAAGCATTTTTTCGACTAATTATTACTGACTTAGACGGCTTGCCTTTAGCGGCCCAGTAGTGCCTTACAAGTCTGATCATGGTGTCATTTGCCTCAGAACCTGAACCGGTAAAATAGATCTTGTTCAATCCTTCAGGTGTTAAATCTGTAATCATTTCAGATAACTTGATTGCTGCAGGGTGGCTTGTGCCGAAAAAATTATTATAGTAAACAAGCTCTTTCATCTGCTTATTGACTGCGTTGATGATTGAGTTCTGACCGTAACCCATATTAACGCACCACAATCCTGACATGCTATCTAGTATTTTGTGGCCATCACTATCATAGATATAGACACCGTCTGCACGGGTAATGATGTGTGTTGCCGCTGGGTTCTTTGTGTAGGCAAAATCGCTAAATGATTGCATGTGATGCTGTGCATTGCGGTTTTGAAGGTTTAAAGTGCTGTCAGTCATAATCATTCCCTAAATAAAAAAGTATAAATAAAAACTTCAACGTACTAGATTGCCAAAAGCAATTAAGTGATATAGTGTAATCCATTTTTGCTTTTTGACAATAATTAATTTAATATAATCCGTTCAAGAATTTTAATACGGTCTAGTAATAACAATCAAAATATATGGTTAGTAAAAGATAATAAATGAAAAACATTGCAAAAAAATTTCTAGATTTAAATCCAGAGTTGGAAAAAATTGAGTTTATATATGTAGACTTTAATGGCATACCAAGAGGAAAAAACGCTTCGCCAATAACTCTAATAAAAGCATTTGATGGTGGTCTTAGGATGCCTATTTCAAGCTTTGTTCTGGATATTTGGGGTGACAATCCTAAAGGAACTGGTTTGATTATGACAGGTGATGGTGATGCAATTTGTAGACCCGTTGAAAGTTCCCTTGCAGTGACTCCATGGAATTCTCGCAATACAGCTCAATGCCTAGTGAGCATGGAGGATGGTGATGGCAAACCAATTTTTGCCGACCCAAGACACATACTCAGTAAGGTTCTGGATCGTTTTACTGAGCTGGGCCTCAGACCGGTGATAGCTCCGGAGATGGAATTTTATCTTGTCGATAATAAGCTTCAAGCTAATGGTCACCCTCAAACTCCCTTAATACCTGGCAGCCAAAGACGTTACCAGGACGTTCAATTACTCAACTTGAGCGAAATGGATGATTTTGAAGGCTTCTTTACCCTTGTTGAAAAGAGTGCTCACTCGTTAGGAATTCCTGCGGAAACTGCAATCAAGGAATGTGCTCCTGGACAATTTGAGATTAACCTGCTGCACCATGATGATGCTCTATTGATGGCTGACCAAACATTCTTACTGAAACGCCTAATCAAAAATTGTGCTAGACAATTTAATATGAATGCCACCTTTATGGCTAAACCATTTTCTGATGAAGCTGGAAATGGTATGCATGTTCATCTAAGTGTTGTCGACAAAGATGGAAATAATGTCTTTACTATGGATAAAAATAAGCAACCTCAGGGTCTCTTTTCTCATGCCATTGCAGGTCTTCTGAAAACGACTCCTGACTTTCTATCTTTCTATGCCCCTCACTCGAACTCTTATAGACGTCTAGTCCATAACGCTGACCACGCACCAACAACTTTAAGTTGGGGAAATGAAAATAGAACCGCACTAATAAGACTACCAGAAGCTTCCACTGAAGCGACTAGGCTCGAATTTCGTGTCGCTAGTGCTGACTCCAATCCCTACTTAGTATTTGCATCAGTGCTTACGAGCGTGTATGCTGGCATACAAGGCAAACTCCCGCATGGTAAAGAAACTATCGGCAATGCCCATGCACAACATCCACCATCACTAGGTGTCACATGGAGGGAAGCTGTAGAGAAAACAAGTGTATCATCACTAGTAAAGGATTTTTTTGGAGAACAGTTTCAGCAATGCTATAAATGCGTTAAAGAATCAGAAATAAAGAGATTTGAATCAACGATAACAGATTTTGAATACCACTCTTATTTGAGGAGTCTTTGATGACAACTTCTAGTTGTGGTTACAAAAGAGCCTTTTAATTAGAAATAATTAAAAGTTTGATTAATAAAGGAGAAAAACGATGAAAAATAAAATAAAGTATCTGCTCATTGCGAGTGTTCTGACCTGTTCAGCGCAAATCGCCGTAGCAGAGGAAAAGGTTGTACACGTCCTCAACTGGTCAGACTATATTGACGAAGAAGTGTTAACGAATTTTACTGATGCAACCGGAATTAAAGTGGTCTATGACGTGTTTGACTCTAATGAAGTATTGGAGGCGAAACTCCTAGCAGGTGGTTCAGGCTATGACGTGGTTGTGCCTTCAGCGAGTTTCTTAGCTCGTCAGATACAGGCAGGTGTGTTTCAAAAACTTGACAAGTCTAAATTAAGCAATATTGGCAATATGTGGGCTGATGTTGAAGAACGTGTTGCCCAGTTTGGCCCACTGAATGACTACTCTGTCAACTGGCACTGGGGTACAACAGGAATTGGATACAACGAAGGCATGATCAACGAAAGAATGGAGAATGCGCCAACAGATTCTCTGGCGATGATCTTCGATCCAGACGTTATATCTAAATTCGCTGATTGTGGTGTTCATTTATTGAATGCACCAACAGAAATCATTCCTGCGGCTTTGGCATATATTGGTGAAGATCCAGCAACAACAGATGTTGAAGTTATCAAAAAAGCAGAAGGTGTTCTTGCCAAAGTTCGTCCATATATTCAGAAATTCCATTCATCGCAATATATTGATTCACTTGCCAATGGCGATATCTGTTTAGTTGTTGGTTGGTCAGGCGATATCTTTATGGCTCAATATGCAGCTTGGGATGCTGATAATGGTGTTGAAATTGTTTATTCAATCCCTAAAGAAGGTGCAGTCATTTGGTTCGACCAATTGGCTATTCCTAAGGACGCCCCACATCCTGATAATGCCCATGAATTTATCAACTGGACAATGATCCCTGAGCAAATTGCAATAGCAACTAACTACGTTTGGTATGCCAATGGTAATTTGGCTTCTCAGGCATTTTTAGATGAAGAACTGCTTAATGATCCAGCAGTTTACCCAACCCCTGAAGTTCTTGAAGGTTTGTATACCGTACCAACATACGATGCTGCAACGCAACGTGTTATAACACGTACTTGGACTAAGATTACAACAGGAAATTAAAACTGCACTATCATTACCTCCATGGTTCTTACCATGGAGGTAATTTTTTTATGTTATAGACTATGACAGAGACTACTACAACTGAACCGTGGCTGGATTCTAACCAGAAACCCTACATTCAAATAGAAAACGTTACAAAAAAATTTGGCGACTTTACGGCCATAGATAATTTATCCTTAGATATATATAAAAATGAGTTCTTCTCATTGTTAGGGCCTTCAGGATGTGGGAAGACAACGCTACTTCGAATGCTAGCTGGGTTTGAAAGATTTACCGAAGGCAGAGTTCTTGTTGATGGTGAAGATATCTCTGAAATCCCACCTCATCTAAGACCGATTAATATGATGTTTCAGTCTTATGCACTGTTCCCACATCTGACTGTTGAAAAGAATATAGCGTTTGGGTTAAAGCAAGACAAATTACCAGATAACATCATCGATCAAAGAGTTGAGGCAATGTTGCAATTAGTTGAACTGACTGATTTTGCCAAACGTAAACCTGGACAACTTTCTGGTGGTCAAAGTCAACGTGTTGCACTTGCAAGAAGCCTAGCTAAACAACCTAAATTGCTGCTTTTGGATGAACCATTAGGTGCACTGGATAAGCGCCTGAGGGAACAAACACAGTTCGAGTTGATGGACATTCAGGAAAAATTAGAGGTGACTTTTGTTATCGTTACTCATGACCAAGAAGAGGCAATGACTGTTTCTAGTAGGATAGGTGTAATGGATTCAGGGAAATTAATTCAAGTTGCAACACCTACGCAGATCTACGAAGCACCGATCAACAGAGAAGTTGCGGACTTTATTGGTGACGTTAATATCTTCAAAGGTATCTACAAGGGTGAAGATGAAAAAGGAACTCAATTACTCTCTGAAGATTCAAAGTCGATTATCTATGCAACTCAAAAAGTTGATGTGCCAGTTGGTAATAGAATATGGTTTGCATTAAGACCAGAAAAACTTGAAATAACAAGAAAACTACCAGAAGTTGATTGCAATATTTTGAAAGGAAAAATTGAAGATATCGGTTATGGAGGTAGTTTCTCAACCTATCACGTTAAGCTCGAAAACGGTAGACAGCTTACCGCCATCCGTGCTAACCGTGAACGAACCGCTGAGCACCATTTAACCTGGGGAGATGAGGTTTATCTTCATTGGTCGCCTGATTCTGCGGTTGTACTTCTTTCTTAGTTTTTTGTAATTTATGGCTAATCAAGAAAAAAAGAGTTTATTTAAACGCACTTTTAATGGAAGGAATGCAGCCATTTCAATTCCCTATGTTTGGTTACTCTTATTGTTTTTATTTCCATTTGTTATTGTTCTCAAGATCAGTCTTGCTCAACCTGTTATCGCCATGCCTCCCTATACACCTCTTTTTACCTGGGGTGATTCATTATGGCCAAAAATACAAGCAGGCTTTGATAGCTATCATTTTCTTTTTAGTGACTCACTCTATATCAAGGCCTACCTTTCTAGTATAAAAATTGCAACAATCTCAACAGTATTAACCCTCATCATTGGTTATGCGATAGCTTATAGTATTGCTAGGGCACCGACACGTTGGCGTGGCATCCTATTGATGTTGGTCATTCTCCCTTTCTGGACGTCATTCCTTATACGTGTCTACGCTTGGATAGGTATTTTAAAGACTGAAGGTTTATTAAATTTAGCCTTAATGACATTAGGGGTAATCGAAAAACCTCTCATCATTATGAATACTGACCTCGCAGTCTATATCGGTATCGTCTATTCCTACCTGCCATTTATGATCTTGCCACTCTATGCAAATCTAGAAAAAATGGATATGAATCTGTTAGAGGCTGCAGCTGATCTAGGTTGTCGACCTTTTAAAACTTTCTGGAGTGTAACGATACCTTTATCTTTACCAGGAATACTGGCTGGCTGTTTTCTTGTATTTATTCCCGTCATTGGTGAGTTTGTTATCCCAGACCTTCTAGGTGGAACAAAAACCCTAATGATTGGTAAAGTTCTTTGGGGTGAATTCTTCTACAACAGAGACTGGCCGGTAGCATCTGCTGTTGCTATTATTATGCTATTACTTTTAATAGTTCCAATTATTCTCTATCAAAAATCGCAAGAAAAGGCCATATCATGACAAGGTTCAGTAAATTTAATGTATCTGCCATAATCTTAGGATTTACGTTTCTTTATTTGCCAATTATCCTTTTGATTTTGTTTAGTTTTAATGAATCTAGATTGGTCACTGTTTGGGCAGGATTCTCAACAAAATGGTATGTTGAACTGATGCAAAACCAAGGTATCAAAGATGCAGCTTGGGTAACCTTTAAGGTTGCATTTATCTCTTCGTCTGTGGCAACATTATTAGGAACTATTGCCGGCCTGGTAATGACGCGTTTTGGTAAATTTAGAGGTAGAACGCTTTTTTCTGGAATGATCTATGCACCTATGGTAATGCCAGAGGTTATATTAGGCTTATCTACGCTACTTACATTTATAACTTTAGCTATTGATAGAGGCGTTTTAACAGTAACACTGGCTCATATAACTTTTTCGATGTGTTATGTTTCGGTCATTATTCAGTCAAGAATGTCTAGTTATGATGATAGTATTACTGAAGCTGCTCTCGATTTAGGTTGCACACCTTTTCGTACTTTCTTGTTAATCACATTCCCAATCATATTGCCGGCAATTGTGTCGGGCTGGCTATTATCATTCACCATGTCACTTGACGACCTCGTCATAGCGAGCTTCACTTCCGGTCCAGGTGCAACAACACTACCAATGAAGATTTATTCAATGGTAAGGCTTGGCGTTACACCTGAAATTAATGCCGTTTCTACAATCTTGGTAGGTTTAGTCACAATTGGTGTGATAACCGCATCACTCATAGGTAAAAGACAAAGACAACAACTAGCTCAAAGCTAACAAAGTTAAATATCATAAAATTATAATTAAGAGGGTATTATAATTTGCGACTTCGAAAACATTAACTAAACATTTTGGACAAACATATGCTGAACAACACTGAACTCTTAAAAACCGCTGGATATATCAATGGTCAATGGCTAGGTCTTGACTCCGACAACAGATTTGAAGTGAAGAACACTTATACCAAAGAAGTCATCTGTACGCTTCCAAATATGGGTACAAAAGAAACAAATATGGCAATTGATGCTGCCAACCAGGCTTGGCCAAGTTGGAGAAGCATGACTGCTAAAGAAAGAGCTGGTATTTTAAAAAAATGGTTTGAGCTGGTTATGCAAAACCAAGAAGACTTGGCTATCTTGATGACGTCGGAGCAAGGCAAACCATTGGCAGAGGCTAGAGGTGAAGTCGGCTACGGTGCTTCATTTATCGAGTGGTTTGCAGAGGAAGGAAAAAGAACCTATGGAGATGTCATCCCTACACCTTCAAACGACCGTAGAATCCTGGTCATCAAGCAACCTATAGGTGTGGTTGCCGCGATTACGCCATGGAATTTTCCGATTGCCATGATTACAAGAAAATGTGCTCCAGCACTGGCTGCTGGCTGCCCGGTGGTAATTAAACCTGCCGCTGAAACCCCACTCTCAGCTTTGGCATTAGCAGAACTTGCAGATCAGGCAGGCATTCCAAAAGGTGTTCTTAATGTAGTTGTGGGAACTAATGCAAGTGAAATTGGCACTGCGCTAACTGACAGTCTGATTGTACGAAAACTCTCTTTCACTGGCTCTACAGAAGTAGGCAAGATTCTGACTCGTAATTGTGCAGATACTATGAAAAAAGTCTCTATGGAGTTAGGAGGGAACGCACCATTTATTGTTTTTGATGATGCTAATTTAGATTCGGCTGTAGCAGGTGCAATGACATCAAAATTTCGCAACACCGGACAAACATGTGTTTGCAGTAATCGTATCCTAGTGCAAGAGGGTATTTACGATAAATTTGTCGCTAAGTTAGCTGAAGCGGTTAAAACACTTGAGGTTGGAAACGGCATGAAGGAAGGAATTAATCAAGGCCCTTTAATTAATGAAAGTGCGCTCAAAAAAGTCCAGGATCATATTTCGGATGCTGTCGATAAGGGTGCAGTCATTGTCACTGGAGGTAAACCACACTCGAGCGGCGGCACGATGTTCGAGCCAACCGTGATTGGCAATGTAACAACTTCAATGAAGGTTGCATCTGAAGAAACCTTCGGACCCCTAGCGGCTGTTTTTAAGTTTTCAACCGAAAAAGAGGCAATTGAGATGGCCAATGACACCGAGTTTGGCCTAGCTTCTTACTTTTATACGAACGACGTAAATCGAATTTGGCGCGTTTCAGAAGCATTAGAATATGGAATGGTTGGAGTCAACGAGGGTGTTATTTCCAATGAAGTTGCCCCATTCGGCGGGGTTAAAGAATCCGGCCTAGGTCGTGAAGGCTCTCACTACGGAATTGAAGATTTCCTTGAACTAAAATACATCTGTATGGGTGGTTTAAGCTAGAAAATAACTTCTTTGGACAGTTAATATAGTTCAATAATTCTGATAATATTTTTAAACATGATTGATAGTGAGTCTTTTCACTGCTTGGTATAATGCTGATTTTCGTATTTACTAAAAGAAGAAGATGAAAGTTGGAATTCTCGGTCTTGGCACTGTTGGTGGTGGCGTTGTCAATGTACTGCAAAAAAATGGCGACTCGATAGAGCGCCGCACAGGAGTCAAAATTGAGGTTATTTTAGCCGGTGTTAGAGATATCAAACAAGATCGTATTTGTGATACCTCGAATATCAAGCTTACTAAAGACCCATTTGAGGTAGTCAATCACCCTGAAATCGATGTAGTTTTAGAGCTTATCGGTGGCACCGGTGTGACCAAAAAATTGATGGAGACAGCCCTCAAGAATGGTAAGCATGTCATTACCGCTAATAAGGCGCTTATTGCCAAACACGGAAACAAGCTAATCCAATTAGCCAATAAAAACAAAGTTCGGCTTCTATTTGAAGCATCTGTCGCAGGTGGAATTCCAATCATTAAATCATTGGAACAAGGACTTAGCGCCAATAAAATTGAATCTCTTGCTGGTATCATTAACGGAACAGGAAACTTTATCCTTACTGAAATGAAAGAGAAGAACAGAGATTTTGATGATGTTCTTAAGGAGGCTCAATCATTAGGCTATGCTGAGGCAGATCCGACCTTTGATGTGGAAGGTATCGATGCTGCGCATAAATTAGCTATACTTGCAGCAATTGCCTTTGGCACTGAACTTCAATTCGATAAAGTTTTTACTCAAGGCATCAGTAAAATAACCACTGAAGATATTAAATATGCCACTGAATTGGGTTATACGATTAAACACTTAGGTATTGCCAAGAGAGTTGACAATGGCATCGAATTACGTGTCCACCCTACCTTGATTTCTAACGAAGAACTTATCGCCAATGTTAATGGTGTTATGAATGCCATTCTCGTTAAAGGTGACGCCTTAGGAACAAGCCTCTACTATGGCGCAGGTGCAGGTGAGGAAGCAACAGCCTCGTCTGTTATAGCAGACCTCATAGACATTATCAACAATCAAACCAGCAATCATATCTTGGGTTGGAAATCACAAGAAAAGCTCACTGTTATTGACACGGAGACAATAGACAGCGAATTTTATTTGCGCCTCCTTGTTAGCAATATGAAGGGTGTATTAGCCAAAATTACTGGAATTTTTCATCAATACAATGTAAGCATCGAGGAACTCATTCAAAAACAAATAGATGAAAACAACAACGCACATATTGTCATCATCACCAATAAAGTTAACACTAAAGACATTATGGGCATTAAAGCAGCCATAGAAGCTAGCGAATTTAATCAAAAAGATATGCAAATTATTCACGTTGAATCACTTGACTAAATAAAAAATAATAATATGAGATACACAGGTCTAATTGAAAAATACCGAGACAGACTCCCGGTCGGTGATAGCACTCGTATCATTAGCCTAGGCGAAGGTAATACGCCACTCATTAAGCTAGAAAACATTCCAAAAGAATTAGGCAAAGAAGTTAATCTATACGTGAAATATGAAGGACTAAACCCAACAGGTTCATTTAAAGATCGTGGTATGACAATGGCAGTCACAAAAGCTGTCGAAAGTGGCTCTGAAGCAATTATTTGTGCTTCGACAGGTAACACCTCAGCAGCAGCAGCTGCTTATGCCGCTCGTGCAGGCATCAAAGCATTTGTTGTTATACCTGAGGGTAAGATTGCACTCGGAAAATTAGCACAAGCGATGATTCATGGATCTACTATTATTCAAATCAAAGGCAACTTTGATGATGGTATGAAGATCGTCAAAGAGGTCTCTAATCATGCTCCAGTTTCAATAGTAAATTCGATTAATCCTTTTCGTCTTCAAGGTCAAAAAACTGCTGCATTTGAAATTATTGAAGAGTTAGGTTCTGCCCCTGATTATCACTGCCTCCCGGTTGGTAATGCAGGAAATATTACCGCACACTGGATGGGTTATACTGAATATCATGAGATTGGTAAATCAGACTCAACCCCAATAATGCTTGGCTATCAAGCGGAAGGAGCAGCACCATTTATAAAAGGGTCGAGAGTTGACAATCCTGAGACGATTGCCACTGCTATTAGAATCGGCAACCCACAGAGCTGGGACCAGGCTCTCAAACTGAGCAAAGAGTCTAACGGCTGGTTCGATGCATTTACGGATAAGGAAATTTTGGCGACTCAAAAAATGTTGACTAAGAAGGAAGGTGTTTTCTGTGAACCCGCTTCGGCGACTTCTGTTGCTGGAGCTATGAGAGATATTAAATTGGGTAAAATACCTGAAGGCTCCAGTGTTGTATGCACACTCACAGGTCACGGTCTCAAAGACCCCGATACTGCTATTGCTCAGTGCGATCAAAGTGCAATGATTAATATTAATCCAACTCTGGAGGAAGTTAAAAAGGCCATATTAGACCAAATGTAGTTCTAGTAGAGGCTCTAAGTAAAAAATTATTAAACTAGAGCTATCAATATATGAGTGACCAGCATTACAAAACCATTGATCAATGTGTAGGTGATACTCCATTAGTGCGCCTTCAAAGGCTGAATCCAAATCCATCCAATATTATTCTTGCCAAACTTGAGGGTGATAATCCTGCGGGTTCGGTCAAAGACCGTGCAGCTCTCAATATGATTACTGAAGCCGAGCAAAGGGGCGAGATTAGTCCTGGAGATACGCTTATAGAGGCGACCAGTGGCAACACAGGTATCGCACTTGCGATGATTGCTGCAATTAAAGGCTATAGAATGGTTCTTGTGATGCAAGAAAACCTGTCACAAGAAAGAAGAGATGCGATGACCGCCTATGGTGCTGAGTTAATTCTCGTTTCTGAAGAGCAAGGAATGGAGGGAGCGCGTGACCTCGCTAACCAAATGAGTGCAGATAAAAAAGGCACCCAACTTAACCAATTTTCTAATCAAGATAACCCGAGAGCTCATTTAAAAACTACCGCAAAAGAAATTTGGCAGGGCACAAATGGCGAAATCACTCACTTTGTGAGCTCAATGGGAACGACTGGAACGATTATGGGAGTTTCTAATTATCTAAAAAAGAAAAACCAAAAAATTCAGATTATTGGGATTCAGCCTGACGGTAATTCACATATACCAGGCATTAGACGTTGGCCTGAGGGCTATCTTCCCAGCATTTTTGAGGCGTCCAGAGTCGATACAATAATGGATGTTTCTCAAAATAGCGCAGAACAGACAACTAGAGATTTGGCTACCCAAGAGGGAATTTTTGCAGGCGTTTCCTCTGGAGGAGCGGTCGCATGCGCCATTAGGCTTTCAAAAAAAATCAACGATGCTGTAATTGTCACAGTGATTTGTGATCGAGGGGACAGATATCTTTCTACGGGTATTTTTAACGACTAATTAAGAGAATTTCAGGTTAAAGTTTTAGTAACTTTGACAAAAATAATCCAACTAATTATTCATCAAAGATGTGTACAATAATACTCTCATACATAAAAAGGAGAAGTAAATGGATATTAAGTTTGGCCTTAAAAAGGCAACTATAGTTCTTACAGCTGCCTTATTGTCAGTAAACATGTCGGCCAAAGCTGGCGCTGTTTATGATTACATTAAAGCGAATAACGAACTAATGATTGCAACGGATGCAAACTGGGCACCATTCTCGTACATTGACGATGATGGCGTGATGCAAGGATTTGATGTCGAAGTGGGTAGAGAAATTGCGAAACGTATGGGTGTTGAAGCTCGCTTCATAACCCCCGCATGGGACGTTATCACTTCAGGAAACTGGAACATGCGTTGGGACGTCTCTGTTGGTTCTATGACGCCAACTGCGAGTCGTTCTGAAGTATTAAACTTTCCTGCGGTTTACTACTACACACCGGCAAGTTTTGCTGTACACTCAGACTCAACTTTAACAGTACCTCAACTCAGTGGGAAGACTATCTGTACTACTGCAGCATCAACTTGGGAGATGTACCTTCAGGGTGACCTAGATATGCTTGATGCTCCAGCATTCACTTATGACGTTACACCGGGCACAATTACCTCATTGGTAGACGGTGCAGCTTGTTTGGATGATCTTCGCTTAGGTGCAGGCGTTCGAAATGATGGTATGGTTGACTCAATGCCAATGATACTTGAAGCAATAGATGCCGGTTATCCGGTTAAAATTATTGGACTCCCGGCTTTCTATGAACCTCTTTCATTAGCAACTGACAAGGGTAATGATGACCCTGAACTAGATGCGGAACTTGCTAGAATCATAGCTGAGATGCAGAAGGACTACACTTTAAGTTTGTTGTCAATTCAGCACTTTAAAAATGCGGACGGTAGTTCTGCAGACTACACTACTTCTTACTAATAGGAATTGTTAGTTAGTTTTAGTTAGAGTTTAGAAAAGGTATGTTCGTCGATACCGTTATTGAAGATAAGGCGCTGCACAAACCAGCATTCCTTATCGGACTCTTTTTAACGGTATTGGCGATTTTCTTTGCCTTCAATTTCACCAATACACTTTTTGGCGAGTTCCTTAGGCCTGTTATAGGTGAGCCCAAGGAGAGCGGTTTTTTTGGTCGATTAGTCGTTTCTTTTGTTCTCGCTATTCTATTTGTCCTTAATTTATTTGTAATTAGTTTCTTTAAATTAAAAATTCAAATTGCAATTGTCTGGGTTGAATTATTTCTCCTTTTCTTGGCATTTGCATATTCTTTTGATCTCAAAATGTCGTTTATCCAGAGTAGGCTTCCACTCATGATCTCTCGGGGACTATTTACGACAATTTATATTTCGGCAATCTCAATCGTCATTGCCACCGTAATTGCCATCATAGGTGCCATTGCAAAACTTTCGAATAACGGATTTGCTTATGCGATTTCCAGTTTTTATACCTCTTTGTTTCGAGGGCTTCCGCTTCTTTTGCAGATTTACCTAATTTACAAGGGTCTCCCACAGCTCGGTTTTATGGTCGACGCGGTTCCTGCTGGTATCACCGCCCTGTCGCTTTGTTATGGCGCCTACATGACAGAGATCTTCCGTGCTGGAATCCAGAGCATCCCTAAGGGCCAATGGGAGGCTTCAAGAGCACTTGGTTTTAAGTTCGGACTTATTATGCGCAAAGTAATTCTACCCCAAGCTGTACCCATCATCGTTCCTCCAACAGGTAATCAATTCATCGCTATGTTAAAAGACAGCTCTCTTGTCTCTGTTCTTGGGGTTTGGGAATTAATGTATCTCGCTAGGACCTTAGGACAAAGAGATTTTAGACACATGGAAATGCTGCTAACAGCTGCAATGATTTACTGGGCTCTAACAATTGTGCTTGAGGTGATTCAGGCTCGAATTGAAGAAAAATACAAACAAAAAAGTTGATGATGGACACAAAAACCAATATCTCAAATAATACTGAAATAACTCCAGTCATTTCTCTTAAGGGAGTCAGTAAGTGGTATGGTGATTTTCAGGCTCTATCCAACGTCGATTTAGAGATTAAACTCAAGGAGAAGATTGTAATTTGTGGTCCTTCCGGGTCAGGAAAGTCTACCCTGATTCGTTGCCTTAATCGTCTTGAAGCTCATCAAGAGGGCACAATTCATGTTAGCGGTATAGAACTCCATGAAAGAATGAAAGATATTGATATTGTTCGCCAAGACATAGGAATGGTCTTTCAGAGTTTTAACTTGTTTCCCCATATGACAGTCTTAGAAAACTGTATGGCGGGTCCAAATTGGGTTCGCGGTATCGATAAAAGTGAGGCTAAAGAAAGAGCCGTTGCAATGCTGGAGCAGGTTAAGATACCTGAACAGGCAGACAAGTATCCAGAACAACTTTCGGGCGGTCAGCAACAACGTGTCGCCATTGCAAGAAGTCTATGTATGCAACCGAAGGTTATGTTGTTTGACGAGCCCACTTCAGCGCTTGACCCTGAAATGGTTGCAGAGGTCTTGGAGACAATGATTGAACTAGCAAAGAGCGGCATGACAATGATTTGTGTAACCCATGAGATGGGTTTCGCCCGTCAGGTTGCGGACAGAATTGTATTTATGGCAGATGGCGAGATTGTGGAACAAAGCTCACCCGAAGAATTTTTCAATAACCCACAACATGAACGCACTAAAGTCTTTTTAGATCAAATATTAAAATAAAAGACTATTGGTTCTTAAAGTATTCTCGAAAAACTTCAATAACAGACCTAATATCCTTTTCAGTAATACCTAAATGGCACACCAGTCTACCTCTGTCAAGACTTGAGATTCGAATATGATTATCAGATAGATACTGCTCTAGAGGTGCACGATGCTCTTCTGGACAATTAACAAAAAGCATATTAGTTTGGTTTTCACCGTAATCTACTTTAAGCTCTGATATTTCAGACAAACCTTCAGCCAAAAGCTTTGCATTGTTGTGGTCTTCTTGAAGTCTTGTAATATTATTCTTGAGGGCATACATCCCACAAGCAGCAATAACACCAACCTGCCTCATGCTACCACCTAGGATTTTTCTTATGCGTTTCGCTTTTGCGATTATTTCATAGCTACTCACTAATAACGTCCCTACTGGTGCACCTAGACCTTTCGACAAACAAATAGAAACGCTGTCACAGTTTTTGGTTAGTTCCTTAGGGGATAAACCTGTATGAATGTGAGCATTGAATAAACGAGCGCCATCTAGATGAACACTCAAACCTCTTTCGTGAGCTGCATTTGCTAAGGCATCAATTTGAGACTGTGGCTGAACCTGTCCTGAAGTTGGATTTTCCAAACAAAGTAACTTGGTGACCGCATAATGGGGGTCATCTTCCTTGATTTGATTAATCATATCTTCTATTTTGATACCACCAGATTCATTAATATCGATAGGACAAATACCAACTCCGCCAAGAACGGAAGCACCACGCGCTTCATATAGATTGGTGTGGTATTCACGCCCAATAAGCACCTCATCTCCTCTTTGGCAATGGGCAAGTATTGCAGTTAAATTGCTCTGGGTGCCACTAGGGAAAAATAAACTAGCCTCCTTACCTAGCAACTCTGCTGCATATTGTTGTAGTTCTAGTACTTCAACATCTTCTTCATATACATCGTCACCAAGTTTGGCTTTTGGAATAGCCTCAAACATACCTGCAGTTGGCAATGTAACTGTATCACTACGGAAGTCAATTGGTTTATTCTCTGAATAAACTGGCGATTTAGCGCTACTTTTCTTGTAGTTGCTCATCTTCTTTTCTAAGGCTGATACTCTGGATAAGCCAGTGTTGCTACTAAATGAACTCTTGACTTTAAACCGCCATTAAGAGCAGTATGATAACCTCGTGTATCAGTAAAATAAACAGAACCATCTGCGGGCAGATGGGTGCAATGGTGGTTAATAATAAGCAGGGCTCCAGGGTTTGTATAAATTGGGATATGGATTCGTGGTTCAGGATCTCTATGCCAAGAGTTGCAATTAAAGCTATCTTTTTCTAGAATACGAACCCTTCCAATCGGATATCGAGCCGATAATTCTTTGTAAATTTTTTCAAAATAGGTCCCCTTAAAAACATCCACTAATTCACTAAATTCAGATTCATCAATCAACTCATCTTTTGCTACTTCCTCATAACCTTCATCAATTCGAGTGTAATAGCGTCCAACTAAGTCTTGATCTGATTCCACTGTATGGTTTTTTCTTCGAGTCATAGATAGCGCATGAAAACCTGATGCAGCAGTTTTAAATACTGACTTTGCACTCACTTCATCGAGCGCTTCACGTATTTTTTTAATATCGAACTTTAGTTTAAGTCTAACAATGTGCTCGTTCCCTTTGAAGGATACAACTGAGTGAATATCAACCTTTCTGTCGATATAAGAATTCAACTCTTTTGTGTCTTCAGTAATACTCATAAATTCAACTTAAAAAGGTTTAACAACAGAAAGGATAATAATACTAATGAGAACTGGAACTGGAAATTCATTGAACCAACGATAAAAAGTGTCGGAGCGAGTATTTTTATCCTCTGCAAAAACACCTACCAAATAGCCACAATAAAAATGATATACAATCAATAGCCCTACTAATACTAACTTGGCTTTAAGCCAATACTGATTGCTATAGACCTCCCAAGCATAGTTTTGCACCATCCATAAACCAAACACAGTTGTGATAATAAGGCTTGGCAACATAATACCTCTATAGAGTCTTCGCTCCATTAACTTGAAACGCTCAATGCTAATTTCATCATCCGCCATAGAATGATAAACAAACAGTCGTGGCAAGTAAAACATACCAGCAAGCCACGAAATAAATCCTAAAATATGTATAGCCTTAACCCAAAGCATCTAAACTCCAGAAAATAGATACATAATACCGTCTCAATAGCATTAATGTCCAAGATTCATGAAAGAAGTTATATGAAATAATCAACCTTTGATTTGCACTTCTCTTGTTCAATGACATAGTAAAATTTGCCTACCATTTAAAATTAGATCAGCATGCTAAACTTTTTTAAAAAAAATCAAAACAAAGATATACAAACTGATACAAAAAAAGCGTCCCTAAAAGATAGGTTATTTAAATCAAAACGTCGCCTTGGAGATGGACTTTCATCACTACTGATTGGCAAAAAGCAAATCGATGATGAACTGCTTGAAGAGTTAGAAATACTTATGATAAGCGCTGATATTGGAATTCAAACAACCGATAAGATTATCGAGTCGGTTCGAAAGAAGGCTTCTCGTAAAGAGCTTAAAGACGGCGACAGTTTATACCAACTAATTAAAATTGAATTAGAAGCACTTCTCGTAAAAGACAACCTATTAGAACCAGTTAGTGACAGTACTTTTGTAATCCTTGTTGTTGGAATTAATGGAGCAGGTAAAACCACTACGATAGGTAAACTTGCTCAATCATTTCAAAGTCAAGGAAAGTCCGTAATGCTCGCTGCAGGTGACACTTTTAGAGCGGCAGCAGTAGAACAACTTCAAGTATGGGGGGAGAGGAACGAAATACCAGTCATTGCTCAAAAAACTGGCGCTGATGCAGCCTCAGTTGTCTATGACGCTTACCAGTCTGCAGTCGCAAAAGATATTGACATACTGATTGCAGATACAGCAGGACGACTCCATACCCAAGACAACCTAATGCAAGAGTTGGAGAAAATTAAACGCGTTCTGAAAAAACATAATGATAAAGCTCCCCATGAGACTTTACTAGTGATTGATGGAGGCTCTGGTCAGAACGCTGTTCAGCAAGCAAATGAATTCCATAAATTTATCGAACTTTCTGGAATCGCAGTGACTAAACTCGATGGCACCGCCAAGGGTGGTGTGCTATTCGCCATTTCAGATTCACTAAACTTGCCTATACGCTACATCGGCATTGGTGAGGCTATTGATGATCTAAAACCTTTTCACGCTAAAGATTTTATTAATGCCTTATTTGATTAATGTCTTGATTTAGGCAATTTTCTTAATAGTTAAGTTAATTTTAGGATTGCATTGAATTATTAATGTTATCAATTTTCATGGCCAACTCTTTGTCCAGTATGGTAATTCCACCTTCACTGTGAGTTGATAAATTAATAACAACCCTGTTGTAAACATTTGACCATTCAGGATGGTGATCCATGGTTTCTGCTGTAATCGCTACCTCAGTCATAAAACCAAAGGCCTGTGTAAACCCTCTAAATTTAAATTCTTTTGATAGCTGACTATCAACAATCTTCCAACCATCAAGCTCTTCGAGTACTTTATTTAATTCTGAATCAGTCATTATCATGACCTAAACTCCTTCCAATAATTTTCCTGCACCGATACCAAGGAGCTGGTCTGCAACCAATTCACCTAAAGCTTTGGGTTGAGAAATAGAACCAGTACTCTCTGCTCTTAATATAGAACCTGACTCAACGTTACCTACTAAACCTTTAAGTAATAAATCCTCTCTATTAGAGACAGCATAGCCAGCGATAGCAACCGAACAGCTACCTTCAAGAGTAGCATTCATCGCCCTTTCAGCTAAAACTTCAGTCATCGTTTTGCTGTCGATGAGTGGCTTGATAAGCTCTCTGACAGTCTCGTCACCCTTTCTATTCTCTATACCTAAGGCACCCTGGCCTACTGCAGGCAAAGAGGTTTGTACATCAAGGGGTTGTTTAATTCTGTCTTCAAAACCAAGCCTTATGAGACCTGCACAGGCCAAAATAATAGCATCATATTCTCCCTTATCTAATTTCATTAATCTGGTATTGACATTACCACGCAAATCAAGAATCGCCAGGTCCGGCCTAATTGCTTTTAATTGAACAATTCGACGCAAGCTGCATGACCCAACCCTTGCATTCTGCGGAAGTTCATTTATTCCATTAAAGTGATTTGAAACAAAAGCATCAAAAGGGTTCTCACGAGCCAATATCGCACCAATCTCGAATTCATCGGGTAATTCATAAGGAACATCCTTCATGGAATGCACAGCAATATCAGCCCTACCCTCCAACATACCAATCTCTAGCTCTTTAATAAATAGACTCTTTCCACCAATCTTTGATAAAGGTGAATTGAGCATCTGGTCGCCCTGAGTACTCATTTTGACCAACTCAATATCAAGTTCAGGGTAATAAAATTGTAGTTTCGACCTCACAAATTCAGCTTGCCAAATGGCTAATGGGCTTTTACGAGTTGCAATTTTAAGTGCTCTATCCATGATTCCAATTCAAATCTTTTGCCATTATTATTTTATCGAGTGTTGATTGGCAATGTTGATTATCGGCAGGATTAATATCTCACAAAACAGTCGAATCGTTGTTTTTCCCGAAACGGAAAAAATGGGTTTTATTATATTTTCAATAATTTATCATCGATATAGGGAATAATGTGCTCTGAAAACGAAATTTGCTTTAATGATTTTAAAAATAGAATAATGAACTCTGATAAAAACCATTTATGGGGTGGACGCTTTAATGAACCAACCGACGAATTTGTAAAAATTTTTGGCGCTTCCATTTCTTTTGACAAAATTTTAGCCCTCTATGACATTGAGGGTTCTCAAGCACATGCAACTATGCTTAGTGAGGTAGGCGTATTGACTAGTAGCGAATTAAAGCAAATATCTGAAGGCTTAGACCAAATTAAGCATGAAATAACCAATGGCCAGTTTGAATGGTCTGTCGATTTGGAAGATGTTCATATGAATATTGAAGCTCGGTTGACCGAAATCTGTGGTGACCCAGGCAAAAAACTGCATACAGGTCGTTCACGAAACGACCAGGTTGCAACTGATATTCGACTCTATCTTCGTGACCAAGTTCGCAACATTACTACTGAAATTGAACGGTTACTGAATGCTCTACTTGATCTTGCAGATCAAGAAAAGGAAACCATCATGCCGGGTTTTACGCACCTTCAAGCTGCCCAACCTATTAGTTTCGGTCACCACTTGTTGGCTTACTTTGAAATGTTTAAACGTGACCATGAACGACTTCTAGATGGATATAAACGTATCAACACAATGCCATTAGGGAGCGGTGCTCTTGCCGGTACAAGTTACCCAATCAATCGTGAACGAACCGCTGAAATTTTAGGTTTTGAGCGAATTTGCCTTAATTCAATTGATGCAGTTAGTGACCGTGACTTTGCCATTGAGTTCACCGCTACTGCGAGTCTCATCATGATGCACCTCTCGCGATTTTCTGAAGAGCTTATCCAGTGGTCAAGTGCACAATTTGACTTTATCTCTCTTCCAGATAGTTTTTGTACAGGCTCGTCAATCATGCCTCAAAAGAAAAACCCTGACGTTCCGGAATTGGTTCGCGGGAAAGCCGGCAGAGTTAATGGTAATCTGGTTGCATTACTGACATTAATGAAGGGCCAGCCTTTAGCCTATAACAAGGATAACCAAGAGGATAAAGAGCCACTATTTGATACTGTTGAAACGTTACATGCTTGTCTTCGTGTTTTTGCTGATATGATCCCAACTATTCAAGCAAAAAAGGAAAATATGTACCAGTCTGCTCTAAAAGGTCATTCTACAGCCACAGATTTGGCGGACTATCTTGTTAAAAAAGGAATGACATTTAGGGATGCCCATGAAATTGTTGGAAAAGCGGTCTCTTATGGAATCAATGAAAACAAGGACTTAGGTGAATTGAGCTTAAAGGAATTGAAAGTATTTAATTCTTCAATTGAGAGTGATGTTTTTGATGCTATCTCGCTAGAGGGTTCACTTAATGCACGAAATCATTTAGGTGGAACTTCACCAAAGCAAGTTTCACTAGCTATCAAAGCTGGTCGTAAATCGATTAAATAATGCGCATTGTTTTTTCTGGAACACCTAAATTTGCCGTTAAATCTCTCTCCGTTCTGAATCAATCTGAACACGAAGTTGTAGCAGTTTATTGTCAACCTGACCGACCCAAAGGTAGAGGCAAGGCATTGACCGCTTGTCCGGTAAAGGTTTTTGCTGAAAAAAATAGTCTGTTGGTTGTTCAGCCAGAAGATTTAAGGGATAAACAAAGCCAAACCCGACTTGCTTTATTAAATCCCGACATTATGGTGGTGGCCGCTTATGGACAAATCCTGCCCAAAGATGTATTACAAATTCCTAAGCTTGGATGCCTTAATATTCACGCTTCCCTATTGCCGCGTTGGAGGGGCGCTGCTCCTATAGAGAGAGCTATTCTCGAGGGTGACAAGGAAACCGGAATTTCGATTATGAAAATGAATGAAGGGCTCGATACAGGAGACATCTTGCTTGAAAAAAAGTGCACAATCTCTAATCATGAAACAGCACAAACTCTCCATGACACTTTATCAAACATGGGCGCCAATGCCATTCTTGAAACCTTAAATATGTTGCCTACATTGAAAGCCAGACCACAACAAAACAATGACACCACTTATGCAGAGAAAGTGACAAAAGATGAGGCGCAAATAGATTGGCATCAAAGTGCTAATCAAATTAGTCGTATGATTCGAGCGTTTAACCCTCGTCCTATCGCATATACCAATGCCGTAGCTAAGCAATTTAAAAAAAGAGTGCTTAGGATTATTGAAGCAGAGGTTGTGAATGGACAAACCACTAACTCACCAGGGGAGGTTATTAAATATGACAAAGACGTATGCTATGTTGCTACTTCTAGTGGTGTAATAAATCTAAAGAGGGTCCAACTTTCTGGAAAAAAAGAGGTTTCCATTAAAGACTTTAATAATGCTTATCAATTAATGAAGCTTAACTAATAGAGCCTTTATTTAAGGGTTGGCATTTCGCGCATATACATGGCACGCTCAATTTCAATTTCAGGTGTTTCAAAGTTTTCGGCAGCTAGATGGCCCGAGTAAATCGCATCGGCGATCAATCCAGGAGCTAATGCATCTCCAATCAATTCAATATGACGTTTTTTATCGAGACTCCCACCTTTTGTTGATGCTATGAGTTGTTCATAGAGTTTGGTTTCAGGCAATCGTTCGGTTACCAGGACTAGTGTTTTACATGGAATTTGACTGACGCGCTCTGTATAGACACAACGAGCATCGACTGAACCTTCTCGAGCATGAACAAGCGTTTTATTCAATATTATATTTACATCTTGATTGAGAAGAGTTGTTTGTATTCGTTCCAGTTCAAGGGTGTGCTCTGTCCAAGGCGATACTACACTGGCAGGTGTAACAAAAGTAATGTTGTGCCCAGCACTACTTAGGTGGTCAGCAATCACTCCTGCAAGATAGCCCTGGTCATCATCATAGATAACAATTGACTCTCCCAAGGAATCCTGTTGATTAAGAACATCAGTTGGCGTAAGTACATTAACGCTTGATAGACCTGTAATACCATAACGATTACTGCGGCCGATACCATCATTTCGCCAATGGCAACCTGTGGCAATAAAGATATTATTGATATCGAGCTCATCAATAAGCTCCTCCGTTACGGTGCTTCTTTTATAAATATCGATGTTAGCTTTTTGTTGGATTTCATGTACCCGATTATCAGACACACGAGCCCAGGCAGAGAGGCCTTTGAAACTTGATTCAAATTGAACACGCCCACCTAAAAAATCATTTGTTTCACTTAAAATTACGTGGTAACCACGACGTGCCAACTGCATACTGCATTCAAGTCCTGCAGGTCCAGAACCAACTACTAATGCGCTTTGTTCGGTTTTTTTTGCTTTAATTTTTTCAGGGTGCCATCCGTGTCGCCACTCTTCACCCATTGTAGGGTTTTGAGTACAACGAATAGGTATAGCTAACATATCGCAGGACACGCAAATATTACAGCCAATACATTCACGAATTTCATCGGTTCGTCCTTCTTTGATTTTATTTGGCAAGTAAGGATCGGCAATAGAGGGTCTTGCTGCACCGATAAGATCAACAATGTTTCGTTTAATTAAAGATATCATTAAATCAGGAGAACTTAACCGACCTACAGATACCACTGGTTTTGTAGTGGTCTTTTTTACAAATTCTATATAGGGTATTTGGTAGCCTTCGTTGGGTTCGAAGCGAGTGGATAGTGAATCGTTGGGCCAATCCGATATATTTACATCCCATATGTCGGGCAGTTCTGATAGCAGTTCAACCACTGCGCGTCCCTCTTCATGTGATTGCATTCCGTCTTTACCTTTAAGCTCGTCCACAGCAAAACGAAATGCTATACCGCAGGTGTCGCCAACGGCATCTTTAGTTTCTTCAAGTAATTCTCGTGTTAAACGGACGCGATTTTCTAGGCTACCGCCGTACTCATCATTGCGGGTATTTAGTTCGGGCAACATGAAATGATGTGCCATAGTCATATTATGACCAGCGTAGACGTAAATAATATCGAAGCCAGCGGCTTTAGCATTTAATGCCGCTTGACGATGCCAGCGACGAAATTCAATAATATCGACTTTGCTTATTTTTCTTGCTTGTTTTGGATAAATGGCATCCACCGACATATTTGTCGGACCCAGGGGAGGGATACGTGAATAATGGTTAGTTGAGCCGTAACCATTATGTACAAGTTCAATTGCTGCAAGTGCTCCATGAGCATGCACGGCATCAGTAATCAAGCGTAAAGCAGGAATATCTCTCTTATCCCAGATTCGTTGTGTTATAAAGGGGGATATATCAGAGCTCGGATGAATTTCAGATTCTTGGGTGCTGACCACCCCCCAGCCGCCCTGAGCTTTTACTGCACGCATTGCGGCCTCGGCTTGAGGTCTTAAATGTCCTAAGCCAGTACAATGAGGCACTTGATAGAAACGATTTTTTGTTGTAACTGGGCCAATTTTAACAGGCTCAAAAAGCACACTATACCTTTGATTTTGTTTCATGTTGATCCCTGTTTCCTTAACGCTTTAGTGATTTATTTTAACCCATGGCCTAAAAGAAAAATCTGGCTTGTTAGATAAAAACTGTCAAACCAAAAAGAGGTGGTCAAAACATTGCCTTAAAATTTAGCTGCCGCCACGCCTCGTACGCAACTATAGATACACAATTAGATAGATTCAAACTGCGAGAGCCTTTTTGCATTGGAAGAGTAATACCGTCATATTGGTCTAGCATCTCTTTTGATAGTCCACGGGTTTCTGGACCAAATAAAAATGAATCATTTTCTTGATATTTTACTTTTGTATAGTTTTGACTTGCTTTTGAACTAACAGCAAATAATCGTATTGGTTTTACTTCACTTATATAATGATCAAAATTATCATACTCAAAAACTCTGGCTAATTCTTTATAGTCAAGCCCTGCTCGCCTTAAACGTTTATCAGTCATCTCAAATCCAAAAGGTTTAATTAAATGTAGGTTTATACCCATATTGGCGGATAGTCGGATTATGCTTCCTGTATTGCTCGGTATCTCAGGCTCAAATAGTACTAAATTTAACATAATATTTTATTTTTTACGCTTGAAATAACTCAATCATCCCATAGATAACAAAAAAATTAAAGATTCTCTAACACCTGATAATTTAAGGGCTTAGCAAAACCAGCTTGTTGATATAATAGCCACCTTATGCAAGAATACTTAAAAATTAGTAAGAACGGTCTTTGGAATAATAATCAAGCATTGGTCGCTTTGTTGGGCTTGTGCCCACTTCTAGCAGTAACCAATAATGTTGCTAACGCTATTAGCTTAGGCTTAGCAACAACATTTGTGTTGGTTGCTTCTAACCTTAGCGTCTCATTATTTCGAAACCACATCCGAAAAGAAGTGAGAATTCCAATCTTTGTTTTATTGATCGCTTCTTTTGTGACAGTAGTTGACCTAATTATGCAGTCATTCTTTTACGACATGTACTTGATACTCGGTATTTTTGTTCCTCTTATCGTTACCAACTGTGCAATATTGGCACGTGCTGAAGCTTTCGCTTCAAAGAACACCTGGGATAAATCTGTTATTGACGGATTGATGATGGGTATTGGTTTTTCAGCAGTACTAGTATTGCTAGGAGCGATGAGAGAAATCCTAGGAAGTGGAACACTATTTGATCAGGCGGATCTGATTTTTGGTGATCTGGGCTCTAGTTTGAAAGTAACTTTTTTTGATCAATACCAAGGAACATTAATCGCTTTATTGCCGCCAGGTGCTTTTATCGGCTTGGGTTTGATTGTCGCCCTTAAAAACTTAATCGATTCAAGACAAATAGTCCCACAAACAGCGGCTAACTCTAAAGCGACTCTAGAACCTCAAACAAACTAAAGTTACTCCATGTCTGGGAGAAAAACGATTAATGATTTTCTTAGTGAAGATCTGATTGATATCACTCAGCTATTAATCTTGGTGCTTGGTCAAAACAAAGAGCAACTTTATACTTACTCAAACTACGAGCTCACCAACAAAGAACTGAAAAGGCTTGATGAGCTTATCCAGCAAAGACAGCAAGGAAAGCCTTTTGCTTATTTAAGCGGGTCACAGGGTTTTTATCATTTAGACTTCAAAGTGTCTCCCGCTACCTTGATTCCAAGACCTGAAACTGAACTTTTAATCGATATTGCAGTTGAATTGTTTAATTCTAACCAAAAAATCCATGTTTTGGATTTAGGAACGGGAAGTGGAGTCATAGCAATTACTCTTGCCGATAAATGTCCTTCATGGCAACTAAGCGCAACCGATAAATCTAATGATGCCTTAAAAATTGCAAAACTAAATACTACCAGAAAAATTGACTTTTATTGTGGCAACTGGTTTGAGGCATTACCCAACAAAAAATTTGATCTAATTATTAGTAATCCACCATACATAGCTGAAAATGACCCCCACCTAGAGAACCTTAAGCATGAGCCAATAGAGGCTCTCATATCAGGAAAAGACGGTTTAGACGACATAAGTGAAATCATTAAACATGCACCTCAAAATCTAAATCCTGGGGGATATATACTCCTTGAGCATGGTTACAATCAAAAAATAGAAATTACTAAATTACTGGAAAACTCATTCACTAATATAAAAACCTATAAAGACTACAACAGTGTCGACCGTGCAATACTTGCACAGTATCTATAAAGCAAATCTTGATTAATTAGCCACTCTCCTTCACACATCAAACGAACTTTGAACTTTTAGTAAGTTCAAATTGAAATATAATCTTAGTATGAAAAAAATACTCAATTAATTTTGGCTGAAAAAATAGATACACTAGTAGTTGGTGGTGGTCAGGCAGGTATTGCCATGAGTGAGCACCTGAGCAACTGTAACGTACCTCACCTCGTTCTTGAGCGACTACGAATTGCTGAACGCTGGCGTTCAGAAAGATGGGATTCTTTGGTTGCTAATGGTCCGGCCTGGCATGATCGATTACCAGGAATGGAGTTCGCGGATTTCGATCCCGATGCATTTCCTTCTAAGGAACGGATTGCGGACTATTTAGTCGCTTATGCAAATATGATCAATGCTCCCATCCGTTGTGGCGTGGAGGTCAGAGAAGTGCGAAGAAATATTAATCGCCCGGGCTTTCGTGTCGAAACCTCGGATGGTGTAATCGAAGCCAACAGTGTCGTTGCCGCCACCGGATCTTTTCAAATCCCTGTGATTCCAGACCTAGTTCCTGCAGATGCAGAAATCACGCAGATCCATTCCAGTACCTACCGTAATCCAGACCAATTACCTGAGGGAGCGGTGCTAGTAGTCGGAGCAGGGTCATCGGGGGCACAAATCGCAGATGAACTATTGCTTTCAGGTAAATCTGTTTACCTCTCTGTCGGCCCGCATGACCTTCCTCCTCGAAGTTATCGTGGACGTGATTTTGTCTGGTGGCTAGGGGTTCTAGGTAAATGGGACGCTGTGACTATGGAGCCCGGTATGGAACATGTTACCATTGCGGTAAGCGGAGTTCGTGGTGGTCATACGGTTGATTTTCGACGTCTTGCTAGGCAAGGGATAACGCTTGTTGGTAGGACAGAATCCTTTAAAAATAATCTGATGTATTTCGCGATGGATCTTGCAGATAATATTGCGCGAGGGAATGCATATACCCTGTCGCTGCTAGACGAAGCCGACGCTTATGTGGTGAGAAATGGTCTTGACTTTCCAGAAGAACCTGAAGTCCGAAAAGTCGGACCAAACCCGGATTGTGTGACCAATCCTGTTCTTGAGTTGAATCTGACAGAAGTTGGAATAACTTCAATACTATGGGCAACCGGTTTTGATGTTGATTACAGCTGGTTAAAGGTCGATGCCTTCGACGAAGAAGGCAAGCCAAAACATGAGCGTGGTATTTCAGCTGAAGCCGGGGTTTATTTTCTTGGATTGCCGTGGCAGTCACGAAGAGGATCCTCGTTCATCTGGGGTGTCTGGCACGATGCTAAGTTTCTGGCTGACCAGATATCCATTCGACGTAATTATCTGGCATATGATGATTCAAAGCGATGAAAGCCTGAAAGCACATCAAACCTTGATAATACTTAATGTTAAATAGACTTATAATGGAAAAATCTATGACACACCAACGAATTAGAAAATTTAACACCTCAGATATGTATCCTGGCAAAGGGATGGATAATGATCTCTGTATGGCCGTAAGAGCTGGCAACCGAGTATTTTTAAGAGGGCAAACAGGTTTTGACTTGGATGGCAATATGACGGGTGTTGGGGATGCTGCTGCACAAGCAGAAAATGCAATGAGTTGCGTCAAGACATTGCTTGAAGAGTCGGGTTCCAAGTTGGAACATGTCTGCAAAGTAACAATCTATATCACCGACCGATCTCATCGTGAAGAAGTATATGAGGTAGTCGGTCGTTGGCTTAAAGGTATTCACGTATGCTCTACTGGTTTAATTGTTAAAGGATTAGCATTGCCAGAAATGATGATGGAAATTGATGTTGAGGCAATGATTCCAGAGGATAAAGAGGAGAGTGATTTATGACTTTTTCTGTTGCGGGGTTTTGTGAACGAACAGGTATGGTTGGTGTTTCTATCACTTCGTCTAGTATTTGCGTGGCAAGCCGCTGCCCTTGGGTTCGTGCAGGTGTTGGAGCGGCAAGCACTCAAAATATTACTGACCCAAGTTTGGGTAATGAAATGCTAGATTTAATTGCAAAGGGTTCAAGTCCCGAGCAAGCAGTGCAAATGATTACTAAGGGACGAAAATTTATCGATTATCGGCAATTGGCTGTAATTGATATTAAAGGTCGAAGTGCTAGCTTTACTGGCTCAGAAACTCTCGGTACTAATGCAGTGGTTAGAAGTGATGGTTGCATTGCAGCGGGAAATCTGTTGATCAGTACTGAAGTACCTCAAGCTATGGCTGATAGTTTTTCTAAACACTCACACTTGCATCTGACAGAGCGCTTATTGCTTGCCCTGCAGGCTGGCCTTGATGCTGGCGGTGAAGAAGGTCCTATACACTCGGCTGGAATTAAGGTTGCACATGAACATCCTTGGCCATTAGTGGATTTACGAGTGGATTGGGCTGATGAGAAACCCATTGATCAGCTGATAGAGCTATGGCGGGACTTTGAAGGACAAATGATGGATTACAATACTCGTGCCATAGATCCCAGAAGCGCCCCAAGCTATGGTGTTTCCGGAGATCTCTAGTATGCCGTCTAGCACTGCATCAGAAAAAGAAACAATCACAGCAATTGAAGCTACAGCGATTGAGCTGCTAAGGACCTTAGTTGGGTTTGACACCACCAGCTATAAGTCCAACCTTGAATTAATTGAATTCATTCAATCTTATTTGATAAATTACGGTATTCAATCGACTTTGGTGTATGACAAGACTGGCAAAAAATCCAACTTATATGCAACCATTGGACGTACAGATATTGGTGGAATTATGCTATCAGGGCATACCGATGTTGTACCGGTGTCTGGTCAAGACTGGAATACTGACCCTTTTTGTTTGACTGAATCTAACGATAAGCTATATGGGCGTGGCAGTGCTGATATGAAAGGTTTTATCGCTTTAGTATTAAGCCGCGTGCCGGATATCTTATCTGACAATCTCAGTAAACCCATTCATTTGGCTTTTTCTTACGACGAAGAAGTTGGATGTGTCGGCGTCCAGCGCTTATTAGATCTAATGGAACACCAACCAATAAAACCAAGTTGTTGTATCGTTGGTGAGCCAACTAGCATGGAAGTTGTCATTGGACACAAAGGCAAGTGCGCTCGTCGTGTTCAAGTAAGAGGCCATGCTTGCCATTCTGGACAATCACCCTTCGGAGTTAATGCGATTGACTACGCATCAGAACTAATTGTATACATTCGACAATTAGCATTGGAAAAAGAAAAAAATGGACCCTTTGATAAAAACTATGAGGTGCCTTATACGACACTTCATACTGGAGTTGTACAAGGCGGAACAACGCTTAATATTGTGCCCAATTTCTGTCAGTTTGATTTTGAAATCCGTCATCTGTATGAAGAAGATCCGCAGCATTTATTAGATAAAATAGAATCCCATGCACGAGACCATCTACAAACCGAGATGCGTTCGATTGCGGCTGATTCAGGTTTTGATTTTGAAACCCTAGCAACTTATCCAGGTTTGTTAACCAGTCCAGATATAGAGTTTGTTACTTATGTAAAGCAATTGCTTCATAATGATGCTCATAGGAAGGTGGCATTTGGCACCGAGGGTGGGTTGTTTCAAAAACGTCTTGGTATCCCTACCTTGGTCTGCGGACCTGGTAGTATCGACCAAGCGCATAAAGCTAATGAATATATCAGTCTTGAACAGTTGCAAATATGCGGTAAATTTTTGGATTGTTTAATACAATCTTTGGATTAATGCTTTTAATAATCTCAAATAGGTTTTTGCCGTCCTTCGACTCTATCCTGCAATGATTTCCAAAAATAAGTCGCTGTGATGACTGGCTTCCTGAAACTTTGAAGTTTGATCGGTTTTATTGTTGTAAGCGGAAGCATGCCTGGGATTTGACCACCATCTGTTACAAGTTCAGCAAGCCATTGACCCATTAAAGTGGCCATACCAACGCCTCGACCATTATAACCAAGACCACTATATACTCCTGGCGCCATTTCGTGAATGTGTGGTAATCCACTCATTGTCAGCGCGATTTTGCCACTCCAATAAAATTCAAACTGTGGTTCTGCAATCTGAGGAAACAAACTTTGTATGCGTTTGACAATATGTGAAAAATCTCTAATGGATTTTCCCTCGTAAATGTTGCCACTTCCACCAAGTATTAGTCTTCCCTCGTGATCGAGACGAAAATAGTTCAACAGGCGTTTGGTGTCAGAAGCCACATGGCCATGTGGCAAAATACTCTGCCGTAGCTTGTTACTCAATGGTTGAGTCGCAATCTGGAAGCTGTGTAGGGGAATAATGCTTCGATTGAGACCAGGCCAAAGTCCAGAATTACTGTTCAGGTCAGAGTAGCCATTGGTACAAATTAAAATACGATTGGCATTAATACTAGCTTTCTGAGTGCAGGCCTGCCAACGATCTTGTAACGGTTTAATCTTGTTGACTAGAGCATTAGAGTAGATTTTAACACCTTGTCTAATCGCCGCTTTTGCCAAGCCACGGGCATAACTCAAAGGCTGCAGACTACCACCACGCTTATCAAGTAAAGCAATGAAATAACTATTAGTACCAAGGTATTCTGATGTTGTTTCTTTATCCAACAACTCAACTGGAGCCCCGAGTTTGGATAGTAGTTCTACACGACTACGAATTACACCGCAGCTGGTATTTGAAAATGCAGGCTGAATAAAACCGTTGCGGTTTGCTTTACAATCTATCTGATACCTTTTTATCAAGTCAAATACAAGGTCGGCTGAACGATTGGTTGCATTAATGACCTCATTCCCTTTTTCGTCGCCAAGCTGCTTTCTAACTTCTTCTGGGTAGAGCTTGAGTCCTGGAATAACCTGGCCACCGTTACGTCCCGAAGCGCCGTATCCGGGCTCGACTGCATCAACTACGACCACATCCTGCTCCAATTCACTCAAATGCAGAGCTGCAGACAAACCGGTAAAGCCAGCTCCTATAATCAATATATCACAGTCCAAATTATCTTCAAGCGAATCTATTTCTAACTGAGTTGAGGTAGCTTGCCATAGCGACTTGAACTCATCACCGATACTTTTTGAAGTTTTATGGCTAATCATTGACTAATTTAATTTGCGAGAGAATTACCCCTGTAGTTACTATTACCGCTCCAATTGTTTGCTGCCAGTTCCAACTCTCACCCAGCAAAAAAAGGAAAAGCATCACATAAAATGGTAAGGCATTCAAATGAAATGAAGCTATACCAATTCCAAGCCCTCTTACACCCCGTATCCAAAAAATTTGTGATATTGCGAATCCAAGCCAAGCATAGATAAGTAATAACCCAAAATGTTTTATTGTAATTTCAGGATATGGTCCAATGAATTGAAAAAATAAATTACAAATAATATATAGAACAAGACTAAAGACTACCATCCCAAAAGTTGTTATTGTGGTTTGTCCAAGAGAGGTCATTTCTGGAAGATTTTTTACTGTTGCACGCGACCCCCAAGCAAATATTGCTGCAGGTAAAAAAATAAGCAATGCCCCAAAACGAAGTCCGAAACTAACATTATCAAGAGTTGCCCCTGTTGCCAAAAAACCCCCAAATAAAACTAAAATAATTCCTATCAAAAACCATTGAGTAATTCTACGACCATCAAGGAAGACCTCTAAAGTAACTGCTGCCAATGGCATCGTAGCAGTAGAAAGCGCAGCAATTACAGGTGTTGTTACTGATTGCAGATAAAGTAACAAAAAAGAGCCCATCCCAAAACCTATTCCACCAATCCAGATTCCTTTAATCCAATTAGCGTCTTTTACAGTACTACCTCCTTCAAAAACAATCCAAATAAAAAATAATAAGGCAAATGCAAATAAATTTCTAACCGTTATGATTGTCAGAATATCCCAGTCATCCAACAAAAATTCTGCTGCAGGAAATCCTAACGCAAAAATACTAATGCAAGCAATAAGTATAGCGTTCGATTTAATGATTTCAGAATCCTTATGTTTTGAGGACTCTGAATGATATTTTTTCCAAAGCATTATTTTTTTCGCAGTTTTTCTTTAATATTTAATAAGCGCAATATTACAGTGAGAAGGAACATAAAAAAATAATTTTAATAATTTCTTGGTTGCATAAATTAGGAAGTTGAGACATAATGAATTCCTCATCTTTGAATTCAAATTAATGGCTATGAAACAGAGTAGGAGAAGGTTTGAAAAGTCTGAATACCTAGAAAGACAAAGAAAAACTAGACTATCTATGGAATCTGAGGATGTCGACCTTTTGATCGTTTATGATCCTGCCAATATGTGCTGGCTTACCGGTTACGATGGTTGGTCATTCTATGTGCATCAATGTGTCGTAATTAGTACTGATGGTCTACTTTTTTGGTACGGCAGAGGTATTGATGCCAAAGGTGCTGAGCTTACAACAGACCTTGACCTGGATGACATCGTTCCCTATCCAGACGATTATGTGATGAGTACGGAGCGTCACCCAATGGAGTTTCTCGCAACTATATTAAAAGATAAGGGATTAAACAAAAAAAGAATTGGTTTAGAAAAAGATAATTATTATTTTTCAGCCCGAGCTGCTGAATCCTTATATAACAGCCTTCCGGATGCAATTTTTAGCGACCGAACTGGTCTGGTCAATTGGCAAAGAGCAGTCAAGTCAGATACTGAGATTACCTATATGAGACGTGCAGGAAAAGTCATCGAGGGGGTCTACGAACGAGTCATGAAAGTCGCTACACCTGGGATGAGGAAAAATGATTTGGTTGCTGAAATAATGCATGCAGGCGCTCAAGGTCATCAAGGTCATTATGGAGACTACACTTCTTTCGTACCTCTCATTGGTGCTGGTGATGAAGCGGCGGCTTGTCACATGACCTGGAATGATCAACAATTGAATAACAATGAAGGCATGTTTTTGGAATTGGCTGGCGCTTATGCAAGATATCATTGCCCTTGTTCAAGAACTTTGTTTTTGGGTAGCCCTCCGCAAAAATACTTTGACATTGAAAAGGTGATTTCAGAGTGTATTGAAAATGCTATTTCTATGTTTAAACCCGGTAATACCTGTGCCGAAATATCCGATAACTTTACGGCAACTCTAAAAAAATACGGTTATGAAAAAAATAACCGCTGTGGCTACCCCATTGGACTCAGCTACCCGCCTGACTGGGGTGAGCGTACAATGAGTCTTCGTGGAACTGATCAAACAATTCTCCAGGAAAATATGACATTTCATTTTATGCCAGCTATCTGGTTTGATGACTGGGGCTTTGAAATGACAGAAAGCATTCGGGTTGGAGAGGATGGTGGAGAATGCTTGTCCAAGGTTCCTAGACAATTATTGGTTAAATAGTAATATTATGAGAGATAACCCAATTAGCACTTCGATAAACTTTGATAAAGACGGTATTCAGCACGGCTTTTTGAAGGTTCCTTACTCGAGCAATAAATCCGCCTGGGGCTCAGTGATGATTCCAATTACTCAATTCAAAAATGGTGACGGTCCTTCAGCGATATTGACTGGAGCCAACCATGGGGATGAATATGAAGGTCCGATCGCTTTATTTAACTTGAGTTCTCGAGAAAATATTGATGACATCCAGGGTCGTGTAATTATTGTTCCTGCAATGAATTACCCAGCATTTCAATCTGGTGACCGAGTCTCCCCAATCGATAATATTAACTTAAATCGCACCTTCCCTGGCCAACCAGATGGCACAGTAACACAAATTATTGCTGACTATTTTTCTCGAACTCTATTGCCAATGTCTGAGTACGTATTAGATATCCATTCTGGCGGGAAAACGCTAGATTGCCTCCCCTTTGCAGCATCCCATGTTTTGAATGACAAAGACCAGGAAAAAGCTTGCGAGTCTGCAGCCAATGCATTTGGTGCGCCATATCTAGTGAAAATGCTAGAACTGGACTCTGGTGGGATGTACGACTCTCAAGTTGAATCGATGGGCAAAATATTCGTTACAACAGAGCTAGGTGGCGGTGGAACAAGCTCGCCCATAACGGTAGAAATAGCAAAACGAGGGGTCAATAATTTTCTTGTTCATGCAGGCATCATGGAAGGAAAACTTAACCCTTCTACAACGCCAACTGTGTCACTAAATATGCCTGATGAACGGTCATTTGTCTGTTGCGAACATCGAGGAATAGTAGAACCTCTTGTTGCTCTAGGTGACAAAGTCAATGAAGGTGATCTGCTTGCCAAAATTCATAACATAGACAGAACAGCGACAACACCACATAAATACTATTCTAAAAGAGACGGAATGGTCATTATCAAACATGCTCCATCAATAATTAATATTGGTGATAATCTTAATGTGATTGCAGAGGTTGTTAACTGACAACCCAGAAGAACGAATAAGGGTGTTACAAGAAGTTTATTTAACGACTCCAGATTTTCGGATTAAGCTATCTGGAACTATTTCGCTATCTTTAATCCTGTCAAGGACTGCATAACTAAAGTAACGTCTAAGTCCAATATTGGCTTTTAAAACTCTTTTTAGAAAATCTTGATAGTCAAAAACATCTTTGACGAGAATCTTCAAAATATAATCTAGACCTCCGCCCACTGACCAACACGAAAGCACTTCATCAAAATCCATGATGGCATCTTCAAAACGAGCAAATTCACCCTCTTTGTGACTTTCAAGTTCAACTTCAGTAATCACTAGATGAAAATTTTTTAGAAACGGTGAAGACAATCTTGCGCCATAACTCTCAATAATGCCTTCTTCTTCTAACCTCTGAAGTCTGTCCCAAGAAGGTGTAAGTGACAAGTTAAGTCTATCTGCTAGGGCAGTTTTCGTAATTCTACCCTCTTCTTGGAGGATAGAAAGTATTTGAATATCTCTTTCATCAAGTTTATACATGAGAAGATTATCTCATAAAAAAGATAAAAAATTCGAATTTTTCAGAAAAATCAATACTATTATTGGTATAAATTACCAAAAAACCCTTAATTATTTCTGTTAGTCAGTATATGTAAGATTTGTTCAAAAGTGGACTGATTGGAAGTAAAGACCGGCTTCCCAATAGCCCTTTCGATTTCAGGAATAATTTCTGTAGATCTTAGTGCTGTACAGGAAATAAATAAAGCATCGGCCTTATCATCAATGGCTAACTTTGCAGCAGCAATAATGTCACCAGGGATAACCATAGCAACATCTCGATCATCATCCATATCCATATGCATTGCAGATATAATTTCCAAACCTTGTCGCCGTAAATAATCGGCTAATAATGTTGAAACATCATTGTTGTAGGGTGTTAATACACTAATCTTATTAATACCTTTAAGCATAATATCTCCAACCACAGCTTGCGATGTAGTGAGAACTTTTGTACTTGGCTTGCTCTTTTGGATAGCTAATTTGACAGCATCATCGCCTAAAATGGAAGAAGAAGAGGTGCAATTAAAAACAACTAGATCAAGGTTATAGCCAGGCAGTATTTCATTGGAAACTTCAGTCAAATCGCCTTCAATTGCTGCCAAGGAATCCGGCGTCATCGGGTTGGCAAAATGAATTCTATTGAAATAAAAGTCAAATTCTGGCTGACGTTCATTGTAAAGACGCACGAAATCACGTTCAAAAGTGAAATCAGTGTTGAGTACAATCAAACCAACACAAGGTCTGTCAACGTTGTAAGATAAATTATTTGGGATTCGATATTTAGTTGAATTAATCGTCATAATTAATAACTATTCAGTGTTGAATAGATTTAGAAAATAAGTGCATCACAACGACGCCTGAAATAATTAATGCCATACCAATCATAGATGCAAGGTCTGGCACCTCTTTGTATACAAATGCACCAATAATAGCAACCAAAACAATTCCGAGTCCCGACCAAACAGCATACACAACACCTAGAGGCAAGTCCCTTAAAGCCAGTGTCATTAACCAGAATGAAATAAGATAGAAAATTACAAGAAAAGTTGTCGGAATGAGTTTTGTAAACTCTTCTGTGACCTTAAGAAGACTTGTACCAGCAACTTCGGCTGCAATTGCTAATGCTAAATAAAAATAACTCATTTCACCTATTAAGATTCCAACAAAAACCAAAGTATAACCTGCAGACGACTACGACATTAATAAAAGTATGAAGTTGGCCTATAAGCCGGGTTCTGTTTGACCGAAGTCATGATAGTCATTCATCTAAGATAATTGTCACCAAGTATCTTTAGCACTCTACCCGAAGACAGCGCGAGTCACGCCTAAGCCTTCCTATTTGAGCTTGCTCCAAGTGGGGTTTACCTTGCCACACTTATTACTAAGTGTGCGGTGCGCTCTTACCGCACCATTTCACCCTTACCTATTAGATAGGCGGTATTCTTTCTGTTGCACTTTCCGTCACATCACTGCGCCTAGCCGTTAGCTAGCACTTCACTCTATGGAGCCCGGACTTTCCTCTTAATGCATCTGCATTCAGCGACTATCCGACCAACTTCAAAGGAAAATTATACGCTAGGATTAAAGAAATTAAACGAAGTGCTTGTATTCTCAATAGACTTCGAGCAATTTGGCTAAGTAAGAGGTATGTTGCCCAAAACCTTGTGAATATTATGACCTTCAGTGTCAACTGCTACAGTGACCGGCATATCCTTAACCTCAAGCTCGTAAATCGCTTCCATGCCGATATCTTCAAAGGCAACGATTTTAGCTTTTTTAATGGATTTGGAGATCAAATACGCCGAACCGCCAACTGCGATTAAGTAGCTTGCCTTATGTTTTTTGATGCTCTGTATTGCGGACTCTCCTCTTTCAGCTTTACCAATCATGCCGAGAATCCCTGTATTTTCCAACATCATGTCGGTAAATTTATCTAGCCGGGTCGCAGTAGTCGGTCCAGCTGGTCCAATGATCTCATCTCCAACTGCATCTACTGGTCCTACATAGTAAATAAATTTATTTTTAAAATTAACACCTTTTGGTAGACCTTCACCGTTCTCAATCATCGCATTTAGGCGTTTATGAGCTGCATCTCGACCGGTAATCAAGGTACCCGTTAGTAATAAAGTATCACCAATATTCCAGCCCTGCATTTGCTCACGTGTCAAGCTATCTAAATCAACTTTTGTGTACTGCGAAACATCCATCTCTAAATTCGGATAGAGATCAATATCCACCTCAGGCAATTCAGCTACGCCTGAACCGTCAAGAGTGAAATGGACATGCCTCGTTGCAGCACAATTTGGTATCATCGCAACTGGCTGAGAGGCTGCATGCGTAGGATAATCATGAATCTTTACATCAAGAACGGTTGTCAGACCACCCAGCCCTTGCGCGCCGATACCAAGTTCATTAATTCTCTTAAATAATTCAATTCTGAGTGCCTCAATATCAGTGTGTTGGCTTTTTTCTTGTAATTCATTGATATCGATCGGCTCCATCAAAGAGGATTTTGCCATTAGCATTGCCTTTTCTGCGGTACCACCTACGCCGATACCAATAATACCAGGGGGACACCAGCCAGCGCCCATCGTTGGTATTGTTCTCATTACCCAGTCTGTTAAATTATCATCAGGGTTAAGGACAGTGAACTTGGCTTTATTTTCAGAACCACAACCTTTTGCGGCAACAACAATATCTAACTTAGCACCTGGTACAAGTTTTGTATGAATAACTGCTGGAGTGTTGTCTTTGGTATTTTTTCTAGTAAATAATGGGTCACTAACTATCGATGCTCTTAGTTTGTTATCAGGATCATTGTAGGCTCTTCGAACGCCTTCGTTGACCATTTCCTCCAAAGAAAGGTCAGCTTCCCATTGAACCTCCATACCAGCATCAATAAATACATTAACGATTCCAGTGTCTTGACAAAGTGGACGCTTCCCCAGGGCACACATTTTTGAATTGATTAGAATTTGTGCTATAGCATTTTTAGCACTTTTATTAGTCTCTTTTTCATATGCCAAAACCATAGCTTTGATAAAATCGGGTGAATGATAATATGAAATATATTGCAACGAAGAATAAATACTTTCTATGAAATGTTCTTGTTTTATTTTCATATTTATTTAGCTATGGGTATTGTCTAATGAAACCAAGCAGGTTATATTATATCCTCTAACCATTTTAATCAATATCTAGCTAGGAATTTCTTATGTTTAATTTTTTCAAAGGCCAAAATCTTTCTATCGACTTAGGTACGGCCAACACGCTTATTTATATGGATGGCAAGGTGGTTTTAAATGAACCCTCAGTTGTTGCCCTTCGAAACGAAAAAGGAGCCTCAGAATCGACGGTTATCGCTGTAGGTCAGGAAGCAAAAAACATGCTTGGTAGAACTCCTGGAGCCATTGAAGCTATCAGACCGATGAAGGATGGCGTCATCGCAGACTTCAAAGTCACAGAAAAAATGCTTCAATTCTTTATGAAAAAAGTACTTAAATCGGGGTTTTTTTCACCAAGTCCAAAAGTTCTTATTTGTGTACCCTGTGGCGCTACCCAAGTCGAGAGACGTGCCATCAAAGAAAGTGCCGTTGGTGCAGGAGCGAGAGATGTTTATCTGATTGAAGAACCGATGGCGGCGGCACTTGGTGCCGGCATGCCAATAGAAGAGGCCTCGGGCACAATGGTATTGGATATTGGAGGAGGCACTACTGAAATTGCAATTATTTCCTTAAATGGTATTGTTTATTCTGATTCTTTAAGATGTGGTGGTGATGTTTTTGATGACACCATCGTCAAATTTGTAAGGAGAGTTCATGGAATTATCATTGGTGAGGCGACCGCTGAGCAGATCAAAGAAGAAGTTGGAAGTGCCTTTGAATCAAAAATAGTTAAAAAAATTGAGTTCCGAGGTCGTGATGTTGCTAGAGGTTTACCGGTAAGCTTTGAGGTCACCAATAGTGAGATATTGGAAGCCCTAAGTGAGCCTCTTGGAATGATCATTAACTGTTTAAGAACAGCATTAGAACAAACTCCACCTGAATTGTCTTCTGATATTGCACAAAATGGCTTGGTTATTACTGGTGGTGGTGCACTTTTAGAAGGTATTGATAAACTAATCAACAATCAAACCAATCTCCCAGTCAGCATCGCCGATGACCCATTAACATGTGTCGCCAGAGGGGGTGGCATAGCATTGGATATGATTAATCAACTTGACATGGGGTTCTTGGCTGCAGAATAACTATAGATAAGTCGAACGGTCAATAATGCGACTTTTGAAACTACTTGTACCAATCCTGATCTCAATAATACTTATTGTATTGGATGCTCGTTTCTCTTACTTAGATAGTTTCAAGCGATTCACTTCAACTCTCCTATCACCTATATACTTTGTAGTTGACCTACCTAGTCATGTTGTCGATTGGGTAAACGATCAAGGCAGTGAAAAAGCCCAACTGGTTAGTGAAAACGAATACTTAGAAGGAAAACAAATTGAACTCAAAGCCAGACTTCAAACCTACAGTAATCTTGTTCTAGAAAATCAAAAATTAACTCAATTACTGGATGCTACTTATACAATTCCTGAACATCAAATAACCTTAGCACATGTTAAATCAATCTCTCAATCGAGATTAAAAAAACAAATAATCATTGATAAAGGTAGCAAAGATGGTGTTCGCAATACACAGTTAGTTGTTGGTTCCGATGGAGTCGTTGGGCAAATTACTCAAGTGACACCTTTATACTCTACTGTACTTCTTGTAACTGACCCTACTCAACATATGCCCGTTAAAAATGTTAGAAACGGTATTAGAGGTATTACCAAAGGCTTAGCGACCAATGAAAGAGGGATGATTGTTGAGTTTATGCCCTTAGATTCTGATGTCAAATTAGGTGATATTTTTGTAACAAGTGGTATTGGTACAACATACCCCCCAGGATATCTTGTTGGAGAGGTATCCAAAATTGATAAACCACCCAATGAAGCTTTTTTGACGATAACACTCAAACCAATACAAAACATGGATAAATTAGAATTTATTTTGATTGTTTCACAAAAGAATGACTAAAAACAATTCACTTTTATTGCTAACCAAAATAACTATTATTGCACTTGTAGTTGGTGCAATTTCATTGCCTTCTTTATTAGAAATAGCTTCCCCCTTCTGGATGTTAATTTTCTTTATTTATTGGATCATATATACCGATACAAAAGCGCTATACCTTTTTGCACTAATACTCGGACTCTTAACTGACATATTACAAGGTAGCATTCTAGGTCAAAATGCTTTAGCTTTGCTTATAAGCTCTGCTTTCATTTTTAATGTCAAAAAATCATTTTATGTCTCAAACTTAACCACACAACAAGTCTATGTTTTTATTGCTTCTCTAATCTACTTAATCGCTCTAATATTCACTCACAAAGCAATCCAAGGTTCTGATTTCAGCTGGTTGATCATACTGTCGCCTTTCACAGGTGCAATTATCTGGCCCCTTGTTCGTCTATTTTTGGCAAAACTGAAACATTAAATAGTCAAATAGTATGGACAAAATTGCCAATACGAAAAGAGAGAGAAAGGTCTTCAGGTCAAGAATTACTATTGCATCTGTTTTCATGATTGCTATGGCCTTGTTGCTCATCTATAGACTCTTTAACCTGCAAATCATTAACCACAATTACTACATCGAAGAGTCTCTAGGTAATCAGCTACAAACACTTCCGATCCCACCAATTAGAGGAAATATTCTAGATCGAAATGGCAAAGTTATAGCAACAAATGAACTCTCTTATAGGTTGACAATCACTCCTGAAAAAATTGATAACATTAATGATACCTTCATTAAACTGCAATTAATCGACATCATCGACGAAGAAGACATAGAAAGATTCAATAAAAATTTGAGTCGTTATAAAAAATTTCACAATATTCCAATCAAATATAATCTTTCCGAATCTGTTGCGGCAGGTTTCCTTGTTGAAAATCAGTTGTCAGGTGTCGAAATTGAGCCCTATTTTCATCGAGTTTACCCCAATGGTTCTTCTAGTTCACACATAGTCGGTTATGTCTCATCTATGAGCAAAGAAGATAAAGATTTTTATGATAAAGATAATTACGCAGGAACCACTTTTGTTGGCAAAACAGGTATTGAAAAACAGTATGAAAAATTATTGCATGGCCTATCAGGTGAAAAGCAGATAGAAAGAAATGTGGATGGAAGGGTTGTGGACTCACAAGTTATCAAAGCTTCAGGCCCTGGGCAAGATATTTATTTAAATATAGATCTTGATTTACAGTTAGCGGCTGAATCACTTTTGGGTGATAGTCGAGGTGCATTGGCGCTTATCGATGTCAATGACGGCTCAATATTGAGTCTTGTTAGCACACCAACTTTTGATCCTAACTGGTTTGTCGGTGGGATTTCGATTGAACGTTACCAGCAACTCAAAAAAGACAAGGAATTGCCACTCTTTGATCGCAGCATCAAAGGCCTTTACCCGCCTGGATCAACTATCAAACCGATGATCGCTTTGGCCGGATTAGAACTCAATAAGATTACTATTAAAGATCAAATATTCTGCCCTGGCTATTACAAACTGCCAGATTATTCTAGAAAATTTAACGACTGGAAACGTGTTGGGCACGGTCATGTTGAACTAATAGAGGGAATCGCTCAATCATGTGACGTATTTTTTTATGATTTAGCTTATAAATTAGGTATTGATAATATTCATGATAGTCTTACTCACTTCCAATTTGGCAATACAACTGGTATAGATTTGCCAGGTGAATTAGGCGGGATTCTGCCTTCAAGAGAATGGAAAAAAATTAACAAGGATGAGCCCTGGTACAGGGGTGAAACTTTAATCGCCGGAATCGGTCAAGGTTTTATGACAGCAAGCCCACTTCAACTAGCAGTAGCGACTGCCGCTATAGCGAATAAGGGACAACTATTATCGCCACAACTATTGATGCATTCTCAAACAAAAAATGGTAATATCTATGAAGATGACAAAAAGCCAGCGCGTCAAATACCTATAAAAGATATTAACAACTGGGAGTTAGTCATCGAAGGTATGAAGCAAGTCGTATATGGAAAACTGGGTACTGCAAGAAGACTGAATCATAAGCTTACATATACGCTGGCAGGAAAAACAGGAACTGCTCAGGTTTTTAGTCTCGATCCAGAAGAAGAGTATATTGCCGAAAATATCGAAGAAAAATTAAGGGATCATGCTCTATTTACTGGATTCGCACCTATCGAAAATCCCCAAGTCGCTATAGCGGTCATTTTAGAAAATGCCGGAAGTGGAAGTTCAACAGCAGCGCCTTTAGCTAGAGCACTGCTAGATCTGTATTTTAGTCAAAACCCTGTAAAAGAAAACTCATCATCTGACTAACAATTAAAACATTTAAACCGACTCAGCATAAAACTTTTTTCTGAATTCAGAAAATAAATTGTCTTCAATAGCCTTTCTCATCGATGTCATTAACTGTTGATAGTAATAAAGATTATGCAAAGTATTTAAACGTGAACCTAAAATTTCGTTGGTCTTTTGAAGATGGTGAAGGTAAGCTCTTGAGTAGTTCCTACAGGTTGAACATTCACAATTACTATCGAGAGGTCCTATGTCATTCTTATATTGTGAATTTCGGATCTTAATCACCCCGACAGAAGTAAATAAATAACCATTTCTTGCGTTTCGAGTCGGCATCACACAATCAAACATGTCTATACCACGTGCAACCCCTTCAACCAGGTCTGAAGGTGTACCGACACCCATCAAGTAACGTGGTTTGTCAGCTGGCATATGTTCAGGTAAATAATTTAGTACTTGCATCATCTTTTCTTTCGGCTCCCCAACAGATAGACCTCCAATCGCATAACCGTCAAAACCCATCTTCACTAAAGATTTAATTGATTGGAGACGAAGATCTTCATGCATACCTCCCTGAATAATGCCAAAAAGAGCATTACTGTTATTGAGTGTTTGGTGCTCTGTTAGGGAACGTTTTGCCCACCTGAGAGACAACTGCATTGACTCATCGACAACATTCTTTTCACTTGGATAGGGTGTACAATCATCAAAAATCATCACAATGTCTGAACCCATCTTGTACTGTATTTGCATTGACTCTTCCGGACCCATAAATATTATTGAGCCATCCTTTGGAGAACGGAACTTAACGCCCTGTTCGGTAATTTTTCGAACATCTCCCAAGCTAAACACTTGGAAGCCACCAGAATCAGTCAATATTGGGCCCGACCAACTCATAAAGCTGTGTAAGCCTCCGTGCGCTTCAATGACAGCGGCTGTCGGGGTTATTGCAAGATGAAATGTGTTGCCTAGAATAATTTCTGAACCTAGGTTTTTTACCTCATCTACAGTCATCGCTTTGACAGCACCATAAGTGCCTACAGGCATAAAGGCTGGTGTATTAACCTCGCCACGCTCAAAGATCATTTTTCCACGACGAGCCTTTTTGTCTGTATTGGTTATTTTAAATTTCATACCGAGAAAAAAATATTATTGTTCTAAATACTACCTAGGAAACGCTTTGTTGATTTCATCAAAATCAAAACCTCTGGACTTTAAAAAACGCTTTTGCTTTGCTTGGGTTTTGTAATC